>NZ_FNHA01000031.1:0-1393 GCF_900103595.1 Janthinobacterium sp. OK676
CAACGTTGTACCGTCTTATCCTCTGTACCTGCTAAGGTTATAGGGACAAGCCGTACGGGCAATTAGTACTGGTTAGCTTAATGCATTACTGCACTTCCACACCCAGCCTATCAACGTCCTGGTCTCGAACGACCCTTCAAAGAGCTCAAGGCTCTGGGAAATCTCATCTCAAGGCAAGTTTCCCGCTTAGATGCTTTCAGCGGTTATCTCTTCCGAACTTAGCTACCCGGCAATGCCACTGGCGTGACAACCGGTACACCAGAGGTTCGTCCACTCCGGTCCTCTCGTACTAGGAGCAGCCCCCTTCAAATTTCCAACGCCCACGGCAGATAGGGACCAAACTGTCTCACGACGTTTTAAACCCAGCTCACGTACCACTTTAAATGGCGAACAGCCATACCCTTGGGACCGGCTACAGCCCCAGGATGTGATGAGCCGACATCGAGGTGCCAAACTCCCCCGTCGATATGAACTCTTGGGAGGAATCAGCCTGTTATCCCCAGAGTACCTTTTATCCGTTGAGCGATGGCCCTTCCATACAGAACCACCGGATCACTATGTCCTACTTTCGTACCTGCTCGACTTGTCAGTCTCGCAGTTAAGCACGCTTATGCCATTGCACTATCAACACGATGTCCGACCGTATCTAGCGTACCTTCGAACTCCTCCGTTACACTTTAGGAGGAGACCGCCCCAGTCAAACTGCCTACCATGCACTGTCCCCGATCCGGATAACGGACCAAGGTTAGAACCTCAAACAAACCAGGGTGGTATTTCAAGGTTGGCTCCACGAGAACTAGCGTCCCCGCTTCAAAGCCTCCCACCTATCCTACACAGATTGGTTCAAAGTCCAATGCAAAGCTACAGTAAAGGTTCATGGGGTCTTTCCGTCTAGCCGCGGGTAGATTGCATCATCACAAACATTTCAACTTCGCTGAGTCTCGGGAGGAGACAGTGTGGCCATCGTTACGCCATTCGTGCAGGTCGGAACTTACCCGACAAGGAATTTCGCTACCTTAGGACCGTTATAGTTACGGCCGCCGTTTACTGGGACTTCAATCAAGAGCTTGCACCCCATCATTTAATCTTCCAGCACCGGGCAGGCGTCACACCCTATACGTCCACTTTCGTGTTTGCAGAGTGCTGTGTTTTTATTAAACAGTCGCAGCCACCAGTTTATTGCAACCCTTTCACCCTCATGGAGTAAACCAATCAAGCTACCGGGGCGTACCTTTTCCCGAAGTTACGGTACCAATTTGCCGAGTTCCTTCTCCCGAGTTCTCTCAAGCGCCTTAGAATACTCATCTCGCCCACCTGTGTCGGTTTGCGGTACGGTCTCGTATGACTGAAGCTTAGAGGCTTTTCTTGGAACCACTTCCGATTGCTTCGTGAA
>NZ_FNHA01000030.1:0-1461 GCF_900103595.1 Janthinobacterium sp. OK676
GTGACGTGGCATTTGATGGATGCGTCCCTTCCTGATCTTGGATAACGCAATGGATAGCAATCAATCCGGCATGGCTGCCACAAGAGGACGCCTTGCTTCGCTGATTGTCTTGTGCTGCCTGCTTGCCTGCAAAATGCCTAACGACAAAGTCCTGCCACGCAACCAAAGCCTGCCACTTTTCAATCCCCATGTCGCGGATTTTATCTGTGAAACCGAGGCGAATAAGGTGCCGCCCATCGATGCGCAAGCCGAGGACTGGTTCCTCGAAGCGCGCGCCTTGGAAGATCCTGAAATTTTCGTGGGAGACCGCGATTACAAAAAAATCGTCGCTCTGACGCGTCAAGCGGCAGAGCGGTTGCACTGGAAGGCGATGCTCAATCTGGCCAGTCTGTATGTGGAAGGACGCGATCCTTTATATGGTGAGGAGGAAGCGGTGCAACTGGTGGAAAAGGCGATGCGGCTGGGCATACCGGCGGCATATGACCGGATGGGAACGTATTATGCGAATGGCACGGGCGTCAGCGGCGACATCACTCGCGCTTATGCCTTTTGGCAAAAGGCGGCGCAGATGGGAAATCCACAGGCAATGGGGTTTCTCGGCGAAAAATTGACTGCTGGAGAGGATCACCCAGGTATTGATATGTGGGGCAATATTCCTGTAGCGACCAAAATGCTGGAGTGTGCGGTTACCCAAGGTTACGGGCCAGCGGCATATGATTTATACTATTTATATGCTGCGCCAAGAACTGCAGATGGCACAATAATTGGCGATCATCGGACGCCAGAAACAAAAGACCGCGCACTAAAAGTTTTACATGAAGGTGTCCGCCTGGGTTGCGCGCAGTGCGCACGCGATCTCTCAATAGAGTTCAGCCAACCTTTCAATATGTCCGATATGTTAGTGCCGTTCATTGACAAGGCTCGCGGTGAACGTTATGCGGTACTTAATCGCGAACTTGGATTCAATCCCAATGCGCGCTTTCCTAATCTGGACAAGGTCTTGCCGCTCCCGCCCGCCGATCTGCCGCCCTGGAATGGCGACAGGGATACCTTGCTGCATGCCGCCAAGGGTGTCCGCCCGCCGCCCGCCATGCCGCAGCCAAGCGCCTCCTCGTTGTTGCAAAAACCATATTTCCTGGCCGCCGACTATGCGCTGCGCCCCACCGGCTTGCACAGCGACGCGCCGACTGCGCCGTTTTCCGCATACTGGCAACCCGCCGCTGGGAAGGGTTTGACGGAGCCGGCCCGGCTGTTCAGTGAAGGCGAAGCGTTCCGCCATTTCAGCGTGCTCGATGCTGACGGAAACAGTCGTTATGGCCCCGTGACGTGGGAGCAGTGCCTGACGATACGGCACAACCATGGCGCCGTGGAACCGCGCGCGGTGCGCGGCTTGCTGCGCGAGGTGGCGCGGCCCGAGCCATGGTTGAGCTGCGCTTGCGACCAGGCTTGTCCGGTCAGCGG
>NZ_FNHA01000029.1:0-1525 GCF_900103595.1 Janthinobacterium sp. OK676
GGCCTATTGCGTTGAAAAACTCCAGTTGAGCACGCGATCTTCACGATTTGCCGCTGTCTAAGCAAAGAAAAGACGGAGGCTGCGATGATGGGACGTCAGGAAACCAAACGGGAGTTGTTCGTCTTGATTAGTCTAAACGAATACGTTCCCGAAGACCATCTACTGAGAGCGGTGGATCAGTACCTCGACCTGACCGAGTTTCGCGAGAACTTGGCTCAGTCGTACAGTCATACCGGTCGACCATCAGTCGATCCCGAGCTCATGGCCCGCATGCTGATCATTGGCTATTGCTACGGTATACGTTCCGAGCGGAGGCTGTGCGAAGAAGTCGGCATGAATCTGGCTTACCGCTGGTTTTGCCGGTTGGGTCTGAAGGATAAGGTGCCGGATCACTCAAGTTTTTCCAAAAATAGACACGGCCGCTTTCGCGATCACGATGCATTTCGCCAGCTATTCGATGCGGTTCTTCGACGTTGCATGACAGAAGGCCTGGTACAGGGCGAAGGGTTTGCAACCGACGCCAGCATGATCAAGGCTGACGCCCAGCGGCAACGTTCCTGTTCAGGCGATTCCGCTATCGATTGGGGTGATCCTGAGCAGGCAAGTCGACCGGTGCGAGAGTATCTGGCAGCTCTGGACCAAGTTAATCCGGTGCCGCCAAAAAGAATCTCGCTGACGGATCCGTCTGCAACCTGGACTGCCGCTGCAGGGCCGGCTATTTTTGCCTACTCAACAAATTACCTGATCGATTTGAAAGCGGGAATGATTGTCGATGTCGAGGCATCCGCAGTGAGCAAGATAGCTGAGCTCGAGGCCACTAAAACGATGATCAACCGGGTTGAGGAGAAATTCGCTATCAAGCCACACCGATTGGTGGGCGATACGAATTACGGTGTTGCTGCAATGCTGGGATGGCTGGTTGATGAAAAGAAGATCGCCCCGCATGTTCCTGTCTGGGACAAATCCGAACATCACGACGGCACTTTCAGCCGTACCGATTTCATCTTCGATAGTGAAAACAATCGTTATGTTTGCCCTGCTGGCAAGTACTTGAAACCCGCTCAGCGTAGCCAGCAGAAAAACCCATTTCGCTATCGAGCCAGCCTGTATGACTGCCAGGCCTGCCAGCTCAAATTAAAATGCTGTCCCAATATGGACATCCGTAAGATCGACCGTAGCCCGCATGAACCTGCACGCGACGTGGCACGGGCCATTGGCAAGACAGACGCTTATCGGCAATCGCGTAGAGAGCGAAAAAAAGTCGAGATGCTATTTGCCCACCTCAAACGCATCCTTAAACTCGGCCAATTGCGCTTGCGCGGCCCCAGCGGCGCCCACGATGAGTTTCTGCTGGCGGCGACGGCGCAAAATCTGCGGAGAATGGCCAAAAAGCTGCTTCCGCCAAAACAGAAAGTGACACTAGTGATGAGCTAAGCGAGCCCAACACCGCCACTGCGTACAATTTTCCTATACATTTACTGCATCGTGACAGGTCTTGGCCAAGAGTTTTTCAACACAATAGGCC
>NZ_FNHA01000028.1:0-4405 GCF_900103595.1 Janthinobacterium sp. OK676
GTACAAGTTATGCCTGATGACCATAGCAAGTTGGTCCCACCCCTTCCCATCCCGAACAGGACCGTGAAACAACTTTGCGCCGATGATAGTGCTGCAACCAGTGTGAAAGTAGGTTATCGTCAGGCTTGTTATGCGAAAAAACCCCTTCCGGTGATCCGGTTGGGGTTTTTTTACGTCTGGCGGTTTGTCGCGGCGCACCCGATTCGTGCATGGTATGGTGCAGAAAGTCAGGCACTGCTCAAAAACTATGCAGAAATGGGAGCTTTGCAGATCGTATGCAGGCTTTGTATGCAGGCACGGAAACTGCTCAAGGATTATGGCGCGCTGTTCATCACGGGATAGCACGCTCCATCCCACCTTGAGGAGTTGTCCATGAACCGTCGCTCGATCCTGTTGTCGCTGATCTTGTCCGCCACCGCCCTTGCCGCGCCGCTGACCCATGCCGAGGCGCTCTACGATATTCTCAAAGCCAAGGTCTTGCGCGTGGCCGTGCCCCAGGATTTCCCGCCTTTCGGATCGGTCGGCCCTGACATGAAACCCGTTGGCTACGACATTGACGTGGCCGCAATGCTGGCCAAGGGGCTGGGCGTCAAACTGGAACTGGTACCTGTGACCAGCGCCAATCGCATTCCTTACCTCAATACCAAAAAAGTCGACCTGGTCATTTCCAGTCTCGGTAAAAACCCGGAGCGTGAAAAAGTCATCGATTTCAGCGCAGCGTATGCGCCATTCTTCAGCGGCGTGTTCGGGACCGCAGATCAGGCGATTGGCAAGGCCGAGCAACTGGCAGGGAAAACCGTGGGCGTCACCCGCGGCGCCGTGGAAGATCTTGAGCTGAGCAAGATTGCGCCGGCCAATACCACCATCAAGCGTTTTGAAGATAATAATGCGACCATTTCCGCTTTCCTGTCAGGCCAGGTGCCCTTGATTGCCACTGGCAACGTGGTGGCTGGCGCCATTGTCGAAAAACAGCCTGCCAAAAAACTCGAATTCAAATTCTTTATCAAGAATTCTCCCTGCTATGTCGGCATCAATAAAAGCGAACCGAAGTTGCTGGCGCAAATCAATGCCATCCTGGCCAAGTCGAAAGAAGACGGCAGCCTCAATACCATCGCCCAGAAATGGCTGAAAACAACGCGCCCTGTCACAGCCCTGCTGTAAGCGGTCAAGCGCGCGATGGCATACACTTTTGATTTCAGCAGTATTTGGGAATACCGCGAGTATCTGTACAACGGCGTAATCGGTACCTTGCGCCTGACACTCGTTGGCACCGTGCTCGGGGTTGCCATCGGTATTCTTGGCGCCATTTCGCGCGCCTGGAAACTGCCCGTGCTGTTCCCGGTCTACACCGTGTATGTGGAGCTGATCCGCAACACGCCGTTCATCGTGCAGCTGTTCTTTGTCTTCTTCGGCTTGCCCAGCCTCGGCATTCATTTGAGCGAGTGGCAGGCGGCAACGATTGCGATGGTGCTCAACCTGGGCGCCTATAGCACCGAGATCATCCGCGCTGGCGTGGAGTCTGTGCCGAAAGGCCATATCGAGGCCGCGTCGGCGCTGGCGATGTCGCGCTTCCAGATTTTTCGCTGCGTGATTCTGCGCCAGGCCTTGCTCAAGATGTGGCCAGCCTTGTCGAGCCAGATCGTGATCGTGATGCTGGGATCGTCCGTATGTTCGCAAATTTCGGCCGAAGAGCTGACTTTTGGCGCCGGCTTCATTACCTCGCGTAACTTCCGCTCCTTCGAAGTGTATTTCGTCGTCACCATCATGTACTTTTTGCTGGCGGCCGGCGTGCGCCGCGCGTTGGACCTGTTTGGCCGCTACGTACTGGCGAGGAGAGCGACATGAGCGATTTTTCCCTGTGGGACATCATTCGCAACTTGCTGCTGGCGGGGCGCTGGACGGTATTGCTGTCCTTGATCGCCTTTGTTTGCGGTGGCCTGGTTGGCATCGCGATCCTGATGATGCGCACCTCGAGCGCGCGGTTGCTGCGCCGGTTTGCAGTCATGTACATCGAGCTGTTCCAAGGCACGCCGCTGCTGATGCAATTGTTCCTGCTGTTCTTTGGCCTGTCACTGAGCGGCATGCAAGTGTCGCCCTGGATTGCCGCCAGCGTGGCCCTGACCTTGTTTACCAGCGCCTACCTGGCGGAAATCTGGCGCGGTTGCGTCGAGGCGATTCCCCGTGGCCAGTGGGAAGCGTCTGCCAGCACGGCAATGACGTATATGGAGCAGATGCGCCATGTGATCTTGCCGCAGGCGCTGCGCATTGCCGTTGCACCGACGGTCGGATTTTCCGTGCAGGTCGTGAAAGCGACGGCGGTCACGTCCATTATCGGTTTTGTCGAGCTGACCAAGGCCGGCTCGATGATCAGCAACGCCACGTTTGCGCCCTTCACCGTGTATGGCCTGATCGCCCTGATGTATTTTTGCCTGTGTTTCCCGCTTTCGCTGTATGCCCGCCGCCTGGAAAGGAAAATCAATGTCTCTCGTTAGCATCAATGGATTGCACAAGCGCTTTGGTGCGCATCACGTCCTCAAGGGCATTGACTTGCGCGTCAAGGAAGGGCAAGTGACGGCAGTGATCGGACGCAGCGGTTCGGGCAAGAGTACTTTGCTGCGCTCGATCAATGGACTGGAAAGTTTCGATGAAGGCTCGCTCGACGTCGATGGCGTGAGGGTCACCGTCGGCCAGACCGATTTGCGCCAGTTGCGCCTGAAAGTCGGCATGGTGTTCCAGCAGTTCAATCTGTATCCGCATCTGACGGCCGGACAGAATGTGATGCTGGCGCCGACCGTGGTCAAAAAAATCGGCAAGCAGCAAGCAGAGGCGCTGGCGCGCGATGCGCTGGCAAAAGTCGGCCTTGCCGATCGCTTTGACGCGTTTCCAGACCAGCTGTCGGGCGGCCAGCAGCAGCGCGTGGCAATTGCCCGGGCGCTGGCGATGCAGCCGAAAATACTGTTGTGCGATGAAATTACCTCGGCGCTCGATCCGGAACTGGTAAACGAAGTGCTGGCCGTGGTGCGCAAGCTGGCCGACGATGGCATGACCTTGATCATGGTCACGCATGAAATGCGCTTCGCACGCGAGGTGGGGGACCAGCTGGTGTTCATGCACCAGGGGAAAATCCATGAGCAAGGTGATCCGAAGACGCTGTTTGCCGCACCGTCGACGCCTGAACTGGCCAGTTTCATCAGTTCGGTTTCCTGATCGTCTTTGCCAAAGCCAGATCCCGCATGCTTGACCCCACCACAGCAGCTGTTACCAACTCGTCCGAGGAGATCGCCGCGGATATTGCGGCGGCGATTATCGAACGCCGCTTGCCCTCTGGCACCAAGCTCAAGGAAGAGGCCCTGGCCCGCGTGTATTCGGTCAGTCGTACCAAGATCCGTGCGGCCTTGCTGATGCTGTCGAAGGATGAGCTCATCGAGATCGTTCCGGAAAAGGGCGCTTGCGTGTGCAAGCTCAGTGAACGCGAGGCGCGCGAAATCTTTGCCGTGCGCCGCACGCTCGAGGCCGGCCTGGCGCGTGATTTCGTAACCATCGCCAAGGCCGATGATTATCGTCGCATCGATGCCCACCTTGCGCTGGAACGCCAGGCCCTGGCACAAAACGATCTGCCGTTGCGCGCCAGGTTGCTAGGCGACTTTCACACCTTGCTGGCCGATATCGTTGGTAATCTGGTGTTGAAGGAAATCTTGCGCAAACTGACGGCGCGGACCTCGCTGATCGCCATGCACCAGCAGTCCAGCGAAGACGCCAGTTGCTCATCGGATGAGCATGCGCTGTTCATCGAGGCGGCCAAGGCTGGCAATGCCGACGCTGCAGTCGACATCATGTTGCATCATCTCGACCATGTGCTCAAAGCGCTGCATGTCGATGCCACGGAGTACGTCGACAAGAAAGACCTGGTCAAAGCCCTGCTGGCTGCCTGAACAAAAACATGGATGGCGAATGAAAGCCCTTGCCAAGACTGGCGGGGCTTTGCTATAGTTCGCCTCCCCAATGAGACGCAGTCAATGCGGCACTTGAGGATCACCGGAAACGGCGATGAGTCGTAAAAGAAGGAGTTGACGGATTTAGCGAAATGCTTCATACTCTTCCTTCTTCGCAGCTGACAAACACAACGCTTTGTCGATAGCGCGAGAGTAGTAAATAAGCAGTGCCGAATACAGTTCTTTAACAATTAACAGTCGATAAGTGTGGGCATTTGATGTAAGTGCAGCGTCAATCTTCGGATTGGCGTCTAACTTAAAATATCAAATGTTCACAAGAAATAATGAAATAGGCGCTACGAAAGTAGTGGCCTGTCAGTTTTTTGAGTGAGCGACCCGTCAGCAATGACGGTGCCGGTAAAACGGCAAAGTAACAGAGATTAAACTGAAGAGTTTGATCCTGGCTCAGATTG
>NZ_FNHA01000027.1:0-5792 GCF_900103595.1 Janthinobacterium sp. OK676
TCTGAGCCAGGATCAAACTCTTCAGTTTAATCTCTGTTACTTTGCCGTTTTACCGGCACCGTCATTGCTGACGGGTCGCTCACTCAAAAAACTGACAGGCTACTTCCGAAGAAGTATCCTATTTCATTATTTCTTGTGAACATTTGATATTTTAAGTTAGACGCCAATCCGAAGATTGACGCTGCACTTACATCAAATGCCCACACTTATCGACTGTTAATTGTTAAAGAACTGTATTCGGCTACTGCTTTCGCGCTATCGACAAAGCGTTGTGTTTGTCAGCTGCGAAGAAGGAAGAGTATGAAGCAATTTGCTACGTCCGTCAACTCCTTCTTTTTTACTACCCAGCCCCTGAAGGCTGTCCCTTTTGTGCCGCAAACTAGTGCGTCTCATTGGGGAGGCGAACTATAGCAAAGCCCCACACGGGCGGCAAGCTTTATTTCAGCAATTCGGCAACCGCCATGCCGACATCCGTCGTACTGGCGCTGCCGCCCATATCGGGCGTACGCGGACCGTGCTCGAGCACCTGCTCGATGGCGCGCACTATCGCGTCATGTGCGGCCGTGTAATTGGCCTCGCCATTACCGAGGAAGTCCAGCAACATGGCGCCAGACCAGATCATGCCGATCGGGTTGGCGATATTCTGGCCGTAGATATCGGGGGCGGAACCGTGCACCGGCTCGAAGACGGAAGGGAACGTGCGCTCCGGATTGATATTGGCCGATGGTGCAATGGCAATCGTCCCCGTACAGGCGGGACCCAGGTCGGACAAGATGTCCCCAAACAGATTCGAGGCGACCACCACGTCGAAGCGCTCGGGGCTCAATACAAAGCGGGCAGCCAGGATGTCGATATGGTATTTGTCCCAGCGCACGTCAGGAAATTGCGGCGCCATGGTTTCCACCCGCTCATCCCAATACGGCATGCTGATGGCAATGCCATTCGATTTGGTCGCCGATGTCAGGTGTTTCTTGGGCCGGCTTTGCGCCAGCTCGAATGCGTATTTCAATATCCGGTCGACGCCCTTGCGCGTAAAAACGGATTCCTGCAGCACCGTTTCGCGCTCCGTCCCTTCGAACATGCGCCCGCCCACGGATGAATATTCTCCTTCCGTGTTTTCACGCACCACATAGAAATCGATATCGCCCGGTTTTTTATTCGCCAGCGGGCACGGCACGCCCGGCATCAGCCGCACGGGACGCAAGTTGACGTACTCATCGAACTCACGCCGGAATTTGAGTAAGGAGCCCCACAGCGAGATATGGTCGGGCACCTTGTCCGGCCAGCCCACGGCGCCAAAATAGATGGCGTCGAAATCCTTGAGTTGCGCAAACCAGTCCGAGGGCATCATTTGCCCGTGTTCCAGGTAATAGTCGCAATTGGCCCACGCCATCGTCGTAAACTGCAGGTCGATATTGAAATGGCGCGCGGCCGCTTCAATCACGCGCAAGCCCTCCGGCATGACTTCATTACCGATGCCGTCACCGGCGATGACCGCGATTTTATGTGTGCTCATGTAAGCCCTATTGGAATAGGCGATGAAAGCCCGTATTTACATCTGCTGCGCCACGTCCGGGTACAGGCGCGCCAGCACATCGGCAGTAATCGCCGTGATGATGGGCTGTACACGCTCGGCCGCCAGTTCAGTTGATTTCTCGCGGCGCACGTCTTTCCACAACTCGGCCAATGCGCCCTCATGACGCGCCACCGCCTGCTCGACTTCATCTTGCCAGAAGGCCGGCGCTTCGCTTTCAACGAAATTGCCGCGGCCACGGCCAAAGTGCGCCACCGCCAGGTAACGCAGCACGCCCGCCACCACCAGGGTGCGCAAGAAGGCATCCGTAAATTGCATGATGGGCTCATTGCGGTCCGTGCCGGAATTAAAGCCCCAGGCGGCGCCCGCAAACGTCAGCGCACCGACCACGCCGCCAAGCAAGGCGCCCGTACCCAAAGTCAGGCCGCCGGAAATCAGGTCGGCCGACAGCCCCGTCGCCGCACCGGAAATCATGGCGCCCAATAGTCCCGCTTGCGCCTTGTCGATCGGCGCGCGCACGGCGAAATTTTCCCGTATCCGGCTATTGATCTTGTGCGCATCGGTGGGATCGAGTTGGTGCAGGATCAAAAGCTCACGCGTGATGACACCACTGTGCGTATTGAGCCGCGCCACCAGGCTGGCCATGGCCTTTTCCTGGCGTTGCTGCTCCGCATTTTTGCCGATGCCCACGACTTGCAAGGCCGATTTCAGCAAGCCCTTGGAACCGGACTCGATGGCTTCGCGATCCTGTCCAGCCACCGCCAGCTGCGTAGCCAGCAAGTGCATGGCTTGCCGGAAACGCGCCGTATTCTGCTCTTGCCACGCAGAAAACAAACGCGCATAGCCGGCTTGCTGCGATTGCGGCAACAATTTACCCACGGCTTCGTAAAACACGCGTTCATGCACCCAGCAGCGGGCAAAGGCGTCGAGCGCCAGGACGTCGCGCACAATCGGATACTGCTGCAAATGCTCGCGCCAACGCGCCTGCTCGCTGTGTTCTTCATTGCCCGGACGCGGCGGCCCCATCTGATTGAGCAAAACCACCACAGGCTTATCCAGCCAGGCGAGAATTTTCATTTCCGCCGGCAAGTAACCGGCGTCCTTGGGATTTTCAGAGGAGTTGACCAGGTACAACACCACATCGGCGGAGTCCTTGGCCGTGCGCAGCGCTTGCTGGCTGAGCCAGAACGGGCGGTCGCGATAACGGTCCAGCACTTCGCGCAGGAACCAGCCGATGGGATTGCCCGACTGCCCCAGGCGCTTGAGCAGACGCACGGAATCGCCAAAGCCGGGCGTATCCCACAATTGCAAGGCATCGCCCTGCGGCGTAGCCAGCAAGGTATGCGACTCCGCAAACACCGTCACGTGGGCGGCGTCGCGCACTTCGCCGACATCCACGCCTACCAAGGTGCGCGCCAGGGTCGTCTTGCCATTATTCGTGTGCGAAATCAGCGCAAACTGTATTTGCACCGCATCATCCCGCACATCTTTATTCACATTCACACTCATGCTGCTGCCGATACTTTCAGCCCGACACCGGCATCGAGCGGGTGCAAGGCAGGGTTGAGCAAATTGACCACGGTGGCCGTGGTTTTATGGAACTGACAAAACTGTTGCCACAAGGCGACTCGTTCCGCCAGACGCGCGCCGTTGTCCGCCTGCTCACCCGCGCGCTCCAGGTAGCTGGATTCGTCGATCAGGACGGCGATGCCGCGTGCCGACGACTGCACCAGGTAATCGAGGAAGGCGCCGTGGTTTTCCTTTTCCGGCGTCGCCGTCAGATTGAACAGCACGGCAGTGATATTGACTTGCGGGTCATTCAGGTCCGTGCCGCGCAAGACGTCCTGCGGTTCTTCGCCATACGACGTCGATGGACGCAGCATCATGCGCCCTTGTTCGCCAAACAGCATGAGGGCGATTTGCCCCAGGCCCTTGTGACGCGCCTCATCGACGGTAAAGCTGTACGGCAAGACACGCAGCATGCCGCCCGTGGCCACGCCGATGCTTTCATTGAGCTTGCGGAAATACGGCTGATCGAGATCCAGCGGAAAGTGCCTGGCCAGGCGCGCGGCGCGCCAATTGTTGACCAGGGTCAGGATCAGGCGGGGCACGACGACCAGCAGGAAAATCGTTGCCGCATACAAATGCACCCAGCGTGCGCCGCCTTCGACGGTCGTCGTTTGCGGGAAGCGCAGCGCTTCAATTTCCGCCAGCGAAAAGCCTTGCAAATGAAACAGGGCGATGGCAGGCGCAAACAGGGTCGAAAGCAGGCTGTGCACCTGGCTGGCACTGAGAAACGTGCTTTCCCAGCCGGCCGCGTATTGCGACAGGAAACCGCGCGCATACAGTGAAGCGACGGCACCGATGGCAAACATGGCGGCGCTCAGGTGAATGGTACGGCTCAGGCGCGCGGCCGTCAGCTTGGCGCTCAAGTGCGCCCACTCCCCCATGAAACTGAGCAAGCCGGAAGACAAGGCGTGCGGCAGCTTGCGCGGCAGAGCCAGGCGGCCCACGCTCAGGTGGCGCACCAGTCCCGCTTTCGGCCAGCCGAGGGAGTGCGAGGGGATGCATAGCCAGATCAGCAAGCCCAGGTAGACCATCACATTCCAGGCAATAATCAGCAACAAGGGCGCCGACAGCAGATCCACGCGGTGGGGATCCGTGATGCGGTCGAGCCCGGCGCCCAGCAGCAAGGCCAGCAGGGGCAAGGCCAGCGCCAGGGTCTTCATGCCGTTGCGGCGTTTCGCGAAAGCGGCGAAGGCGGGAGTGCGCTCGGTGATGCGTTTGATGATCAGTTCGGAACGCTGCTGCAGGAAATCGTCACCGGTCACTTCGGCCTGCTTGCCCGAAGCTTGCCACTGCGCAAGCTCACGCGCGCTGCGGCTGGCATACATGCGGTCATCCTCGCTGAGGACTTCTTTTTTCTGGTCGGCCATCTCGATAGCCCGGACCAATACCACTTCTCTCGCAATCTGCTCGTTCATGGTGCTCCTGTTTTTGTATGAAACGACAACTCGACAGGCAGATTGTGACGTACTTTTGTATTTCAGGCCAACGCGTCCCCGGCCCGAAACAAATGATGCAGCAGATAGATCAGGAAAGAGGCGATCCAGGCCGACCACAAGGTGTGCGTGAAAAATTGTGCACCTTGCAACTGTTGCTGCCAGCCTGCCGTCAAGCCGCACAGCAGCATGACGACGGCGAAGAAAAGCGCCGTGCGTGGCCGTCCAGGCAGGCAGAACAATGGCAAGGCCAGCATCCACCAGGCAGTATTCGCCTGGGTAGCGGGCAGGCATGTCATGGCGGATGCGCTGGTCGGCAACGTTTCCAGCAGGCGCGTGTATGGTTCCAGTCCGCCGTAACGCAACAAATCCGTGGGACAGGGCACGTCGCTGAAGGAAGAGAGCAAATAGATGCTTAATGGCACGAAGATAGCCGACAATGCCACTACGCGCAAGGCGCTGCGGCGTGATGCCAGCCAGGCCAGCGGATGCAAGATGTCCCAGATGGCCAAACAGATCAAGGCGGCGCCAAGCAAGATCATGCAGAGCTGGAAACTGCTCGCCCACGGGCTGTCAGCACCGACGAATTTCCCACGCGCACCGTCGAACATGCTGTCGGCGATCATGAGGTCGAGGTTGCTGTAATTGCCGATCCAGAGTATCAGCATGGCCGACAGCATCAGGACGCTATCGATGCCCTTGGGAGTTTTGAGGAGTTTAAGCTTGGCCAGCATGGGTGCACACATTGCTTGATGAGAATGGAAGTCATCGTACAGTGTCAATATGAAGAGAACATGACGATCCCCGCCGTGCACAACATGTTGTGATATATGACAAAGGCAGCGCGCAGCGCTGCCTTTTTTTCGTCTGTGGTATTGACTGCCAACTTGTCGGATTACGCTACGCTAATCCGACCTTGTATTATTCCCTTCATGCCGTTCGTGATATTGCGAACGGTATCGACCGCTGTCAAAATCTTGGTAGGCATATCAAGACCGGGTAACTGGATGCCGTATCCGCCCTTAGGCTCCGAGCCAGTTTCGTAGATCTCGCACCAGTTACCCATCCTCAATGTCAAGATCGGACAGTATCTTTGGCACCGGCATGCCGGTTAGCCCGCATTCACAAGGTAGATCGCAAGAGGAGCACAGCATGTTTAATCTGGGAATCGACGTTGCCAAGGCAAAGCTCGACTGCGCGCTGCGCCTGCCCAATGGCAAGCATCGTAACAAGGTAGTAGACAACAATGACAAAGG
>NZ_FNHA01000026.1:0-9484 GCF_900103595.1 Janthinobacterium sp. OK676
CGACCCGTTCCGCCGCGATGCGCTGAGCAAACCGGTGCGGCATCTGGACAAGTATAAAGATTACGTTTGATGTGATGGGGTTGTTGGATTACGCCCTGGCGGGCTAATCCAACCTACGCAAGCTACGCGTGGTACCGGCGTAATCCGACACCACTCTGACCGATCCTTGTATGACCCCGGCCATGCCGGGTTTTATGTGCCGGAACCATGTTCCATGCTTCCATGGTTCCGGCATTTTTTTACCGAATTGGAGTTCCAATGAAAGCCCTGCACCGCATCATCGCCCAGGCCCGCGCCGTGCCGAAACATATCGTCTTGTGCGAGGGCGGCGACGTGCGCGTGCTGCAGGCGGCCGCGCGGGCGGCAAGCGAAGGCCTGGCCCACATCACCATCGTGGGCAATCCCGCCGCCATCCTGGCCCTGGCGCAGGAGCACGCGCTGGACCTGGACGCCGTGCGCCTGGTCGACCCGATAGAATCGAGCGAGTCGGAACACTATGCCCAGCAATTGTTCGTGCTGCGCCAGGCCAAGGGCATGACGGTGGAGCAGGCGAGGAAAGCCGCGCAGGACCCGCTGTGCCACGCCAACCTGATGGTGCGCCTGGGCGACGCGGATGGCTGCGTGGCGGGCGCCGTGCACACGACGGCCGACGTGGTGCGCAGCGCCATCCAGATCATCGGCGTCGATCCGGCTTTCAAGCTCGTGTCCAGCTTTTTCCTGATGATGCTGTGCGAACCTTTCCACAGCCTCAAGGGCGGTTTTATCTTTTCCGACTGCGCCCTCGTGGTCGATCCGAAAGCCGAGGAATTGGCCGACATCGCCATGGCGGCCGCCGACAGCGCGCAAGCCTTGCTGATGGAAGAACCGCGCGTGGCCATGCTGTCGTTTTCCACCAGCGGCAGCGCCCACCACGCGGCCGTGGACAAGGTGCATGCGGCCACGGACAAGGTCAAGGCCCAGCGTCCGCTGCTGGCCATCGATGGCGACGTGCAACTGGACGCGGCCATCGTGGCCGAGATTTCGCAGAGAAAAGTCAAGGATTCCGTCGTCAACGGCCGCGCCAACGTGCTGGTGTTCCCGAACCTGGACGCGGGCAATATCGGCTATAAATTGGCCGAGCGCATGGGCGGCGCCGTCGCCATCGGCCCCTTGCTGCAAGGCTTGAAGAAGCCGGCCAACGACTTGTCGCGCGGCTGCAGCGCCGATGACGTGTACAACGTGATTGCCGTCACGTCCGTGCAGGCCCAGGGTGGGCGCTGAGTTGTTCAGCCTGCCCGTGCTGGCGCTGCTGGGTGTGGTGGCGGCGGGCACGTATTTCCAGACCGTCACGGGCTTTGGCCTGGGCATGATCGTCATGGGCGTGGCCAGCGGCTTGGGCCTGGCGCCCGTGCCCGCGCTGGCGGCCCTCGTCAGCCTGCTGTCCCTGGCCAATTGTCTCGTGGCCTTGCCGGGCGCCTTGCACCACCTGGACTGGCGCGCCATCCGCGCCGCCGGCATCGGCTTGCTGCCGGCCATGGCGGCCGGTGTCTTGCTGCTCGGCTACCTGGACCAGGCGTATGCGCCCTTGCTGAAGCTGCTGCTGGGCGCGGCCATCGTGTATGGCGGCGTCAGCATCCTGCTGCAGGCGCCGCCGGGGCCGGGTGCGGCCGACAAGCGCAGCTTCTTCATCAGCGGCGTGTGCGGCGGCCTGTTCTCGGGCCTGTTTTCGCTGGCCGGACCGCCGCTCGTGTACCAGTTCTACCGCCAGGAAATGAGCTTGAAAACCATCCGCTACAGCCTGATCTTCCTGTTCGCCATCAGCGCGGGCGGACGCTCCTTGATGGCGGGCAGCCAGGGCCAGCTCGACGCAAAAGTGCTGTTGCTGTGCGCGCTGGCCTTGCCCGTGGGCGTGCTGGCGACGATGGCCGGCAAGCGCTACCCGCCGCCGATCGCGCAGCGCGGCATGCGCCGCATCGCGTTTGCCGTGCTGACCGCCATCGGCCTCTCGCTGATGGCGGCAGCCGTGCCGCAATTGTTCGGCTAGTTTCCAAGCGTGCGGCGCTTGCAAAATATGCAAACAGCCTTTATATTCGCGGTTCTTTCTAGAACCTCTTCCTTATTGGAGCCAAAAGTGCCTCGCTTCTTCGCCATCACCTGCTAACGCTGACGAAATGCTCTTTGCAGCATCGTTCGGCGCGTTGACGCCCCCGATTGCTGCGGCACTGCTCTTTCCGCACACGTATCCAAGACTACGCTCTTGATCGTCCACGCCCGAACACGTCGTCAGCACCCCTGACCCTGTATGGACACGCCCCGGTGAACGCGGCGTGGGACGCTATGTTTTTACAATCTTTACCCTTATTCAAATACCCGCGCACGCCGCACCTGGAAGGCTCGCGCCTGCAGGATGGCGACGACGGCTCGGACCAGATGCCCCTGAAAAAGCTGGCCGGCCAGTACGTCGTCATCGAGGAGAAAATCGATGGCGCGAACTCCGCCGTGTCGTTCAGCGATGCAGGCGAAGTGCTGCTGCAGTCGCGCGGCCATTACCTGGCCGGCGGCGGCAGCGAACGCCAGTTCAACCTGTTGAAACCGTGGGCGCATGCGCACGAACACGCCTTGCTGGGCTTGCTGGAAGACCAGTATGTGCTGTTTGGCGAATGGTCGTACAGCAAGCATTCCGTGTTTTACGACCGGCTGCCCCATTACTTCAACGAGTTCGACGTGTATTGCCGCCGCAGCCAGATGTTTTTGTCGACGGCGCGCCGTCACGCCATGCTGGCCGGCTCGCCCGTGCTGTCCGTCCCCGTGCTGTATGCGGGCTTGATGCCCGCCACGCCGAAACAGCTGTGGCAGCTGCTGCGCCATTCGCTGGCCAAGTCCCGTCTGTGGCGCGACACGTTTGAACACGCGGTGGCGCGCGAGCGCCTGCCTTTGGACTTGTGCTGGAAGCAGACGGACAAGTCCGACCACGCGGAGGGCCTGTACCTGAAAGTGGAAGACGACGAGCAAGTGCTGGCCCGCTACAAGCTGGTGCGCCATGACTTTACGCAAACCATCCTCGACAGCGGTTCGCACCACAGCACGCGGCCATTGATTCCCAACCAGCTGGCCGAGGGCGTGGACCTGTACGCGCCGCAGCCGCTCGTCACGTGGGAAAGCCTGGGCTTGCATACCTGCCGTTCGCTCGATGAACTGGCAGCTTTATCGAGGAGTACAACATGATGCACTGGAAAACCCTGCAGCAACTGGCGCCCTTGCCTGGCCAGTCGCCCGACTTCAACGCTTGCCTGGCCGCCTTCCCGCAGCTGGAACTGGCGAAAAACACGCCGCAAAACCCCGTGTATCACGCGGAAGGCGATGTGTGGACGCATACGATGATGGTGGTCGAGTCCCTGCTGGCCATGCCCGAGTACCGGCAAGCCACGCGCGCGGAACAGGAAATCGTGTTCCTGGCCGCCTTGCTGCACGACGTGGCCAAGTGCAGCACGACGGTGATCGACCCGGTGACGGGCGCCATCGGCCAGCCCGGCCACTCGCGCAAGGGCGCGCTCGATGCGCGCATCGCCTTGTGGGATTGCGACGTGCCGTTTGCCGCGCGCGAGGAAATCTGCCGCCTGATCCATGTGCACCAGGTGCCGTTCTTTGCGCTGGAAACGTCGCGGCGCGGTGTCACGCCGGAATTTACCGTGCGCGAACTGTCGTGGCAAGTCGATATCCGGCTGCTGGCCATGCTGGCCGAAGCCGATATCCGCGGCCGCATCTGTCCCGATCCGCAGCGCATTTTGGATGCCATCGAGCTGTTCCGCGAACTGGCGCGCGAGGAGGGTTGCTACGGCCAGCGGCGCGCCTTTGTTGACGATCACACACGCGTCAAATATTTTCGCGGCGCCGAAGCCCATCCCGACTATCCATTGTTTCAGGAAGCGGGTTCGCACGTGATCGTCATGTCGGGCTTGCCCGCGTCGGGCAAGAATACGTGGGTGGACAAGCACCATCCGCGCCTGCCCGTCGTGTCGTTTGACGATGCGCGGACGGCCTTGGGCTTGAAGCACGGCAAGAACGAGGGGCAGGTGGGCGACTATGCGGAAGAGCGGGCGCGCGAACTGTTGCGCAAGGGGGAACCGTTCGTGTGGAACGCCACGCACCTGTCCAAGCTGATGCGCGAAAAGACGCTCAATCTGCTGTACAAGTACCACGCGCAGGTGGAACTTGTGTACCTCGAGCAGCCGCGCAAGGAGCTACTGCGGCGCAACGGCCAGCGCGACACGTCGCTGAGCAACAAGAAGCTGCAAGCGATGCTGTGGAACTGGGAAATCCCGCTGCCGATGGAAGCGCACACGGTGCGCTACGAGGTGGGCTGAACGCTAGCGTTTGCGGCCACCAAGCAACTGCGCGATCTCGCTGAACAGCTCATTGTTCAGCGAGGCGGGCAGGGTGGTTGCCAGGCTGCGGCTGTAGTAGGCGCCCAGGTCCAGGCCCAGCCCCAGCCCGCAAATCTCGATGGCGCCCTGCGCTTCGCGGCGCGCCACCACTTGCTTCAAGTGTTGCGCCAGGTAAAACTCGTCGTTGGCCAGATTCGTGGCCGTATCCATCGGACAGCCGTCGGACACGACGAGCAGGATGCGCCGTCGTTCCGGGCGTGCCAGCATGCGCGTGCACGCCCAGTCCACGGCTTCGCCATCGACGCCTTCGCGGTACAAATCCGCCTTCAGCAGGGCCGCGATGTCGGGCCGCGCGCGGCGCCAGCTGGTATCGCCATCCTTGAAGACCATGTGCACGAGTTCATTCAAGCGGCCCGGATTGGCCGGCGAGCGGGCGCGCATCCAGTCGCGCTTGGCTCGTCCGCCGTTCCAGGCGCCCGTCGTAAAACCCAGCAACTCCGTCGCGACACCGGCCTGGTCCAGGGCGCGCAGCAGGATATCGAGCAGCACGGCCACGGATTCCGCGTGCGTCTTCATGGAGCCGGAGCAGTCGACAAGAAAGGTGACGAGGCAATCGGCTTGCGGTAAAAATTGTTCCTTGCGAAACAGCCTGCGTTCGGACGGCGAGCTGATCAGTTGCGCCAGGCGCCGGCCGTCGATATACCCCTCTTCCTCGCCGAAGGACCAGCCGTCGCGCTCGGGCACGGCCAGCAATTGCGTGAAACGCCGCGCCAGGCGTGCCGTGTTGATGCCGAGGCTGGCGATGCGCTCGTCCATGCGTTCGCGGTATTCGAGCAGCAGGGCGCGGCGGACCAATTCACCCGCTTTTTCTTCGCGGTCGTATGCCGTGGAGTAGGCCTTGTAGCCGCCATCGCCATCGCTGAAGGCGCGGCTCTCGCCCAGCGGGGCGGCGTCCGGAAGGTGGTCGTTGTCGCTGTCGAAATCGAGCAACAGCTTGAAGGCCGCCTGCGCCTTCGCATCGCCGGCGGCGTCTTCGCCGCCATCGCGCGCCGTTTGCGCGTCTTTCAGCATGGCGTCGACGGCGTGGCTGATGGCCAGCGCATGGCGCGCAAAGGCGGCCTGGTCGGCGCGGTGGCGGCGCAATCCCGCCAGGTCGCCGCTCAGTGCGGAAGAAACGGACCAGCGCGTCGCCTCAATAAAATCTTCCGTCTTTTCCAGCACGGGCCTGGCCGTCAGGCGCGACCAGCACATCTGGAATACCGTGTACAGCAGCAAGCCCGACGCGCCCTCGGCCAGGCCGGAATCGTAGAACGCATGCGACCAGGCCGTGAAGCGGTGGCGCAGGTTGTGGATCACGCCTGCGTGCTGTTCTGGTGCAAGCGTTTCCACTCTTAACTGTTCCAGCAATTCAAACACGAGCCGCGCCACGGGTTCCGCCGGGCACAGGGACTTGTGCAAGGCCGCATCCGTGTGCAGCAGCCGCAGGGCCACGCTGTCGGCCGCACCGCGCAAGGACGGCAAATCCTGCGGCGCAGCATCGGGCTGCAGATGGGCCGCATGGATGGGTAGCGGGCGGTGGCCGTCGTGCAGCCGCCGGCCCCGGTAGCGTATCGAGGGCGAACCGCTGAGGGCGCGGATGGCGCCCGCGCACAGTTCATCCGTTTCCTGCTGTTCGCGCGTGTAGGCGGCAGGCGCCGTCGTTTCCGTACTCATGCCTGGCTCGCCAGCAATTCCTCATTGAAGCAGCGTTGGTAATACTCGGCCACCATGGGCCGCTCGGCCTCGTCGCATTTGTTGAGGAAGGACAGGCGGAAGGCCAGGGCCGGGTCGCGGAAGATCTGGCAGTTTTCCGCCCAGGTGATCACCGTGCGCGGCGACATCAGACAGGCCAGGTCGCCCGCCGCATAGCCGTGGCGCGTGAGGCTGGCCACGGCCACCATGCTGGCGGCCAGCTGGCGGCCCGCCTCGTCGTCCATGGCGGGGACACGCGCCAGGACGATCTGGGTTTCTTCCTCCTGCGGCAGATAGTTCAATGTGGCAACGATATTCCAGCGGTCGATCTGCGCGTGGTTGAGCACTTGCGTGCCGTGGTACATGCCGTTCAGGTTGCCCAGGCCCACGGTATTCGACGTGGCGAACAAACGGAAGTGGGGGTGGGGCGTGATGACGCGGTTCTGGTCGAGCAGGGTGAACTTGCCGTCGCGCTCGAGGATGCGCTGGATGACGAACATCACGTCGGGGCGGCCCGCATCGTACTCGTCGAAGATCAGGGCCACGGGCCGTTGCAGGGACCAGGGCACGATGCCTTCCTGGAATTGCGTCACCTGCTGCTGTTCGCGCAGCACGATGGCGTCCTTGCCGACCAGGTCCAGGCGGCTGATGTGACCGTCGAGGTTGACCCGCACGCAAGGCCAGTTCAGGCGCGCCGCCACTTGTTCGATATGCGTGGACTTGCCCGTGCCGTGCAAGCCCTGCACCATCACGCGGCGGTTGTGGGTGAAGCCGGCGAGGATCGCCAGGGTCACGTCCTTGTTGAAGCGGTAGGCGGGGTCGATGTCGGGCACGTGCGGGTCGCGCTCCGTGAAGACGGGCACGAGTAGGTCGCTGTCGATATCGAACAGGCTGCGCACGGACTGCAAGGTTTGCGCCGCTGCGGCGGGGGGATGTTGGCGTGAATCTGGCACCTTGTTCTCCTGTGAAACCGCAGCATGGGCGCTACGGCGGTTATGAATGACCGGTTTGTAATGCGGCGTCGTCGTCCCCGCCCGTCGTCGGCATGGTTTCCGATTCGATGGCGGCCAGGGCTTGCGCGGCGCGTTGCAGTGCTGGCAAGAAATGTAAAGCCTTGTCGTGCGTCAAACGGATGATGGGCGCCTGGATGGCCACGGCCAGGTTCGAGCGGCCGTTCGGGTTCGGCACCAGCACGGCCACGCACAGCAGGCCGGGCAGGAATTCCTCGTCGTCCAGCGCATAGCCGTTGCGGCGCACCAGTTCCAGTTCGCGCTCGAGCTTGACGGGGTCCGTTTCCGTCTTGTCCGTAAAGCGCGTCAATTCCATGTGGCCCAGCAGGCGGCGCCGTTGCACGGGCGTCATCTGTGCCAGGAACAGCTTGCCGCTGGACGAGCAGTGGGCAGGCACCCGCGAACCGGGATGCAGGTAGAAGCGCAGCGGGGCCGCCGTTTCCACCCGGTCCAGGTACACCACTTCGCTGCCGCTGAAGGCCGTCAGGTTGCAGCTTTCGCCCACTTCCTCGACCAACTGGCGCAAGACCATGCGGCGGGCGCCATGGAAAGTGTTGTTAATTAGCAGGTTCGACGCCAGGCGGCGCAGGCGCACGCCCGTGCTGTAGTGGCGGCCATCGCTTTCGCGCTGCAGCACGCCCACGCTTTCCAGCTGTTGCAGCATGCGGTGCAGGGTGGGTTTCGGTAGCCCCGTTTCTTCCACCAGCGCCTGCAGTGACAGCAACTGGTCTTTTTCGGCAATCACTTCCAGCAAAGCAAACAAACGCATCGTGGGCGTGTCGCCTTCCAGTTTTTCCGGCTCAAGTTTTGGGGATGAAATCATGTCCATGGTGGCCTCGGTTGTCTGTCTGAGTGTTATTTCATTTTCGAACTCAAATTGTACCGTTTCCTTGAAATTCTGTTTGACTTTTGATTGCTGAACGCTTAAATTGAATTGTATATCAAATTTCGGAACAAAATATACCGTTTTTTGATAATTTAGCCGAAGCTTATCACCACAGACCAGGAGACACCCATGAATGACATGACCGACCAAAAAGCCGCCGCCGCAGCGGCCATCCCCACCGGCCCGCAAAAGATGACGCCTTCCGAAGCGTTCGTGGAAACCCTGGCCGCCAATGGCGTGACCGACATGTTCGGCATCATGGGCTCGGCCTTCATGGACCCGATGGATATCTTCGCCCCCGCCGGCATCCGGCTGATCCCCGTCGTGCACGAGCAGGGCGCCGGCCACATGGCCGACGGCTATGCCCGCGTCTCGGGCCGCCATGGCGTCGTCATCGGCCAGAACGGCCCCGGCATCAGCAATTGCGTCACCGCCATCGCGGCCGCCTACTGGGCGCATACGCCCGTCGTGATCATCACGCCGGAGACGGGCACCATGAGCATGGGCCTGGGCGGCTTCCAGGAAGCGAACCAGCTGCCGATGTTCGAGGAATTCACGAAGTACCAGGGTCATGTGACGAATCCGGCCCGCATGGCGGAATTCACGGGCCGCTGCTTTGACCGCGCCATGTCGGAAATGGGCCCGACGCAATTGAACATCCCGCGCGACTATTTTTATGGCGAAATCAAGGCGGAAATCCCGAAACCGAACCGTCTGGACCGTGGCGCCGGCGGCGAGCAGAGTCTCAACGATGCGGCGGAACTGCTGGCGAAAGCCAAGTTCCCCGTCATCATCTCGGGCGGCGGCGTCGTCATGGGCGACGCGATCGACGAGTGCAAGGCCCTGGCCGAGCGCCTCGGCGCACCCGTCGTCAACAGCTACCTGCACAACGACTCCTTCCCCGCCAGCCACCCGCTGTGGTGCGGTCCGCTCGGTTACCAGGGTTCGAAGGCGGCGATGAAACTGATCGCCCAGGCCGACGTCGTCGTGGCCTTGGGTTCGCGCCTGGGCCCGTTCGGCACCTTGCCGCAGCACGGCATGGATTACTGGCCGAAGAATGCGAAGATCATCCAGATCGACGCGGACAACAAGATGCTGGGCCTGGTCAAGAAGATTTCGGTGGGCATCTGCGGCGACGCCAAGGCGGCCGCGAAAGCCATCCTGGCGCGCCTGGACGGCAAGGCCCTCGATTGCGATGCGACGCGCGACGAGCGCTATGCCACCGTGCAAGCCGAAAAGGCCGCGTGGGAAGAGGAGCTGACGAACTGGACGCACGAAAAAGATGCGTACAGCCTGGACATGATCGAAGAGCAAAAGAAAGAGCCGGGCAATTACCTGCACCCGCGCCAGGTCTTGCGCGAGCTGGAAAAAGCCATGCCGGAAGACGTGATGGTGTCGACCGACATCGGCAACATCAACTCGGTGGCGAACAGCTATCTGCGCTTTGAAAAGCCGCGCAGCTTCTTTGCGGCGATGAGCTTTGGCAACTGCGG
>NZ_FNHA01000025.1:0-13332 GCF_900103595.1 Janthinobacterium sp. OK676
AACCAGAGTTTCGCCGAGATCGCGCGCGCCATGGGCGCCGAAGGCATCACGGTCGACAAGCTGGAAGACGTGGGTCCGGCCTTGAAGAAGGCCATCGACATGCAGATGAATGAAGGCAAGACGACCATCATTGAAATCATGTGCACGCGCGAGCTGGGCGACCCGTTCCGCCGCGATGCGCTGAGCAAACCGGTGCGGCATCTGGACAAGTATAAAGACTACGTTTGATGTGATGGGGTTGTTGGATTACGCCTTTCAGGCTAATCCAACCTACGCCACGGCATGCGCGTAGGTCGGATTAGCCGGGCCTCGGCCCGGCGTAATCCGACACAGCGTTGTGACGAAATTCTCACAGATTGTCACGGAAACATCATAATTTCATTAAAGAATACAAGGCGTCCCGTTTTTTGGATTATTTGATTTGACAAGGCCATGCTTAAGGCTTAAATTCAATAAAAGACAAAAAACGGAACGTAGCGTATCAAAAACGATTTACGGAGACCACCATGAACCACCCTGTACCGCACACCGACGCCGTCACCATCGACTTTTTGCAAGCGTTCGGCGATGCCTGGAACCGCCACGATATCGACGCCCTGATGGCCGCCATGGCCGACGATTGCGAATTCCATGCCGTGGCCGGCCCTGATCTGCTGGGCAAGAGTTTTGTCGGCCGCGACGCCGTGCGCGCCGGCTTCGAACTGGCCTGGCAAACCTTCCCTGACGCCGCCTGGCTCAATCCAGAACACTTTGTCAGCGGCCAGCGCGGCGTGACGGAGTCGACGTTTGCCGGCACCAAGGCGGACGGCACGCGCATCGAAGCGCGCATGGTCGACATCTTCACTTTCCGCGACGGCAAGATCGCAGTAAAAAATGCCTTCCGCAAGGATCGCCCACCGGTCGCTACCGGCAACAAAGCCTGAGCCAGCACGTTCACCGGGAATGATCATGAACAAACCTGTCGACACCCCATCTGACGTATTGGGCACCAGCACCGCCGCCCGCACGTCCTACGATCCCGCCTACGATCCGCTGGTGGCCCAGCGCCCCGGCCACGGCAATGCCTACGCGCCCACCTACTGGATCGGCACGGCCGGCGAGCCACCCGCCGACGACGGCCCCATCACGCATGATATCGATGTCGACGTGGCCATCATCGGCTCCGGCTTCACGGGCTTGTCCTGCGCCATCTTTTTGGCCCAGGAACACGGCATCAAGGCCACCGTGCTGGAAGCGAACCGGGTCAGCTGGGGCTGCAGCACGCGCAACGGCGGCCAGGCGCAATGCACGACGGGCCGCCTGAAGCGCTCGCAGTGGATCGCCCGCTACGGCATGGACACGGCCCTGAAACTGCACGCGGAAGTGTGCGACGCGATGCAAACGTTCAAGAAGATCACGGCCGACATCGATTGCGAGCCGCAGCCGGGCGGCCACCTGTACATCGCCCACAAGGCGAAAGCCATGCCCGCGCTGGAAAAAGAAGCCAAGGTCATGCGCGAAATCTTCAAGTACGACGCGCGCATCCTCGACGCCGATACCGTCAAGCGCGAATTCGTCGACGACAAGGAAGCGGCCGGCGCCCTGCACGAGCCGGAAGGCATCGGCATCCACGCGGGCAAGCTGGCGTTCGGCTACCTGCGCAAGGCCCGCGCGCTGGGCGCCAAGGTGCATCCATCGAGCCCCGTGATGGGCTGGGAAACGCGCAACGGCGTGCATTATCTGCAAACGCCGGGCGGTGTGGTGCGTGCCCGTTCCGTGGCCGTGGCCACGGGCGGCTACACCTCGCCGCACCTGCATCCGCAAGTGAAGAACCGCCTGCTGCCGATTCTGTCGAATTCGCTCGTCACGCGCCCATTGACGCCGGCGGAAATCGAGGCGTGCAACTTCCGCACCCACCAGGTGATCACGGATACGCGCATCTTGCGCCACTACTACCGCTTGATGCCGGACAACCGCGTGCAGATCGGCAGCCGCAGCGCCATCACGGGCGCCGACGCGCCGGACGACAAGTACAAGCAATTTTTGATCAACGATCTGCACCGCAAGTTCCCCGCGCTGACGGGCATCGGCATCGATTATTCGTGGTGGGGCTGGGTCGACGTCAGCCACGACATGATGCCGCGCATCGTGCAACCGGACCCGAAGCAATCGATCTTCTATTCGCTCGGTTACGGCGGCAACGGCGTCATGTACTCGGCGCAGGCGGGCCGGCGCATGGCCGAGCGCATCGCGGGCAAGGCCAGCGACACGGGCTTGCCGATCTTCAATTCGAAACTGCCGTACCCGAACATGATGGAACTGGTCGAGTCGCAAGCCTTCGCCCCGTTCCGCCGCCTGGGCCAGCGCTTCCTGTACCGCTGGTATCACCTGAAAGATGAAGTGTTTTAAATCGCAGTAGCCGTACCAAGCCGCCGTATGGTTGACAAAGAGCAACCAGCGGCGCCTGTTCCGCAAGGCGCAGACATTGCCCGAACGTTCACACATAACAATAAATCTTGGAGTGAGACATGAACACGAATACGAGCAAAACCCCGAGCAAAACGGTCTTTTCAACGATGCGCCGCGCCGTCCTCGGCACCCTGGTACTGGGCGTCGCCCTGGCCTCGAGCGGCGCGGCCTTTGCGCAAGGCAAGGAAGTGACGATTGCCTACCAGGAAATCAATGGTCCCTTCCTCGTGGCGATCGCCAGCGGCGAAGTGGAAAAAACCACCGGCTATAAAATCAACTGGCGCAAGTTCGACTCGGGCGCCAAGGTAGCCACCGGCATGGCTTCCGGCGACGTGCAGATCGGCGTCATCGGTTCGAGTCCCTTGACGGCGGCCGTCAGCCGCGGCGTCGACCTGCAGCTGTTCTGGATCATCGACGACATCAACGAAGCCGAAGCGATGGTGGCCCGCAATGGCGCCGGCATCACCAAGCCGACCGACTTGCGCGGCAAGAAGATCGCCGTGCCGTTTGTTTCCACCACACACTTCCACACCATGTTCGCGCTGGAAACGTGGGGCATCAAGCCCACGGAAGTGAAATTGCTCAACATGCAGCCGAACCAGATCGCCGCCGCCTGGGAACGCGGCGACATCGACGCCGCCTTCGTGTGGGACCCGGCCTTGAGCAAGCTCAAGCAAAACGGCAAGGTGCTTGTCACGTCCGGCGAACTGAGCAAGAAGGGCAAGGCCACGTTTGACGGCATGGCCGTCGAGCGCGCCTGGGGCGAAGCGAACGCGGACTTCATGGCCAAGTTCGTCAAGGTGATGGCCGCGGCCGACGCCGACTACCGCGCCAATCCGAAGGCGTGGACCATCGATTCCCCGCAAGTGAAAGCCAACGTCAAGCATTCTGGCGCCGCCGCCAAGGACGTGGCCGCTTCCGTGGCCCTGTACGCCTACCCATCGTTGCAGGAGCAGGCGTCGCCCACCTGGCTCGGTGGTGGCGCCAAGGGCGGCGTGGCGCAAGCCTTGCTCGCCACGGCGCAATTTCTGAAAGCGGAAGGCAAGATCGACGCCCTGGCTCCCGATTACGCCAAATATGTGACACCCAGGTATGCACAGGCCGCCGGCCTGCTGAAGTAAACGTTGTGCGATGGCGCGCCTGCGGGCGCGCTGACTGAACAGAATGCGTTGAACTGAAGTGACTACACCTATGCGGGGCACATGATGGAAAATCTCTACGTCAAGGATGTCAGCGTGATTTATCCGGGCAAGACGGCCGGTGAACGCGTACATGCCTTAAATAATATCAATCTCACCATCAATAGCGGCGACTTCGTCGTCGCGCTGGGCGCCTCGGGCTGCGGCAAGACTACCTTGCTGAGCCTGATGGCGGGCTTTATCGCCCCGTCCAAGGGCGAAATCATGTTGGGTAGCAACAAGGTGGAAGGGCCGGGCGCCGACCGTGGCGTCGTATTCCAGAAACATGCCTTGCTGCCATGGTTGAACGTGATGGAAAACGTGGAATTCGGCCTCAAGCTGCAAGGCGTGGCTAAAGCCGTGCGGCGCGAACAGGCGGCCAAGAACCTGGCGCTGGTGGGCTTGAAGGACTTTCACGACAATATGATTTATCAATTGTCGGGCGGCATGCAGCAAAGGGTCGGCATCGCCCGCGCGCTGACCAGCAATCCCGCCATGCTGCTGATGGATGAACCGATGGCGGCGCTCGACGCGCTGACGCGTGAAACCATCCAGGAATTGCTGCTCGATATCTGGGCCAAATCCAGCACCATGTTCTTCTTCATTACCCACAGCGTCGACGAGGCGCTGTTCCTGGCGAACCGGCTGATCGTCATGTCGCCCCGTCCGGGCCGCATTACGCACACGTATGAACTCGATTTCAACAAGCGCTTCCTCGAATGCCGCGATGCGCGCGCCGTGAAATCGAGCCCGGACTTCATCAAGATGCGCGAAACGGTGCTCAACATCATTTATGGCGACGAGCGCGCCGTCTATAAAGAGCTGGAGGTGTCTCATGCATAGCCCATCCGCCGTGGGATTTCCTCCCGCCACCGCCAAGCGCGCCGGCTTCTTTGGCCGCCTGTTCGCCCCCCGCTGCGCCATGCCGGGCGAAGCGTTCGGCGCGCCGGGGCAGGGCAATTCCAGCCGCATCGCCACCGTCACCGTCATCGCTGTATTGCTGTTGTGGTTCGGCGTGACGGCCAGCGGCATGGTCAAGCCGCTGTTCCTGCCGTCGCCGCAAGCCGTGTATGAAAAATTCATCATGGCGGCGACCACCGGTTTCGGCGGCGCCACCTTGTGGGAACACACCGTTGCCAGTCTGGTGCGTGTGTTCGGCGCCTTTGGCCTGGCCTGCCTGTTCGCCATTCCCGTCGGCGTGATGATGGGCGTGAACCGCGTGGCGCGTGGCATCTTCGATCCCTTGATCGAGTTCTACCGTCCTCTGCCGCCGCTCGCTTATTTGCCACTGGTTATCATCTGGTTCGGCATCGGCGAGTTTTCGAAGGTCTACCTGATCTTCCTGGCCATCTTCGCGCCGATGGCCATCGCGGCCCGCGCCGGCGTCAGCTCCGTGTCGCTGGAGCAAATCCACGCGGCGTACTCGATGGGTGCCACCCGTTTCCAGGTCATCGTGCACGTGATTCTGCGTGCCGCGATACCGGAAATCCTCACCGGCATGCGCATCGGCATCGGCGTAGGCTGGACCACCCTGGTGGCCGGCGAAATGGTGGCGGCCACGCGCGGCCTGGGCTACATGGTGCTCAGCGCTTCCGAGTTCCTGGCCAGCGATGTCGTGATCATGGGCATCATCGTGATCGGCTTCTTCGCTTTCCTGTTTGATTTGATGATGCGTTACCTCGAACGTACCCTCGTGCCATGGAAGGGCAAGGTGTAAGACGTTCCCGGGAGTGGCGCGCACGCCACAAGTGTTGCCGCCGCTCCCATCTTTTAAGCAGCAATAACTCAGCAATACCCCGTACTTACCCTCCAGCGCGCTTGCCCCCTGGCTGCCGCGCCGGGCCGCTGCATTTCCAGATTGACTTATGGAATGTGGCCAACCAGACTGATTCACACGATGTATCGATGCTGCTTGACGGTGTTGCCTAAATAAAACAAAGCCGCGTGGCAAGAACAAGCCGCAGCAGGCAGGGCGCACCGAGCTTCAGAGATTTTCAGGAGACAAAACATGATTAGCGAATCGCATAACAGTACCGGCTTGCAGCACTCGCTCAAGCAACGCCACATGAGCATGATCGCCATCGGCGGCGTGATCGGCGCCGGCCTCTTTGTCGGCAGCGGCGTCATCGCCAAGGCCGCCGGCCCGGCCGCCATCCTGTCCTTTCTGCTCACGGGCGGCCTCGTCGTCCTGATCATGCGCATGCTGGGCGAGCTGGCCTCGTCCCTGCCCGTGGTCGGTTCCTTTTACGAGTATGCGCGCCTCGCTTTCGACGACAAGCCGAAAGTGTCGAAATTCCTCGGCTTCATGAGCGGCTGGATGTACTGGTATTTCTGGGTCGTCGTCGTGGCCCTGGAAGCCATCGCCGGCGCCAAGCTCGTCAACTTCTGGCTGCCTGACGTGCCCTCATGGGCTATCAGCCTGGTGTTGCTCGTGTCGATGACCGTGCTCAATCTGTTCTCCGTCAAGGCCTTCGGCGAATTCGAATTCTGGTTCGCCTCGATCAAGGTCGTCGCCATCGTCGTCTTCCTGTTCGTCGGCGCCCTGTTCATCACGGGCAGCTTGCCCAACAGCATCCCGACCCTGGGTTTCTTGACCAGCCATGGCGGCTTCATGCCCCACGGCTGGGGCCCCGTGCTCAGCGGCGCCGTCGCCGCCACGGCCTTTTATTCGGGCGCCGAGATCGTCACCATCGCCGCGGCAGAAACTTCGGACCCGGCCAAGGCCATCGCCCGCGCCACCAATTCCGTCGTCATGCGCGTGCTGATGTTCTATGTCGGGTCCATGTTCGTCGTCGTCTGCATCGTGCCCTGGGATTCGCCGGCCATCGCCACGCCTTTCGTCAGCGCCCTGACCGTCATGAACATCCCGTACGCGGCCCACATCATGAACGCCATCATTTTGACGGCCGTGCTGTCGGCCCTGAATTCCAGCCTGTACGCCTCGTCGCGCATGATCTTCGCGCTGACGCGCCGCGGCGACGCCCCCACGGGCCTGGTCAAGCTGAGCAAGAATGGCGTGCCGATCCGCGCCATTTTGTTCAGCACCTTGTTCGCCTACTTCGCCATTGCCGTCTCGTATGTGTCGGCCGACCTGGTATTCCCGTTCATCGTCAATTCCTACGGCATCCTGATCCTGTTCGTCTACCTGCTCATTGCGATATCTCAATTGCGTTTGCGCCGCCGCCTCGAGCGCGAATGCCCGGAACGCATCAAGGTGCGCATGTGGCTGTTCCCCTACCTGACCTATTTCACCATCATCGCCATGCTGGTGATCCTCGGCGCCATGAGCGTGTCGTCTGATACGGAACAGCGCGTGTCGTTCTGGTTCGGCCTGCTGAGCGTGGTCATCATGAGCGTCATGTACTACATCAAGAAACTCGTCAACGACGACCGCAACGGCGACAACGAAACCAAAGTGGAGCTCAAACATGTCTGACACGACCTTGCCGCCCGCAAACCGGCGCCGCTTCCTGCGCACGACGGCCGCCCTGGGCGCCGCCGCCGTGGCGGGGCCGACCTTGGCCGCCTCCGTCACTTTGCCGTTTGAAAACGGCGAGCGTGAACTGGTGGCCTTCCCGCAGAAACGGCCGCTGATCCTGCTGACCAGCCGTCCGCCCCAGCTGGAAACGCCGTTCAGCGTCTTCAGCGAGGGGGCGATCACGCCCAATGACGCGTTTTTCGTGCGCTACCACTGGAGCGGCTTGCCAACCAGCATAGATGGCGACAGCTACCGGCTGCGCATCGGCGGTCTGGTGAAGACGCCTCTGGAGCTGTCGCTGGCGGAATTGAAACAGCTGGCCGAACCCGTCGACGTGGTGGCCGTGACGCAATGTTCCGGCAATAGCCGCGGTTTCTTTACGCCGCGCGCCAACGGCGGGCAGCTGGGCAATGGCGCCATGGGCAATGCCCGCTGGACGGGTATCCCACTGAAAACCGTGCTGGAAAAGGCCGGTATCGCGGCCAGCGCCGTGCAGGTCGCATTCAATGGCCTGGAAACGCCGCCAGTGGGCGACGGTCCCGACTTTCAAAAAGCCTTGTCCGTCGAGCACATCATGGCCGGCGACGTGATGCTGGCCTGGGCCATGAATGGCGAGGACATTCCTTTCCTCAACGGCTATCCGCTGCGCCTGATCGTGCCGGGCTTCTATGGCACCTACTGGGTCAAGCACTTGAGCGACATCACGGTGCTCGACAAGCCGTTCGACGGCTTCTGGATGAGCACGGGTTACCGCATCCCCGACAATGGCTCCGGCTTCATCGAGCCGGGCACGCCCGTGGGCAAGACGACGCCGATCAGCCGCCTCAACGTGCGCTCCTTCATTACCAGCGTGCACGATGGCGCGCAGGTGAAAGCGGGGCGCGACCTGGCCCTGCGCGGCATCGCTTTTGATGGCGGCCAGGGCATCAGCGAAGTGACCGTGTCGGTGGACGGCGGGCAGACGTGGCAGGAAGCCAGGCTGGGCAAGGACCTGGGACGCTTCTCGTTCCGCGAGTGGACGATGGTCATGAAGGCGCCGCGCAAGGGCAAGCACGTGCTGATGGTGCGCGCCGTCAACCGCGTCGGCCAGAGCCAGCCCATGAAAGCCCTGTGGAATCCCATGGGTTATATGCGCAATGTGGTGGAAACCACGCGCATCCAGGCAGTGTAAGGAGAATCAAATGCAGATAAGAACACTTGCCGCCACTGTGGCCCTGGCGCTTGCCGGCAGCGCTGGCGCGCTGGAAATCCAGCTGCCGCCGGAAACGGCGACCTACAAACCCAGCGAATTGCCCGGCTACCAGCTGGTGCAGCGCAACTGCATGACGTGCCACGCGGCCCAGTATGCATCGAGCCAGCCGCCCGCTTCGCCGCGCGCCTACTGGGAAGCGACCGTCAAGAAGATGAAAAAGCCGTTCGGCGCCCAGTTTGACGATGCGGACGTGCCGGCCATGGTCGATTACCTGGTGAAAACCTATGGCGCGGAGCGGGGCGCTGCCGTACCCGCCGCCGTCGCCAAGCCCGTGGCCGCCGCGGTTACGACCGCCAGCGGCAAGGATGTGAAAACCTTGCTGGCGGCGAACGGCTGCATGGCTTGCCACGCCCTCGACCAGAAGGTGGTCGGTCCCGGCTTTGCGGAAGTGGCGGCCAGGTACAAGGGCAAGGATGGAGTCGTCGCCGTGGCGGCCAACATCCGCAGCGGTGGTTCCGGCAAATGGGGCCCCGTGCCCATGCCGCCCTTCAGCCAGCTGAGCGAGACGGACGCGGCGGCCCTCGCGAAGTACGTGCTGAACCGATAAATTCGTCGCGGACGCGCGCCAACCATTAATACCACTTGCGCCCACCCATCTTGCGCGGTATTGCCCGCTGCCATTGCGCAGCGGGCTTTTTTTTACCTCCTCCATTCGCCGCCGCATCGCTTGCCAATGCAGCGGTCAACAGCACTGGTACTGTAAAAAACACCGTTATATAAAACCACTTGACTACCAATTTGGGGCGTCGCATTCTCTGTGCAGAAAGCCGATGCTGCACTGTGCTTTCTTTACGTACAACATAAAAAGCTACTTCGATAGTTTTCGTATAACGTTCAGGAGACATTGTGAAGACACGGCAAATTAGCCGGCTGGCCTCGCCTTTGATGGCTGGCCTGCTGGGCAGCGCGCTGCTCGCTTGCGGCGGCAATTCCACCACCGAAGCCCCATCGACCCTGCTGGCCGCCACGGCCGCCAGCGATCAGTGCGCTGCCTGGAGCGCCGCCGCCGTCTACACGGCGGGCCAGTGCGCCGTCTACGATGGCAAGGTGTATCGCGCCAAATGGTGGGTGCAGGGCACGGCGCCGAACAACGACCAGTGGGGACCGTGGAGCCTCGACACCACCACGCCGACTCCGACACCCACGCCTACCCCGACGCCAACGCCGACACCCACGCCAACGCCAGGCATCCCCACCAGGGCCCAGGCCGAGGCCAACGAGGCGGCGCTGACGAACAACGATTTCTTCCGCAAGGTCAAGGCGTCGATCCGCACCCTGGGCAATGCGGCCGTCGAGGCCGTGCAGCCTGGCCTGGCCAGCAATCCGCTCAACGTCAAGCGGGTCGAGCGCCTGCTGCCGGCGGCCAAGTGGGATTACTATTTTGCCGCGCGCGACGCCAGCTACACGTATCAGCGCTTCCTGCAAGCCGTGGCCAAGTTCCCCGCCGTGTGCGACGACTACAGCGACGGGCGCAATGCGGATGCCATCTGCCGCCACAGCCTGGCCACCATGTTCGCCCACTTCGGTCAGGAAACGGGCGACCACAACGCCAGCAGCCCGCTGCCGCAATGGCGCCAGGGCTTGAAGTATTTGCGCGAACTGGGCTGCGACGAGACGGGCGCCGGCTGCGGCTACAACGTCGAGTGTGCCGATCCCGTTTTCAACAAGGTCTGGACCTGCGGCAAGAATGCCGATGGCAGCTTCAAGAAATACTTTGGCCGCGGCGCCAAGCAGCTGTCGTACAACTACAACTACGGTCCCTTCTCGCAAGCCATGCATGACGGCGACCAGTCCGTGCTGCTGAAGAATCCGGACCTGGTGGCGTCGACCTGGCTGAACCTGGCGTCGGCCACGTTTTTCTTTGTCTATCCGCAACCGCCGAAGCCGTCGATGCTGCACGTGCTTGACGGCACGTGGGTGCCGAACGCGGCCGACACGACGGCGGGGGCGGGCAATAACTTCGCCACCACCATCATGATCATCAACGCCGAGTGCGGGCAGGGCACGGAAAAGCAGGCCGCGCAAAACCGCATCGATTACTACAAGCAGTTTGCCGCCGACATGGGCTGGGATTATTCCGGCGAACAATTGTCGTGCGCCAACATGCAGCGCTTCACCCCGGCCAGTTCCGCTTCCTACAACATCTATTGGGAAAAGAACTGGAGCGCCGGCGGCGAGAACCAATGCCAGCTGGTCAGCTATCAAACCCCGTACAGCGCCTTGCTGGCGGGGAACTACGTGAAATGCGTGGAAGCCAACTGGAATGTGAAGTTGCAGTAACAGCAAGTGCAAGTCTAGCCAGCCAGGGATAACAGTTGACAAGAGCCCCTCGAGGGGCCTGCAACAGCTCTCGATGTAAAACCATAACGGAGACCAATACAACATGAAATCGAATGCATTATTGATGGCCCTGCTCAGCGGCGTACTCGTCGCTTGCGGCGGGGGCCAGGACGGCACGACCGCCACGCCCAACACCTTGCTTGCCGCCGTGGAAGCGTGCGCCGTCTGGGATGCCGCCACCGTCTACACGGGCGGCCAGTGCGTGCTTTACCAGGGTGTCACCTACAAGGCCAAGTGGTGGACGCAGGGCAATGTGCCCAGCGCCGCCGACCAGTGGGGCCCGTGGGCCGTGACGGATACGACCCCGACGCCGACGCCCACCCCGACGCCAACACCGACGCCCACCCCAACGCCGACACCGACACCGACACCAACGCCGACGCCGACACCAACACCAACGCCAACGCCAACGCCGACCCCCACGGCTTGCCGTCCGGACGGCCTCATCTCGGCCGTGCCGAATGTGCCATATTGCAAGGTGTACGACGCGAATGGCCGCGAAGTGCTGGGCAATGGCTTGAACCGGCGCATCGTCGGCTATTTCGCCAGCTGGCGCACGGGCGCCGATGGCAGCCCCACGTATCTGGTGAATAACCTGCCGTGGGACAAGATCACCCACCTGAACTACGCATTCGCCTCCGTCGATCCGGCCACGTCGAAAATCGCCATCGGCAGCGGTGCGGCCAATCCCGATACGGGCCTCACCTGGCCGAACGTGCCGGCCGCCGCCATGGACCCGTCCCTGCCGTACAAGGGCCACTTCAACTTGCTGGCGCAATACAAGAAGAAGTATCCGGGCGTGAAACTGATGATTTCCGTGGGCGGCTGGGCCGGCAGCGGCGGCTTCTACACGGCCACGACGAACGCGGACGGCAGCATCAACACGGCCGGCATCAACACCCTGGCCGATTCCATGGTGGCCTTCGTGCGCCAATATAGCTTCTTCGATGGCGTCGACGTCGATTACGAACACCCGACCACCAACAATGAAGCGGGCAATCCGAACGACTTCGCCGTCTCGAAACCGCGCCTGGCCGGCCTGATGACGAGCTACAACGTGCTGCTGAAAGTGCTGCGCCAGAAGCTCGACGAAGCGGCCGTGCAGGACAATAAATACTATCTGCTCACCATCGCCGGCTCCGCCTCGGGCTGGGTCTTGCGTGGCGAGGAAAACATGTCGGGATTGAAATATCTCGATTACGCCAGCCTGATGACCTACGACTTGCACGGTGCGTGGAACCAGTACGTGGGACCGAACGCGGCGCTGTTTGATGACGGCAACGATGGCGAACTGCGTGCCGGCAATGCCTACCAGTACCAGAACATCGGCTACCTGAACACGGACTGGGCCTACCGCTACTACCGTGGCGCCATGCAGGCGGGGCGCATCAATATCGGCGTGCCGTTCTACACGCGGGGCTGGAAGGACGTGACGGGTGGCACGAATGGACTGTGGGGCACGACGGCGCTGACCAATTCCACGGTCACGTGCGCTGGGGTAAAAACCTGCGGCATGGGGGCCACCGGCATCGATAACGTGTGGTACGACCTCGACTCGCAAGGCAAGCCGACGCCAGGTGGCGGCAACCCCATCTGGCATGCGCTGAATTTGCAGAACGGTATCGTGCCGAGTTACCTGGACGCCTATAAAGTCACGGACAAGGCGCTCGTGGGCACCTATGTGCCGTACTACAGCAGCACCATGGTGGCGCCGTGGCTGTGGAATGCGACCAAGAAAGTGTTCATTTCCACGGAAACCACGCAGTCGATCGCGGCCAAGGCCCAGTACATCGTCAACAACAATATCGGCGGCGTGATGATCTGGGAAATGGCGGGCGACTATGCCTGGGATGCCACGCGCAATGGCGGCAAGGGCGAGTATTTCATGGGCACCACCCTGACGGACGTGCTGTACCAAGCTTTCCGCACGGCTGGCGCGTACGGCAACAAGCGCGCCGAAATCGCCATGCCGGGCACGGCGGCCAACGTCAGCATCACCCTGGGCGGCTGGAAGCTGGGCGACAACAACTTCCCCATCAACCCCGTGATGACGGTGAAGAACAACACGGCGTCCACCCTGCCGGGCGGCACCGTGGTGGAATTCGACTATCCCGTGTCGGCGCCGTCGGACATGAGCGACCAGTCCGGCTTCGGCTTGACGGTGATCAATGCCGGCTACACGGGGCCGAACAATATCGGCGGCTTCACGAAGAACTACAACCGGGCCCGCTTTGCGATTCCCGCCTGGCAATCGCTGGCGCCGGGCGGCTCCGTCGCGCTGACCCTGAACTACCGCTTGCCGATCTCGGGACCGGCCAACTACACGGTCACCGTGGGCGGCACCAGGTACGCGCTGACGCAGGAGTATCCGGAACTGCCGGTGGCATTGCCGTAAGTTGAATCCGGCAGTGTAAACAGAGAAGGGCGGAACCGAGGTTCCGCCCTTTTTTCGGGGTCAGACCCAACGGGTCTGACCCCAGCCTTTGCTTCCGGGTTGTTTCAGCTTAAAACCAGGTTTCCACCTGGAAACCATAGGAAGTACCGCTGGTATTGTTGTTGTAGATCGGGCCGCCGTTGTTCGACGCATTGACCGAGGCGGTCGCCGCATCGTTCCACTTGCCGTACGTCACGAAAGC
>NZ_FNHA01000023.1:0-26916 GCF_900103595.1 Janthinobacterium sp. OK676
GGGACAGGCCAATCGCGGCTGGGCCACGCTTTCCAGCAGCGCGATGGTCGCGTCGTGTGGCGAGTTGCCATGCAGCAGGGCAATGCCTGCCTGCCGCTGGCGTTGGCTCAACCGGGCAAACTGCGCAATCAAGGTGATCCATTCGGCTGGCCGCATGATTGGCTCCCGCAGAGTGAGTATGCAGAGTCAGACAGCACGTCCACAGGAAGATTCCGGCATTTCCCCTACTTGCCGATGACAGAGCCTTTTTTATGGAGCAAAGGTCATTGCTTCTTCAGCACCAGTTTGAACTGCGGCGTCCAGCGCCCGTCCACCAGCATCTCGCTGGCCGCCTCATAGGCATCGCCCGAGGGCGTCCAGCGCACGCGGTAAGTCAAGGTCTTGCCCTTGGCACCCACGTACTCGGTAGCGGGAAAGTCGAGGCCGCCGTCCGCCGGCAGCATCGTGCCACGGCTGTGGCCGCCGCTGTTTTCCAGATACAGGAAGGCGACCTTGTTTGCGGCGGGATCGTGGTAATACGTGGTTTCGCCCACGTAGTCGGGCTTGCCGGGGCTGCGCACCGTGTGCACGTCGCGCAGCATCTGGCCGCCATACAGCCACTGGAAACAGTGCTCATCCGTTTGCTTGCCGCCAGGGAACTCGCCCTTCCAGCAATGGCCAGCCAGGAAAGCCATCGGCTGCAGCGCCGCGGGCGGTTCCGCCAGCGCGGCAAATGAGGGCAACAGCAGCAACAAAGGCAATGGACGCATGGCAAACCTCCAGGATGTTGCAGCCAAGTATAGGCGAATAATGTGCTTGCGTCAGCGCTGGCGCACGCTTTGCGCATATCGATATGCGCATCGATTCGTGGTCAAAAGCGTGCGCGCACCGTACTCTGGCCTTGTCGCGCCGCATGGCGTATTACGGGCACAAAGGAAACATCATGGCTATCTCGGAAGTGAATGTACGCAACCAGTTTCGCGGCAAGATCAAGGAAATCATCTTTGGCCCCGTGGTCTCGGAAGTGGACGTGGAAACGCCGCACGGCATCGTCACGTCGGTAATCACCTCGCGTTCGATCAAGGACCTGGACTTGAAAGTGGGCAGCGAAGTCATCGCGCTGGTCAAGTCGACGGAAGTGTCGATCGCCAAGATCCAGTAAGCGCTGGGTGCTTGCCTTGCACGCTAATCGCGAAACAGATACGTAAACGTGCGGCTGACGGGCAGCTTTTCCGTACTGCCGCGCACCAGCACCTGCATGCGCTCGGCGTCGATGCGTTCGGCCGCCTCGATGGCCTTGACGTTGACCATGGTGCCGCGGTGGATTTGCCAGAACTGTTCCGGATCGAGGCCGCCCAGCAAATCCTTGAGCGGCGTGCGCACCAACGCTTCCGAACCGGCCAGCACGACGCGCGTGTACTTGGTGTCGGCCTGGAAGAACAGCACGTCGTCGATATCGATCAGGCGGATCTGCTTGCCCACGCTGGCCTTGATCCATTTCAACTTGTCGCGCGGCGGCGCCGGCAAGGCGGCGCGCAGCGACTGCAGTAAATTGGCCATGTCGGCCGGCTGGGCGCCGAGCTTGTCGCGCAGGCGGGCCAGCGCCCGCTGCAGGCGCTCGGCCTGCACGGGTTTGAGCAGGTAGTCGACAGCGCCCGCGTCGAAGGCATCGACGGCGTACTGGTCGTAGGCCGTGACGAACACCACGTGGGCGCGCTTGCCGATGCGCTCGGCCACTTCCAGGCCCGACAGGCCCGGCATGCGGATGTCGAGAAAGACCACGTCCGGCTCATGCTCGAGGAAACCGTCCCAGGCATCGTTGCCGTTTTCCGCCACCAGCACGACGTGCGCTTCGGGCCAGGCTTGCGCCAGCAGCATGAGCAGGCGCTCGCGCATCAGGGGCTCGTCTTCGGCGATCAGGATGGTGGTATTCATGCGGCGGGTGCTTTCAGGCTCGTTTCAATTTTGATGGGTAGCAATATTTCAGCGATCACGCCGCCCTCTTCGCCGTCGCGCAGGCTCAGGCTGGCGGACGGATCGGACAGCAACAGCCGGCCGCGCACGTTTTCCAGGCCCAGGCCGCCGCTGGGGGCGCTGCCAGTGCCACTTTCCGGCAAGCCCATGCCCGTGTCCTGTACGCGCAGGCGCAGCATGCCATCGACCCGCAGGGCCGACAGGCGGATTTCGCCGCCGCGCAACGATGGTTCAATACCGTGCTTGATGGCGTTTTCCGCCAGGGTCAGCAAGATCATGCTGGGTATGGTCGCGTTTGCAAACTCGGCCGGCAAATCCAGCACATAGCGCAGGCGCGAGCCCATGCGCGCCTGCATCACGCGCAAATACGCGGCCACCATGTCGAACTCGCTTCGCAAGGGCACTTGCTCGCTGCGCATTTCCGCCAGGCTGGCACGCAGGAAGGCGATCAGGTCGGCCGTCAATGCGGCGGCCCGGCCTGCGCCTTGCGCGCCCTGCTCGGCCAGCTGCTGCACGGCGCCCAGGGTATTGAACAGGAAATGCGGCTCGATCTGCGCGCGCAGCAGGCGCAGCTGCGATTCGCTCAGCTCGCGCGCCAGACGGTCGCGCTCGGCATCCTGCTGCAGTTGCACCGTCAGTGCTTCGTACTGGCGGTTGCGCCAGGTGGTCACGATCATCAGCGGCACCATGTAAAACAAGCCGGCCACGAGCAAGGCGGTGCCGCCCACGCGCAGCAAGCGCTCGAAGGCCATGTCCATGGAACCCGTATCGCTGAAGCCGGCCAACAGCACGCCGCCCGCCACCCCGGCTGCGCACGTGGACACGATCAGCAAGAGTTTCTTGAGCTTGTTGCGCACGGAACTGCGGTAATTGAACCAGACGCCCACCAGGCCCCACGCCAGCGCAAAACCCAGGCCGTTGCTGAAGACGAGGGCCTTGAGCAATTCGAACCTGGTCGGCAGCAGCAAGTGCAGTGCGACGCCGATGGCACTGAACAACAGCATCAGCTTGAACGCGGCGATGTAAAAACCGGCGCCACGATACTTGAGCAGGAAATCGTGCAATTGCTGGCGCTCGATCGGCGTCAGCTTGACCAGCTTCATGGCGACGTAGCGGCGTACCCGTCCCCGGACCTGCGACGCCCTCTCCGAGTGTTTCAGTACCAGCAGCGATTCCTCATCGATGCTGCGGTACCAGTCCATATATTTTTTTAACACGATGCGCTCTCCGTGGTCTGTGATTCAGGCATGAACGCAGTCTACGGTGCCCCTGTTGCGGGGTATAGCGCGGGGCGACGAAGCACGAAGCGGCAGGCATGAACGACGAAGCGAGCGGCACCTGCCAGGCCTACGCTGCCAATATTGCTGAAATCATACGAAGTTTCCAAGATGAAATCAATAAATGCGTAACAATTTTCACTACGGCAAGAATAGCCATTTTTATTTGCCAAATTGGCCGCAACACCGCTTGTTGCGGGCTTGCGCCGTAGACATCGCTTGATCTTTAATGGTATTGTTTAAGCTTGGCAAATATTGCCTCCGAGATACACGTCGCGTCCCCGCGCGGCCCCGTTCCGGATTTGCGCGCAGCGCCCACGATGGCGCCCCAAAACTGCTTTCCCACATACAATCCCATGCTCAAAAAAATGTTCGCCGCGGTGCTGATGACGCTTTCGACAGCGGCCATCGCCGTGCCCTTCGGTTCCCAGTCGATACTGGTGGTCGAAGACGGCACAGGCAAAGTCTTGCTTGAAAAAAATTCCAACGTGGTGGTGCCCATCGCCTCGCTGACCAAACTCATGACGGCCATGGTCGTGCTCGACTCCAAGGCCAATATGCAGGAAGAGATCAGCATCGACCGCGAGGATGTCGACACCCTGAAGCACAGCACCTCGCGCGTGCCCGTGGGCGCCACTTTGAGCCGCCACGACGTGCTGCAACTGGCGCTGATGTCGTCCGACAACCGCGCCGCCGCCTCGCTGGCGCGCACCTACCCCGGCGGCCCGACGGCGTTTGCCGTGGCCGTCAATGCCAAGATCAAGGCCCTGGGCATGCACCAGACCGTGATCGAAGAGCCGACCGGCCTGTCGCCGAACAACCAGTCGACGGCGGCCGATCTCGTCAAGATGGCCGTGGCCGCCTCGCGCTACCCGGAAATCAGCCGCATCACCACGGATTCGAAGGACGTCATCCAGATCAAGGGCCGCGACGTGGAATACCACAACACGAACCGCCTGGTGGGCGCCAAGGGCTGGGACATCGGCCTGTCGAAAACGGGCTACACGAATGAAGCGGGCCGCTGCCTGATCATGCGCATCAAGTCGGCCGGCAAGTTCGCCACCATGATCCTGCTCAACGCGCGCGCCAATTCCGTGCGCGCCATGGACGCCGTCAACATTCGCCGCATGCTGGCGGCCGAGAACGGCATCGAAGAGCCGAAGGTGATGCGCGCTTCCGTCAACCGACACAAGAAGGCGCCGGCGAAGCCGTCGAAGCGCCGCCGCGCCCGCTAAGCACGGCTGAATGCCGGGGTCAGACCCGACGGGTCTGACCTCGGAACTATTTCGCCTGCCGGTTGGTCATGATGACGCCGGCTATCGTCACCGCCCCGCCCACCAGCATCGAGGCGAGCACCGGCTCGCCCAGCAACACCGCCGCCAGCACGATGCCGAACACGGGCACGAGGTTGTTGAACACGGCCGTGCGCGACGGGCCCAGCGCTTTGACGCCCTCGTAATACCAGACAAAGCCGATCACCGTGCCGAACACGCCCAGGTAGCCGATGGCGGCCCACACCTGCCAGCCAAAGCTGCGCCATGGCACGCTCGGAAATTCCACGGCCGCGCCCACCAGCAAAAAGGCCAGGCCCCACATCGCCGCATACGTCGTGGCCGCGATCGGGCTCAAGCCCTTCAGCGCGACCCGGCCGATCAGGGTGTAAGCGGCCCAGCTGGAAATACCGCAAAACATGAAGATTTCACCGGCGCCGATGCCGCCGCCGTTACCGTGCAGCACGCCGGCAAGGTCGCCGCGCGTGATGACGATGGCCGTGCCGCAGAACGCCAGCATGATGCCCAGCCACTTGAACGATCCGAGCCGTTCGCGGAACAGCATGGCCGAGGCCAGCGCCGTGACGATGGGGTTCAGCGCGACAAATAAAGCCGTGCGCCCGGCCGGCATGCGCGACAGGGCCGCCAGGAAACACAGGTTGTACAGAAAGATGCCCGTCAGGCCCAGGGCCGCCGTCGTCATCAGCTGCTTGCGGTCCAGGCGCGGCAAGCCCCCTTCCAGCTTCCACGCCAGCACGACGAGCAGCAGCACGGCCACGCCGAAGCGTCCGCTGGCGGCCGTCATCGGCGGCATCTGCTGCGCCAGCACGCGGCCCGCGATAAAGGTGCCGCCCCAGAACAGGGCGACGAAAATCAGTTTCAGGTAGACCAGCGGCGATTGCACGGAAGGCAAGGCGGCGGAAGGTATGGCGGTAGTGCGCATGGAAAGTCCTATGATGTCGCTTGTGCAGCGGATACTGCAGATATATATTAATACTAATATCAACTCATGAAATAATGAGCGAATACTCATACATCAAAGAAACCACACCATGACCTTCACGCAACTGGAAATTTTTACCCTGGTGGCTGAACTGCACGGCTTTTCCGCCGCCGCCGCGCAGCTGGGCATCAGCCAGTCGGCCGTCTCGCACGCCTTGAAGGCGCTGGAAAAGGAGATGGGCGTGGACCTGATCGTGCGCCACCAGGCCTCGGCCGAGCTGACCGACGTGGGCCGCCAGCTGCTCGTGCGCGCGCGCGAAATCCTCGGCCTGTCGGAAGCCATGCGCCAGGAAGCGGCCGACGTGCTGGGCCAGCGCCAGGGCACCCTGCGCATCGGCTCCTTCGGCCCCACGTCGTCCTTGAATCTGCTGCCGGCCATCACGGCGCAATTCCGCCTGCGCTATCCGGGCATCGACTTGCGCATCGACGAAGGCGCCGACCATGAAGTGGTGCAGTGGATACGCGAACGCCGGGTCGACGTGGGCTTCGTCGTGCTGCCCGACGAGCGTTTCGATACGGCGCCGCTAGTGGAAGACCAGATGATGGCGCTGGTGCCGCGCAGCCATGCGCTGTCCGGCGAAACGTCCATCACCCTGGCGCAGCTGTGCGAAGGGCCATTCATCATGTCCGAGGCGGGCTGCGCCTGCCTGATCGAACCGCTGTTCGCCAACGCGGGCTTGCAGCCGCAGGTACCGTACCGCATCAGCCAGGTGATCACCATCCTCGACATGGTCAGCCGCGGCGATGGCCTGTCCATCGTGGCCGAACTGGCCCTGCCGCAGCGGCTGCGCGAACAGTATCCGGAACTGGTCGCCCTGCCCCTGAATCCGCCCGTCAGCCGCAAGGTGGGCCTGGCCGTGCGCGACCGGCGCCAGAACACGCCGGCCACGAATGCTTTTTTCGAGGTGGCGAAACAGATGGCGCCGACCCTGGCGCCCCGCCGCGCTTGAAGGTTTAAAACGTCTCCCACTCCTCGCTGCGTTCGGCCTTGACGGCGGGCGCCGGTGCCGGCCGGCTGGCGAGGCGCGGTGCGATGGCGGCGCGCACCGGTTTGACAAGCGCCGGCGCCGGCCCGTCATCGAGCTTGAACACGCCCACCACCTGCGCCAGGGTACTGGCCTGGTCCTGCAGGCTTTCGGCGGCAGCCGCCGCCTCTTCCACCAGGGCCGCGTTCTGCTGCGTCACCTGGTCCATCTGCGCAATCGCCTGGTTCACCTGTTCGATGCCGGAACTCTGCTCGACGCTGGCGGCCGTGATCTCGCCCATGATGTCGGTGACGCGGCGCACGCTGTCGACGATTTCCTGCATCGTCGCGCCAGCCTCGTCGACGAGGCGCGCGCCAGAATCGACCTTGCCCACCGAATCGTCGATCAGCAGCTTGATTTCCTTGGCCGCCCCTGCGGAACGCTGGGCCAGGCTGCGCACTTCCGTCGCCACCACGGCAAAGCCCCGTCCCTGCTCGCCCGCGCGCGCCGCTTCCACGGCCGCATTGAGCGCCAGGATATTCGTCTGGAAGGCGATGCCGTCGATGACGCTGATGATGTCGACGATCTTCTTCGACGAGTCGTTGATCGACGCCATGGTGTCGACCACTTGCGCCACCACGTGACCGCCCTTGCTGGCCACGCTGGAAGCCGAAACGGCCATCTGGTTGGCCTGGCGGGCATTGTCGGCATTCTGTTTCACCGTGCTGGTCAGCTCCTCCATCGAGGCAGCCGTCTCTTCCAGCGAACTGGCTTGCTGCTCCGTGCGCGACGATAGGTCCTGGTTGCCGGCGGCGATTTCCGACGACGATACTTTCACCGATTCGCTGGCCGTGCGGATTTTCACGAGCACGGCGGCGATCTTGTCGATGAAGCGGTTGAAGGCACCGGCGATCTGCGCCAGTTCGTCCACGCCGGAAGCGTCGAGCCGGCGCGTCAGATCGCCCTCGCCCGAGGCGATGTCGTCGAGCGCGTCGCGCACCAGTTCCAGGCGCTTGAGCATCTTGAACACCAGCAGCGACAGCAGCGCCGCCGCCAGCCCCGTCAGCAGCGCGGCCGTGACGGTGGCCGTCGTCAGCATCGTCTGCAAGGCTTGCATGGCTTCCTGCTGGTCGAGCACCACGGCCAGCAGCCAGTCGGTGCCGGCCACGCGCGTGACGTATAGCTTGCCGTCGCGATCATTCAGGCGCACGGCCTCGCTCGTGCGCGTGCTTTCCAGGCGGTTGACCTGCGCGGCCGACAGCGCCGCATCGAGTTTCGCCACCGGCTGCAGGCTCAGGTCCTTGTTGGCATGGGCGATGATGGTGCCGCTCTGGTCGACGAGGAAGGCAAAGCTGTGCGGCGTCGGCTTGATCGCCACCACGTTGGCAATCACCGTATCGAGCAGCACGTCCGCGCCCGCCACGCCGACCAGCGCGCCCTTGGGACCGACGGGCGCCGTGAACGACACCACGAGCTTGTGGCTGGCCGCATCCACGTATGGCGGCGTGAGCATCGGCACGCCCGCCTTGGCCGTATCCGTGTACCAGGCGCGCGCCGTGGGATCGAAATCGGCCGGGCGGCCCGGATGGGTAAACACGGAGCGCTTGTCCGCGTAGCCGATGAACACTTCCGAAAAATCGCCGGCCTTTTCCGCGATCTGGAAGGCGCGCAGCGGATCGGGCGTCTCGGCCGACATGACGACGGACGCCATGACCTTTTTCTTGCCATCGACCCATTGCGCCAGCACGGCCGACTGGCTGTGCAGCAGCTGCTGCATCTGCTGGTCCGACGACGCCAGCATGCTGCTGCGCGTGGTGACGTAATTGGCGACCGACAAGGCCAGCATGGACAATACGACGATGGCCACGCAGATGAGCACCAGCCGCGTGCGAAGGGAAGACAACATGATGGACTCCTCGTTTCGATTTTAGTGGCAAGAAATAGTGGCAAGAAACAATGCTCTGCACTACTTTCTCTATGAAAGCATTTTCACACAAAAATCGGAACAATTATCATCAATATTCGGAATACAACACATATATTTCCGTGCAGAAACCTGCCTAACCCTGTCAGCCGATCAACCCTCTCAACCCGCTGGCCCGCTGCGTGCGGCGCAGAATCGCGTCGAACAGCACGGCTTGCGTGGGCGAGACGAGGGTAAAGAAGTCGCGCGCGCGCGTGATGCCCGTGTAGACCAGTTCGCGCGCCAGCATGGCGCCGCCTTCCTGCGGCAGCACCAGCACCGTGTGACGGAATTCCGAACCCTGCGATTTATGCACGGTCATGGCGAACGCCGTTTCCACGTGGCGCAGGCGCGTGGCCAGCACGCTGCGCACGTTTTCCCCTTCCAGGAAATACACGCGCAATGATCCCGGTCGCGCCGGGTCGCGCAGGGTCAGTCCGATGTCGCCATTGAACACGCCCGTACCGTAATCGTTACGCGTGACCATCACGGGACGGCCCACATACCACTCGCTGCGGCGTATCAAGCCTTCCTTTTCCAGCCGCAGCTCGATGGCCGTGTTCAAGCCGGCCACGCCCCACTCGCCTTCGCGCACGGCGCACAGGATGCGGAATGCTTCAAACGCATGCAGCACGGCGCGCACCCAGTCGTCATGCTGCGCGTACGCGGCCTCGCCGGCATTGACCAGCGCCAGGTAGGGCTGGTAGCCGCCCGGTGCCTCCGCGCGGCCGCGCAAGGCCAGGCGCAGCACGTCTTCCTGCTGCGCGGGCACGCTCCACGCCAGCTGGCCGCCGCTGTCGCCGGCGAAACATGCCTTGGCAAGATCGGGCCTGCCGCCATTCACGGCCAAGGCCAGCTCGCCGATCGGACCGCTGAAACGGTGGCTGTGGCGCAGCATCACCGTCTGCTGCGCCAACGCGCCGGCCGTCCCCGCAAAGGCGGGCGGAATGGCCACGCCGCTGGCCGCCTGCGCATACGCGATGGTGGCGTCCGTGTAGCCACCCGCCTGCGCGTCATGGCACAAGTCGCCCAGCACGGCGCCCGCCTCCACGGACGCCAATTGGTCCTTGTCGCCGAGCAGGATCAATATTGCCTTGGGCGGCAAGGCGTCGAGCACGGAGGCCATCATTTCCAGGTGCACCATCGACGCTTCATCGACGATCAGCACGTCGACGTCGAGCGGATTGCCCGCATGGTGGGCAAAGGCGCGCGTATCGGGCCGCGCACCCAGCAAGCTATGCAGGGTGCGCGCCGCGCCCATGCGCCGCGCCAGTTCCAGCAGGGGCAACGCATCGCCCGCCTTGGCCGCCAAGCCTTCCAGCGCCTTGTCGATCGACTGTTTCAGCCGCGCGGCCGCCTTGCCGGTCGGCGCGGCCAGCGCGATGCGCAGCTGCTCCGGCTGCGGCGAGACGGCAAACAGCAAGGTGAGCAAACTGGCCACCGTGTACGTCTTGCCCGTCCCCGGGCCGCCGGTGATGATGGCCACCTTGCCGCGCAGGGCGATGGCGCACGCCACTTTTTGCCAGTCCGGGCCACCGTCCTTGGACGGCTGGTCGAACAGGATATCGAGCCATAGCCGCACCTGCGGCAGCGGCGGATTCGTCAAATCCTGCGCGCGCGCGGCGATTTTTTCGCCCACCAGGGTCTCGTCGCGCCAGTAGCGGCGCAAATACAGGCGGTCGCCATCGAGCACCAGCGGCTGGCGCACGTCGGCCGCGCCCACCGTCCACACCTGCGGCGCGCCGGCCAGCAGCGCGCGCCAGCCAGCGACGCTGCCCGGCAGCGGACCGGAAACGGCCAGCACGCCATGCCACAGCTCCTCGCTCCAGCCCAGCAACTGCGACGGTTCGCTGGCCAGGTCTGCCAGCATCAGGCAGCTGTGCCCCCGCCCTTCCAGCTCGGACAGCACGACGCAGGCCACGGCCAAGGCGGACGCATTCGGCGCGCCCTCGTCCAGCGTGGCGATGAAGCGGGCAAAGGCGGCGCTCAGGCGGCGCAGATGGCCCCCCTCGGCGAGGCCGTCGACATGGCTGAACAAGGCATCCATCTGCAGGGTATCCAACTGCGCGTCATGCTGCATGGTGTTCCGTTTCTTCTAACAGTTGATCGAGGCCGTCCAGCAGTTCCAGTTGCGGCGCCAGCCAGTAGCAGCCATGCGTGTCCGCATTCGCTATGCCGCGCAGGAACAGGAAGATGGCGCCGCCCAGGTGCTCGGCCGGGTCGTAGGCATCGCCAAGACGGCTTTTCAGCAGCCGGTGCAGGGCCAGCATGTAGATGGCGCCCTGGATATCGTAGCGGTGCTGCGCCATGCCGGCCGCCAGCGCCTGCGTGTGGTAGGCCGCGTCGTTGGCGCCCAGCGCGTTCGACTTGTAGTCGAGCACCCAGTAGCGGCCATCCCGTTCGATGACCAGGTCGGCAAAGCCTTTCAGCATGCCGTGCAGCTGGCGCCGCGGCAGCACGGGACGCGGCGCGCCATCGAGCAGCAAGCGCGTGCACAGTTTATCGAGCGCCTCGGTGGACAAATGCTCGCTGGGGAACCAGAACTCCATCTCGGACAGGGTGCTGTCCAGCTGCGACAGCGAGGCATCGAGCAGCGGCAGCGGCGTGATGGCGATTTCCCGCAGCCAGGCGATGGCGTCGTCCTGGCGGTGGCCCCAGCCGGCCCGCTCGCAGCGCGCGGCCAGGCGGGTGTCGAAGTTGTCATCGTGGACGCTGTCAAACCCTTCGCCGCCCATCCACTCAAGCTGCTCGTGCAGGAAATTGCCGGGCACGGAACCGCGCGGAAAACGGTGCCACGGCGCGTCGCCCATATGCGTCGGCGCGACCACGGCCACCGCCGTGCCATCTTCCAGCAGGGTTTCTTCCAGCGCCCGCTGCGGCACATGCGCGCTGGCGACAGCACCGATCTGGCGCGTCAGCGACGTAAAGCTGCCCACCGACCAGTCACGCTCGAATTCGCCCGCGAACACGGGCGCGGGCCGCAACTCGGGCCGGCGCTCCACCCGGTCCAGCACCGTGCAGGCGTCGGCCTGCCCCAAGGTGCTGACATAGATGGCGTCGCAGCTGCCCGCCACCTGCTGCCAGCGCAGCAGCAGCTGGTCGAACGGCAGCTTGTCGCCGCCCGTCAGCAGATAGCCGAGCGCCGATTCGTGCAAGGTGTTCTCGCCCGCCTTGCGCGCGGCTTGGGCGGCCACGCCCAGCCACAAAAAGTGGCGCGCGCGCGTCAGGGCCACGTACAGCAGGCGCAAGTCTTCCTCGATGCGCGCCTCTTCCACCGCCGCCATGGCCTCGTCGGACAAGGACAGGTCGAGGCGACGTTCGCCATCGTCGTTCGCATAGTCGAAGAAGCTGCGGTTGCGCTTGTCCACCTTGCGTGCCGTGACGGCGAACGGCAGATACACGAGCGGGTATTCGAGCCCCTTGGATTTGTGCACGGTGATCACCTTCACCAGTTCCGCATCGCTTTCCAGGCGCAGCACGCGCTCGTCGCCGTTTTCGCCTTCGCCGGCGATCTGCTCGGCCAGCCAGCGTATCAGCGCCTGCTCGCCATCGAGCTGGCGACTGGCCGATTGCAGCAGTTCGGCCAGGTGCAGCAGATTCGTCAACCGCCGCTCGCCGCCCGTCTGCTGCAGCAGCATGGCCGGCAGCTGCAATTCGTGGATGAAGCGGCGCAACATGGCCAGCACGCCCTGGCGCTGCCAGATCAAATGCAGGGCCTTCAGTTGTTCCACCCGGCGTTCCCATTCCAGTTCATCGCTCGACAGGCGCGCCAGCTCGCCCAGCGACAGGCCGATGGTGCGCGTGGCAAAGGCGGCCCGCGCCAGTCCCCCGTCGAGCGGGTTGGCCAGCGCCGCCAGCCAGCGCAGCACGTCCTGCGCTTCCTCGCTGTCGATGACGGAATCCTTGTCGGACAGGTAGACGCTGGCGACCCGGCGGCGCGCCAGCGCGCGGCGGATGGCGGCCGCCTCCTTGCGGTCGCGCACGAGGATGGCGACGTCGGCCGGCTGCAGGCGCGCAAACCCATCGGGGCCCGTAAAACCGGCTTGCGCATCGCCCAGCATGGCGACGATATGTTCGGCGCAGTGCTGCGCGAAATACTCGCGGTAGCTGTCGCCGCGCAGCGCTTCATCGCTGGCGCAGGCAGCCAGCAGTGCCGGCAGCGGACCGCCGGCGTTCACCAGGTGTTCGGCGCGGCCCTTGGCGTCGACGGCCTCGAACGGTAGCGGATTCTCGCCGTTTTTGCGGTAGCGGAAGGCGCCCGCCGGCACCTCGTCGCGCTCGGCGTGCAGGAACAGCTGGTTGACGGCCGCCACCAGCGGCGCCGTCGAGCGGTAGTTGGTGCCCAACTGGTAGTGGCGTCCCGTTGTCGCACGCCGTGCCGCCAGGTAGCTCTGGATGTCGGCGCCGCGAAAGCCGTAGATCGACTGTTTCGGGTCGCCGATCAGGAACAGACCCAGGGCCGGATCGTTGTCGGCAATGCGGTACAGAGAATTGAAGATCTGGTACTGGCTTGGCGCCGTATCCTGGAATTCATCGACCATGGCCAATGGATACTGGTCGATGATGCGCTGGCGCAGGGCCGCGCCATTCTCGCCGGCCAGCGCGTCGTGCAATCGCTGCAGCATGTCGGCAAAACCGAACTGGCGCGACTGCCGTTTCAATTGATCCATGCGCCGGGCGATGGCCGCCGCCGCATGCAGGTGCAGCTTGTGCGCCAGCGGCGTGAGGGCCGCCAGGGAGATCCCCAGCGCCTCCGTATGCTCGAAGCACTCGGGCACCTGCGCCGTGAAACTCTTGGCAAACGCATCCTCGATGCCGAACGGCGTTAATCTCTCCCACGCCTTGGCCGTGATGGCCGGCAGCAGCAACAGGGGATCTTGCGCCCATTTACGCAAGCCGTCGAACCACTTCGCCAGGTTTTCCGGCTTCATCTTGACGCCATTAAAACACTTGGGATTGGCCGCGCGATGGTCGTTGATCCACATCGCCATCTGGTCGACGCGCTCGACCCAGCCCGCCTTCAGGGTGGCCAACTGGGCGGCCAGCGCCCGCTGTTCGCGTGCGATCAGCATGGATAACGGTTCCTCGTCCGCCATGCGCATGATGTCCGCGCGGCGCGCCAGCTCGCGCGCGCCTTTCTTCAGGGCGCCCACGTCGGGCCAGCAGGCCAGCAGCACGTCAAGCGCCTGCGGCGGCAAAGGGTAGACTTGCTGGCGCCAGTAATCGTGTGCCGCATCCTCGAACAGGGCTTGCTCGTCGCTGACCAGTTCCTCGTCGAACAGACTGCCGCTGTCGAACGCATGCTCGCGCAGCATGCGCTGGCACCATGCGTCGATGGTGAAGATGGCCGCTTCATCCATCGTCTCGGCGGCCAGCATCAGCCGGTGCGCGGCCTTTTGCCGTTCGCTCTCGTCGGGATAGGATTCGAGCAAGGCGTCGAGAAACGGGTCGCTGCCACCGGACTCATGGCGGAAATAGGCGGCCGCCTCGATCAGGCGCTCGCGCACGCGGTTCGACAATTCGCGCGTGGCGGCGCGGGTAAACGTCATCACGAGGATGTCGGCCGGCAGCAGCGGACGTGTAAAGCGGCTGTCGTCGTCGCCATGCCCCAGCACGAGGCGCACGTACAGCGCGGCGATGGTCCAGGTCTTGCCCGTGCCGGCCGACGCTTCGATCAGGCGCGAGCCGTGCAGCGGGAACGCCAGGGGGTTGAGCAAATGGCTCGTCATGCTTCTTCTCCCGCGCCATCATCGGGCGCGCTGATAGGGTCGATCGTGATGTGCTGTTGCAGCCAGTCGGCCAGCGGGCCATACAGCTCGCGCGTGCAGTCTTCCCACGCTTCTTCCAGCGCCAGCGCGGAAAACTCGGGCCACAGGCGCGCCAGGCACAGTTCCTCGCGCTCGCCCGACATGTCAAAACCGCCATCGTAGACGGCGCGCGGATCGCCCTGCTGCACCAGCGCCAGGCCCGTCTTGCAGGCCGTGGGCAGCGGGTGGTTCATGCCTTCGCGCCACAGCGCCAGCAAGGTAGCCAGCGCGTCGCGCGAAGCGGCGGGATCGAGCGGCGCCATGCAGACGATGGCGTCGCGCGCCACCAGGTAGCCGGTGACGGGAAAGCCGAGGGCGGCGGCGGCCAGCTGGCGCAACCACATCAGCATCAGCTTGTCGCCGCGCGCCAGGCCGCCCTTGTCCGTCACCTTCGAGGAAATCTGCATCAGCCAGGCCGTGTCCTGCCCGTTGCTGCACAATCTGTCGAGCCAGTCGTCGATCTGCACCTCGCCAAACGGCAAGTTGATGGCGCGCTTGTCGGCCGCGTAAGGGAAGGAGGCCCGCAAGGACAGCCATGCGCTGCGCACGGGCACGAGCGCCTCGACCAGCTGCGCCTGCACTTGCCGGCCGATCAGGCCGATCGGCAGCACGCCTTCGCGCGCCAGCCGCTGCGCGCGCGCTTCCAGGCTGGCGCGCACGTCGTCCAAGGCTTCCACGGCGCCGCCGTCATCGAGCATGGTGTCTTCCAGCAGATAGCGTTCGAGCGCATTCAGGCCGAACGGTTCTTCATCCTCGCCCAGCATGGCCGCATCGGCGAAATGCACGCTCAGGCGGCGGCGGAAGAAGTATTTGACGGGCTGGCGCAAAAAGCTGGCCAGCTCGCCCAGTTTCAAACGCGTGCCGGGATCGAGTTCGTAGGGGCCTAGCGGCAGCACGGCGGCCTGCGCCTCCGCATCCGCATGCGCGACGCGCCATTCGCGGGCATAGGTCAGCAAGCCATCGGCTTCGAAATAGCGGCGGCTGAACGGCTGCAGCGCGTGCTCGGTCGTCAGGCTTGCCAAATGCCGGTCCAGCGACCAGCCGGCGGCCAGGTAGTCGCGCAGCTGCGACACGAGCACGGACGGCGGCTGCTCGGAATTGTCGCGCACATTGCGCCCCACCCAGCTCACGTACAGTTTGTCGCGCGCGGCCAGCAAGGCTTCGAGCATCAGGTAGCGGTCATCGTCGCGGCGCGAGCGGTCGCCCGGACGCGCCATGCCGGGCAGCGCCAGCAAATCGAAATCGGCCTTTTGCGCGCGGCGCGGGAAGTCGCCATCGTTCATGCCCAGCAGGCACACGACGCGGAACGGCACGGCGCGCATCGGCATCAGGGTGCAGAAGGTGACGCCGCCGGAGACGAATTGATGGTTCAGGGTCGGCTCGTCGAGCGCGCCCAGCCACGCCACGCGCAGCACGGACAGCGGCACCTGCTCGACAAAGCCCGCATGCTCGCACGTTTCCAGCCAGCCCTGCAAGGCGCCTTCCAGCTGCGCCAGGGTCAATCGGTCGCCCTCGTCGTCGGCGTTAAAGAAGGCGGCCAGCAGCGCGCGCGCCTGCACGCCCCACTCGGCTGGCGTGCGCGTGCCGGCCAGCACGGTGCGCCAGTGCAGCAGCGCCTCGACCAGCTGCGCCAGCGAGCCCGCCAGCGCCGCATCGAGACCCCCCACTTCCGCATACGGTTCGATGCCGCCAAAGCTGGCGCCACTGCCGCTGGCATAGCCGAGCAGCATGCGCCGCACGCCGAAGATCCACGCATTCTGTTCGCCGGCCGCACCGAGCCCCAGGCCGGCGCGGTGTTGCTGGTCCAGGCCCCAGCGCACGCCCGCCCCTTCGATCCAGGCACCGAGGGTGGCCAGGTCGTCCGGCTGCAAGCCAAAGCGGGCGGCCAGCGCCGGCACGTCGAGCAGGTCGCGCACCTCGCTCTGGCGGCAGCGCTGCTGCGGCAGCTGCAGCAGCCACTCGAGCGCGACGAGCAGCGGGTTGACGCTGCGGTCCTTCACGTCGCCGATCTCGAACGGGATGAAACGCTCGTCGTTGCGCCGGTACTGGCCGAAGACGGCGTGGATGGCGGCCGTAAACGTGTCAATGTCGGGCACCATCACCACCACGTCGCGCGGACGCAAACCCGTTTCGGCGCTATGCGCGAACATGGCCAGCAGCTGGTCGTGCAGCACTTCCACTTCGCGCTGCACGCTGTGCGCCACATGAAATTCGATCGAGCGGTCGGCCGCATCGGGCGGCACCTGTTCATGCTCGGCCAGCGGACGCAGTTCGCGGATGGCCACCTGCACCTGCTGCAGCAGGGTTTCGCCCGTTTCCTCGCCGAACAGGTCGATGCGCAGGCTGTCGTCGCGCCCTTCCGCTTGCGCGTGTTCGTCGAATTCGTCGAGCATGCGGATAAAATCGCGCCCTTGCCTGCCCCAGCTGGCCAGCAGCGGGTGGCTGTGCGCATGCAGCGCTTCGAGCGGAATCTGCGCCAGGTCGGTGCCGTTGCGCTGGCGCTGGCGCTTGTTTTCCGCGCGCAGCAAGTCGCGCCCATCGATGATGTCGCCCCAGTAGAACTGGCAGGGATTGGGCACGGCCAGCACCACCTGCGTGTGGCGCGCCAGCGCGGCCAGCGCCTGCAAGGTCTGGTACGGCAAGGCCGACACGCCAAACAGCACGACCCGGCGCGGCAGCTTGCCAATCGGCGCATTGCCGGCGGCAATCGCCGCCAGGAAGGCCTCGTGGATGTCGGCGCGGCCCGTGCCGCGCTCGGAAACCTCGACATCCAGACCCACGGCGCGCCACAACTGCGCCTGCCAGCGCTGGTCGTCCTTCAAAACGATGGATTCACCGCGCGCCGTGCGCAACTGGTCGCGCCCCGCCGCCCAGTCGGCCAGCCAGTCGGCGCGGTAGACCTGGTATTGATCGAACAGGTCGGCCAGGCGCTCGGCCAGCTGCAGCCGGCGTTCGCAATCGCCATCGGCCAGGAAGTAGCGCAGCGGCGCAAACACGGGGTCGGCCAGCAGCGAGGGCAAAAGACGCATCAAACGCCACGTCAGCGGGGACTTGTCGAACGGCGACACGCGCGGGACTCTGTCACGCCCCAGCATGCCCCGGTAGCTTTCCCACAGCAGGCGCGCCGGCAGCGCGATGCGCGTGGCGGCGCACACTTTCATTTCCTCGGCCAGGGCGATCTTGAGCCATTCGGCCACGCCGTTCGACTGCACCAGGAAGATATCCGTTTCCAGCGGCGCCAGCGGATGCTGGCGCAGCCACTGGAAGACGGCGGCGCGCAGCTGTTCCAGCTGGTTGCCGTGCAGGATGAGGAGGCCGGGCGTGACGGGTGTATGCATGCTGATCCGATGAGTTGCCGCGCCTGCGGCCAGGTGGCCGCAGACGTCAAACGCCTATTATCGCCGCTGCGTGCGTCAGGGGGCGTCGCTGGAAGCAAATTCCATGGAAATTTGTTCCGCCACCTGCGCCAGCGCCGGCCCCAGTGCCGTCAGCAAGGCGCGCGCCTGCTGCATGTCGCCGCCCAGACGCAAGCCTTCGATCGACGTGCACAGGCTGGCAAAGGCATGCGCACCCACGGCCAGCGCCGACGATTTGCTGCGGTGGCCCAGGTCGGCCAGGCGCCCCAGGTCTTCCAGCGCCATGGCCTGCTCCATTTCGGCGATGCCGTCGCGCGCCGTGTCGAGAAACAGCTGGGTGTACTTGCGCATCTTCCCGACGTCATTGCTGAACGTGAGCGCCAGGGTGGCCAGGTCGAGGATGGCCGTGTCACGCAGCTCCGACGGCGTTTTCGGCGCCGCCAGCCCGTCGCCCGCGCGCGCATGGCCGATGCCGCCGATGCCGCCAATACCACCGCGCAGGCGGAACCATTTCGCCAGCAGGTGAAACAGCAGATTCGGGGCGATCGGCTTGGTCACGAATTCATCCATGCCGGCCGCCAGGCAGCGGGCGCGGTCTTCGCTGCCCGCATTGGCCGTCATGGCGATCACCAGCAGGCCGGCAAGCCGCGGGTCGGCGCGGATGCGGCGCGTCGTCTCGAAGCCGTCCATCTCCGGCATCTGCACGTCCATCAGCACGCAGTCGTAGCGCTGGCGGGCCAGCAATTCCAGCGCTTCGCGGCCATTGCCGGCGACACAGACGGTGGCGCCGGCGTCTTCCAGCAATTCGCAGCCCACCTGCTGGCTGAAGACGTTATCTTCCACCAGCAGGATGGACGCGCCGCGTATCACGCCCAATACTTCCGGCTCGACTTCGGCGATGCGCTCGTCGGACGCCTGCGCGCTTTTCTCCAGGTGCGCCGTGAACCAGAAGGTGCTGCCCAGTCCCGGCTGGCTGTAGACGCCCACCTTGCCGCCCATGAGCTCCACCAGCTGCTTGCTGATCACCAGCCCCAGGCCGCTGCCGCCATATTTGCGCGTGGTCGATGGGTCGGCCTGGTGGAAGGAGCGGAACAGCTGCGCCACTTCTTCCTGCTTCATGCCGATGCCCCGGTCCTGCACTTCGAAGCGCAGCATGCTGTGGCTGCCCCGTTCCTCGGACTGGCGCACGCGCACGAAGATACTGCCATTGTCGGAAAACTTGATGGCGTTGCTGGTCAGGTTCAGCAAGACCTGCTCCAGGCGCAGCGGGTCGCCGCGCCAGCGCTGCGACAACTCGGGCGCGATATCGAACTGCAGCGCCAGGCCCTTGACGGCCGCCGCGTCGCCCAGCTGGCTGGCGACGTTCGCCAGCAGGTTGTCGAGACGGAAGTCCAGCACTTCCAGTTCCAGCTTGCCCGCCTCGATCTTGGAAAAGTCGAGGATGTCGTTGATCAGCCCCAGCAAATGCTGGCCCGAATGGTAGATTTTTTGCAGGTAGTCGCGCTGGCGCGCGTCGGCCACGGATTTCAGGGCCAGGTGCGCCATGCCGATGATGCTGTTCATCGGCGTGCGGATTTCATGGCTCATGTTCGACAGGAAGTCGCTCTTGGCCTGGCTGGCCGCGTCGGCCTGCTCTTTCAGGCGGTGCAGCTCCGTCACGTCGGTGGACAGGCCGATCAGGCCCGTGACGGGACCGGGCAAGCCCAGCGGCACCTTCACGCTCCACAGGTGATGCACCTGGCCCTGCGCATCGACGAAGCGCTCCTCGCCGACGAACTTGGCGCCGCTGTCGAAGACCTGGCGCTCCGTGCGCCGCGCGGCGGCGGCCGCATCGCCGAGCATCAACTCGCCGTCCTGGCGGCCGATCAGCTGCTCCGCCGGACGGCCCAGTATCTTCGCCGTGCGCGCATTCACGTAGCGGTAGCGCAGGTCGGCATCCTTCATGTAGACGTAGGCGTCGACGCTGTCGAGCACCGTATCGAGCAGGGTGCGCTGCGCCACGGCGTTGCGGCGCGACCGGTACAGGGTAAAGATGTAGCCATAAATGAGCAGGGTGCCGGCCAGGCCGACGGCCAGCGCCAGCCACGGAAAATAGCGGTCGAAGGGGCTGTACAGTTCAGCCTTGCGCACGCGGAAATGGGCTTTCCACAGGCCGCCCTGGTAGGCGACGGGCAGCACCTGGTCGAAATAGTCGGCATCGCTGCCCGGTTGCGGCGGTGGCGCCGACAGGTCGCCGTCATCGTTGAACAGCAAACGGTCCTGCGGCGCGATGGCCAGGGCCCCGCTGGCCGGCAAAGGGCCGGCCGCACTGTACAGGGTCAGGTGCAGCGGTTCCAGGGCGCTGCGTTCGAGCGCGCTGTGCACCAGCTGCGCCACGCCGAAGCCGATGCCGACGGAGCCCTGGTAGGCGGCGCGGCGCTCGGCCACGCTGCCCTGCGGCATGTCGTTGCGGTACACGGGCAGGCGCATGCCCAGGCCCACGTGCGCGGGCGGCCCCTTGATCATGATCACCTGCCCCGACGCGCTCACTTCGCCGCTGTCGCGTGCCTGCGCCAGCGACTGCGCCACCAGCGGGTTGGCGGCAATATCGACGCCCATGCGTTCGGCCAGCAGGGAATCGGGTTCCAGGTAAGTGAGCACCGTGTATTCCGGCCGTTCGCCTGCAGGCCGGATGGTGAAGGCGGGATAGCCGCGCGGCGCCAGGCTGGTATCTTTGCGCACGGCCTCGATGAAAGCGGCGCGCTGCGCCGCCGGGACGGCCGCCGCGTAGTTGACCGATTCGATGGCAGGGAACTGGCGCACGATATCGAGGCCGGCCACGTAATCGTGGAACTGGCGGCGCGTCAGATGCTCGCTGGTGCGAAACAGGGCTTCGAGTCCGCGCAGCAGGTCGGAATAGCTTTTGACGCGCGTGATCAGGCTATGCTGGGCGCCATGCGTGAGATTGTCGAAACGCTGTGCGGCATCGTCGTTGACCGTGCGCGCCGCACCCGCATACAAGGCGCCGCCCACCGCCAGGGCCAGCAACAGGCCACCCGCCCAGATCCTGATGCCTGATCCCGCCCCGCCCTTGCTCAAAGTGTGCATTGTCGATCGCTTATTCCGGTTTCCTCGAATGGGCGGCGCTGCGGCCGTCCAGCAAGTACGAGGATACTATCAAAGCCCCTGCCCGACGCGCTTGTGGAAGAAAAAAAGCGCGTACGATGGTTGCACCGGAAAACAACACGCTTACGCCGCCTGCAGCGCGCCGGCCAGGAAGTCGCAAAAGGCGCGCACCTTTTCCTGCACATGGCGTCCATCGGGCATCAAGGCATACACGCCGCGCCTGGCCATGCCGTGCGACGGCAGCACGCGCACCAGGGCGCCGCTGGCCAGCAGCGGTGCGGCGACGAACGACGGCAGCGCGCCCACGCCTACCCCCGCCACCAGCATGTCGGCCAGCAGCAGGCTGCTGTCGGCGGAAAAGCGCACGGGCAAGATGATGCTGCTGTTCCCTTCCGGGCCGGCCAGCTGCCAGACGCCGGGGCTGTCGGCCAGCCGGTAGGCCAGGCAGTCGTGAGCGTGCAAGTCCTGCGCCTGCCGGGGCGTGCCGCGCCGCGCCAGATAGGCGGGCGACGCGCAAATCATCTGCTCGACATCGCCCAGGCGGCGCGCCACCAGGGAAGAATCGGCCAACGCGGCGCGGATGCGCAGCGACACGTCATAGCCTTCACCCACCACGTCGCGCAGGCGGTCATCCAGGGTCATCTCGATCCTGACGTCCGGATAGCGGGCCATGAAGTCCGGCAGCAGCGGCGACAACACCTTCAGGCCAAACGACAGCGGCGCATTCACGCGCAGCCGCCCCGCCACCTTGCCGGTGCAACCGCGCGTGGCCAGTTCCAGCGCGTCGATTTCATCGAGCAGGCGGCAGCATTCCGCATAGTAGGCCCGGCCGCCATCCGACAAGCTCATGCGCCGCGTCGTGCGTACCAGCAGCACCGTACCCAGATGCGCTTCCAGCTGGCGCACCTGCTTGCTGATGGCGGCCGCCGACTGATTCATATCGAGCGCCGCCTTGCTGAAGCTGTCGCGCTCGACGACCGTGCGAAACACGCGCATGTGCGCCAGGACATCCATGATTCTTTCCCCCCAGTTAAATATCTTATTATTTTATCGCTGATTATCATTGAAATTGAAAACAATATGATGGTGACTTCTTCATTCATGTCACGCAAGGAGTACCCCATGTTCACACCATCGATCACCCTGACCACCCTGCTGCTGGCCCTGCTGGCCGGCACGGTGCAGGCCGCCCCGGCCGCCGCCCTGCCCGAAGTGGGCATCAGTCCTTGGGGGCCGAAAGACGAGATAGGCCGCCTGAACCTGATGACAGCGGCCTCGCACGCCGCCATCCTCGCGCGCATCGACGGCGGCAAGAGCTACGACCTGGCCGTCGATTTCTATGTCGGCATGCCCAGCTGGCAGGCGGCAGGCGACCCTCCCTACCAGATGTGGATGACGCACACGCCGAAGGGCAATGTGGTGGCCGACTCGATGCGCGTGGGCGAGCCCATGAACCGCCACGTCAGCTACACGGGTTCGGCCGTGTCGATGTATGCGCACATGGGCACGCATATCGACGCGCTCAACCATTTCGGCTTGAACGGCAAGATCTGGAATGGATTTACGGAAGAGCAATACCTGGGCGACCGGGGCTGGACCGTGACGGGCGCGGAAAAGCTGCCGCCCATCGTCGCGCGCGGCGTGCTGATCGACGTGGCCGTGGCCAAGGGACTATCGCAGCTGCCCGACAATTACCGGGTCACGCGGCAAGACTTGCGCGCGGCGCTGGCCAAACAGAAGGTGATGCTGGAAAAAGGCGACGTGGTGCTGATACGCACGGGCCGCATGCAGCATTATGAGCAGGCGCAAGCGTACATGGCCAATCCGCCCGGCCTGTCGCTGGACGCGGCGAAATTCCTCGTGGAAGACGGCGGCGCCATGGTGGTGGGCGCGGACAACCTCAGTTTCGAGGCGTTTCCCTCGGAAGTGGCGGGCAACTACCTCCCCGTGCACACGTATCTGCTGGCGCAGCAGGGCACGCCCATCCTGGAACTGGTCGACCTGGAAGCACTGTCGCGCGACAAGGTCTACCAGTTCGCCTTCATCGGCGCGTCATTGAAATTCCGTGGCGGCGACGCGGCGCCCATCCGTCCCGTGGCCCTGCCGATCCGCTGAGGTCAGACCGAGACAGCCTGCAATGTGCTTGCGCCATGGTCATCCCAGGCGTCGGCGCAACGCACCACGTCGCCCACGACGATGATGCTGGGACTGCCCAGGCCGCTGGCCAGCAAGTCGCCGGGCAACGTTTGCAAGGTGCTCAGCAACTGGCGCTGGGCGGCCAGGCTGGCCGATTGCACCACGGCCACGGGCGTGCCGGGCGCCATGCCGCCAGCCAGCAAGCCGGCCTGGATGGCCGCCACACGGGCCACGCCCATGTAGATGACGAGACTGAGCTTGCTTTGCGCCAAGGCCACCCAGTTCGGCTCGGACGCGGCATCCTTGCCGTGTCCCGTGACGAAGATGGCACCCTGGCTCCAGCCGCGGTGCGTGAGCGGCACGCCGATGCTGGTCGGCGCGGCCAGGCCGCTGCTGATGCCGGGTATCACCTCGACGGCCACGCCATGGCTGCGCAGGTAGGCCCGCTCTTCGCCGCCCCGTCCGAACAAATACGGGTCGCCCCCTTTCAGGCGCACCACGTGCAGGCCGGCGCGCGCCTCGGACAGCATCAGGCGCTCGATGAACGCTTGCGGCGTGGACGCGCAGCCGCCCCGCTTGCCTACTTCGACCACGCGCACGCCGTGTGCCGCATGCGCGAGGATGGCTGGATTGACGAGGTCGTCGATCAGCACCACGTCGGCCCGTGCGATGGCTTTCACGGCTTTCAAGGTCAGCAGGTCCGGGTCGCCGGGACCGGCGCCGACCAGGGTTACGCTACCACATTGCGTCATGATGCACTCTCCAATCAGAAAAAATGGCCGATGGCAAACGATGCCGCGTACGCTTCCGGCGCGCTGCCGTCCCACACGACGCCGTCGCACAGGGTCGAGCTGCGCATGGGGGATGGCGGCAAAGGTGTGGCCGTCATCTCCGCCGCCTGGCGGTACAGGTCGATGCGGTTGACTTGCCTTGCCACAGCCAGGTAATCGGGTTCGTCGCGCAGCAAGCCCCAGCGCCGGTGCTGGGTCATGAACCACATGCCGTCGGACAAGTACGGGAAATTGACGGCGCCATCGCCATAAAACTTCAAGCCATGCGCCTCGTCCCAGGTCTTGCCCAGGCCATCCTGGTAATGGCCGAGGATGCGCGGCGCCAGGGTTTCCTGCAACGTATGCAGATAAGCGGGCTCGGCCAGGGTGGCCGCCATGGCCAGCCGGTTGGCATCGCTGGCGTCGATCCAGCGTCCCGCCTCGAGCACGGCGGCGATCAGGGCGCGGCAGCTGTTCGGATGCTGCTGCGCAAACGCGGCGCTGGTGCCCAGCACCTTGCCCGGATGGTCGGGCCAGATGGCGCCGCTCGTGGTGGCCGTCACGCCCACGCCATCGACGATGGCCTTGTAGCCCCACGGTTCGCCGGCGCAAAAGCCATCCATCTGGCCCGCGCGCAAGGCGGCCACCATCTGCGACGGCGGCACCGTCATCACGCGCGCGTCGCGCAGCGGATCGATGCCATGCGCGGCCAGCCAGTATTGCAGCAGCATCGCGTGGTTGCCGGTCGGGAAAGTATGCGCAAATGCAAATGGCCGCGCCGCGCCGCGCATGTGCCGCGCCAGCGATGGCCCATCGTGGGCGCCCTCGCGCGCCAGCGCCGCCGACAGGGTCACGGCCTGGCCGCTGTGATTGAGGTTCATCAGCACGGCCATGTCGTGCTGTTGCCCGCCGATGCCCATCTGCACGCCATACACGAGACCGTACAACACGTGGGCCGCGTCGAGCTCGCCGCTATTCAATTTGTCGCGCACGCCGGCCCACGACATCTCCCGGCTCAGCTCGATCTTGATGCCGTATTTTTCGTCCAGGCCCAATTTTGAGGCCATCACCAGCGAGGCGCAATCGGTCAGCGGCAGGTAGCCGATGCGTATCGTCTGTTTTTCCGGATGCAGGGACCGCATCATCTGGGCGCTGCTTGCCGCTGGGCTACCCGCTTGCTCTGTCATACTGGATTCCTTTGCCTGACCTTGCTGGCAGCATTGCACCAATACAGTGCACTGCACCACGATATGTCATAAAACCACGTCATAAAATTGGCATACCCCGTCATCCCAGCAAATCTTCCACGTCGAGGATGCGCTGGGCGATGTCCGCCAGTTTGAGTTTCTTGTTCATGGCCATGCTGCGCAAACGCTGGTAAGCCTGCTCTTCCGTCAAGCCGTGATGCGTCATCAACAGGCCCTTGGCCCGCTCGATGACCTTGCGTTCCTGCAGCTTGTGCCGCGTGTCGAGCAATTCGGCGCGCAGTTTTTCTTCCTGCCGGAAGCGCGCCAGGGCCACATTGAGCACGGGCTCGATGCGCTCGGCTTGCAAGCCGGCCACGATATACGCGGACACGCCGGCCGCCATGGCCGCGTCGATGCTGGCCTTGGCGCCGTCTTCGGTAAATAGCACGATGGGGCGGCGCTCGTCGCGCGTGGCGATGACGATGTGCTCGAGCACGTCGCGCGCGTCCGATTCGGCGTCGATGATGATGAGATCAGGCTGCAGTTGCGCGATGCGCTCGGGAAGGTAGAGGTCGGCTGGCAGCGAGGCGACGATGTCGAAGCCCGATTCCAGCAAGCCGATGCGCAAGGCATTGCCACGCTGCACCTGGGCAGCCAAGGCCGCATTCTCGTGCACGCCGTGCTCGACAATGGTGTTGACGACAACGATGCGCAAAGGCTGGGTACGGCTGGACGTCATGGGAGCGATCTGCAATGGCTAAACACAACCATTGCAGTAAGCAAGAAGCGAACCAGCCGGGTTTACAAGGTGCTTTACTTGAGTGTCGGCATGGCAAACTCGGCGCCGGCAGCCGTCGATGCAGGCCAGCGCTGGGTGACGGCCTTCTGTTTCGTATAAAAGCGTACGGATTCCGGGCCATGCGCATGGTGGTCGCCAAACAGGCTGCGCTTCCAGCCGCCGAAGCTGTGGAAAGCCATCGGCACGGGAATGGGCACGTTCACGCCCACCATGCCCACCTGCACCCTGTGCGTGTATTCGCGCGCCGTGTTGCCGTCGCGCGTGTAAATGGCCGTGCCGTTGCCGTACTCATGCGCGTTGACCAGGTCCAGCGCCGTCGTAAAGTCCGGCACGCGCACGATGCACAGCACGGGGCCGAAGATTTCCTCTTTATAGATCGTCATCTCGGGCGTGACATGGTCGAACAGACTGCCGCCGAGGAAAAAGCCCTGTTCATGGCCGGGCAGCACGAAACCGCGCCCGTCGCAGATGAGTTTCGCGCCCTCTTCCACCCCCTTGGCGATATAGCCGGCGATCTTGTCCTTGTGCACTTGCGTCACCACCGGGCCCATTTCCGCTTGTAAATCCATACCTTGCGTGATTTTCAGGGCGGCGATGCGCGGCACCAGGGCTTCCACCAGCTGGTCCGCCACATTGCCCACCGCCACGACGACGGAAATGGCCATGCAGCGCTCGCCGGCCGAGCCGAAGGCCGCGCCCATCAGCGCGTCGACCGTCTGGGGAATGTCCGCGTCGGGCATGACGACCATATGGTTTTTCGCGCCACCGAGCGCTTGCACGCGCTTGCCCTGCGCGCAGCCGGTCGCGTAGATGTATTCGGCGATCGGCGTGGAACCGACAAAGCTGACGGCGCGCACGTCCGGGTGGTGTAATAGGCCGTCGACGGCTTCCTTGTCTCCCTGCAGCACGTTGAAGACGCCGTCCGGCAAGCCCGCGTCCGTGAGCAATTGCGCCAGCAGCAGGCTGGCCGACGGGTCGCGCTCCGAGGGTTTCAAGACAAAGGTGTTGCCGCAGGCAATGGCCATCGGGAACATCCACATCGGCACCATCACGGGAAAGTTGAACGGCGTGATGCCGACACAGACACCGAGCGCCTGGCGGATCGACCAGGCGTCGATGCCGCCGGCCACTTGCTCCGAATATTCTCCCTTCATCATCTGCGGGATGCCGCAGGCGAACTCCACCACTTCGATGCCGCGCGTCACTTCCCCCTTGGCATCCGTAAACACTTTGCCGTGCTCCGCCGTGATCAGGGCGGCCAGTTGATCCGAGTGTTCTTCCAGCAATTCCTTGAACTTGAACATGACGCGCGCGCGGCGCAGCGG
>NZ_FNHA01000007.1:0-333720 GCF_900103595.1 Janthinobacterium sp. OK676
TCCAATGCGGGAGTAGCTCAGTTGGTAGAGCGCAACCTTGCCAAGGTTGAGGTCGAGAGTTCGAGACTCTTCTCCCGCTCCAGTTTTCAAGGTGGGCCGCAAGGCGCATCCAAGCAGTTCCTCTGGCGAGGTAGCAAAGAGGTTATGCAGCGGCCTGCAAAGCCGTTTAGACGGGTTCGATTCCCGTCCTCGCCTCCAGATGCAGCGTATGTGATACATGCGTAGATAAAAAAGCCCACTTCGGTGGGCTTTTTTTCGCTTGTGGCGAGGTTCCGGCGTATCTCTGCGCCGGCTGCAGTCGGCGGTCATTAAATAAATGGTTTATATTTATTGGGTTTCCGGGAAATGACTAACCGACAGTAATCTGTGGATCCCAATAAAAATAACCATACAGGCTTTGCGTCTGGCCATCGTCATTCAGGCTATATACGGCAATATAAACGTAGAAATTTTCCGTGCCCGATTTCGATACCTGCGCCGTGAAATTGGAAAAATTGCGCGATTGCTGCACGGCCGGCAAGCCATTCGACGAATCCGTATTCGGCACGGCCGCATTTCTGCGTGTAATGGTATTGGAAACAAAGGTATTGAATACCTTGTCGCCATTCCAGTAATTGATGCCGTAGACAATGACGGCCGAATCGGCATTGTCATAGATGGAAGCGCCGGTGAACGAGACAAAGTCGCCCACATTGGCCTTGAAACTCAGGTCGGCCGTGCCTTGCCCGCTATTGATGCCGCGCGGGTCGGTGGCAATCATGTACTGGCTCGTATGCGCCAGGCCCACAGGCTTGGTCTGGTCGGGACTCGTCTGACGTGGATGCTGGGCCATGATCAGATCGGTGTCTATTACAACGAGAATGTTGATTGTAATATTACTGGCATATAATTGCGCGTCGGTCATGATTCCTCCTGAGTTTTCCTACTCGTCTGGCTTTTCGGATACGCCCCGTTTTTTAATGTGGTCAACAGTCTCCACCACTGCTGAGTAGAATAGTGGAGAAAATTGAATAGATACTCTCCAATTGAAACGGCGGAGATTATTTAAAATATTCCAATTAAATTGTTTTTATTTTGAAATAAAATTATTGGAAACATTATTTGCTTGCCGGTGTCCGCTCCCGCTGCGCGCTGCCGCCGCGTCCATCGGGCCCGGCTGCATCTTGTATAATGTCCGCAGGCTCGGCCGCGCCGCATGGCGCTGCTGAATCTTCCTCTGTCCGCCAATCCCATGTAGTCACCGACGATTTTCCTCTCCGTGCGACCTCGGCATGGCTTCGTTTTGACGACCGCTGGCATGGCTGCGCCCGATGACTGTGCATCGCGCGCGCATTTCGCTGTTCCGACCCTGGATGTGTATCAATGATCAACGCAACTTTTCGGGACGAGTGGTTCTCGAACATACAAAAAAACGTCCTGGCGGGTCTGACCACCTCATTCGCGCTGGTGCCCGAATGCATCGCCTTTGCCCTCGTGGCGCAACTCAATCCCTTGATGGGCCTGTATGGCGCCTTCATCATTTGCGCGTTGACGGCCATCTTTGGCGGGCGGCCCGGCATGATTTCGGGCGCGGCCGGTTCCATGGCCGTCGTCATCGTCGCGTTGGTGGCCCAGCATGGCGTGCAATATCTGCTGGCGACCGTCGTGCTGAGCGGCATGCTGATGGCGCTGTTCGGCATCTTGCGCCTCGGTAAGCTGATCCGCATGGTGCCCCATCCCGTGATGCTGGGCTTCGTGAATGGCCTGGCCATCGTCATCGCCTTGGCCCAGCTTGAACATTTTCGCCAGGCCACGCCGCAAGGCGAGGCTTGGCTGCAAGGCACGCCCTTGTACGTGATGAGCGCGCTGGTACTGCTCACCATGGCCATCGTCTACGTGCTGCCGCGCATCACGAAGGCCGTGCCGCCCGCGCTGGTGGCCATCCTGGGCGTGGGCGTGCTCGGTCATTTCTTGCACCTGCCCACGCGCACCCTGGGCGACCTCGCGCATATCGCGGGCGGCTTGCCGGCCCTGCATTGGCCCACGGTGCCGCTGGACATGGCCACCTTGCACATCATCTTCCCGTACGCGGCGCTGATGGCCATGGTGGGGCTGCTGGAAACCTTGCTCACCTTTAATCTCACGGACGAGATGACGGAAACGCGGGGCCAGCCGAACCGTGAATGCATCGCCCTCGGCGCATCGAACGTCGTCTCGGGCCTGTTTGGCGGCATGGGCGGTTGCGCCATGATCGGGCAGACGATGATCAACCTGAGTTCGGGCGGGCGCTCGCGCCTGTCGGGCGTGACGGCCGGTGTGATGATCCTGCTATTCATCCTGTTCCTGTCGCCCTTGATCGAACGCATCCCGCTGGCCGCCCTGGTCGGCGTGATGTTCGTCGTGGCGCAGCAGACGTTTGCCTGGGGTTCCTTGCGCGTGCTGGGCAAGGTGCCGCTGCAGGATGCGCTGGTGATCGTCGCCGTGACGGTGATCACGGTGTTCACGGACCTGGCCTTGGCCGTGCTGTGCGGCATCGTCATTGCGGCCCTGAATTTCGCCTGGCAACATGCGCGCGACATGCGCGCCGACATCGATGACGCTGGCGCGGGCGTGCGCGTCTACCTGCCGCATGGCACCTTGTTTTTCGCCTCGACCACGCATTTCCTGGAATTGTTCCGGACTGCGGCCGACCCGGCCCGCGTCATCCTCGATTGCCGGCACCTGCACATGGCCGACCACTCGGCCATCGCCGCCATCGAGGTCCTGTATGAGCGCTATGAAAGGGCGGGCAAGCACCTGCAGGTGACGCATCTGTCCGCCCGCAACCAGGCCTTGCTGCAGCGGGCCGGTGTCGATGTGAGCGTGGCGTAAAATAGATGATTGTTGAATGTCTGTGGAGTGTGAATGCTGTCGTACGAACAAGAGCAATTATTGCAGCAAAGCCAGACGGCTTTTGATGCCTACTATGACGCGCTGGGCGCTTCGCTGGTGAATTTCGTCGAGCGCCTGGGCATCCAGCCGGCGCACGAAGTGCTGACCAATGCGGCCGAATACCTGCCGTACATTGATGCGGCCATGCGCACCATCGTCATCCGCGACGAGAGCTGGCAATGGGTGAAAACCATGCTCGGCTACTTTATCGGGGAATACTTCGTGCAAGGCCATGCGGGCTGCTGGTATGTGGAAACGCGGGCGGAATCGCCGCATTTCTGCCGCACCATGGTGGGCGGTTTCGAGCATGGCTTGCCGCTGGATGCCGCCATCGATCCGGAGGCGCTGGCGCTGGAATTCCTGGGGCAGTCCGTGCCGCGCGAGCTGGCGGCACTGATCGCCCAGGCGCAAGCCCGCGCGGCTTGATGCCGCAGGGCTTGCTGAATCAGATTTAAAACTCTTCCCACTCGCCTTCGGCAGGCGCCGTCGCCTTGCTGCCGGCGCGTGTCGCGGGCAGGCGCAGGGCAGGCGCAGGGGCTTTGCGGGCTGGCGCGGCCGCAGTTGTCGGCGTGGCCGGCGCGCTGCGCTGCGCCGTTTTCACGCTGAAACGGTCGGTTGCCGCCGCATTGGCGTCCAGGCGGAAGACGCTGACTACCTGCGCCAGTTCGCTCGCCTGTTCCTGCATCGCTTCGGCCGCTGCCGACGCTTCTTCCACCAGCGCCGCATTTTGCTGGGTCACCTGGTCCATTTCGGAAATTGCCTGGTTGACTTGCTCGATGCCCGCGCTCTGCTCTTCGCTGGCGTTGCTGATCTCGCTCATGATGGAGGTGACGAAGCCGATGCTTTGCACGATTTCTTCCATCGTCTTGCCGGCCTTGTCGACCAGGTCCGTGCCCACGTCGACTTTTTGCACGGAGTCGTCGATCAAGCCCTTGATCTCTTTTGCCGCCGCCGCCGAGCGCTGCGCCAGGTTGCGCACCTCGGTGGCCACGACGGCGAAGCCGCGGCCCTGTTCGCCGGCGCGCGCCGCTTCCACGGCCGCGTTCAGTGCCAGGATGTTGGTCTGGAAGGCGATGCCGTCGATGACGGAAATGATGTCGACGATCTTCTTCGACGAAGTATTGATCTCGCCCATGGTGGCGACCACTTCGGCCACCACGGCGCCGCCGCGGCTGGCGATGCCGGCCGCGTCGCCGGCCAGTTTATTCGCCTGGCGCGCATTGTCGGCGTTCTGTTTTACTGTCGAGGTCAGTTCTTCCATCGACGAGGCCGTTTCTTCCAGCGAACTGGCTTGCTGCTCCGTGCGGGACGACAAGTCCTGGTTGCCGGCGGCGATTTCGGCCGATGCCGTGGCGATGGTGTCGGTGCCGCTGCGCACCTGGCCCACGATGCCGACGAGGCTGTCGTTCATGGTTTTCAGTGCATGCATCAGCTGGCCCGTCTCATCGCGGCCTTGCGCAATGATGGTGCTGGTCAGGTCGCCCGCTGCCACGGTTTCCGCCACTTTCACGGCAGCGCGGATGGGGCCGGTGATCGAGCGCGTGATCCACCACGCGAAGCCGATGCCCATCAGCACGGCCAGCACGCCCATGGTGATCAGGAAGATGCGGGTGCCGCTGTAGGCTTCGATGATGCTGTTGCCGACGCCGTCGGCCGCCTTGATCTGCATGGTGGCGAAGCGTTTGACTTCGGCCAGGTAAGCCACGGTGATCGGCGCGACTTCCTTGTCGAACACGACTTTGGCGCCCGCCATGTCGCCGTCGGCCTTCATCTTGAAGGCGCGCGCGCGCGTCGTCACATAGTCGGTGCGCACCTTGCGCACGACCTTGAATTGCTCGATCACGGCCGGGTTGAGCAGGGAGGCGACGATGTCGTCCTGCAGCTTGCTGGAACGTTCCGCATCGACCTTCAAGTCTTCCTCGATCTTGGCGCGCACGACAGGATCGGTGATCTCGAACGAGGCGACGCCGCGCACGCTGTTGAGTTCAATGATCTTGGACCACTCGGCCACCATGCGCTGGTTCTTGATGCTGGTATTGATGAGGCGGTAAGTCAGGTCGCTGGCCGTTTGCATGCGCACGAGGGCGGTGACGGTCAAGGCGGCAAGCAACAGCAATACGACAGCAAAGCCGACGCCAAGTCGGCTGCCGATGTTCAGGTTTTTCATGTAATTCCTAACAGTTTAATAGTCATGATCGCCGCCGCCAGCAGGGGCGGACAGGCGCCGCAAGGCGCAGGGGATCGGGGTCTTCGGGTGCCGCATGATGGCTGTGCGGCGCGCCGCGCTGAGCGTGGCGTTGGAGGTGAAGCAAGGGGCTTGCCGGTCAGACTGACCGTAGCCCAGCAAGCCGCAAGTATAGCATTGACGCAGAGAAATAGTTTTTCAAAGCAATTTTAATTATTTTTTGATATTAATTTCATGTTGCTTTTTTACATCAAGTCCCTAGTCCATAAGTACTATCACTTACATTCATCCTTACTTTTCCCCTTTAGGGCTGATAAAATACTAATGATAATCATTCGTATTAAAACATCGACCAGGGAATTGTATGCAGCAACGTCGCACACCAGGATTCAAACCGATCACCATCGCCGTACTGGGCGCCTTGACCTTGGGCGCCACGCCATTGGCGGCCTGGGCGCAGGAAAGCTTGCCCGCCGTCACCGTGACGGCGTCGAAGGACAAGGATGGCTATGTCGCCGCCACCTCGGCCAGCGGCACCAAGACGGAAATGGCCTTGCGCGACGTGCCACAGACGATCAACGTGGTGCCGGCCGCCGTCATCCGCGACCAGAACGCCATGTCGATTCAGGACATCATGAAGAACATCCCGGGCGTGGGCCTGTCCACGGGCGACGGCCAGCGCGACCAGGTATTCATCCGCGGCTTCACGGCCATCGGCGACCAGTTCGTCGACGGCTTCCGCGATGACGCGCTGTACTTCCGCGACCTGTCGAACGTCGAGCGCCTGGAAGTGATCAAGGGTCCGGCCGCCGTGCTGTACGGCCGCGGTTCCTCGGGCGGCCTGGTCAACCGCATCACCAAGAAGCCAGGTATCGATATCACGGACCTGGCGCTGAGCCTGACGAACACGAAAGGGCGCCGCGGCGAAGTCGACGTGGGCCGCGTGGGCGAGACGGTGGACTGGCGCTTCACGGGCGCGCGCGAATTGTCGGACAGCTACCGCGACCAGCAATTCATCAACCGCACGGCGCTGTCGCCTTCCGTGGCCATCCGCCTGTCCAGCGCCACCAAATTGCTGCTGCAGGGTGATTACCTGGAAGACCGCCGCCTGACGGACTTCGGCATCCCGTCCTATCACGGCCGTCCCGTCGCCGTCGATGCGCGCACCTATTTTGGCGCCGCGAACGCCCGCGACGCGGACTTCAGCCAGTCGCGCGTCGTCTCCACGGCCGCCACCCTGACGCACAAGTTCAGCGATAGCTTGTCGCTGCGCAATGCCTTCCGTTATTACGACTATCACCTCGACCGCAACAACACGAATATTTCCGGCAACGTCAATGAAGTCAAGGGCACGATGAGCCTGGGCCACGCCAAGCTGAACCGCGACGAGAGCGGCTGGTTCAACCAGACGGAACTGACGCAAAAGCTGGTCACGGGCACGGTGCGCCATGAAGTGCTGTACGGCGCCGAGTTCGGCAAGCAAAACAAGGATGCGTCGAGCTGGGCCTCGACCGTCGTGGCAACGAACGTATCGATCTTCCATCCCGTCCTGCCGCAGGTCAACCGCAGCAAGCTGGGCGCGCGCAGCGATACCTTCGGTACCTACGATACGTCCGCCGCCTACGTGCAGGACGCCATCAGCTTCAGCGACGAGTGGAAGGCGCTGGCCGGCCTGCGCTACGACCGCTACAAACAGCAGTCGCGCCTGGCCAATGCGCTTGGCGTGACGACGGCGGACCTGTCGCGCACGGATTCGGCCTACAGCCCGCGCGCCGGGCTCGTCTGGCAACCGAGCGCCGTGCAATCGTACTACGCGTCGTGGAGCCGCTCGTTCCAGCCGAGCGGCGAAAACTTCGCCCTGGCCGCGAATAATGCCGACTTGTCGCCGGAAACCACGCGCAACACGGAAGTGGGCGCCAAGTACGACCTGTGGGGCGGCCGCGCCAACGCCACCGTGTCGCTGTTCCGCCTGGAGCGCGACAATATCAAGACCAGCGACCCGATCACGAACCGCATCGTGCCCGTCGGCACGCAGCGTACGGATGGCCTGGAACTGACCTTCAATGCGGACTTGCACGATGGCTGGAAGATGATGGCCGGCTATGCTTACCTGGACGCCACCATCACGGATTCCATCGCCGTCGACCGCAGCGTCAATGTGCCGGGCACGACGACGGCCAGCGCCGTCGCCATCAAGGGCAAGCGCGCCACCCTGACGGCGCGCAATACGGCCAACCTGTGGCTGACGAAAGACCTGGGTCACGGCTTCACGGTGGGCGGCGGCGCGAATGCCGTCGGCAGCCGCTTCGCCAATCCGGGCAACACCGTCGTGCTGCCAGGCTACGTGACGGCCGACGCCATGGCCGCGTACCGCACGGGCCGCTATGAAGTGCAGCTGAACGTCAACAATATCGGCGACACGCGCTACATCGTGTCGGGCCACGGTTCCAGTCCGAACCTGAGCTTGCCGGGCGCGCCGCGCAACGTGGCGCTGACCTTGCGCTACAGCCTGTAATTTTCACCCCCCCCAAAAAACCCGCTTGCGAGCGGGTTTTTTCATGGTGGCTAGCGATGTGCAAGTTCGCCGGGCAGGCTGGCGTTGATTAGAGGGAACATTCGCTATCGTCAAATTAATATTGACTAAAGGCAATTTTCTCCAGCGGACTGAGCCTTCATTTGGTTTGAGGGGTAAAATGATGTCATACGGCACAGGCATGGTGCTTATATCTTGGTGATATGACACGACCACGACGCCGTATGACTTTTTATTTACTCACATCATAGAGGTCTGATATGGTTCAGATATCCAGGCGCCAGTTCCTTCGGGTAACTGGCGCCACGATTGCTGGCTCCAGCCTCGCCTTGCTCGGTTTCGCACCGGGGCAGGCGTTGGCTGAGGTCAGGCAATACAAGCTGGCTCGCACGACCGAGACCCGCAATACCTGTCCTTACTGTTCCGTTGGCTGCGGCGTTCTGCTGTATGGACTGGGCGATGGCGCGAAAAATGCCGTCTCCAGCATCATCCACGTGGAAGGCGACGCCGATCACCCGGTGAACCGCGGCACCCTGTGCCCGAAAGGCGCCAGCCTGGTCGACTTCATCCACAGCCCGAACCGCCTGAAAGTGCCCGAATACCGCGCACCGGGCGGCACGGAATGGCAACCGATCTCCTGGGATGCGGCGCTCGACAAGATCGCGCGCCTGATGAAGGATGACCGTGACGCCAACCTGATCGAAAAGAATGCCGACGGCAAGACCGTCAACCGCTGGCTCTCCACCGGCATGCTTGCCGCGTCCGCCGGCAGCAACGAGGTGGGGTATCTGACCCACAAGACAGTGCGCAGCATGGGGATGCTGACCTTTGATAATCAGGCGCGTGTATGACACGGACCGACGGTGGCAGGTCTTGCCCCGACGTTTGGCCGTGGCGCGATGACGAATCATTGGGTCGATATCAAGAATGCCGACGTGATCCTGGTCATGGGCGGCAATGCAGCAGAAGCACATCCTTGCGGATTCAAATGGGTAACGGAAGCGAAGGCGCATAACAAGGCCAAGCTGATCGTTGTCGATCCGCGTTTTACCCGTACCGCATCCGTGGCAGATTACTACTGCGCCACGCGTACCGGCACGGACATCGTCTTCCTCGGCGCGATCATCAATTATCTGCTGACGAACGACAAGATCCAGCATGAGTACGTGCGCAACTACACGGACATGCCCTTCATCGTGCGCGAGGACTATGCGTTCGAGGACGGCCTGTTCTCGGGTTTCGACAAGGAAAAAGGCAAGTACACCGACAAGGCCACCTGGGATTACGAGATCGGCGAAGACGGCTATGCCAAGGTCGATCCGACCCTGGAGCACCCGCGCTGCGTCTACCAGATGATGAAGAAGCACTACTCGCGCTACACGACCGAGATGGTCGAACGTACGTGCGGCGTGTCGGCCGACAAGTTCCACAAGGTGGCGGAAGCCCTGGCTTCGACCGCCGTGCCGGGACGCGCCGGTACCATCCTGTACGCGCTGGGCTGGACGCACCACTCGACCGGTGCGCAAACCATCCGCACGGGCGCCATGGTGCAGCTGTTGCTGGGCAATATGGGCATCGCCGGCGGCGGCATGAACGCCTTGCGCGGCCACTCGAACATCCAGGGCTTGACCGACCTGGGCCTGATGTCGAACTTGTTGCCAGGTTACATGACCTTGCCGAACGAGGGCGAGCAGGACTTCGATGGCTATATCGCCGCGCGCGCCACCAAGCCGCTGCGGCCGAACCAGCTCAGCTACTGGAGCAATTACCGCAAATTCCACGTCAGCTTCATGAAGACGTGGTGGGGCGACTTTGCCACGGCGGACAACAACTACGCCTACGACTACCTGCCGAAACTCGACAAGCCGTATGACTTGATGCAAGCCATCGAGAACATGCATCAAGGCAAGATGACGGGCTATATCTGCCAGGGCTTCAATGTGCTGGCGTCCGCGCCGAACAAGCAGAAGGTCACGGAAGCGCTGTCGAAGCTGAAGTTCCTCGTCATCATGGACCCGCTGGCCGTGGAAACGGGCGAATTCTGGCGTCCGCATGGCGAGTTCCACGAAGTCGATCCCACCAAGATCATGACGGAAGTGTTCCGCCTGCCGACCAGCTGCTTCGCCGAAGAACGCGGCTCGCTCGTCAGTTCCTCGCGCGTCTTGCAGTGGCACTGGCAGGCGGCCGAACCGCCGGGCCAGGCGCGCAGCGACCTGGAGATCATGTCGGGCCTGTTCCTGCGCATGCGTGCCATGTACAAGAAAGAGGGCGGCAAGTTCCCCGATCCGATTCTCAACCTGACGTGGAATTATGCGCAGCCGCATAACCCGCAGCCCGAAGAAATCGCCCGCGAATTCAACGGCAAGGCGCTGGCCGACTTGTACGATCCGAAAGATCCGACCAAGCTGCTGGTGAAAAAGGGCGAGCAGCTGGCCTCGTTTGCGCAATTGCGCGACGATGGCACGACCACGAGCGGTTGCTGGATCTTCGCCGGCAGCTGGACGCAGGCGGGCAACCAGATGGGACGGCGCGACAATAGCGACCCGACCGGCATTGGCCAGACGTTGGGCTGGGCCTGGGCATGGCCGGCGAACCGCCGCGTGCTGTACAACCGCGCCTCGTGCGACTTGAAGGGCAAGGCGTTCGATCCGACCCGCAAGCTCATCGAGTGGAATGGCACGAACTGGAGCGGGGCCGACATTCCCGACTTCAAGGCCGACGAACCGCCGGAAAACGGCATGGGTCCGTTCATCATGCTGGGCGAGGGCGTGGCGCGCTTCTTTGCGCGCGGCGCCATGGCTGAAGGACCGTTCCCCGAGCATTACGAGCCGTTTGAAAATCCGCTCGGCTACAACCCCATGCATCCGAAAAACCCGACCGCGACCAGCAATCCGGCCGCGCGCGTGTTTGCCGAGGACCGCAAGCTGTTCGGCACGCATGAGGAATACCCGCATGTGGCGACCAGCTACCGTTTGACCGAGCATTTCCATTACTGGACCAAGCATGCACGTCTGAATGCCATCATCCAGCCGGAACAGTTCGTGGAAATCGGCGAGGAACTGGCGGCCAGCATCGGCGTCGTTGCCGGCGGCAAGGTACGCGTCACGTCCAAGCGCGGCCACATCATCGCCAAGGCCGTCGTCACCAAGCGCATCAAGGCCTTGAAGATCGAAGGCAAGCAGGTGCATACCGTGGGCCTGCCGCTGCACTGGGGCTTTACGGGCGTGGCCAAGCCGGGGTATCTGATTAATTCCCTGACACCGGGCGTGGGGGATGCGAATTCGCAGACACCGGAATTCAAGTCCTTCCTCGTGAAGGTGGAAAAAGCATGATGGGAGATCGATAATGGCACTGCAATCTTTGGATATCCGGCGCCTGTCCGCCACCACGGTGACGCCGCCGCAAGCGCGTAGCCCGGTGACGGGCACGGTGGCCAAGCTGATCGATGTGTCGAAATGCATCGGCTGCAAGGCTTGCCAGACGGCGTGCATGGAATGGAACGACCTGCGTGACGAAGTCGGCGAAAACCATGGCACCTACGACAATCCGACGGACCTGACGCCGCAATCGTGGACGGTGATGCGTTTTGCCGAACACGAAAGCAACGACGGCAACCTCGAGTGGCTGATCCGCAAGGATGGCTGCATGCACTGCGAGGACCCGGGCTGCCTGAAGGCCTGTCCGGCGCCGGGCGCCATCGTGCAATACACGAACGGCATCGTCGACTTCCACCAGGAAAACTGCATCGGCTGCGGCTACTGCGTGGCCGGCTGTCCTTTCGACGTGCCCCGCATTTCGAAAAAGGACGACCGCGCCTACAAGTGCACGCTCTGCTCGGACCGCGTGGCCGTGGGCCAGGAACCGGCCTGCGTGAAAACCTGCCCGACGGGCGCCATCGTCTTTGGCACCAAGGAAGACATGAAGGTCCATGCGGAAGAGCGCATCGTCGACCTGAAGTCGCGCGGTTTCGAGAATGCGGGCCTGTACGATCCGCTGGGCGTGGGCGGCACGCACGTGATGTACGTGCTGCACCATGCCGACAAGCCGAAGCTGTATTCGAACTTGCCGGAACGCCCGCGCATCAGCCCGATGGTGGGCTTCTGGAAGGGCTGGTCCAAGCCGCTGGCAGTGGCCGGCATGGCCGCCACGGCCCTGGCAGGCCTGTTCCATTACACGCGTGTCGGTCCGAACGAAGTAAGCAAGGACGAAGAGCACGAAGCGCTGGAAGAGGCCAAGCGCATCAAGGAGGAACAGCATGAATCCTAGTGAACATCACGATGGCAAGCTGCGCGACAAGGATGGCAATCCCTTGATCGAACGCTACAACCCCAACGAGCGCACGAATCACTGGGTCACGGCCATCGCCTTCGTCATGCTGGCGCTGTCCGGCCTGGCCATGTTCCATCCGTCGATGGCGTGGCTGGCGAACCTGTTCGGCGGCGGGCAATGGACGCGCATTTTGCATCCGTTCGCCGGCCTGGTGATGTTCGTCTCGTTCGCGATCCTCGTGGTGCGGTTCTGGCACCATAACAAGTTCGAGGACGGCGACAAGCAGTGGCTCAAACAGATGGACGACGTGCTCCACAACCGCGAAGAAAAGCTTCCGAAGATCGGCAAATACAATGCCGGCCAGAAGATCCTGTTTTTCGTGCTGCTGGCCAGCATGATCGGCTTGCTGCTGTCGGGCGTCGTGATCTGGCGCGCGTATTTCGCGTTCTATTTCCCGATCGACGTGGTGCGCTTTGCCGCCTTGCTGCACGCCGTGTGCGCGTTCGCCATCATCTGCGCCATCATCGTGCACATCTACGCGGCCCTGTGGGTCAAGGGCTCGATCGGCGCCATGGTGCGCGGCACCGTCACCTACGGCTGGGCGCGCAAGCACCATCCGAAGTGGTTTGAATCGGTGGTGCGTAATACGAGAAAGTAGGCAGCAGGGTAGGTCGGCTTAGCTTCGCGTAAGCCGACATGCTCCGCCGCCGGCGTTTTCGTATGCCAGGGCCAGTCCCCCAGGACTGGCCCCTTTCTTTTTATCGATTAAAATACTTTACAGCACAGCCAACTCCGCTGGCTTTGCCTTGCCTTTTTTGATGGGAAAACTCCATTGGTACAACGCATACTTCAGCCAGGCGAAATCGAAGGCCTGGACCACAACGCGATTCCGCGCCTGCTGCTGCCGCAGCCTGGCAGCCTGTTTACGGCGCGCGCCTTGCGCTTGCGCGAACTGGCGCAGGGTAACATCAAGGGCATCCCCGTCGATGCGGGCATGCAGGGCTACCTGGTGCTGATGGCCGCGCTGGCCGACGCGCAAGCGGCCGTGGTGGGAAAACTGGCGCCCGGCGCCGTGCCTGCCGCCGACCCTGACGCGCTGCGCCGCGCCATCCAGCACCGCATGCCGGTGCTGCCCGTCAGCGGCGCCCGTCCACCCGTCTGGCGCGACATTTTCGCCAGCCTGCTCGATGAACTGGCCACCACGGCCGCAAGCCAGCCGGCCTTGTCCGGCGGCCTGACCCAGGTGCTGGCCCAGCTGCGCGCGCTCGACGTGGACGCGCTGGACGCCTGCGCCGATGCCGTGCTCGATGAAAACGGCGACAACCTCAATCCCATGCATGCGCCATTCGTCGCGGCCGCCCTGCAAATTCTGTGGTCGGTGTCGGCCAGCGAACTGCGCGCCGCGCGCGTGCCGGACCTGGAAACGGGCACCCTGTGCCCCGTCTGCGGTTCGCACCCCGTTGCCAGCGTGATCCGCATCGGCGGCCAGTCGCAGGGATACCGCTACCTGCACTGCGGCATTTGCGAAAGCGAATGGCATATGGTGCGCGTGAAGTGCTCGACCTGCGAACAGAATGGCAAGATCGCTTACCAGGGCCTGGACGCGGCCGACGCAAAACCGTTCGACCCCGTGACGGCGAAGGACGACAAGCTGCCCAACAAGGCCAACGATCCGAAGAAGGTGGCGCGCGCGGAAACCTGCGACGACTGCCATACGTATCGCAAAGTCTTCAACCAGGAGCACGATTACAACGTCGAGCCCCTGGCCGACGACCTGGCCAGCCTGATGCTCGACCTGCTGGTGGGCGAAGCGGGCTACCAGCGCGCCAGCGGCAATCCGCTGCTGTGGCTGGGTAAAAGCAGCGAAGGCCAGCCGTCATGACGACGGGGCAAACCGTGCGCCTGCCGTCGGTCGACCGCATCCTGGGCGACGCGGCTTGCCTGGACCTGATTGCGCATTACGGCCGCGTGCAGACCCTGGCCTGCGCGCGCGCCGTGCTGGCCGAACTGCGCACGGCCATGCTGGCCGGCGCAGTGTGCGAAGAGGGCGCATCGATCGCCGTCATCGTCGCGCAAATGGACGAACGGCTGCAAGCGCAAGCGCGCACGCAGCTGCGCGCCGTCTTCAACCTGACGGGCACCGTGCTGCACACGAACCTGGGCCGCGCGCTGCTGCCCGATACGGCCGTGCAAGCCGTGGTGGAAGCGCTGCAGTGGCCGATGAACCTGGAATTCGACCTGGAAACGGGCAAGCGCGGCGACCGCGACGACCTGGTCGAGGAACTGCTGCGCGAACTGACGGGCGCCGAAGCGGCCACCATCGTCAACAACAACGCGGCCGCCGTGCTGCTGATGCTCAATACCCTGGCGCAAAATAAAGAGGTCGTCGTCTCGCGCGGCGAACTGGTGGAAATCGGCGGCGCCTTCCGCATCCCCGACGTCATGACGCGCGCGGGCGCCGTGCTGCGTGAAGTGGGCAGCACCAACCGCACGCACCTGGCCGATTACGCGCATGGCGTGAACGAGAACACGGCCCTCTTGATGAAGGTCCATTGCAGCAATTACGCGATCACGGGTTTTACGAAAAGCGTGGAGCTCGACGAACTGGTGCCGCTGGCATCCAGGCACGGCGTGCCGACGGCCGTGGACCTGGGCAGCGGCACCCTGGTTGATCTGGCGCAGTATGGCTTGCCGCATGAAACGACGGTGCGCGAAACCATCGAGGCGGGCGCCGACCTGGTGACGTTCAGCGGCGACAAACTGCTGGGCGGCCCGCAATGCGGCGTCATCGTGGGGCGGGCCGACCTGATCGCGAAGATCAAGCGCAATCCATTGAAACGCGCACTGCGGGTCGGCAAGCTGACCCTGGCCGCACTGGCTCCCGTGCTGCAGCTGTACCGCGCGCCGGACTTGCTGGCCGAACGCCTGACCACCCTGCGTTTGCTGACGCGTCCCGCTTGCGCCATGCGCGCGCAGGCGCAAACCCTGCTGCCGCTGCTGCAAGGCGCGCTGGGCAAACAGTACGTGGTGACGGCCGAATCCATGAAAAGCCAGATCGGCAGCGGCGCCTTGCCCGTCGACCAGCTGCCCAGCTTTGGCCTGGCCATCCGCAGCACCGCCGGCTCGCGCCTGAGCAATCCCCTGGGCGTGCTGGAACAGCGCTTGCGCGCCTTGCCATGCCCCGTGATCGGGCGCATCGGGCAAGACACCTTGTGGCTCGATTTGCGCTGCCTGGAAGCGGCGCACGAGGCGCCCTTCGTCGCGCAGCTTGCCGAGTTGTCCGCATGATCGTCGGCACGGCAGGCCATATCGACCATGGCAAGACGACCCTGACGCGCGCATTGACGGGCGTGCACACGGACCGCCTGAAGGAGGAGCAGGCGCGCGGCATTTCGATCGAACTCGGTTACGCCTATCTGCCGCTGGCGGACGGCACGGTGCTGGGCGTGATCGACGTGCCGGGCCACGAAAAATTCATCCGCACCATGGCGTCCGGCGTGACGGGCATCGACTTCGCCCTGCTCGTGGTGGCGGCCGACGACGGCATCATGCCGCAGACGCACGAGCACCTGGCCATCTTGCAGCTGCTCGGTGTGACGCGCGGCGCCGTGGCGCTGACCAAGATCGACCGCGCCGACGGCGTGCGCGTGGCGCAGGTGGGGCTTGAGATCGAGGCGCTGCTGGCCGGTACGCCGCTGGCGGGCAGTCTCGTCTTCCTCACGGCCGCCCATCGTGACAACGATCCCGGCGTGGCCGCCTTGCTGGCGCACCTGGCGCAAGTGGCGCGCAGCCTGCCGCCACGCGACGAGCGGCGCTTGTTCCGCCTCGGCGTGGACCGCGTGTTTACCTTGTCGGGGCAGGGCACCATCGTCACCGGCACGGCGCTGGCGGGACGCGCCCAGGTGGGCGACATGCTGCAACTGGCGCCCGGCGGCGCGCCGGCGCGCGTGCGCAGCATTCATGCGCAGAACCGCGCGGCCGAAACGGGCATGGCGGGCCAGCGCCTGGCGCTGAACCTGGCCGGCATCGACCGCGAGCGCATCGAGCGGGGCAACTGGCTCGTCGCGCCCGAACTGGCGCAGTGTTCCGAGCGCCTCGACGTGGAACTGACCTTGCTGCCCGACGCCGGCGTGCAGCTGAAAGCCTGGTCGCCGCTGCACGTGCACCTGGGCGCGGCGCACCAGCTGGCGCGCGCCGTCATGCTCGATGGCGAGACGCTCTCGCCGGGGCAGACGGGCAGAGTACAGCTGGTGTTCGACGCCCCCATGCACGGCGTGCCGGGCGACCGCTTCGTCGTGCGCAATGCGCAAGCGACGCAGACGGTGGGCGGCGGCATGGTGCTCGACCCGTTCGGTCCCGCGCGCAAGCGCCGCAGCCCGGCCAGGCTGGCGTGGCTGGCCGCGCTGGCCGCGTTTGTCGCGCACGGCGACTATGCCGCCCTGCTGGCGCAAAGCCCGCTGGGGCTGCGCGAGTCGCTGCTCGTGCGCCTGTCCCTGCTGCCGGCGGCGGCCATCGCGCTGCCGCCCGACACGCGGCGCATCGCCCTGCGCGGCGACGACGCCTTGCTGCTGGCGCCGCCCGCGCAGGCAGCGCTGGAACAGCGCGTGCTGGCCGCACTGGAAGTCTTCCACGCGCGCGCCCCCGACGAGGCGGGGCCGGAATTGTGGCGGCTCAAACGCATCGTCGACGCGGAGATGGAAGACGCCTTGTGGAGCCATCTGGTCGCAGGCTTGCTGGCGCAAGGCGAGATCCTCGCGCGCGGCGCTAGCCTGCACTTGCCGACGCACAGCGTGGAACTCACGCCGCAGGAACAGGCGGTGGCCGACCCCTTGCTGGCCGCGCTGGAGCAGGGGCGAGCCGATCCGCCGTGGACGCGCGACCTGGCGCGCGAATTCGGCCTGGCCGAGGACGAGACGCGCAGGCTCTTGCGCAAACTTGCCAAGGCAGGCCAGATCAGCCAGGTGGTGCACGACCTGTTCTATCATCAGGCGGCGCTGGCCGAGCTGGCGCAACTGGTGCGCACCCTGACCGAAAAAGCGGAGACGGACGACGGCCTGGCGCCCGGTTCCGGCGCCGTCGGCGCGGCCACCTTCCGCGACGCCAGCGGCCTGGGCCGCAAGCGGGCGATCCAGGTTCTGGAATTCTTCGACCGCGTCGGTTATACTCGCCGTGTTGGCAATGGGCATCTATTACGCCCGCAAGCGCTGTGGTCCGGCACCGCGGCCTTGCCCAACAGCTAGCTCAGGCACCGCGGAAAGCACACTCATCCGGTGATGTGGCCGGGCTTCAAACCCGGTGGAGGGCGTCAGACGTTCTCCCGTAGGTTCGACTCCTACTGTTTTCCGCCAGTTATTTTCTTCCCATTCGTCGCATATCCAGTATCCAGCGCCATCCCGGGCGGTCGCGCAGGCGGCGCTGGCGTCCGCTTCGCTTGTTCTATTTGGCAGGGCAGGTGCGAGCCTGTACCGGCAAGTGCGGCGGCTGAAGCAAAGCCTCTTTTTCCCAGCGCGCGATGACCAGCGGCGCGACGGCGTTGCCGAGCACGTTGAGGGTCGTCGTGCCGCTGTCGATGATCCGGAAAATGCCGGCGATCAGGGCCACGCCTTCCAGCGGCAGTCCGGCCGAGGCAAGCGTGGCGGAAAGGATGATGATGGCAAAGCCCGGCACGCCGGCCGCGCCTTTCGACGTCAGCACCATGGTGATCACCAGCATGGCCTGTTGCGCCACCGTGAGGTCGACGCCGTACAACTGCGCGATGAAGATGGTCGCCACGCCGAGGAAAATGGCTGCTCCATCCAGGTTGAAGGCGTAGCCGACAGGGACGACGAAGCTGACGATGCGGCGCGGTACGCCATAGGCTTCCAGCTTTTCCATCAACTGCGGCATGACGGCAGCCGATGCCGCGCTTGAAAAGGCCAGCAGCAATTCATCCTTGAAATAGCGTATCAGCCTGAAGATGTTTTCGCCGATCAGGTAGCAGATGCCGCCGAGCACCAGCAGCGCAAACAGCAGCAGCGCCAGGTACACCACGCCGATCAGCTTTAACAGCGGCAGCAGCGAAGCGAAGCCGAAACTGCAGACGGTCGCGCCTATCATGCCGAACACGCCTATCGGCGCATAGGCCATCACGATGCGCACCACCTTGAACATGGTATCGAGCATGCCTTGCAGGACTGCCAGGACCGGCGCGCTCCTTGCCTGGGGCAGGGAATTGAGGGACAGGCCGAACAGCACGGCAAAGAATAGTATCGACAGCAATTTCCCTTCCGACAGGGCCACGAAAATATTTTCCGGGACAATGTTCTGCACGATGAGCAGCGCGCCTTTGGGCGGCTCCATCCTGACGGCGGTGGCGCCATGGACCATGCCCGAAATATCGGTCCCCGTGCCGGGCTGGAATAAATTGGCCAGCAACAAGCCGACGACGATGGCCACGCTCGTGATGGCGAAAAAATAGGCGATCGATTTGAGCCCCATGCGGCCGAACGATTTGTTGTCGCCGCCGGCGATGCCCAGCACCATGCAGCAAAATACCAGCGGCACCACGACCATCTTCATCATCCTGATGAAAATATCGCCCAGGGGCTTGAGCACTTGCGTGCTTGCCCATTCCTGGTGCAGGGGATGCGTGTTGAAATACCACCCGACCAGTACGCCAAGACCCAAGCCCATGGCGATTTGTGCAACCAAAGAAATCCGTTTCATGCCTGTCCCCATTTTATTGTATGGCAATTGGACACGGGCCGAGACCCGTGCCGCCGGTATCACTTGGCGAACAGCTGATCGATGTTCTGGAAGGCCTTGAATTCCAGGGCGTTGCCGCACGGATCAAACAGGAACATGGTGGCCTGCTCGCCCACCTGGCCCTTGAAGCGGATGTAAGGCTCGATGGCGAACTTCGTGCCGAAGGTTTTCAGGCGCGCGGCCAATGCCTCCCATTCGTTCCAGCCGAGCACGACGCCGAAGTGCGGCACCGGCACATCATGCCCGTCGACGGGATTCGAATGCACGTGTTCCTGGGAGGCCGTCTTCGGGTGTTCATGGATGACCAGTTGATGGCCGAAGAAGTTGTAGTCCACCCATTGCACGCTTGATCGGCCCTCTTCAAGACCAAAAATGTCGCCGTAAAAGCGGCGTGCGGCCGGCAAGTCGTAGACGGGAATGGCGAGGTGAAAGGGGGAAAGGTTCATGTGGAAGTCTCCTGTTGGTGTGTGATGGATGCCGCCGTTCAGCAATGTGCGAGGAAGTCCATGCCGCGGCTCAAGTATTGTAGAATCTCGCAATGGAAAAAATAATCAATATATTTTTTCCATAAACACAAACAGGATTGATGAATGATACGAGAACTCAAAACCCTGGTCTCGGTCGCGCGCGAGGGCACGTTTGCGGCAGCCGGCGACAAGATCGGCCTGACGCAAGCGGCGGTCAGCGCGCAGATGCAGCGCCTGCAGGCTGAACTGGGCTTGTCGCTGTTCGACCGCGCGGGGCGCTCGGCCCGGCTCAACAAGATGGGACAGCAGATACTGGAGCAATCCCAGGAGTTGCTGCGCCTGTACGACAACCTGGGCTCCGCCAGCGCCGGCGCGCCCGCCGCCAAAGTGACCATAGGCGCCATCGCCTCGGTACAGCGCTCCTTCCTGCCGGATGCCCTGGCCACCCTGCACCAGCGCTTGCCCGATTGCCGCACGCGCGTTTTGCCCGGCTTGTCCATGGAGCTGCTGAACATGGTCGATGCCGGTGAAATCGACATGGCGCTCATCATTCGCCCGCCTTTCGCACTGCAGAGCGATTTGCGCTGGACCACGCTGGCGCGCGAACCGTTCCGTTTGATCGTGCCACGGGACGTGCCCGGCGACGACTGGGTGGAGTTGCTGTCGCAGCAGCCTTTCGTCCGCTATGACCGCGCCTCGTTCGGCGGGCGCCAGGTCGACCGCTTCCTGCGGAAAATGCATTTGCCCTTGCGCGAAGTGTGCGAAGTCGACGAACTCGATGCGATCGTCAAGCTGGTGGCCAATCGCGTCGGCGTCGCCTTGCTGCCGCAGACTGCCGCCCACCGGCGATGGCCGGCGGCAGTACGCGTTGTCGACCTGGGGCCGCACACCTTCCATCGCGATATCGGCCTGGTACGCCGCTCCCAGGCAAGCCTGAGCGCTCCCGCGCGCATGCTGGCGGAGCTGGTGGCAAAACATGTCCACGGGACCACCGCCGACTGAAGCCGGGAGGAGGCAGGTCAGGTAGCGGCTTGTTCCTGGCGACAGGTCGTTTCGACACCAATCCGCAACACACTCGATGAGAATCCCGTGCTTTTGATACGAATGACGGGGCGATTCCAGTTTCTATTCCGGCATAACTGCGGGCCGGTGGTAACATCGGCTGGAATCCTGTGGCAGAAGAAAGCAAGCATGAAACAAGCAAGCATGGCGCGGCTGCTGGCAGTGGCGCTGCTGATGCCGGCGCTGGCCGCGGCGGCCGACGTGCGCATCGTCGGCGAGCATTTGCCGCCCTCGAGCATGATGGAAGGCAATGTCGTCGTGGGACGCGAAACGCTCAAGGTGCGCGACATCATGGCGCGCGCCGGTGTTTCCTACAGCATCGAGCTGCTGCCGTGGAAGCGCGCGTATGCGCAGGCGCTGCGCGAGCCCGACACCTGCATCTATTCCACCAGCCGCACGCAGGAGCGCGAAGCGCAATTTCGCTGGATCGGCCCCCTCAACGAAGCGGAATGGATACTCTACGGCCTGGCCGAGCGACACCTCACACTACACACGCTGGCCGATGCACGCGGCCTGGTGATCGGCACGGTGCTCGGCGACGCGCGCGACGACTACCTGCGCCAGCGCGGCATGACCGTGGCGCCCGTGACGCAGGAGTGGCTCAATCCGCAAAAGCTGCTGCTGGGGCGCATCGACCTGTGGGCCGTGGGCATGGCCGTGGGCAGCAAGCCATTTGTGGGCAAGGAATGGGCGGGCAAGGTGGTGCCGCTGCTGACTTTCAACCGCGTGCAGACCTACCTGGCCTGCAACAAGCAACTGCCCGAGGCGCAGGTGGCGGCCATGCAGCGGGCGGCGGCGGCCATGCGCCGCGACGGCAGCATGGCGCGCGAACAGCTGCGCTGATTCAGTGCGCTGATTCAGCTTTCCAGCCACTGGCGCACGCAGTTGCGTCCTTCGCGCTTGGCCTGGTACAGGGCCTGGTCCGCGTGGCTGTAGGCCGTCTCGAAAGGGGTGCCGGCGCGGTTCCAGCTCAGGCCCACGCTGACGGTGATGGCGCGCGTGATGGGCGCCGCATGGCGCTGGCGCCCGACGGTGTCGCAGATGCGCTGCGCCACTTGCGCCGCGTCGTCGCGCGAGGAGGTGGGCCAGACGACGGAAAACTCTTCGCCGCCGACCCGGCCGATGGCCGTCTCCTGTCCCAGCAACCCTTTCAGACAGTCAACCACGGCCTGGATCACGCCGTCGCCGGCCGGGTGGCCGAAGTCGTCGTTGACCTGCTTGAACAGGTCGATATCGAGCACGATCAGCGCCATGTCGCCCTGCGCCAGGCAGCGCGACGCGTGGTCGATCACGGCGCCACGGTTCAGGGCGCCCGTCAGCGGATCGTGCGTGGCGCGGTATTCGAGCTGGCCGGCCAGGGTTTGCAATTGGCGGTTCAGCAGATGCATGTCGCGCTCGGCGCGGTCGCTGCGGCCGATCAGGCGCCGCGTCTCGCGCATCAGCCGTTCGTAGTGGATGATCAGCTCACCGAGCACGCGCCGCTGTTCCGCGCCCGAGGCGTTGGCGTCGGCGTGCATGCGGCGGGCGGCGGCCAGCGCCGCCGCTTCCACGGTGAACAGGTCGGGCTCCAGGCCGGACTCGGAGAGGGCGGCGCGCATGCCCTAGCTGCCTTGCACGGGATGGTCGTGGAAGTCCAGCGCCGTGAAATCCTGCTGCAGTTCCTCGCCGAATTCCAGGATGGTGTCGTCGTCCTCGTCGTGGTACCAGTTCAGGCGCACATGGTTGCCATCGATGGCTGCCTGGTTCAGGGTGTCGAACAGGGTAAACAGCATCTTCGTGCTCGAGCTGTTGAAGTAGGCCAGCGAGACGTTGACGGTGATGGCCGCTTCGCGGCAGCCTTCCAGGTAGGCGCGCACGGAGGCGATCAGCGGGCCATAGAAGGCGGCCGCGTTTTCCGGATACGACTCGCCCTTGATCGACAGGGTGTGCTGCTCGAAACGGAAGTCGATTTCGGGCGAACTCGGGGTCGCGGCGATGAACAGTGGTGACGGTAATTGCATATGCTTTCCTGAGTCGGCTCTTTCAAATGATGGCTTTGATGCAGAAGATGGTGTGGCCCGGTTCCTGGGGATCCTGGACGAATTCGAATTCCAGCGGCTCGCTGGCGTCGCGCGCCATGGTGAGAAAACCCAGGCCCGCGCCCTTGCTGTCGGCCGGCGCTTCCTCGCGCAGGGCCTTTTTATAGGCCAGGCGGATTTCCTCCATCGTCATGGTGTGCAGCGGCTCCAGGCGGGCGCGGATCTGCGCCACGTTGTCCGTCGAGACGGGGTTGGCGCACAGCAGAAAAAAGCTGTCGCCGCGCGTGCCGATGCAAAACGAGCCGCGCCGCATCTGCTGGTCCAGCTGCGCGTCGGGCGTCAGGCTGTCGGCGGAATAGTGCATGATGTTTTGCGACATCTCGATGAACGAGGAAAAGATGCGCCGCCGCGTGGGCCCGGCCGCGCCGGCCGTATCGAGGCGCGCCTTGATGGTTTCGGAAATGGCGTTCACCACGTGCTGCGAGAAATAGCCCACGTAAAAAAAGATGATGTTGCGCTTGCGCGCCACATCCCAAAACTCGTTGAATTCTTCGTACAGCACGTCCGTGCTCCTGGCTAGCCGGTGACCCGGTGTCTTGTTGATAAGGTGGCTCGATGGGGCCAAAACTACAGGCGGAAACAGAAAAAGGTCAGGTCGTCGCGGCGCGGCTGCGCTCCCTGCCACGCGGCACTGTCCTGCAGCAGCGCCGCCGCCACCGCGCCGGCGGGAGCGTCGCGCCGCGCCAGCAGCTGCTCGCGCATGCGCCGCTTGCCGTAGGCGATGTCGCGCGCGCCGCCGATCTGGTCGAGCAAGCCGTCGGTGGTGAGGAACAGCAGGCTGCCGGGGGGTATGGCCAGCGTCTCGTTGTGCCAGCAGTAGCCGGCCGGCGTGTCGACATAGCCCACGCCCATGCGCGCGCCGTCGATGGCGCGCACGGCCTCTTCACCCGGCGCCACCACGTGCAGCGCCAGTTTCGCCCCCGCGAAACGCAGGCTGGCGCTGGCCGTGTCGTAGCACAAAAAGGCGCAATCCATGCCGTCGTTCGAGCCCGCGTGGCCGGCGGCTTCGCCGCCGCCCGCATCCTGGCCCAGCAGGGTCTTGATGGCGCGGCTGACGGCGCCGATCAGGGCCGCCGGATCATGCGGCCCCAGTTCGCGCAGTGCCTGGCTCAGGGCCGACGAGGCGATCAGGGTCATGAAGGCGCCCGGCACGCCGTGGCCCGTGCAGTCGGCGATGGCGGCGAACCAGCCGCCCGCATGGCGTTCGAAAAAGTAGAAGTCGCCGCCGACGACGTCGCGCGGCTGCCATTCCAGATGCGCGTCGGGCAGGGTGGCGCGCAGTTCCGCATCGGAGGTGCGCAGCCGGGCGCGCTGGATCACGCTGGCGTAATCGATGCTGTGCATGATCTGCCGGTTCTTTTCCGCCTGCATGGTGGCCACCACGTTCATCAGCTGCAAGCCGAAACCCACGCCAGCCAGCGCGCCATCCTCGGTGATGATGAAACCGTCGGCCAGCGCCTTCTCGCCCGCTTCGACGGCGCGGAAGGTGAGGTCTTCGATGCTCATGGCGCCATCGACGATCAGCGGCTCCTTGTCCATGAAGGCGATGCAGCTCTTCTTGCCATACACCTCGTGATAGAAGGGCTTGGACATCTGCGACATGAAGATGTTACGGCTGATCAAGCCGATGGGTTTGTGCTGCTCCGTGACGGGCAGGCTCATCATATCGCGCCGTTCCGTGAACAGTTCCAGCACGGCGAAATTGCTGGCGTCGGCCTGCACGGATTCCGTGGGAATGCACAGGTCGGCTGCCACGGACGTGCGAAAACGGGGAAGATGCAATCGAGAAGCGTTGAACTCCACAGCGGCTACCTTTAGATGACGATCGGACCCTTGTTGTCGCGAGAGCAAGGCGACTGACAAACAGGCAATATCATCATGGTAGCCTTTGAATATGACGGCTTGATTACGAGCTTGTCAAAACCGTATGCAAGATGGCTGCATGGCAAGCAAGTTACAGGCGCCGGGCCAGCGCCTGCGCCTGTTCCAGCCAGCGCGCGCGCTGCGCTTCGGTGGAATCGATCATGGGGCCGAAACTGGCCACCCTGACGGGCTTGACGCCGCAAAATTCCAGCGTCGTCTTGCGCAGCTGGTGGATGCCGGGCATGTGGTAGACCCAGCGGAAATACCAGGGCGGCGTATCCATCGCCACCAGCAGCTGGGCCGTGCGGCCCTTCAGCAGCTGTGCCGGGAAGGCCTTGCCCGGGCGATACTTGAAGGCAAAGCCCGGCAGGAAGACGCGGTCGACGAAGCCTTTCAGCAGGGCCGGCGCGCCGCCCCACCAGATCGGGTAGGCGAACACCAGGTGTTCGGCCCAGTTGATGGCTTCCTGCGCCGCCAGCAAGTCCGCTTCCAGCGGCTGCACCTGGCGGTAGCCCTCGTGCAGGTTCTGGTCGAAGTCCAGCTGGCCCAGGCGCAGTTCGCGCACGGTGTGGCCTGCGTTGCGGGCCGTGGCGGCGTAGGCCTCGGCCAGGGCGGCGCAAAAGCTGTCGCTGGACGGGTGGCCGAGGAGTATCAAAATGCGCTTGGGTGTCGTCTTGGTCATGATGCAGGCTGTCCGTTAAAGAAGAGCTTGCATGCTAAAGCCTGCCCCTAGTGGCAGAGTCAAGCGGCCTCTTGCAGACGCTGGCGCGCCAGGCAGTCGCCGATTTCCGTGCCGATGTCGGCCAGTTGCGCGTCGAGCTGGCGCAGGCGGGCGATATCCTGCCGCACCTGCGCGCGCTTGGCGGCGATGTGCTGCGACAGGGCGGCCCAGTCCGTGTCGTCGCCGGCCAGGACGGGCAGCAGTTCGGCCAGGCGGAAGCCCAGCACCTGCGCCTGGCGTATCAGTTTGACTTGCGCCAGGTCTTGCTGCGTGTAGACGCGATAGGCGCCCGAGCGGCGCACGTCGCCCAGCAAGCCCAGCGCTTCATAGTGGCGCAAGGCTTTGGGCGAGGTGCCCGCCAGGCGGGCGATTTCTCCGATGTACATGGGCGATCCTTTTTCAAGCTTGGGCGAATCTTACCGCAAGGCAGCGGCACCCAGATACCCGATGCACCCTCAGACCCGGCGCGGCGGGATTTTCTTGGCCGTGCACTCGGCGCAGGTGCCGTACAGCGACAGCGCGTGCTCGTGCAGCACGAAGCCCCGTTCGGCGGCGATTTCGTTCTGGCGCAGCTCGATCCCTTCATCGACGAATTCATCAACCTTGCCGCAACCGGTGCAAACCAGGTGGTCATGGTGCTGGCCTTCGTTCAGTTCGAAGACGGCGTGGCCCGATTCGAAGTGGCGGCGAAACAAAATGCCCGCTTCGGCAAACTGCATCAGCACGCGGTAGATGGTGGCCAGGCCCACGTCGATCTTTTCGGCCAGCAAGAGCTTGTAGACATCGTCCGCACTCAGGTGCTTGATGCCCCCTTCTTGAAACAGCTGCAGAATCCGCAAGCGGGGGATGGTCACTTTCAAGCCCGATTCACGCAGTTCCCTCAATATATCCATGTCTCCCATTCCTTTTGTAGTCGTCTAGCGAGGTCATTCATTATATCGCAAATGATAATCATTACTATTCTCATTTGTATGGTGTGCGTCAGACTTGCTGTTGCTTCTGATATCCACTTTTGCAGAGTGCACGGTAAAATCGCCGTACTGTGCAGTAATGAATAACAATGGAGCAGGGCATGGATAGATTTGATGCGATGCGGATATTTACGCGCATTGTCGAGTTGCGCAGTTTCACGCGGGCCGCGCATGACCTCGGCTATCCGAAGGCGACCGTCACGCATGCGATCAAGCAACTCGAAGCGCGGCTGCGCGTGCGCTTGCTGCAGAGGACCACGCGGCAAGTGACGCCCACGCCCGATGGCGAGGCGTATTACCAGCGCTGCGTGCGCCTGCTGGCGGACCTGGAAGAAACGGAAGCCGTGTTCAGTTCGGCGGCGCGGCAGCCGGCCGGCAAGTTGCGCGTCGACTTGCACGCGACCCTGGCCATGCATTTCGTCATGCCCGTGCTGGACCGGTTCTGCGCCCGCTACCCGCTGATCGAGCTGGAAATCGGCATGGGCGACCGCCTCGTCGACCTGGTGCGCGAAGGCGTCGATTGCGTGCTGCGCGCGGGGGAATTGGGCGACTCGTCGATGGTGGCGCGCCGGGTGGCGCTGCTGGACCAGGTAACGTGCGCCAGTCCCGCCTACCTGGCCAGGCACGGCACGCCGGAGAATCTGGCGCAACTGGCGGGCCACCGCGCCGTCAATTTTTTTTCCGCCCAGACGGGCAAGGTCTGGCCTTTCGATTTCAAGGTGGATGGCCAGCGCCACAGCGTGGCCTTGCCGGGCACGCTGTCCGTCAACAATGCGGACGCGTATCACGCCTGCTGCCGCGCGGGCATGGGTCTGATCCAGGCGCCCCGTTATCACCTGGAGTCGGCGCTGGCGGCGGGCGAACTGGTGGAAGTGCTGGCCGAAATGCGTCCCGATCCCTTGCCTGTCTCCGTGCTGTATCCCCATCACCGGCAACTGTCGCCGCGCGTGCGCGTGTTTGCCGACTGGGTCGCCGGCCTGTTTGCCGAAGCGAATTGACGCGCTGCCGCATTTTCTTGACCTGGGCAAAGGAAAAAATCCCTCTGTTGATGCCATCTAGCACTATTTGATGTGGATCAAAGTTTTTGTTGCACTGCACTCTTAGACTTCGCAGCGTTACTTAACGACAAAAAGAGGGAACTAGAATGAAAAAGTCCGCAACTGCAGCAGCAATCGTCCTGGCCGCCATCGGCGCATTCGCCAGCAACGCAATGGCACAGGAAGGCCCATGGCTGGTCCGTGCGCGCGCCGTGCACCTCGATCCGGCCGATAAATCTGCTCCTGTTGGTGGCGTCGGCGCATCCGACCGTTTGACGGTCAGCAGCAAGACGATTCCTGAAATCGATATTTCGTACTTCTTCACCCCGAATATCGCTGCCGAGCTGATTCTGACCTACCCGCAAAAGCATGACGTCAAGCTCGACGGCAACAATATCGGTACCTTCAAGCACTTGCCGCCGACCCTGTCGCTGCAATACCACTTCATGCCTGAAAAACAGTTCAGCCCTTACGTGGGTGCCGGCATCAACTACACGAATATCTCGGACGTGAAATTGCTGAACGGCGCCGGCCGCCTGGAACACGACAGCTGGGGTTACTCGCTGCAAGCCGGTGTCGACTACAAACTGGATAAAAACTGGTCCCTGAACTTCGACATCAAGAAAGTGCAGATCCGCAGCGACGTCTTCATCGGTGGCGCCAAGGCCAGCGAAGTCAAGGTCGATCCTCTCCTGATCGGCGTCGGCGTCGGTTACCGCTTCTAAGTATAGGCATGCCCGCGCAGCGCGGGCGAAAAAAAAGGACGGCAACAGCCGTCCTTTTTTACGTTTCAAGCGTACCGTTTATTTTTTCAGCGTCTTTTCCAGCGCCAGCTGGTAGTCCGTCTTTTCGTAGCCGGCCAGGTATTTGTTCGTCGCGTCGAGGAAGGCGCGCGAGCGGTAGGCCGCTTCCAGGTCCTTGACCCATGGCTTGGCCTTGTCGGCCGTGCGGATGGCGACCAGGTTGATGTAGCTGTCCGAGATCTTTTCCACGGCGAGGGCCGAGGTCAGCTTCATGCCGGCGGCCAGGGCGAAGTTGCCGTTGACGAAAGCGTAGTCGGCGTCCGCCAGCGAACGTGGCAGCTGCGCCGCTTCCAGCGGCACCAGCTTCAGCTTCTTCGGGTTTTCCAGCACGTCGCGCTCGGACGCGCGCAGCGGGTCGACGTTCGGTTTCAGTTTGATCCAGCCCATCTTGGCCAGCATCACCAGCGCGCGCGCCTGGTTGGTCGGGTCGTTCGGCATGGTGATGGTGGCGCCGTTCTTGACGTCGGCCAAGGATTTTTGCTTGCCGCCGTACAGGCCGATCGGCATGGTCGGCACGGTGATCAGGGGGCTCAATGGCAGCTTGTTATCGGTGGCGAACTTGGTCAGATAGACGATGTGCTGGAACACGTTGGCGTCCAGCGAGCCTTCGGCCAGCGCGTAGTTCGGCTGCACGTAGTCGTTGAATTCCACGATCTTGACCTTGTAGCCCTGTTTTTCCAGGATGGGCTTGATGCCCAGCTTCAGCTGGTCCGAATACGGGCCGGAACTGGTGCCGATGACGAGTTCTTTCGGGTCCTTGGCGTGGGCGGCGGTGGCGAAGGCCAGGCTGGTGGCGGCGACGAGCAGGGTGCGGCGAATGTGGTTCATGCTTTTCCTTGTACTGAAATACTGAAGATGAATTAACGTTTGTCGAGGCGCTTGGCGATGCGCGTGCCGGCGAACTGGATGGTTTGCACCAGCACGATCAGGATGGCCACGGTGGCGACCATGATGTCCGTCTCGAAGCGGTAGTAGCCGTAGCGGATGGCCAGGTCGCCGATGCCGCCGCCGCCCACCACGCCGGCCACGGCCGAATACGACAGGAAGCTGATCGACAGCACGGTCAGCGCCAGCACGAGGCCGGAACGCGCTTCGACCAGCAGCACGCGGAAGATGATCTGCATTTCCGACGCGCCCATGGCGTGCGCCGCCTCGATCACGCCGCGCGGCACTTCGCGCAGGTTCTGTTCCACCAGGCGCGCCAGGTAGGGAATGGCGGCGAACGACAGCGGCACGCTGGCCGCCAGCGGGCCGATCGAGGTGCCCGCGATGATGCGCGTAAACGGCGTCAGGGCGACGAGCAGGATGATGAAGGGGAAGCTGCGTACGGTATTGACCAGCCAGCCGAGGATCATCGACAGCGGACGGTTTTCCAGCGACTGGCCTTCCGATACGAGGAACAGCAAGATGCCCAGCGGGCCGCCGACCAGGATGGCGGCCGTGAGGCCAATGCCCAGCATCGTCATGGTCTGGCCCAGCGCCACCCAGATTTCCGGCAGCAGGTTGATGACGTTATTGATCGATTCTTCAAACATGTGTTGCATCCTTCCATGCGGTGGCTTCAAACGCCTCGGTGCCGTAATAAGCCAGCTCGCGTCCCAGCGCCGTCTTGCGCGGGGTAGCCGTGTCGCTCAAGTCGAATTGTTCGGCGATGGCGCCTTTTTCCACGACGGCGACGCGGTTGCAGATGGCGCCCAGCACCGACAGCTCATGGCTGACGATGACGATGGTCACGCCGAGGCGCGCATTGATGTCGCGCAGGGTGTCGAGCAGGGCGCGCGTCGTTTCCGCGTCCAGCGCGGACGTCGGCTCGTCGCACAGCAGCACGTCGGGGTGGCTGGCCAGCGCGCGGGCGATGGCCACGCGCTGCTTCTGCCCGCCGGACAATTGGGCCGGATAGCTGTGCAGCTTGTCGGACAGGCCGACGAGCGCCAGGCACTCCTCGACCCGGGCGGCGATCTGCTCGCCCTTGGTCGTGCCATGGATTTTCAGGGGGAAGGCGACGTTGTCGAAGACGGTGGCATTCTGCAGCAGATTGAACTGCTGGAAAATCATGCCGATGTTCTGGCGCGCATCGCGCAAGTCGCTCTTGCTCAGGCTCGTCAATTCGCGCCCGGCCACGGTAATGGTGCCGCTGTCGGGACGCTCGAGCAGGTTAATCAGACGCAGCAGGGTCGATTTGCCGGCGCCGCTCTTGCCGATCAGGCCGAAAATATCACCGGGATAGACTTCCAGCGTGACCGATTTGACCGCGTGGAATTGTTCGCCTTTGGGCAGCGCGAAGGTCTTGTTCGCGCCATCGATGCGAATCACCGGCGTACGGTGGGATGTGGTCATGCAGTGTTTCCTTTTTTATTGGACCGTGACAGGCGCGCTTGCAGGGGCCAAATCGCCCAGCCTGTTACGTCGGTTGCGTAGTATACCTCCGATCGTGTTATTACTCCTACGACAGAATCTTGCTTTGAATATGCAAATAATGTCTATGCGTCCGTTTTCAAGTCAAAAAAGCGGGAAAGCGGCGTTCTTGCCGAATTTAATCGCGTGGAGGGGCGTGCGGGAGCCGCATCCTGGTGAAAAGTTCGCCGCGCCCTGCGGACGCCTCGCGGTACTTTTATGTGCGGTTCGGCTCACTTGCCGTTTCTTCGACGTGGACAGGGCCGTTTACTGCCCGCCATTGCCTGCTTCGCGGGCAGATTCTGCCCCGCTGGCGGCAGGGCCTTCCGGACGCCGCAGCAGGTAGACGAGCACGGCGATTTCCATGGCGCCCACCATGGCGATGACCCACCACGGCGGATGGCCCAGGCACATGGCGACAAAGCCGATGGCCATGCCCAGGCAAGCCATGGCCTTGCCGCGCCGCGAGACGGCGCGATGCTCGCGCCATTGGCGCAGCGGCGGACCGAAGCGGCGATGGTGCAGCAGCCAGTGTTCGAGGCGCGGCGAGGCGCGGCTGAAGCAGGCGAGGGCGAGGATGAGGAAAATCGTCGTCGGCATGACGGGCAGCATGGCGCCGATGATCCCCAGCAGCACCATCAGGGCGCCGGCGGCCGTCCACGCCCAGCGGCGCAGGCGTGCGCCATGCGCTTCAGGCAGCGGCGTCCGGGCGTGCGGTTGCCGCATCAGGCGAGGGCGCCGGCTGTGGGGCCGTGGCCGCGGAGCGGGGAGGCGGCGGGAAGCGCCTTCAAGGTGCGCATAGCGTGGCGGGTGTGGCGGGTGGCCGTCATGTTTTTTTCTGTGCTGTGTTCTGCTCTATTATGGATGAATCAAGGCGACGCTGCATGCCCGCCAGGGCCGTGATGATAGCAATCCCGGAGAATAATAACAAGAATCATTCTCATTTGATGATCTGATAACGCTGGATATTTTTGGCAATGCAGACAATAATCGGCAGCAGAAGACGCCGTCACGGACATCGCTGCCGTTATTATCGAATTTTTCGATGCTAACTAGGTATATTTTTCGTTTTACATCGATCTTCATGCCATGCATAATCTGTTGCAACTGAAGCCGGACAATCAGCCGCAGCGCTTCCCGCCTGCAGCTGCTTGCGGTTTTGACATCCTCCACTCCTATCAGGAATCCATCATGAAAAAACTGCTCGCTTTTATCGCCGCCGCCGGCTTCTCCCTGTCCGCTTTTGCCGCTCCTGAAGTCTACGTCATCGATGGCAGCCACACTTTCCCCCGTTTCGAGTACACCCACATGGGCTTCTCGACGCAGCAAAGCCGTTTCAATAACACCACCGGCAAGGTCACGCTGGACCGCGCCGCCAAGACGGGCGCCGTCGAAGTGCTGATCGACACCAAATCCGTCGACACGGGTTCGACCCTGTTCAACTCGCACATCCAAGGCGAAGACTTCCTCGACACGGCCAAGTATCCGGTCGCCACCTACAAGTCGACCAAGTTCAACTTCGACGGCGACAAGCTGGCCTCCGTTGAAGGCAATTTGACCCTGAAAGGCGTGACCAAACCAGTGACCCTGACCGTCACCTCGTTCGCCTGCGCACCGCACCCGATGCTGAAGAAAGACGCTTGCGGCGCCAATGCCACGGCCAAGATCAAGCGCTCGGAGTTCAACGCCGGCAAATATGCGCCGGCCGTCAGCGATGATGTCACGTTGACCTTCGCCATCGAAGCCATCAAACAGTAATTTTTAGACCCGATATCTGCACTGCCGGGGTCGGACCCTGAGGGTCCGACCCCAGTTTTTGCTCTTGGTTTGAAGCTGAAAAAAACGGCGGGCAAATAGCCCGCCGTTTTTTTTCGTCCAGGTAGTCGGTATCACGCCAGGTGATGCACCTCCTGCTGCCCATACACGGGCGTGTTCAACCCTTCCATGCGCGCCTTCAGTTGCAGCGACAGGTACTGGGAATAATGGCGCGACTGGTGCAGGTTACCGCCGTGGAACCACAGCGCCTGCTGCTGCGTGGGTTTCCACATATTGCGCTGTTCGCCCTCCCACGGGCCAGGGTCCTTCGTCGTGCTTGACCCGAGTCCCCATACCTTGCCCACCTTGTTCGCCACCTCCGGAGAGATCAGGTCCGCCGCCCAGCCATTCATGGAGCCGTAGCCGGTGGCGTACACCACCAGGTCGGCTGGCAGTTCCGTACCGTCGGACAGCACGATGGAATGGGCTTTCAATTCCTGCACGCCGACGCCGCTTTTCAGCTTGATCTTGCCCTCGGCGACCAGCTCGGAGGCGCCCACGTCGATGTAGTAGCCGGAGCCGCGGCGCAGGTACTTCATGAACAGGCCGGAATCGTCGTCGCCAAAGTCCAGCATGAAGCCCCGTTCTTCCAGGCGCGCATAAAAGTCCGCATCGCGTTCGCGGATGGCCTTGAAGACGGGCTTCTGGAAGTCGGCCAGGATCTTGTACGGGATCGAGGCGAACGTCAGGTCGGCCTTGTTTGTGGTCATGCCGGCGGCCAGCGCCCGTTCCGAATACAGGTCGCCCAAGGCCAGGTCCATCAGCGAATCGGACTTGACGATGTGCGTCGACGAGCGCTGTACCATGGTCACGTCCACGCCCGCTTCCCACAGGGCGGCGCAGATATCGTGCGCGGAATTGTTCGCGCCGATGACGACCACCTTCTTGCCCACGTACGCGTCCGGTCCCGGATGCTGCGACGAGTGCTGCTGCTCGCCCTGGAACACCTCCATGCCCTTGAACTTCGGCATGTTCGCCTTGCCCGACATGCCCGTGGCCAGCACCAGCTGCTTGGGTTTCAGGGTAACGGGCTGGCCGTCGCGCAGCACCTGCACCGTCCACTCGCCCGTGGCTTCGTCGAAGCTGGCCGATTCGCAGGAAGTCGAACCCCAGTAGTTCAGTTCCATCACCTTGGTGTACATTTCCAGCCAGTCGCCGACCTTGTCCTTCGGCGTGAAGACGGGCCAGTTGTCGGGGAACGGGATGTAGGGCATGTGGTCGTACCAGACGGGGTCGTGCAGGCACAAGGACTTGTAGCGCTTGCGCCAGCTGTCGCCGGGGCGCGCGTTTTTCTCGATGATGATGGTGGGGACGTTCAGCTGGCGCAGGCGCGCACCGAGCGCGATGCCGCCCTGGCCACCGCCGATGATGACGCAGTAGGGCTGGCGCGCGTAGCCCAGTTCCGCCGCTTCCTTCTCGCGGTGCTCGAGCCAGCTGCTGCGGTTGGTGCGCGCGCCGTGTTCCGCGCCCATGGGCCGACGGCCGCCCTTGGCTTCCTCAAACCCCTTCAATTCGCTCATGGTGGTGAGCAGGGTCCAGATCTTGCCGTCACGGATGCGGATGAAGCCCACGCCGCGCGCCACGTTCGTTTCCACCGTGATCCAGCTTTGCAGCACGCCGCCGGCTTCCACCGCATGCTCGCCATCGGCGATGCGGATGGAGACCGGCTGCACGGCGCCCAGTTGCGCGGCCAGCATGGCGGCGATCTGCTCGCGGCCTTCCAGGGTTTTCAGGTTCCAGGTAAACAGCACCAGGTCGCGCCAGTAGCCGTCCTGTTCGAACAGTTGCGCGGCGCCCGTGCCGTCGCTGGCGCGAAGAAAGCCTTCGAGCTGTTCCAGGACGCCGGCCACGGCCAGGTCGTGCGGGTTGATATCGGTTTGCATCGTGTCTCCTCCAAGTCTGCTGACTTTATGATGGGATGCGGCTGTGTTGCCGCTGACGATGTTGTAACACTGGCGTTCCGGCGCCGCATTGCGCAGCGCAGCATGGCCGCTACTGAGACGGAAGTCTCAGCGCGTTTGTCGCATCATTGCCGGTGCGGCGCCACGATGTGCAGTTGCTTGAGGCGCCGGTACAGGGTGGCGCGCGAGATGCCCAGCATGGCGGCCGCCTGCAGCGGGCGCCATTTGGCGGCGTTCATGGCGTGGACGATGCGCGTGCGTTCGGCCAGTTCCGGCGCCGTGTAGGCCACCACGTCTTGCGCGGCGGGCGCCTCGCGCATGGCGTGCGGACGCGCCTTGGCCGATCGCTGCGGCGCGCGCACGCGCGCATGCAGCCAGGTGCTGCCGCCGGCCAGGCGCAAGGACAGCAGACTGCGTCCCGCGCGCGCATCGAACAGCCTCTCGGCGCGCACTTCCAGCACGTCCGCGACGGGACGCGGCAGGCTGCCGAGGCCCGCGATGACGTCGCGCGCGCAGCGGTTGGCGGCGACGATGTCGCCATGTTCGTCGATGGCGAGCAGTATCTCCGGCTGCACTTCGACGAAGTGGCGGTTGCGGTGCGCCAGCAGGATGCAGCAATGGCTGTAGGACTTGAGGAAAAAACCGTCCTCGATCAGGGTCGCGCCTTGCCGCACCAGCTGCTTGACGAGGCGCTGGCTGTCGCGCGCGTCGGGTGAACGCAAGGCCGACGCATCGAGCACGCCGATCAAGTCGCCGTGCGGCGAAAAGATCGGCGCGGCGCTGCAGGTCAGGCCCGTGAACGCGGCGCGAAAATGGTCGGTCTTGTGCACGGTGATGGCTTCCTGGTCGAGCAGCACGGAGGCGATGCCGCACGTGCCTTCCTCTTCTTCCGACCAGCACGAACCCGGGTACAGGCCAGCCTTTTTGAAATCCTTGCGCTGGTCCGTATCGACCGCGTAATCGATCGTCACGCCGCGCGCATTGGCGAGGATGACGCAATAGCCCGCTTCACGCACCATGGCGTGCAGGCGCGGCAGGCACTGGCCCGTGGAACGCAGAAAATCTTCCTCGGACTGCTGGATGGCGCGCAATTCGGCGCCCGTCAGGATGCGCGGCCCCGTGGTGGAAGCGGGGTCGAGCCGGTAGTCGTCGAGCGAGCGCCGGTACGACGACGCGAGCCTGGCCGTATCGGCGCCCGGATTGACGATACGGCCGGCGATCAGGTCGCGCACGCGGTCGATATGGCTGGTCTGGCGGACGTAGGGCATGGCGCTCTCCAGTGTCTCGTGTCAGTTTTTATGGTGTTTTCGTTTGTAGCACGAAGCGCCAGGCCGCGCATCCTGCGCTGCAGCATGGCGCGCGCGTGAGACGATGGTCTCAGCGTGTGGCCCGCACAATAGGATGCCGTAGAACAAGATAAAAAAGTTTCTCTGTTAGCATGCATCGCATGAAGCGAGCGCCGCCGCCGGCGCCAGCCATGACAGGAGAAATGCATGACGACACTGCCACCAACCCGCCGCCTGGCCCTGGCCGCCGCCTGCCTGGCGCTGGCCGCCGGCGCCCATGCTGCAGAGACGACGGCGCCGCTGTCGGCCGCCGCCAGCGACCCGGCCGCATTGCAATGGATGGTGGGCGCGCCGCCGCCGGCCGATAAAATCATCCGCTTCGACGATGGCAGCTATTTCAATTTTCCGCAGCTGCGCTGGAGCGTGTCGCACTTCCGCCAGCTGATGCCGACGGTGGCAGTGTCACGCGGCTTGACCGCGCCCCTGCCTTTGCGGCGCGCGCTGCGCAAGGATATCGACGGCCTGCGCTTCACGCCACTGGGCGCGAAGGAGACGATGACGTGGGAGCAGTCGCTGGGCGCCAATTACACGGACGGCATCGTCGTGCTGCACCGGGGCCGCATCGTGTACGAACGCTATTTCGGCGTATTGAAGGAGGGCGGCCAGCATGGCGCCATGTCGGTGACGAAGTCCGTGATGGGCACCATCGGCGCGGCCCTGGTGGCCGAAGGCAAGCTCGATCCGGGCAAGAAGGTGGCCGAGTACGTGCCGGAACTCGCCAAATCCGCGTTTGGCGACGCCACCGTGCGCCAGGTGCTCGACATGACCACGGGCCTGAAATTCAGCGAAGATTATGCCGACCCGAACGCGGAAGTGTGGCAGCACGCGGCGGCCGGCAATCCGCTGCCCAAGCCCAAGGATTACGCGGGACCGCGCAGTTATTTCGAGTATCTGCAGACGGTGCGGCATGAGGGAAAACATGGCGAGGGCTTCGGCTACCGCACGGTCAATTCGGACGTGCTGGGATGGATCATCGCCAGGGTCACGGGGCGGAACGTCAACGACTACCTGTCCGAGCATGTCTGGCAAAAGCTGGGCGCCGAGCAGGATGCCTATATGTCGGTCGATTCGACGGGCACGCCGTTTGCCGGCGGCGGCTTGAGCGCGGGCTTGCGCGACCTGGCCCGCTTCGGCGAGATGCTGCGCAACGACGGCCGCTACAACGGCCAGCAAATCATTCCGAAGGCGGCCGTCGACGATATCCGCCGTGGCGGCGACAAGCAGCTGTTCGCCAAGGGCGGCTACGATTTGCTCAAGGGCTGGAGCTACCGCGACATGTGGTGGGTCACGCATAACGACCATGGCGCCTACATGGCGCGCGGCGTGTACGGCCAGCGCATCTACATCGATCCGAAGGCGGAAATGGTGATCGTGCGTTTCGCCTCCACGCCGACGGCGGCCAACGCGGCCAACGATCCGACCACCACGCCAGCCTTTGAAGCGCTGGGCAAGCTGCTGCTGGCCAGGCCGCAGTAGGCTGCCAGGTTGGCCCGTGCCAGCCGTGCGGCGAAACGGGCACAACTGCAATACACTATCCTTTCGTCATCATTTATTGCTTGAATGGCAATTCAGGCATCGCACGCAAGGGAGCGCACCGTGGAAAGCAGCCCGCCGGATCAACCGCGCCCGCCACGCTGGCGGCGCCTGCTGTGGCCGGCCGCCCAGCTGGGCTCGGCCTTCAAGCTGACGGGCACGCATCTGCTGCACCACGTGATCGGCGCCAGCCTGATCGCCGCGCTGATGCTGGCGCTGGAAGGGTTTCACGTGCTCGAATGGCTCGATGCGGCCATGCTGCGGGCCAGCGCGGCGCAGGAGCAGTTGCTGGACCGGGGCAAGGACCCGGGCGCCGCCTACCGCCCCGGCATCATCGAAATCGACCAGCCCGCGTTCGAACAGGTCTTCGACGAGCGCGAACCGCTGGAGCGCTCGCGCCTGGAGCAATTGATCGCCAGCGCCGCCGCGCGCGGCAGCAAGGTGCTGGCCATCGACCTGGACCTGGCGCCGGCCGTGTACGAACAGCACAAGGCGGGCGAGCGGCCGCTGGACCGCCTGCTCGACCGGCTGGCCGCCGATGGCCGTCAACTGGTGCTGATCCTGCCCGAACAATCGGACCAGAACGCGAACCTGCCGTGGATACGCGCGCGCTGCGCGGCCGGCATTCATTTCGCCAGTCCGCGCATCCGCGAGCGCATGGGCGCCGTCACGCGCATCGAGCTGAAAAGCCCCGTGCTGGCGGCAGTCGCCTTCGAGCTGGCGCATGGCGCCGACGAGCAGGAACAGAAGCAGCCCATGCCGGCCACCTTGTCCGAGCAAAAGGAAGTGCTGGCGCTGGCCGGCCGCGTGTGCCAGCTGGCCCGGCGCACGAACAGCGAAAAGGAGCTGGCGCGCTGGGCGTTCGAACCCGTCATCCGCGGCGACGCCAGGGCGGCGGCCGAACAGAATGCCGTCACGGCGCCGTTCCACCCGGCCGCCGTGGCGCCGCAATTCCTCAACCCCACGCGCACGCGCGTCAAACTGATCGATGGCCAGGCCGGCGTGGACGCCGGAGCGCCGCGCAAGGATGTCGTGTACATCGGCAGCACGTATGACGTGCGCGACCGCTATACGACGGCCGAAGGCGAGCAGGCCGGCCTGCACCTGCACGCGGCCGCCCACACCTCGCTGGGCATCGGCACGGCCGACGTCAACAAATATGCGGTGTTCGTGGCCGATATCGTCATCGGCGTGCTGCTGGGCTGCCTGTTCGGCGGCCTGTGGACCCTGTACGGCCGCGCCGAGCTGGCCATCGACAAGCGCATGGAAGACCACGATGTCAGCCGTTCGCACCGCATGGGGACACTGGCCGAATTCTATGGCATCCGTCTGATACTGGCGCTGGTATGGGCCTCGCCGCTGGCCATCGGCGCGCTGGCCATCTACCTGTCGCGCGGCTTGCTCGAGCAGGGCTGGTGGGTCAATCCCGGCCCCCTGATCGCCGGCATGTTCCTGCACGCGATGTCGCTGCGCGATGAAGCCCACCATCCGCACGAGGAAGTGCCGGGCCTGTCCGTGTGGGCGCAGTTGCGCCGCACGCATCCGGGCATCGTGCTGGTGCAGGCGCCGCTGGCGGTGCTGCTGTTGATCATTGCCCTGATCTAGCGCAAACCGTGGCGCCGCAGCGGCGCTACACTGGGCGCCTTTTTCATTTGCAGGAGGATGCCATGCTGAGCGGAGGATGTTTATGCGGCGACGTGCGCTACGAAGCGGGCACGGGCGCCTTCCATGAAACGGCCTGCCATTGCTCGATGTGCCGCCGCGCGTCGGGCGCGCCGTTCGTTGCCTGGTTCAGCGTGCCGAGGGCGAATTTTCGCTGGCTGCGGGGACAGGCCACGCCCTATGCTTCCAGCGAACACTGCACGCGCAGTTTTTGTCCCTGCTGCGGCACGCAGCTGACGTTCGAGGATGAGCGCGACCCGGACGAGGTCGGCTTGACCACCGGTAGCCTGGACAGCCCGGAACAGCTGCCGCCTCACAGCCATATTTATACGGACACGCAACTGGAGTGGGTGAAGCTGGCCGACGGTTTGCCACGGTATCGCGGGGAGCGTAGCGAGGGGTAGGTCGGATTAGCGGCGGCACGCCGCGTAATCCGACAGGTGCTGCCGACGATGTTGTCGGATTACGCCCTCCGGGCTAATCCGACCTACGTGATCAATGATGTCGGCCTATCAGCTTCAAGCCCGGCGGCAGCGCCTCGCCCAGCATGCGCTTGGTATTCGCTTCGTCCAGCTGCGTCACTTCGCTGACCATGGCCTGCCACAGGGACGGGGCGCCGACGGCTTTCAGGCGGGCGAGGATGGCGGCGCGCAGCTCGTCGCCGATGTCGCGCGAGCGGTCGCCCGTCATGCGCGCCAGGTGGGCGGCGGCAAACGCCGCCGGTTCCGTCTTCTTCCAGTCCAGCGCCAGCAGCACGTCCAGCCAATCGGACACGGTGGCGCTGTCGACCACTTCGTGCGCGCTGCCGTGGAAGGGCTGGCGCGCGCCGACCCTGGCCAGCGCCCACAAGGTATTCGTGTCCGCCGCTTCGCCTTTCTTGCCGGCTTTCTCCAGCCGCTTGATCAGCCAGGCGCCCACTTCCGCCTTGTAGGCGCCCGGGATGCGCTCGAGCGACGCGCCCAGGCGCAGCATGTCGTCGTCGCTGCCGTTCACCAGCGTGACGGGGCGGCTGCCGCGCTGGGCCGCGTCGGCTTGCAGGTTGAAGGCGAAGTCGTCGAGCAGGCGCAGTTGCTGCTCCGAATTCAAGCCGCCGGCCACCCGGCGCCACAGGGTCCACCATTCGGCGCACACCTGGTTGTCCTTGTGGTGCTGGACGCCCGTGTCGAACAGGGCCCACAGCTGCTCGATGCGCCATGGATCAAGCGCATCGCCATAGCCGGGACGCAGGCAGTAGCCGGCCAGGTTCAGCCACACCCGCTCATGCTCGGCGGAGCGGCGCCGGCCGCGTGCGCGCAGCATCAGGGCGTCGAACAGCTGGCGCAGCAGGGGAGTCTCCCAGCTTTCGCGTCCGCCCAAGCCTCGTTCCAGGTGCTGGCGCAGCTGGCGTACTTCCTTGACGTCGACCTTTTGCGCCTTGCCGCCGAAAATGCGCTCGATCTTCTCGATGGCTTCTTTCACGCGTGGCGGCACGCTGGACGTTTCTGCCGGCGCTTCGTCTTCGCCCCGTAATTGAAATTCCAGCAGCCAGCGCTGGCCGGCGTCGGCTTCGGCCACGCAATGCACTTCCAAAGTCCCGACTTCCGTCATGACGGTTGCCAGCTGCACGGTGATCTCTCGCTTGTCGCCGCTTTCCGCCTGCAGCACGCAGGCCAGCGGCGGCAGGCGCAGGTATTCGCCGGCGTCCAGGTCGACGATCTCGCCCAGTCGCGGCGGCGTGCCCGCTTCGGCAAGCGAGGTGGCCAGGTGGAAGCGCACGGGCCGGCCCAGGCGCAGCGCGAACAGGCGCTCCGTCAGGCGGATTTCTTCGCCGCTGGCGCTGCCGCGGGGCAGGATGCACACGGCCCGGTGGTCCTTGCCCGCTTCGCCCAGCACGAGGAAATAGCTGCGCGGCGAGCCGCCGCCGATGCGCGGCGCCTGGCCACGGCGGGCCAGCGCGTAGGCGACGGCGCCACGGGCCACGGCCACGTCGGGATTATCGTTGTGCAGGATGGTGAGCGGAGCACCGCGCCAGTGGGCGAGCGTGTCGGCCAGGCGGCGCGCCAGCGCGTCGGCGCGGAACACGCCGCCGTTCAGCAGCAGGGTGTCGGGCAATGCCCCTTGGTGTTGCTGCAGAAAGCTGGCCAGGTGGCGCGTGATGGCCGCGTCCTGCGCATACGGCAGGCCGAATTCGACGATGCCCGCGCGGCCTTTTTTCGCCGTCTCGGTGAATTCCACCTTCGGGAAGAAACCGTCGACCACCATGGTCGCCACTTCTTCGCGCGTGATGTCGGCCGAACGGCTGCCGCCGATCAAACGCGACCCGCCGCCCAGCAGGGTGACGGTGGCCTTGTCGGGCGCGTCCTGCGACAGCAGCAGTTCCTTGGCGGCGCGGCAGCGTTCCATCAGCTGCGACAATCGCGCGGCAGACAGCTTCATGCCGCCGTCGATGCCAGCGGCCATGCGCGTTTCCACGAGGTGGGCCAGCGCCAGGTCCATATTGTCGCCGCCCAGTATCAAATGGTTGCCCACGCTGCTGCGCGTGAGCTGCGGTTCGCCGTCGTCATCGAAGGCCACGTCGATCAGGCTGAAATCCGTGGTGCCTCCCCCCACGTCGCAGACCAGAATGCGGCGCGTGTCGGCCAAGTCGTCGCGCAGGGTGGCGCGCCGGCGCTGCAGGTAGTCATAAAAGGCCGCCTGCGGTTCTTCCACCAGCCGCAGGGTGGGCAAGCCCGCCATGCGCGCCGATGCCAATGTGAGTGCGCGCGCACCCTCGTCGAACGAGGCGGGGATGGTCAGCACCAGTTCCTGCTCTTCCAGGGGAGAGTCCGGGAAGCGGTGATTCCACGCGGCGCGCACGTAGGCAAGGTAGCTGGCGCTGGCCGCCACGGGCGACACTTTGGCCACATCGGCATCGGCGCCCCACGGCAGGATGGGCGCCTGGCGGTCCACGTTCGCATGCGACAGCCAGCTCTTCGCGCTGGAAACGAGGCGTCCCGGTACCTGGGCGCCGAGCTGGCGCGCCAGGGCGCCCAGCACGGCATGCTCCAGGTCCTGCTGCGGCCAAGGCAGCTGCAAGTCGCCCGCCGCCAGTTCGCCGGCGGCGGGATGGTAGCGCAAGGAGGGCAGCAGCGGGCGTGCGCCCACTTCGCCGGGAGCGACCAGCTGCTCGATGGCGAACAGGTTTATTTCAGCCTGCGCATCATTCGCCTTGGCATAGGCCACCACCGTGTTGGTGGTGCCCAGGTCGATGCCGACCAGGAAGGCCGGCTTGCCCTCAGCGCCGCGCATGCTTATGGCTGCGGCGTGCCGCGCACGTCGAATTCCACTTTCCAGCGCTCGGCGCCGTCAGTGGAAACGGCCAGCAGTTCCAGGGTGCCCGCTTCCGTCACGCGCGCATGCAGTTTCACCTGCACCACATCGCCAGCCTGACGGCCTTCGGCGGACAAGGTCGCCTGGATTTCGCTCAGTTCCTGCAGTTCATCGGGACCCCAGAAGTCGAGCAGGTCGCCGATCTGGTCGTTGCGGCGCGTGGACGAGGCGAAGAAGCGGAAGTGCACGGGTTCGCCCACGACGAGGCCGAATTGCTGGCCCGGCAGTTCCAGTTCGCTGCCTTCTTCCATGCCGAACGGCGCCACGCACAAGGCCTGGATCGGCGGTTCCATGCCGGGGATGGCGGGCATGGCCGATTCGATGGCGACATAGAAGGAACTGGCCGTGCCGCCGCGGATGCGCACGCCATGGCCGCGCCGCACGTAGCTGTAGTAGGCCGCGCCGCGTGCGACGGCCAGGTCCAGGTCGGCCCCGGCCAGCATGCGCGCCGGTTCCGCGCCTTCCATGTACAGCCAGTCGTTGACGGTCGCCATGATGCGCTGGACCAGCAAGTCGGACTTGAAGACGCCGCCGTTGAACAGCACGGCCGTCGGGTGCAAAAAGCTGGCGCCGTCCGCCTGGCGGCCCGCAAAGCCTTCCAGTTCGGCAGTCGCCGCCACTTGCCGGCCCAGGAAGGCGGCCAGGTGGCGCGTGATGGCCGCGTCCTGCGCATACGGCAAGCCCAGTTGCGTCAGGCCGGCGCGCGTGCGTACGGCAGGGCGGCTCGATGCTTCCACTTGCGGGAAGAAACCGTCGAGGATGAAGGTGGACACTTCCGCGCGCGTCAGTTCCGTGCGGATGGAGCCGCCGATCAGTTTCGAGCCGCGGCTCGGCACGACGATGGGTGCCGTTTCCATGCCACTGTCTGCCAGCAGGCTTTCCTTGGCGCTGCGGCAGCCATAGGTCAGCGCACGCATTTGCCAGGCGTCGAGCTGGGTGCCGTTGGCGGCCAGCTTGCGCGCCACCAGGTGGGCCAGCGCCAGGTCCATATTGTCGCCACCGAGCAGGATGTGTTCACCGACGGCCACGCGGTGCGGTTCCAGCACGCCGTCGCGTTCGAGCACGGCGATCAGCGAAAAGTCGCTGGTGCCGCCGCCCACGTCGACGACCAAAATGATGTCGCCCGGCTTGACTTCCTTGCGCCAGCGTCCTTCGCTCGTCTGGATCCAGCTGTACAGAGCCGCCTGCGGCTCTTCCAGCAAGGTCAACGAGGAATAGCCAGCCGCCTGCGCCGCTTCCATCGTCAGCTCGCGCGCGGCCGGGTCGAACGAGGCGGGAATCGTCACCGTGATTTCCTGCTCGGCGAACGGCGCTTGCGGGTGGGCGTTGTCCCAGGCCTGGCGCAAGTGCGTCAGGTAGCGCGTGGCGGCCGTGATCGGCGAGATGCGCGCCACTTCGGCCGGCGCGTCGTTCGGCAAGATGGCCGCGCGGCGGTCCACGCCCGGGTGGCACAGCCAGCTTTTCGCGCTTGACACCAGACGGATAGGCGTGGTGGCGCCGCGGCTGCGGGCCATTTCGCCGACGACGAACGGCGCTTCCGCTTCCTCGGTAACCCAGGGCAGGGCCAGGTCGCCGGCCGCCACTTCATCGGCGTGCGGCAGGTAGACGAACGATGGCAGCAGCGACAGTTCTTCGACGGTGCCCGGCGCCGACAGTTGCGGCACTTTCAGCACGCCGTGGCTGGACTTTTCGCCGTCGCTCTCGACCAGGTTCACATACGACAGGGCGCTGTGCGTGGTGCCCAGGTCGATGCCGATGGCGTAGCGCGCGGTGTTCGGGGTGGCGTTCCTTGTGTCGTTCACAGTTCCACCTCGGCCGGTGCCAGGATGGCGGCGTCGTGCTGCGCGCTCAGTTTCGGCAGGCGCACGCTGGAGGCGCGCCAGCCGCGGTGGCTCAAGGTACCCGTGAATGGCGCCGAACCGACCACGTTGCCCGTCAGGCGCACCTGGGCGGAGTCAAAACCTTCCTGCAGGACGATGCGGCTGCCCTCGGCTTCCTGGCGCACGGCATCGATGGTGAAATATTCGCGCATGACCTTGGCGCAGCCTTCATGCACGACGCGGGCGGCCGCGCCGATGTCGGCGTCCGCATGACTGCCCAGGTTTTCCTGCGTAAAATCGATCAAGCGCGCTTCGCGTTGCAGCAGGGCCAGCAGTTGCAGGGCCGCATCGGGCGTCGCTTCCTTCAAGATGACGGGCGCGGCGGCCGGTGTCGGCACGGGGGCTGGCGCCGGGGCCGCTGGCGCGACGGGAGCAGCCTCGGGCAAGGACAGCTTTTCCACGCGGGCCGCATAGGCGGCGTCCGACAGGGTGCTGAAGAAAGCGCCGAAAGCCAGCGGGACACGGCGCCAGAACGATGGGTGGGACGATGATGTGCTCATAGGGAACTCGTTTCTCTGATCTGTAGGGTGGCGTCGGCGGCGCGCCCGGTGGCGGGGCCGCTTCGCAGGGTAGTGCCTGTGCCGGGCCTGTACGGCCGGCTGCGTTTGCCCGCATGATACCAGCTACCGGCCCGGCGCCAAAGTCGCCGCCGCCCGCGCAGCCAGTCCGGCGCGTGGATTTTCTTTGTTCCTGCGCAAAGAAACGGTGAATGTTGCGCCGCTTCGACTAAAATCGCGCATTATCTTTTCGCCTTGCCTTTATGCCATGTCTACCGACTTTTCCCCCTATCTAGGCAGCAGCCTGTATATCGACAGCGACCATCCGGCCGTGCGTGCCAGGGCGGCCGAACTGGCGGCAGGTGCCGTGGGCGACGCCGCCATCGCGGCCCGCTGCTTTGCCTTCGTGCGCGACGAGGTGGCCCACAGCTGGGATTACAAGCGCAATCCCGTCACTTGCCGCGCTTCCGACGTCTTGCAGCATGGCACGGGATACTGTTATGCGAAGAGCCATCTGCTGGCCGCGCTGCTGCGCGCCAACGGCATTCCCGCCGGCCTGTGCTACCAGCGCCTGGCCGTGGGCGAAGTGGGGCCGCCGTTTTGCCTGCATGGTTTGAATGCCGTGTATCTGCAGGAGTTTGGCTGGTACCGCATCGATGCGCGCGGCAACAAGCCCGGCGTCGATGCCGCCTTCACGCCGCCACGCGAGCAGCTGGCCTTTCCCGTGCTGGCGCCCGAGGAACGCGACTTGCCGGAAATCTGGGCGGAACCGCTGCCGCAGGTGGTGGCGTCGCTGACGCAATACGCCACCGTGCAGGACGTGGCGGCGCACTTGCCCGATATCACATTGCTGCCGCTGCAAAAATAATCCAGGAAAAAAATCATGAAAAAAGTGTATGTGGGTCTGATCGGCCTGATGCTGCTGGCCGGTTGCGGCGGCAAGGGCGAGAGCGGCGGGCAATCGAGCGCCGCGCGTCTCGATGGCAAGGAAAAGGGCAGCGAGTTTCTGGCCTATGAACATAATGTCGGCGTCGATACGCGCGAGGCGCAAGTGCGGCCCCTGTATGAAAAAGTGGTCGCCGCCTGCAAGGCCGATACGGAAAACGGCTGTCTGCTGCTCGATTCCAGCCTCGACAGCGGCCGCTACGTGCATGCGCGCATCAGCATGCGCGCCAAGCCGGCCGGCATCAAAAAGCTCGTCGCGCTGGTCGCGGCCGAAGGCGACGTCACCAGCCAGGGCACCAAGGTGGAAGACCTGGGCCGCCCCGTGCTTGACAGCAAGAAGCGCCTGGAGATGCTCAGGCAATACCAGGCCCAGCTGCAAGACCTGGAAAAACGCTCGGGCACGAATGTCGATGCCCTGATCAAGGTGACCAAGGAACTGGCCACCGTGCAAGTCGAGCTGGAGCAGGCGACGGCGGCCGACGCGCTGTTGATGCAGCGCATCGATACGGACTTGCTGAACGTGGCCATCAGCGCCGAAGGCAAACAATCGTTCTGGACGCCCGTCAAGCGCTCGCTGGGCAATTTCACGGACAACCTGTCGGAAGGCGTGGCCAACGCCATCACGGCCATGGCCTACATCCTGCCGTGGCTGATCGCTTTCGTGCTGCTGTTCCCGCTGGGACGCAAGGGCTGGCGCCGTTTGCGCGGCATCAAGCGCTAGGCGCGCACCGCAGATGTGAACAGGGCCTGCACTCGGCAGGCCCTGGAGCGGCGTTACATGCTTGCCGCAGCTTGATCAAGCGTGATGGTTCGAAGTGTTGGCAGACACGACTTCGGCCGCTTTTTTCGGGCGTTTCTTGATATTGCTGCCCGTACTGCCTTCATCGTCGACCTTGACCTGGCTCGTGCTGATGCCACCCGCCGGGGCCGTAGGTGCGGCGCATGCGCTCAACAGCAACAGGGCGCACGCGCCCGCGATCATATTTTTCATGAGTGAACTACCTAAGTGAGTGAAGTAAAGGGAAAGAAGCAAGTACCGCGCTGATTTCATGTTTACTTACGCCGCCAGGCAATGCGACGCAAGAGAGTCATATCTTAGTGCGCTTATCAAGAAAGCTCAATTAGTTTTTAGATAACTCCGGATTCCCCAGGAAGTGGCGCTGCTGCACCAAAACGGTGGGCCGCGCGCCACCCTGTCTCCCAGTGCTCTCCACTGCAGGGCAATGTACCTGGCATGCATTCTGCTTTAACAACATCGTATGCCCAGCTCGACCCCCACGAACCCATCACAGGAGTCCCCATGTCACGACGCATCATCCTGAAAGCGGCCGCCGCCGGCGCACTGGCCCTGGCCACGTCCACCTATATGCAGGCAGCCCTGGCCGCCGATACGATCAAGGTGGGCATTTTGCACTCGCTGTCGGGCACCATGGCCATTTCCGAAACGTCGCTGAAAGACGTGGCCTTGATGACGATTGCCGAGATCAACGCCAAGGGCGGCGTGCTGGGCAAGAAGCTCGAGCCTGTCGTCGTCGACCCGGCGTCGAACTGGCCTTTGTTCGCGGAAAAAGCGCGCCAGCTGGTGGCGCAGGACAAGGTTGCCGTCGTGTTCGGCTGCTGGACATCCGTGTCGCGCAAATCCGTCTTGCCTGTGTTCAAGGAACTCAACAGCCTGCTGTTTTACCCGGTGCAATACGAAGGCGAGGAACTGGAAAAGAACGTGTTCTATACGGGCGCCGCGCCGAACCAGCAGGCCATTCCCGCCGTGGAATACCTGATGAGCAAGGATGGCGGCGGCGCCAAGCGCTTCGTGCTGCTGGGTACGGATTACGTGTATCCGCGCACCACCAACAAGATCCTGCGCGCCTTCCTGAAAAGCAAGGGCGTCAAGGATAGCGATATCAGCGAGGTCTACACGCCGTTCGGCCATGCCGACTATCAAACCATCGTCGCCAACATCAAGAAGTTTTCCACGGGCGGCAAGACGGCCGTCATTTCCACCATCAATGGCGACTCGAACGTGCCGTTCTACAAGGAACTGGGCAATGCGGGCTTGAAAGCCACGGACGTGCCTGTCGTCGCGTTTTCCGTGGGAGAGGAAGAGTTGCGCGGCATCGATACCAAGCCGCTGCTTGGCCATCTGGCGGCGTGGAATTACTTTGAATCCGTCAAGAACCCCGTGAATGCCGCGTTCATCAAGCAGTGGAAGGCGTACGCCGTGGCACAAAAACTGCCGAACGCCGGTTCGGTCGTGACGAACGACCCGATGGAAGCGACCTATGTCGGCATCCACATGTGGGCGCAAGCCGTGGAAAAAGCCAAGTCAACGGACACGGACAAGGTGATCGCCGCCATGGCCGGCCAGAGCGTCAAGGCGCCGTCCGGCTTCACCCTGACCATGGATGCGACGAATCACCACCTGCACAAGCCCGTGATGATCGGCGAGATCAAGGCTGATGGGCAATTCAATGTCGTGTGGAAAACCAAGGAACCGATACGCGCCCAGCCGTGGAGCCCGTTTATCAAGGGGAATGAGGGCAAGCAGAAGTTGTAGGGCGCTATTACCCACCAGCAAATGCCGGGGTCGGACCCTGAGGGACTAGGCGTCCCCATCCGACCCCAGTCCTCGCCTTTGGGGTAAGCGAACTCGCCCCGTGCAGTTTTTCCATGGAACTTACAATGAGGTTCATCCCCAAACTGCTGGTCCTCGCCTGCCTGCTGTTCTCCTCGCTGGCGCAGGCAGCCATTTCCCCCGACCTGCTCAAACCGCTATCCGGCGACGACCCCGATACAAGGGTCGCCGCCGTCGCGCAGATCGCCGCCCTGGCCACGCCAGAGGCGGCCAGGGTACTGCAAGCCTTGCAGGACGATCAGCTATATGCCGCACCCGACGGCAAGGTCTACATCGTCGACGGCGAGCAGGCGTATGACCCGTCGACCAGCAAGAGCGTGCCGCTGCCCGAGGGCATCGACGGCGTCATGGTCAACAACCGCTTGCGCTCGGCCGTGGCGGGCGCTTTGTCTGGGCTGAAACTGCTGGCGCCCGAGCGGAGCACGCGGCTGGCCGCCGCGCAGGCGCTGCAGCAATCCGTTGATCCGGCGCAGTTGCCCCTGATCCACAAGGCGCTGGCGCAAGAGAGCGATGCCGAGATCCAGCAGATATTGCAAGTGCTGATCGCCAGCGCCAACCTGCACGCGCCAGACGCCGCCACGCGCAAGCAGGCCGTGCAAGATCTGGCGGGCAGCAGCGATGCCCGACTGCTGCCCGTGCTGCAAGCCATGCTGGAGAAAGGGGGCGAGCCGGACGAAGTAGTGCAGCTGGCCGCCATCGACACCATGGGTCAGATCAAGGGACGAGTGGCGCGCATGGAATTCGCCGGCAATGTGTTCTACGGCATTTCGCTGGGTAGCGTGCTGCTGCTGGCCGCCTTGGGGCTGGCCATCACCTTCGGCTTGATGGGCATCATCAACATGGCGCATGGCGAATTGCTGATGATAGGCGCGTACACGACGTATCTGTGCCAGCTGTTCTTCCGCACCTATCTGCCTGGCCTGCAGGATGCCTATCTGCTGGCCGCCTTGCCGGCCGCCTTTTTCGTCGCGGGACTGGTGGGCGTGGCGCTTGAGCGCACGGTCATCCGCTGGCTGTACGGGCGGCCGCTGGAAACCCTGCTGGCCACCTGGGGCATCAGCCTCATCCTCATGCAGACGGTGCGCACGATCTTCGGCGCGCAAAACGTGGAAGTGGCCAATCCCGCGTGGATGTCGGGCGGCGTCACGGTGCTGGGCGGCCTCGTGCTGCCGTACAACCGCCTGGCCATCATCGGCTTTGCCTTTGTTGTCGTCGTGGCCGTGTGGCTGATTCTCAACAAGACACGGCTGGGCCTGTTCGTGCGGGCCGTGACGCAAAACCGCCGCATGGCCGATTGCGTGGGCGTGGCCACGGGCAAGGTCGACATGCTGACCTTCGGCCTCGGTTCCGGCATCGCCGGGCTCGGTGGCGTGGCCCTGTCGCAGCTGGGCAATGTGGGGCCGGACCTGGGCCAAAGCTACATCGTCGATTCCTTCATGGTGGTGGTGCTCGGTGGCGTGGGTCAGCTGGCCGGCACCGTGATCGCCGCGCTGGGGCTGGGCGAAGTGAACAAATTCCTCGAACCGGTGGCGGGCGCCGTGCTGGCGAAGATCGCCATTCTCGTGTTCATCATCATTTTCATCCAGCGCCGGCCGCAGGGCCTGTTTGCCATGAAGGGACGCAGCGTCGAATGACTACCTCCTATCAATCCAAGCAGGGCCTGTTCACGCGGCCCGTCTGGCTGGCCATTGCCGCATGCACGCTGCTGGCGGCGCTGTTGCCGATTTTTAATCTGGCGTTTGCCGAAGGCCATGCGCTGCACGTGTCCGCCTACACGGTGGCGCTGGTGGGCAAGTTCATGTGCTATGCGCTGGCCGCGCTGGCGCTGGACCTCGTCTGGGGCTACACGGGCATCCTGTCCCTGGGCCACGGCGTGTTCTTTGCCTTGGGCGCGTATGCGCACGGCATGTATCTGATGCGCGCCATCGGCGACCAGGGCCAGTATCACAGCAGCTTGCCCGATTTCATGGTCTTTCTCGACTGGAAAACCTACCCCTGGTACTGGGCTTTCACGGAACATTTCTGGTACTGCATGGCGCTCGTCGTGCTGGTGCCGGGCGTGCTGGCCTTTGTCTTCGGTTACTTTGCGTTTCGCTCACGCATCAAGGGCGTGTATTTTTCCATCATCACGCAGGCGATGACGTATGCCTTCATGCTGCTGTTTTTCCGCAATGACACTGGCTTTGGCGGCAACAACGGTTTCACGGACTTCAAGACCATCCTTGGCCATGACATCACGGCGCCCGCCACCCGGGCCGTGCTGTTCCTGCTGACCCTGGCCTTCCTGCTGGCGGCCTTGATCGGCGCACGCGCCATCGTCCGCTCGAAACTGGGCAGGGTGCTGCAGGGCGTACGCGACAGCGAAGCGCGCTTGATGTTCCTCGGCTACAACCCGCTGTGGTTCAAGCTGTTCGTGTGGACCTTGTCGGCCGTGCTGTGCGGCATCGCCGGCGCCCTGTACGTGCCGCAGGTGGGCATCATCAACCCGTCCGAAATGTCGCCGGCGAACTCCATCGAAATGGTCGTGTGGGTGGCCGTCGGCGGGCGCGGTACTTTGATCGGCCCCATCCTGGGCGCATTTACCGTCAACGGCTTGAAAAGCTGGTTCACGGCCGCCTTGCCGGAACTGTGGCTGTTCGCGCTGGGCCTGCTGTTCATCGTCGTCACCCTGTTCATGCAGCAAGGCATGCTCGGTGTGTTGAGCAAGCTCAAACGCAGGAAAACGGCCGTCGTGGCAGAGGAGGCCGCATGAGTATCCGCATGTTGCCCGGCATGGCCGGCACGGAAACGGGCGCCAGCTATTCGCGCGTCAAAGGCGAGGGCGTCGACACGGCGCATGGCGCGATTTTGTACCTGGAAGACATCAGCGTGTCCTTCGACGGCTTCAAGGCCATCAACAAGCTCAGTCTCGATATTTCCGTGGGCGAATTGCGCTGCATCATCGGTCCGAATGGCGCGGGCAAGACGACGATGATGGATGTGATCACCGGCAAGACGCGGCCCACCTCCGGCACGGCCTGGTTTGGCCAGACCATGAATCTGGCCACCATGACGGAAGCGCAGATCGCCCACGCGGGTATCGGCCGCAAGTTCCAGCGTCCCACCGTGTTCGAGCAGCACACGGTGTTCGATAATTTGGAACTGGCGATGAAGATGGACAAGCGCGTGGCGCCCACCCTGTTTGCCCGTTTGACGTCCGAGCAGGCGGACAGGATCGAAGCCATCTTGCGCCTGATCCGCCTCAACGGCCACGAGGCGCGGCCGGCCGGTTTGCTGTCGCATGGGCAAAAGCAGTGGCTGGAAATCGGCATGCTGCTGATGCAGGAGCCGCAGCTGATCTTGCTCGATGAACCCGTGGCCGGCATGTCGGACGCGGAAACGGCGCGCACGGCGGAATTGCTCAATGAGTTGCGCGGCAAGCATTCGATCATGGTGGTCGAACACGACATGGGTTTTGTGACGGACATTGCCCAGCAAGGCATCGTCACCGTGCTGCATGAAGGTTCCGTGCTGGCGCAGGGCCGCATGGACGAAGTGCAGGCCGACGAGCGCGTCATCGAAGTCTATCTGGGAAGGTAACTATGCTGGAAGTCGAGCAATTGAATCAATACTATGGCTCCTCGCACACCTTGCGCGGCATCAGTTTGTCGGCGCGCAAGGGCGAATGTCTCGCCTTGCTTGGGCGTAATGGCGTGGGCAAGACGACCTTGCTCAAATGCCTGATGGGCGTGCTGCCCGTGGCGCAGGGCAAGGTGGTGTTCCAGGGGCGCGACATCACGAAGCTGACGCCGCATGCGCGGGCCAAGCTGGGCATCGCTTACGTGCCGCAGGGGCGCGACATCTTTGCGCGCCTGACGGTCGAGGAAAACTTGCTGATGGGCATGGCGGTGAAGCGGGGCAGGCAGGCGTCGCGCATCGATCCCCACGTGTATGAACTGTTCCCGGTATTAAAGGAGATGCTGCAGCGGCGCGGCGGCGATTTGTCCGGCGGACAACAGCAGCAACTGGCCATCGCCCGCGCCCTGCTGGCCGAGCCGCATCTGATCATTTTCGACGAGCCGACGGAAGGTATACAACCCTCCGTCATCAAGGATATCGGCAGGGTCATTTCATTGTTGAAACAGCGCGGCGACATGGCCATCGTGCTGTGCGAACAGTATTTCGACTTTGCCCGCGAACTGGCCGACGAATTCATCGTGTTGTCGCGCGGCAGCGTGGTGGCCGGCGGCAAGGCGGAACAGATGGATGGCGAGGACGTGAAGCGGCACCTGGCCGTGTAAGGTCAGACGAGCTGGAACCAGCCCAGCACGGCGCCCGCCGCCAGCAGCCACAACAAATGGATCTTCGTGCGCCAGATGATGAGGCCGGTGATGATGGACAGGCTCCACAGGGGCCAGTCCGTGCGGATGTCGTGGTTGGCGCCGCCCAAAATCATGCCCGTGGAAATCAGGAGGGCGACGACGATGGGCGCCATGCCTTGCTTGAAGGCGCGCACGGGGAGCAGGTCGCGGTTGCGGTAGCCCCACTGGGCCGCCACGTAGGTCAGGGTGGTGCTGGGCAGCATGATGCCCACCATGGTGATGAACACGCCCAGGTAGGCGGCCGTGTAGCTGCCCGCGTTCATGCCCACGTTCCAGCCCATCAGGGCGACGAACAGCACGTTCGGGCCGGGCGCGGCCTGGGCGATGGCAATCGATTCGTTGAATTGCGCCTGCGTCAGCCAGCCGTGCTGCTCGACGAGGAAGCGGTGCATTTCGGAAGTGGTCGAAATGGCGCCGCCGATCGACATCAGCGACAGCATCAGGTAGTGGCCGAACAGGTTCAGCCAGTCGCCCGCGCTCAGCACCAGTTGCAGGGGCGGATTCATGTGGACAGCTTTCGATACGTGAGCAGGCAGCCGATGCCACCCAGGCCCAGCAGGATGTACAGCAGGGGCCAGCGCAGCACGGCCACCATCAGCACGCCCAGCACGGTGATGGACAAGGTCAGCCACAAGGGCAGCGGATGCTTGGTCAGCGCCGTCGCCAGTTTCACGCCCGTGGCGGCGATCATGCCGGCCGAGACGGCCGCCATGCCGCGCAGAGCGCCCGCCATGTGCGGATTGTCACCAAAGCGCGTGTACAGCACGCCCAGCACGAGGACGATGACGAGCGGGGCGGTCAGCATGCCGGCCAGCGCCGTCAGTGCGCCTTTCAAACCGAAATAGCGCCCGCCCACCATCAGGGACAGGTTGACGACATTCGGCCCGGGCATGATTTGTGCAACGGCCCAGTCTTCGAGGAACTCCTCCTGCGTCAGCCAGCGCTTGCGCTCGACCATTTCGCGCTGGATCACGGCCAGCACGCCGCCAAAGCCCTGCAGGGCCAGCCAGGTGAACGAGAAGAACAGGTCGGCAAGCGAAGCTGGTTGCGGACGGGGCAGGTCGGGCGGAAAGGTGGAAGGTGCGGGCATGGCTGATTATCGCCGTGCCTGCTTCGCCTTGTCCATGCTTATGTCCGTACTTATTTCCCTTGCCCGTGTCCAGGCATGGCTCAGCCCCCGCCGATGCCGGCGATGACTAGGCCCGTGCCCCCGCACATGGGGCAGGGCTGGCCATCGGCCATGGCGCCCCGGCCCTGGCAATGCGTGCAGACGTTTTCACCGGTACCGGGCGTGCCTGGAGGGGCCACGTCGCCGGGATTTTTCGCTGGTTCGGGTGTTGTATTCATGTCGTCTCTCCTCGTCCATGCCGCGCGAACGCCGCGCGATGGCAGCCAGTCCATACTAGGCTGGCGACAGGCACCGTATTTGATCTGTCTTAGGTGTGCGGCCTTGTGTATCAGAAAAAAACTGCATGGGAATAACTGGCTGGCATTGACATCGCGCGTTTTTCGGCAATACTTTCGCTGTCACTCTTCCGCGCTGCCATCCGGCGCGGCACCGTTTTCCGCCGCCATTTCCCGCCACGTCTGTCTTCCGCAGGAGTCATTCATCATGCTGAGTTCCCAAGAAACCTTGCACATGCCCGTCAAGCCAGTGGCGCTGCACGCCCGCGTCGACCAGAAGATGTGCGATATCGTCAATCTGGGCATCGCCGTGCAGGCTGCCTTCAGCACCTTGTGCGCGCTGGAATACCTGAAGTCATACAATGTCGCCCCGGAGCTGATCGAGCGCGTGCTGCTGCATCCGGAGCAGCGCCGCCAGACCGTGCATTGAATATCCACACGGCAATTGTGTTGCCGGCAGCGTTAAGCCGGTGTTGTCGGATTGATCATTACTGCTCAGTTATGCACAAATGATGGGTTAACGAAATTGGCGAAATAATTTTCCTGTGATTATGTGTGAGTTTCTAAGTGTTTGATTTTAATGGATTTTATTTTTGCTGTTTGATTGAGCAGTTTATTGAAAGCCGCACCGGCTGTGGCTTTGAAGGCTGTCAATAGGCCCTTATCCACAAAGATATCCACAGTCCGTGTGGATATCTGAAAAAGCGCTTAACAATCCGCCACTTAGGAAATCGGAGTCGGCCAGCGAGTGCAAGCGGCGGGCAAAACGGGCCAAAATGGGGCATCCGGGAAGCCTGTATGCCTATCCAGTGCTCGTGTTTTTATGACTGAAAGTAGCGGCCGTGTTCAGGGCGTACCGCCGGCCGGCTTCGGTGGCGTATCGCCGCACTGGGCCAGGGCGGCGGCCAGTTCGGCGACTTGCTGCTCCGCTTCGCGCAAGGTGGCATAGGTGCGCAGCGAGGCGATCACGGTGGTAAACAACTTGCGCGTGGTCAGGTCGGTCTTGCACCAGAAATCGTTGATGTCGTAATCGATGATGATGCGGTGCTCGAGCGCCTGGCCGGGCTGGCCCGTGCGCAGGATGATGCGCACGGCGCTGTTGTGCAGCTCCTCGCGGATCTGGCGCGCCACTTGCAGCCCCGCATCCTGGGTTTCCATGATCACATCGAGCAGCACGACGGCGATATCGGGCGTGCTGCGCAGCAAGGCCAGCGCCTCGGCGCCCGAATACGCATGCAAAAAGCTCAGCCTGCGGCCCTGGAAGCTGGCCTGGCTGAGGGCGAACTTGGTCACCACATGCACATCGACATCGTCATCGACGATCAGCACGCGCCATGGCGCCGCGGTGGCAGATTCCGCCGCTGCGCCTGCCCGTTCCAGCGGCTCGTCGACCAGCCAGTCCGGTTCGTCCGCCCCCTTGGCGGCGCTATCGCTATCCATATTCATGCGTCCATCCACCGTTGATCGTGCTTGCTACTCCACACTATGCCAGTCTGCGGGGTTTGTCAAAACAATGCTGTTCAGACAAGACGGTCTGGCGCCGGATCTGCTTATGCACAGAAAAATATATTTTCATTGTGGTGAAGTAACTTTGCTCAGGTGCAAATTCGTGATTGCAAGTCATTGATTTCATTGGGGTAAAAAATTGCCTGTGAAATCAGCAAATTGTTGAAACCCGCATCAATACTGGTGTTGCGGCTTGTCAAGAGGGGCTTATCAACAACTTTATCCACAGTTGCTGTGGATATCTAAAAAAGCCGTGCAAAAACCGGAGCTTAGCGCCCGTTTGTGAGGCAAGGTGCCAGCATTCATGCGGCAAGCTCAAGCCCGCCCAGCTGGGCGAATGCATGCAGGAAGCGCTGCTTGGCTTCTGCCGGACCCATGGCTTCGATTATACCGGGCAAGGGTGCGATGCCGTCAAGGTAAGCCCAGCGTTCGGCCGAGTGCGGCATCAGGTCGCGCTTTTCCGTGGCCAGCGCGATCAGGTCGGCCCGCTTGATGGGCGCGTAATCGGAAAAATCCAGGCCATAGGTGGCGGCGATGATGGCGCTGACCTTGTCTTCCAGCACGGCAAATTCCGGCAACAACACTTTCAAGGGTTTCACCATGTCGCCCAGATAGGCTTCGGCCGCATCGTGCAGCAGGGCGGCCAGGCGCTGGGGCGGCGGCACCAGTTCGGCGACGATCAGGCTGTGCTGGGCGACCGAGTAAAACACTTGCGTCTGTCCATTGAAGCGGCACTGGTAGGCGAGGCCGTGGGCGATGTCCTCGATGGCGACCTTGTCGATATGCGGACGCAAGGGATAAAAACGGTTGCCTGAATAAGTGGAAACGTAGTCGGTGGTAATCATTGCCATGGCATGCTGCTCGGAACGGTCAAGATGCTTCATCGTACACCCGATGGCATGGGCTTGCCCCGGCTGCCGTGCGCAAGCCCAAGCTATGCATCTTGGCAAATCCTTTAATTTATTTCATATCATGCAATGCTGTTTCTGAAATACACTGTAGCAATCTTGTTTGTCTGAAACTTTAATTGGGGGCAGGGCAATGACGGCGCAACCTTCGGCAAGACCTTCGTATATCTATCAGGGCGGTTCGGTGATGATGCACTCGCCGCTGCAATTGAAACAGTCGGAAATGTATGGCTATTTCGTCAGGGGCGACCTGGCCAAGCTGCAAGCGACCGTGAATACCACCCTGAACCAGGTGGCGGGCAGCAAGATGACACTGAAGGCCCTGTCGCCGTATGTGATGCTGACGTTTACGCGCGTCAACCATGCGGACTCCGCCAACCCCGTCGACCAGGCCAAGGGCTGGATCACGGAAGTCGACATCGTCACCTGGATCATGGTGGGGCAGATGGATGCGGCGGGCAAGCTCGCGCATATCTATTGGTACCCGTGCCATATTTTCGTCGATGACGCGATGGCCCTGATCAACGGGCGCGAACTGTTCGGTTATCCGAAATACCTGTGTGACTACGAGATTCCCGCCGCCGGCAGCGAGCCGCTGCGCTGTTCCGTGGCCGCCAAGGGCTTCCAGCATTTTTCGCCGGAAACGAAACTGGCCCTGCACCCGCTGCTGGAAGTCAACGCCACCGTCCAGACGGGGCCGCACAAGCCCGTCAACAGTTTCCTGGAACTCATCGAGCAGGCGTTCCAGATTTTCCTCGCCATTCCCGATTTCTTCGACATGGACCAGGCCGGCTGGGCCGATATTCTGTCCTTGCTGCGCAATCCGCGCATCGACCAGATTTTCCTCAAGCAATTCCCCGACAGCGCGGGCGTGAAAGCCGTGTACCAGGCCCTCGTGGCCGCGCCGGCCGAGATCAACCGTTTGCACAGCGCGCGCCTGCTCGGCTATGAATATGAATGCACGGTGCATGCGTTTGACAGCTTCCCGCTGGACCAGACCCTGGGCTTGCGGCTGGGACCGCAGGCGGCCATCTTGCCCTTCAATGTGAACTTCGATTTCACGGCCATGCCGGGCGAGGAGCTGGTCGACAATTCCCGCATCGCGCCGGAAAAGATCGCCATCCTGGGCGGCGGCGTGGCGGCCATGACCACCGCGTATTATTTGACGAACCAGCCGGGCTGGCAAAACCGGCATGCCATCACTGTCTACCAGCTGGGCTGGCGCCTGGGCGGCAAGGGCGCCAGCGGGCGCAATGCGCAAGCGGGCCAGCGCATCGAGGAGCACGGCCTGCACATCTGGTTCGGCTTCTACGCGAACGCCTTCAAGATGATCAAGGAAGCATATGCGAGCCTGGAGCGCCCGCCCGGCGCGCCGCTGGCCACCTGGCGGGACGCCTTCAAGCAGCACGATTACGTGGCCCTGTCGGAAGACGTCAAGGGAGAGTGGCGCAACTGGTCCATCGTCTTTCCCACCTTGCCGGGCGAGCCGGGCGAGGGCGGCGAAGACATCACGCTGTGGCAGATGGCCATCGCGATGGTGGGCTGGATCGAGCAGTGGATACGCCAGATCCGGCAAGTGGCCGATGCCGATGCGCGCATCGTGCGCGCCAGCGCCTCGCAGGGAGAGGGCGTGTGGCCGGGCTGGCTGCGCCGCCTGGCCGATGAAGTGGTGGGGCAGGCCGATGAACTGGGGCTGGACGTGGGCCTGTCCGTCGGCGCGATGGTGGCGCTGGTGGCCGACCTGGCGCCCGATTCCACGCGCCACGACCAGGCCCGCCACCAACTGCTGGCCAGCACCCTGAACGGCATCCGCGCGTGGCTGCGCCTGCGCTACCGCGCCCTGATCGATGGCGACGATGAATTGCGCCGCCTGTTCACCTGCCTGGACCTGGGCATCACGGTCATGAAGGGCATGTTCGAGGACGGCGTGTTCAAGAACGGCTTTGACGTCATCAACGATATCGATTTCCGTGCCTGGCTGCGCAAACATGGCGGCGACGAGCAGTTCAGCGTCAACTCGGCGCCCGTGCGCGGCTTTTACGACCTGGTGTTTGCCTACGAAGGCGGCGATTTTTCCAGGCCGAACATCGAGGCGGGGACGCTCTTGCGCTCGATGGCGCGCATCGGCCTGGCCTACAAGGGCGGCATCATGTTCAAGATGCAGGCCGGCATGGGCGACACGATTTTCACGCCGATGTACGAAGTGCTGAAGAAAAGGGGCGTGGAATTCAAGTTCTTCCAGCGCGTGGAAGAGCTGGTGCCGGGCGCGGGCGACATAGCCAGCATCCGCATCACGCAGCAGGTGCAATTGAAGGACCCGGCCGCCGGCTACGCGCCGCTGGTGGACGTCAAGGGCCTGGCCTGCTGGCCCAGCGCGCCCGATTACGCGCAGATCGAACCGGCCGAGGCGGCGCTGCTGCAGGCGCAGGACGTCAACCTGGAATCGTACTGGAGCGCCTGGCCGCAGCAGTACCGGCAGGCGTTCGGCCGCGCGCTGCCCGCCACGGTATTGAAGAAGGGCGTGGACTTCGACAAGGTGGTGTTCGGCATTTCCATCGGCTCGCTGCAAGCCTTGTGCCCGCAATTGCTGGCGCAAAGCCCGGCCCTGCAACTGGCGGCCGACAAGGTACAAACCGTGGCCACGCAGGCTTACCAGGTGTGGCTCAACAAGAATCTGGCGCAGATGGGCTGGACCACGCAGCCGCAAGGCCAGCAGCCGGTGCTGTCGGCCTTCACGGAGCCGTATGACACGTGGGCGCCGATGGATCAGTTATTGGCGCGTGAAGACTGGCCGGCGGGGCTGGAGCCGAAAAACGTCTCGTATTTTTGCAGCGCCTTCCCCGTCGACAGCTACCCGCCCGTCACCGACACGGATTTCCCAGCCCGCTGCGCGGCCAGGGCGAAGCAGGGTGCGCTGCACCAGCTCGAGCGCGAGATCGGCGCGCTGTGGTCGGAGGCGGGCGCGCCGGGCGCGTTTCCATGGCAATGGCTGGTCGATGCGCAGGAGGGGGCGGGGCCGGCGCGCTTCGACAGCCAGTACTGGCGCGCCAACGTCGACCCGTCCGAGCGCTACGTGATGTCGGTGGTGGGCAGCACGCAGTACCGGCTGGCCACCGACCAGTCAGGGTTCAGCAACCTGTTCCTCACGGGCGACTGGATCAGGACGGGCCTCAACGCGGGCTGCGTCGAGGCGGCCGTGATGGCGGGCATGCAGACCTCGCGCGCCATGACGGGCTATCCGGCCGTGATCCAGGGCGAGAAGGATTTCTAGCCATGCGGCGCCTGATGCTGTCGTGTCTAGTCCTGTTCCACTTGCACGCGGGCGCGGCGCCGCCCGGCGCGATCGTGCTGTGGCCGGGCGCGCCGCCCGGTGGCGCGGCGCCGGGCCCGCAGCGCGATGGCGCCAAGGGTTCCATCACGCAGGTCGAGCAGCCTTACCTGATCGTGCACCGCCCGGCGCAGCCGAACGGCATCGCCATTCTCCTGGTCAGCGGCGGCGGCTATGCGCATATCGAGGCGGGCAAGGAGAGCGGCCCCACCGCCAACTGGCTGCAGGCGCAGGGCGTCACGGCGTTTGAACTCGTGTACCGCTTGCCGCAGGAATGCGGCGGGGTGGCCGCGCCATTCCAGGATGGCCAGCGCGCCATGCGCGTGATCCGGGTGCACGCGGCCGAGTGGGGCATCGACCCGGCGCGCATCGGCATGCTGGGGTTTTCCGCCGGCGCGCACCTGGCCGGCATGACGGCCGTGCAGCCCGATGCCGTCCGCTATGCTCCCGTCGATGCGATGGATGGCGTCTCCGCGCGGCCCGACTTTGCCGTGCTGCTGTACCCGGTGCTGACCATGCAGCGGCCATTCGACACGACGCATGCGAAGAAACAGCTGCTGGGCGCTCATCCCGCGCAGGCGGCGCGCGACGCCTTGTCGGTGGAATTGCACGTCGATGCGCGCACGCCGCCCACCTTCATCGCGCAGGCGCTCGACGATCCGATTTCACCGCCCGATAACAGTACATTGATGGCCGCCGCCCTGCGCCGCGCGGGCGTGCCCGTCGAACTGCATCAGTTCCAGAGCGGAGGACATGGCTGGGGCCTGGGCAAGCCGGGCAGCGAACCGGCCGCGTGGCCGCAGCTGTTGCTGGCGTGGCTGCAAGCGCGGGGCTGGATGCCTCAACCTGCGGGCTGAGTTTCCAGGTCCCGCCGCGCCGCGTCCAGCGCCGTCTGCAATTGCGGCAAAAACTGTTCCACGTTATCGAGCTGGCCGTTCGAGGCCAGGGTTTCCATCTGGTGGCACAGGCTGTGAAGGGTGGGGCGGCTCAGGTAGCCGGCGCTGCCCTTCAAGGCGTGGAAGGCGGCCGCGGCCGCGCTGGCGTTCCCATCGCGCACGGCGTGGCAAGCGAGGTCCAGGCGCCGCGGCGCTTCCGTCAGGAACGCTTGCGCGATGCGCTGCAAGTGCTGCGGCGACAGTCCCGCCAGCGGCAGAATGTGCACGGGCGCCGTCATGGGATCGGCCGGCGCGGCTGGTTCGGCGGCGTCGTCCAGGCCGAACTGGCGCGCCAGGGTATCGTCTGCGGTGGGCGCGGCAGGCGGCAGCGCGTGGCCGCGCGCCAGCAGCAGGTCGATGATGGCGTCGATCTTTTCGAACAGCAGCGCTTCGTCGACGGGTTTGCTGAGGAAGTCGTCCATGCCGGACGCCAGGTAGCGCTGCCGGTCATGTTCGCTGGCGTTGGCCGTCTGCGCAAGGATGGGAATCTGCGCGTCGGGGATCGGGAATTGCGCGTTGCCGCCTGCGCGGATCAGGCGCGCGGCCTGTTCGCCATCCATCTCCGGCATGCGGCCATCCATCAGCACGCAATCGTAGGCGCTCGTGCCCAGCGCGCGCAGCGCCTGCTCGCCGTTTTCCACGATGGTGACCTCGTGTCCCATGCTTTCGAGCAGGGTGCCGATGATGATCTGGTTGGTGCGCACGTCTTCGGCGCACAGGATGCGCAGGCGGCAGGCGTGGCGCGCGTGGCGTGCGGGCCGGCGCGCGTCGGCCGCCGGCGCGCTGCCGTCTTCCAGCGGCAAGGTGAAATGGAAGCGCGAACCGATGCCGACCCGGCTTTCCACGCCTATCGTGCCGTTCATCAGTTCGACCAGCTCCTTGCAGATGGCCAGGCCCAGGCCCGTGCCGCCGTAGCGGCGCGTGGTGGAATGGTCGGCCTGCTCGAATTTCTGGAACAAACGCGGCAAGGTGTCCGCGTCGATGCCGGGGCCTGTATCGCTGATGATGAATTCAATGGCGTTGCGGCCGTCGCGGCGCGGCGGCGTGCGGGCGCGCCGCACTTCCAGCAGCACTTCGCCATTGGCCGTGAATTTCAGCGCGTTCCCCAGCAGGTTGATGAGAATTTGCCGCAGCCGCGTGGGGTCGGCGCGCACGTAGCGCGGCAGGTCCAGCGCCAGTTCGCGGCGCAGCAGCAGGCTCTTGGCGTCGGCCTGGCCCTGCACGATGCCGGCCGCGTCGCCGATCAGCGCCAGCAGGTCGAAGTCCACGGTTTCCAGGGTCAGCTTGCCCGCGTCGATCTTCGAGAAATCGAGGATGTCGTTGAGGATGGTCAAGAGCGACACGCCATTGTGCAGACCGATGCGCAGGTATTCCTGCGTGCGCCCGCGCACGGACTGGTCGCGCAGCGCGAATTTCAGCATGCCGATCACGCCGGCCAGCGGCGTGCGGATGTCGTGGCTCATGGCGGACAGAAAATCGATGCGGTGGCGGCTGACCACTTCCGCGTGCTCCTTGGCCTTCAGCAGCGCGTCGTTGCTGAGGGTGAGCGCCAGGGTGCGTTCCTGCACGCGTTGTTCCAGGTTATTGCGCAGCAATCGGATCTGGTCGGCCAGGGCAAAGGCCAGCAGCAAGCCGTCAAAGGTGCCGCCCAGCAAGGTCACCAGCTGGGCGTTGGCGACCATGGCCGGCATCAGGCCCAGGTTGGCCGGCAGGATCAGGAAACCGGGCAGCATCAGGGCGACGAAGGCCAGCACGAAGAAGCGCGCCGGCTGGTAGCCGCGGCGCCAGACGACGATGCCGCAGATGAGCGCCAGCAGCATCCAGATGCTGATGGCGATGGTGGCCAGGGTGTGCGCATACGACAGGGCGAAGAAGCAGCTCGGCAGCAGCAGCAGGGGCAGCACCAGGTTGATCTTGCTGATGCCGTGCAGCCGGGGCGAGTAGTCGCGCAGGCGCAGGAAATGCATGTAGAACAGGGTGCTGAAGACGGGCAGCAGGAAAAACGGCACGTAATGGAGCTGCAGTTGGTGCCAGTCGAACAGGTCGGCAAAGACGTGGAAGGTCATGGCCCAGGCCAGCCCGTACGTCAGCACATACAGCGCGTAATAGGCAGAGGCTTTTTCCAGGGTGATGGAAAAGATGAAGAAATTGAACAGGCCCAGCGCCAGCAGGGCGCCGATGGACGCCACCATCAGGAAATTTTCCTTGCCCACCAGCTTGCGGTAATCCTGCTGCGTCTTGACGCCGAACATGGGCGCGCGCGCATAATACGGGCTGGAAAAGCGGATCAGGATATCGTAGGTGGCGCCCGGCGCCAGCTGCACGTTCCCGCCGTAGTGCAGCAAATACTCGTGCGGCCGCTGGTAGCCCGTCAGCAAGATCTGCGGCGCCGTGTGCGGCCCGGGGCCGTACACGTACACGTCCACCAGGTCGATCAGCGTGTCGTTCGGGTCGATGACCCAGGCCGCTTCGCTGCTGTCGTTGCGCACCTGCGCATGCAGCCAGTAGGCGCCGCCGAACAGGTCGACCTGGTCGGCAGGGCGCTGGCGCGCCAGCCAGGCGGGCAGGGCGGTGGCGCCGGCAGGCGCGGCTTCATTGTCGGCGAGAAACAGTTGCCCGCCATCGCCCAGGTGATGGATGCCTTGCTTGCTCAGGGGAATGGGAGCGGCCTGCGCCGCACCCGCCAGGCCCAGCAAGCCGAACAGCAGGCTGAGCAGGAGCGGCCAGCCGCATAGCCAGGCGCTGACGCGGAAGCTGGGCGCGCGGTGGCGGGAGGGGGGCGGGTGGGCTGGCATCGATGGATATGGTGATGATCGCGCGGGAACCGGCGGCAGCGCCGTGTGCTATGGAATGCCCATTTTAATCGACTCTTGGTGACACACGGGCAATTTCATGTCCTGTCCGCCTGGCGCCCGCTCCGGTATCATGGTGCCTTTGCCCGCGAGATACTCATGCTCAGTCCCGACCAGTTTCTGGCCTTTCTGGCCGCCGCCGTGTTGATCACCGCCAGCCCCGGCCCCGACAACCTGATGGTGCTGGGCGTGGGCATGTCGCGCGGGCGCCGCCAGGGCATGGCCTTCGGCCTCGGTTGCGCCCTCGGCTGCCTCACGCACACGGTGCTGGCGACCATCGGCGTGTCGGCCCTGCTGGCCGCCTCGCCCACGGCATTTACCATGCTGAAAGTGGCCGGCGGGCTGTATCTTGTGTGGCTGGGCATCGGCGCCTTGCGCAGCCGTGGCGGCGCCAGAGTCGATGGCGCGGCGGCCTTGCCCGATGAATCCCTGCTGCGTCTTTTTGGCAAGGGATTGTTCGCCAACAGTATCAATCCGAAAGTCGTGCTGTTTTTCCTGTCGTTCCTGCCGCAGTTCATCGTCGCGGGCCAGGGCAGCGCCAGCTGGCAGACGGCGCAGCTGGGCCTCGTCTTCACGGCGCAGGCCTGCGTGCTGTTCGGTCTGCTCGGCTATTTTTCCGGCGCCGTCGGCCTGTGGCTGAATCGCCGTCCGCGTGCGGGCCTGTGGCTGGACCGGGTGGCCGGCACGATTTTCATCGGCCTGGGCTTGCGATTGATCCTGGCGCGCTGACGTCTTGCCGAGCGGTAATGCGAAACGCCAGTTCCATCTGATCCTGCACGGCCATGGCGCCGCCCAGGATGGCGAAAGGCACGATGCCGAAGTCGCTCTGTTTCAATAGCAGGCTGCCGCTGGCCTGCAGGCCGCGTCCACCGGCCGTTTTTTCAATGCGCACCGGCAGCTGTACCGTGCGCGTCACGCCATGCAGGGTGATGTCGGCGTCGAACACCTGCTTGTCGCCCGTGCGCCGTGCGTCGATGCCGACCCACGGATAGCGTTCCGCCTCGAGCACGCGCACCAGCATATTGTGGCGCGTGCCGGCGATGGCGTCGGCCGACGGCGTCGTCGTCAAACCGGCCGCCTGGCGCAGGCTTGCTTCATCCACAGTCATCTCGTCGAGCCGGAAGCGGAATTGCGCGCGTCCCGGCGCGGGCGCCACGACGCCCTGCAGGGTATGGCTGGCCACCACGTGGTCATGCCCGAGCCGCGCCAGCGCACCGCCGCGGCGCACGGTGATGGTCAGCAGCGATTCGTCGGGCGCAATGTGCAGCAGCCGCACGCCCTGCCGCTGCCACGCGGGCGCGGGCATCGCGGCAGGGGTAGCCGGCGCAGGCGCGGGCGGCAGGGGTGTGCAGGACGCCAGCAAGGCGCAGGCAAGCAGGAAAACGGTGCGAAGATTCTGGCTGAACATGGGGCGGATGGAATAGATGGAACAAGGGCGATGGGCGATGGGCGATGGGGGAATAGTACGCGATCCGCGCATTGGTGCGCGTGCAATGTTAGAGCTACGTCATATGGCGGTCATATGACGCTGTTATGATGCTTTTGTTGGCACACAGCATGCGATGCGCAGATCACTACGCTCCGGGAGCGATAGGATGCAGGCATGACTCAACAGCTTAGCCGGTGAGCTCAACCATCGGCACCAGACACGTAAAACTTGTTTTGTAGTAATGATTGCAGGGTGGGGCAGGGGAAATACGGGAATCGGGCGGGGATTTAATGAAGTCCTAAGCCTGTCTTCATGAAGGGCTGGCATAGTGGATACATGGCGCACGGAAACCCCGGGCGCAAGGTTGCCGGACACCTCAATGACCGGCACGATTTCCACTTTTTCATGTGTTTTTCATGTATTCCCGTTTTATCCCTGCGCTCTGAAACAGCGTTTCAACCGGCTACCGCACCTTGCGAAGCCGGTTTTTTTTGCCTGCGTTTTCCTCAGCTCCCGGCGCCGCAGCGCCGCGGTGCCGGGAAGCCAATCACTTAGCCCGCCTGTTTCGCCAGCCACGCATCGACGGCCGGCAACCGTTCGGCGCGCAGCTTGATGCGGTACTTGATGCCGGCCACGGAACTGTCGGCGTCGCCGCGCGCACCGGCCGGCAGGTGCGCTTGCGCGTACGCTTCCAGCTTGGCGATCATGTCCGGCTGCGCCGAACCGGCGGCCAGGCGGGGGAAGTAGCGGCTGCGCGAGCTGGCGTCGATGCGCGCATTGACTTGCTCCAGGTGGGCCAGGGCGAAGTCGAAAGCCAGTTCCGGATGCGTGCGGGACACGCGCGAGATCATGGCCGGACTATTCGTTACGCCCGGTTCGTCCGTCAGCGCCAGGGCCAGCGCGCGCTGCGCCAGGGCGGGATCGTCGCTCGAGGCCAGCAGGTCGTACAGCTGGTTCTTGACCAGCGGCGTCTGCTCCTGTCGCGCCCTGGCGTGCAGCTGCTCCCAGGTGCTCTCGTCCGCATGCTGCGCCACCACGCCCAGGATGGTGCGGCGCAGCGGCGCGGGCATGGCGGCGGGATCTTGCTCACTGGCCGCGTAACGGCGGCGCGCCTCGGCGATCACGCCCGGTTCGCCCATGTCGCCGAGGATGGCGATCAGTTGTCCGCGCAGGGTCGCCACGCTCGATGCTTCGCCCGCGCGCGCTTCCCAGCCCGTCTGCGCCATCATCGGCGCCAGGCGCGCCACGGCAAAGCGGCCGAAGGCCTGCTGGCGCGCTTTGCTTTCCGCGCTGTCGCCGGCATACTGTTCGTACAGGCTGCCCAGTGAGCTGGCCACCCTGCCCAGCACCTGCGGATCGGCCGACAGCGGCGTCGCCTTCACCAGTTCCAGGAAGTCGGCCAGGTTTTGCGCACCGGCCAGGCCCAGCGACTGGCTGTCCGCCAGCAAGCCCAATTGGTCGATCGGCGCCAGGCGCGCGAAGCTGCCCGCCAGCGCGCGCGTGTTGGCCGGCGCGTACACGGTGCGGTAATAGCCGCTCTGGCCCGCGTTCACCAGCAGGGTGCCGCAGCCTGGCACGTTCAAGGTCGCCTTGCCATTCTTGACCAGCACCGTGGCCAGCTTGCCGTTGCCGACCGTCGAGGCGATCACCGGCACTTTCCACGACAGCGGTTTCTTGTTCGGCTGGTCCTTGGAAAATTCCGTCTGCGTCAGGCGCACGCGCGTATTGCCGTTTCTGCACACGGCGTTACCTACCGTGATCATCGGCACGCCCGGCTGCAGGGTGAAATCGTGGGCGATGGCGCTGACAGGCTTACCGGCGGCCGCATCGACTTCGCGCCACAGGTCGTCGGACACCGTATTGCCATACGCATGCTTGCGCATGTAGTTGCGCACGGCCGTGCGCCACGTATCGGCGCCCACATACGCTTCGAGCATGCGGATCACGGCTTCGCCTTTTTGATAGGTGATGCCATCGAAGGCCTGGCTGGCTTGCTCCACGGTGGCGATGCGCTGCACCACGGGGTGCGTGGTGCGCAGCGCATCCTGGCTCATGGCCGACTCGCGCCCGGCCACGCTGGACAGGGCAGTGTTCCATTCTGGGTGCAAACGCTCCGTCGTGCGGCTTTCCATCCACGAGGCGAAACCTTCGTTGAGCCACAGGTCGTCCCACCAGCGCATGGTGACCAGGTCGCCGAACCACTGGTGCGCCATTTCATGCGACAGGGTGGTGTAGATGTTTTCCTTGTCGGCCTGGGTCGAGATGGCCGGATCGAGCAGCAGGCCATACTCGAAGGTGAACACGGCGCCCCAGTTTTCCATGGCGCCGAAGAACTGGCTGCGGCCCGGCGCGGCGATGTTGTCGAGCTTGGGCAGCGGGTAGCGCACGCCGAAATAATCGTTGTATTCGCGCAGCAGGGCGGCCGACTCGTCGAGCGCGAAGCGGCTTTGCGCCAGCGCGCCCCGCTTCGTGATGACGCCTATTTCCGTGCCTTCGCTCATGGCCGTGGCCCGCTCGAAGTCGCCCAGGCCGAAGAACAGCAGGTACGTCGACATGCGCGGCGTGGTGGCGAAGTACACGTGCTTCATGCCATGGCCCATCTCCTCGCTGCGGGTAATCGGCATGTTACCGACGGCCATCTGCCCGCTTGGCACGACCACGTCGAGATCGAAGGTGGCCTTGTAATCCGGTTCGTCCCACGATGGCAGCATGCTGCGCGCGTCCGAGTTCTCGAACTGCGTGTACAGCGCGCGCTGGCGGCCTTCGGGCGTGTCGTAGTCGAGCGAGAACAGGCCAGTGGCCTGCGTGCCGATCTTGCCGGTGTAATCGATGCGCAGCAGGTATTCGCCCTTGTCCAGCGGCTCGGCGAAATGCACGGTGGCCGTCTGCTTGTCCGCATCGAAATCGATCTTGCGCGTCACCTGCTTGCCGCCGCCCGCGCCTTCGATGGCGGCTGCCGAAAACGCCAGGTTCAAGGCGTTGAAGGTGATGCTGGCCGTTGGCTTGTCGACGGCCACCTTGATGGCGACTGCGCCCTTGAAGGTGGAGGCGGCGGCGTCCGGCGTGATCGACACGATATAGTGCAAGGGCGTGACGCCGCGCGGCAGCTGCGTGGTGGTCGTGGCGGCGTGGCTGGCCGAGGCGTACTTTGGCGCTGCGGCGGCGTGGCCCGCATAGGCCGCGGTGATGGAAGCCAGTGCCAGGACGGCGGCGGCCAGTTGGCTGCGCCGGAAGCGCGGAGTCGGTGTGCGATGCATGGTATGCCCTAGTTTCATGGATAAAACGCCCGACAGCCGGGTAGGCTGCGGGCGTTGATGACGTGTGGGGGACATCGCTGGAACTGGCGGCCAGCGTTCCCGTACAGCAATCTAAGGCGAAACGGGGGCAAAGTCAACGCGCCAGGGGCGCCGCACCATGGCGGTGCGCTGGTATGATGGACGCGTGACCATGCTGCCGCAGGCCAGTCCCGCAGCCGCGTCCACTAACATAACAAGACGAGACCCAAGCACATGAAACTGACTATCAGCCCCCGTACGCCCAATCCGCGCCGCGTCACCATGTTCATCGCCGAGAAGGGCATCACCGGTATCGAGGAAGTGGCGCTCGACCTGATGGCGGGCCATCATCGCGATCCCGCCTTCCTGGCGAAAAACCCGCTGGGCCGCGTGCCCGTGCTGGAGCTGGACGATGGGCGCGTGCTGACCGAGACGCGCGCCATCTGCACCTACCTGGAAGGCTTGCAGCCGCAGCCGAACCTGATGGGAGAGGGTTACGAGGAGCGCGCGTTTATCGAGATGGCCGACCGCCGCGTGGAGCTGCATTTGTTCAGCGCCGCCGCCAACTGGGTGCGCCACGGCCATCCGGCCCTGGTGGCGCTGGAAAACCCGCAGTTCCCCGACTTCGCCACGGCGCAGGCGGGCAAGCTGCGCGAGACGGCGCAATGGCTGGACCAGGTATTGGCCCACCAGCCCTACATCGCTGGCGACCGCTTCACGATTGCCGACATCACGGCCTTCTGCGCGCTGGAATTCGCGCGCGGCCTGATGAAGTACCGTCCGGGCGCGGAAGGCTTGCAGCACTTGCAGGCTTACCGCGACCGCATCGCCGAACGTCCCAGCGCGCAGGCGAAGTAAGGATATTTTGCCACCGGCCCATGTCAACAATGTTTGTCGGGTTACGCCCGGTGGGCTAACCCGACCTACGCCCGGTAGGTTGGATTAGCGGAACGCGTAATCCAACATCATCGCGGGCGGGCCAACAATGTTGTCGGCTTACGCCCGTTGGGCTAAGCCGACCTACGCCGGCCTACGTCTACCGACAGCTCGGTAGGTCGGATTAGCGCGTGAGCGCGTAATCCGACACCACCACATTATTTCAGCTGCTCGTGCAGGAAGGTATAGGTCAGCGCCCACATCAGCGCCTGCTGGTCGTTGTTGGCCGCGCCAGCATGGCCGCCTTCCGTGTTTTCCCAGTACAGCACGTCGTGGCCTTGCTCTTCCATCTTCGCCACCATCTTGCGCGCATGGCCGGGGTGGACCCGGTCGTCGCGCGTCGAGGTGGTAAACAGCACGCGCGGATATTTCTTGTCCTTGAAGACGTTCTGATACGGCGAGTACTTGCTGATGTAAGCCCATTGTTCCGGCACGTCCGGGTCGCCGTACTCTCCCATCCACGAAGCGCCCGCCAGCATCCTGTTATAGCGGCGCATGTCGAGCAGCGGCACCTGGCTGACGACGGCGTTGAACAAATCGGGACGCTGCACCAGCACGGCGCCCGTCAGCAGGCCGCCATTGCTGCCGCCCATGATGCCCAGGTGGCGCGGGCTGGTGACCTTGCGCTTGATCAGGTCCTGCGCCACCGAGATGAAATCGTCATACGCGCGCTGGCGGTTTTCCTTCAGCGCCGCCTGGTGCCAGCGGGGACCGAACTCGCCGCCGCCGCGGATATTCGCCAGCACATACACGCCGCCCTTTTCCAGCCACGCCACGCCCGTGGTGCCGCTGTAGCTGGGTTTGAGCGACACTTCAAAGCCGCCATAGCCATACAGCACGGTGGGGTTGCTGCCGTCGAACTTGGTCTGCTTGCCCATGATGGCGAAATACGGCACTTTCGTGCCATCCTTCGACGTCGATTCGAACTGCTCGACCTTGTACGGCGTGGCGTCGTAGTAGGCGGGCAGCGACTTGATCTTCGTGCGCTGGTCGCTGCCCGCCGTGGCCAGGTACAAGGTGGTCGGGTTGAGGAAGTCGGTCACCGTCAGGAAGTACTGGTCCGAGTCGACCGGGTCGAGCGCGCTGACGGCCAGGGTGCCCAGCTTGGGCGCATCGACGGCGCGGCGCTGCCACTTGCCGTTCACGTGGCGCAGTTCCGTCAGGCGGTTCTTGACCTTGTCCAGGGTGGTGACGAGGATGGCGGACCTGGTCGCCGTGACATTGTCCAGCGACGACGTGGCCGTGGGCGCGTACAGCACTTCCAGGTCCTGCTTGCCCTGCATGAAGGACTTGAAGTCGGTGGCCAGCAAGGAGCCTTGCAGGTAAATCTTGCCGTTCACTTTCCAGTCCGAGCGCAGGGTGATGATCAATTGGTCGCGTACGGTGAAGGCCGTGGCGTCGTCCGGCTTCGGCACCTTCTTCAACTCGGCGCCATCGCGCAAAAAGGTTTCGCCGCTGTAGAAATCGATCTGCCGTTCGATAAATTGATGTTCGTAGCCGGGCGTGAAATCCTTGTAGGCGCCGGCGCTCAGGTCGTCGGGTTTGGCTTCGTACAAGGTGTGCGCCTGCGCCAGCGGCGTGCCGCGCTGCCACTGCTTGATGATGCGCGGGTAGCCAGAGCTGGTCATCGAGCCGGGGCCGAAATCGGTGGAGACGAACAGGGTATCCTGGTCGATCCAGCTGGCGCTGCCCTTTGCTTCGGGCAGGGTGAAGCCGCCGTCGACAAAGGCGCGCTTGGCCACGTCGTATTCGCGCACCACCTTGGCGTCGCCGCCGCCGCGCGACAGGGAAATGAGGCAGCGTTCGCCCTTCGGATACAGGCAGGACGCGCCGCCCCAGACCCAGTTTTCACTCTCGCCGGTGGCCAACTGGTCGAGGTCGATCACGGTTTCCCAGACAGGTTCGGCCAATTGGTATTGCGCCAGGGTGGTGCGGCGCCAGATGCCGCGCACGTGCTGGGCGTCGCGCCAGAAATTATAGTAAAACTCGCCTTCCTTGCTGACGTAGGGAATGCGTTCCTTCGAGTTGAGGATGGTCTTCAGGCGCGCCTGCAGGGCGGGGAAGCCGGGCTGGGCTTCCAGTTCCCTGGTGGTGACGGCATTGTGCTGCTTGACCCAGGCCAGCGGCTTGTCGCCGAGGACTTCTTCCAGCCACAAATGGGGATCGGCGTTGGCGGCGGCAGGGGCGGGGTCTTGTGCATGGGCGATGCCCGCGGTGGCCAGACCGAGCAGCATGCTGCCGGCGAGAATGCGATATGACGACATAGAGGGTTCCTGGTTGGTCCGATGGAGGCCGCGTTGCAGGCAAAACGGCGTAGCCATGGTGCCATGGATTGCTTTGGGGAACCAGTGTCTATGGACGGCTGCTTAAAAAATAATTACTTTTCCAATATTGTTTGCGTGCAGCACACGCTTGGCTAGTGATCGCCATGCGCAGGCGCGCTCGTGTCGTTTTGTTTGTCTTTCAGTATTTCAATGCCGAGTACGAAAAAGGGAATAAAAAGCGGCAGGAAATAGATCAGCCATCCAGGGATATGGTAGCCCCGCCTGCTTTCATATTCTTCCCAGGGTTCCTTGATCGAATTGACCGATGGATGCAGGGGGTCATAATAAATGGGAAAAGCATGGCCAGGCCTGATATCCGAACACGAAGAAACCGATAATTCTGAGCTAGAAGTCCAGCCGTAATATCTTTTTCCATCGATTACATAGGAATAAGATACCGAGCCATGATTTTGGCATGCCGTACCATTGACAGTCGCAGGGCTGGTCACTGCGCGTTCGGCCAATCCTTGATACTGTTCCGCTTTTTCATGGCAGCCCGCAAGGGGTGCGAGAAGCGCGATGAATGCCAGAATGAATTTGATGGAATGCATGAAAGTAAAATCGGGACTCAGCGTTTTTATTGCATGAGTATAGCAACACAACACCTGCGAAGAAGAATGGATTCCGTCGCGGTTGCCGTTCCCTGATACGCGGCATTCACGGCAGTTGATTGACCCACACGGGTGCCGACCAGACGATATTGCCATCGTCCTGCGTCAGCCGCGCGTAATAGAAATGGGGGCCGGGTGCGGGCGTGACGGTGACATCGGCCTGGTCCGTGATGGGTGTCACGGAGCCATTGCCGCCCGGCACGCCGTGGAAGATGGCGACGGCGGCCGCCTGCCGCCCGGCGCCGTTGCTGAAACTGGTGGCCAGGTGCAAGGGACCGTGGTTGTCGAAACGCTCGCCCATCAGCTTGCCGTTGGCCGTGAACAGCAGTTGCGCATGCTTGTCCATGGTGGCAAACACGCGGCGCGCGCGCAGCGCTTCGAGCAAGCTGTCGCGCGACAATGATGTATCGGCAGCCTTGTTTGTCACCAGCACGGCCGTGCGGTTGCCATACGAGGCGCCCCAGTTGGCGCAGTGGTTGTCCTGGTTGCTGCTGAAAGCCACGTGGTAGCCGGCCGCCAGGGCCCGGTTGCATGCCGCCTCGTAATTGCTGCGCCGGGTTTCCGTTTCCTCGTCGTTCGTGGAAAAGGCGGACGTATTCATCACTTCGCACAGCACCATGGCCGCGTCGCCGTCCGCCGTGTAGCCGAGCGGCTGGCCGTTGACGAGGAACTGGCCTGCATAGGCAGGATGGTTGAACTGGCCTATCCAGCCCCGTTCGCGCATCAGCGCGTACAGGGCCGCGTAATCGCCCTTCGGCGTCTCGATATCGGCCAGCAATTCACCCTGGGCATTTTTTTCCCAGCCCAGCAACTGTTCGCTATTGAAGATATTCAGGTGGCCGCCCTTGTTGATGACGCCCCATTCCATGCCGTACAGGGCCAGGAAACCGGGATGGGCGGCCGAATACGCAGCCGCTTCGGCCAGTCCCGTTTGGTACAGCGCTTTGGCTTCCGCTGCGACCGCCGCACTGTTGGTGCCGTCGGAGCCGTCATACATATGGTTGTGCTCGGACGTCAGCAGGGCGTCGAGTCCGTGGTCTTGCGCATATTTATAGGCATCGATGGGGCCGTAGGCCCCTGTTTGCGGGTCTTGCGCGCCATGGCAGGCGTCGAGCGGGGCGCCGCCGTCGCTGTGGCGCGTCTGGCTGTGCAGGTTGGCGTAGACGACGCGGTAGCCGGGCTGGCCTTCCAGGCTGGTCAGCTGTCGCAGGCCGGCCTGGAAGGCGGGTACCGTGGGCGCCGTGCTTGCGCCCCGCTGCACCTGGATGGGCCACTGCTGTTCCACCTGCGCTTCCTGCGGCGAGCCCGCATCGGCCACGGCCAGCAAGCGCAGTTCGTACAAGCCGTCCGGCGCCAGCACGCGCCGTTCGCGGGCATCGGCATCGGCGCGGCCATCCCAAGGCAAGTTCACGTTCTTGCCGTTGACCCCCACCTGTTCCGTGCCCGACCAGCGCCGCAGCACGGGGCCTTGCGGGCCGGGGCCGGACAAGGTCAAGGTCCACTGCACGGCATGCGCGCGCCCCTCGTCGGGATAGGTAAGGCGAACAAGAAAGGTGCGCGCCTGCGTGACCCGCTCGCCGCGCGCGGCGCGGAAGGGCGCGACAACGGTGGCATCGAGTTCGCTGTGCTCCTTAGTCTCTTGCGCGGCGGCAGTGTTGCTCCATGCCATCAGCAACAGTCCGGCGCACGCACATGCCAGCCATGGCGGTCGCAAGCGACGCCGCAGTGTCTTGACCATCGTGGCCTCCCGCTACTGCTTCAGATGGTAGTTAGACAAGAGTTGCCACTTGCTGGTTCCCGCATGCACCAGCAAGTGGCGTGCTTGCACCGTGATTGGCCATGATCTGGCGCAAACCTCGTATCGACAAGGGCATTTACCCCTGCGGCATGCTGGCACGGCGTTTGCTACAAAGGAGATACGGATCAACGGCGATCCCCTGAATAAACGCACAACGGTCCAACGACGGACCACATGGACAACGGCGTCCGCCCAGGCTGATTTTTCATCGGCGGGGGCGGGCGCCGTTTTGTTTTATCAACGGGATATTTCGGGAACCTATCATGGCCAGCCAAAAAGCAACGCGCATCGCGCTCTTCTCCCTCGCCACGCCGCCCATGCGCGCATTCCACCTGACGTGGATGGCATTTTTCGTGTGTTTCTTCGCCTGGTTCGCCTGCGCCCCACTGATGCCCGTCATCAAGGGCGAGTTCGGCCTGTCCCTGGCGCAAGTGGCGAACATCAATATCGCGGCCGTCGCCATCACCATCCTCGTGCGCCTGATCGTGGGTCCCTTGTGCGACCGCTACGGCCCGCGCAAGACCTACACGGGCTTGCTGCTGCTGGGCGCCATTCCCGTGCTGGGCGTGGCCGCGTCGCAAAGCTACGAAAGCTTTCTGTTCTTCCGCCTGGGCATCGGTGCCGTCGGCGCCAGCTTTGTCATCACGCAATATCACACCTCCGTGATGTTCGCGCCTCGGGTGGTGGGTACGGCCAATGCCGCCGCCGCCGGCTGGGGCAATGCGGGCGGCGGCGCGGCGCAGGCGCTGATGCCCTTGCTGCTCGGTGCCGTGCTGATGCTGGGTGTGTCCGAGTCGCTGGGCTGGCGCGTGGCTCTGCTGGTGCCGGGCGTGCTGATGCTGGTGATGGCCGTTCTCTACTGGCGCTATACGCAGGATTGCCCTGAAGGTAATTACTCGGACTTGCGCGCCGCCGGCGTGGCCATTGAAGGTGGTAAAAAGGGTGGCTGGGCCAGCTTCAAGGCGGCCAGCTCCAACTACCGCGTGTGGCTGCTGTTCGTCACCTACGGCGCCTGCTTCGGCATCGAGATTTTCATCCACAATATCGCCGCCGTGTACTACGTCGACCATTTCGGCCTGTCCCTGAAATCGGCCGGCCTGGCCGCCGGCAGCTTCGGCTTGCTGGCCCTGTTTGCCCGCGCCCTGGGCGGCTGGATGTCCGACAAGCTGGCCCTGCGCGGCAACCTGAACAGCCGCGTGACCTTGCTGTTCATGCTGATGATAGGCGAAGGCGTGGGCCTGCTGTGGTTTGCAAAAGTCGACAGCGTCACCTGGGCCGTCATCGCCATGCTGGTCTTCGGCCTGTTCACCCACATGGCTTGCGGCGCCACTTATGCGCTGGTGCCCTTCATCGACAGCCGCGCGCTGGGCGGCGTGGCCGGCATCATCGGCGCGGGCGGCAACGTGGGCGCTGTGGCGGCCGGCTTCCTGATGAAGGGCACGGGCGACATCCGCCAGACTCTGATCATCCTGAGCGCGCTGGTGGTGATCTCGGCCCTGTGCGCCATCGCCGCCCGCTTCACGGGCTTGGCGGCCGAACCGAACATGGCCGCGGCCTGAGGAGACAGTAATGAACCACCCTTTGAACATCGTCGTACTTGGCCACGGCATGGTCGGGCATAAGTTCCTCGAACGGCTGGCGCTGGAAAACAATACGCGCCTGTCCGTGACGGTTTTGTGCGAAGAGCCGCGCCCCGCCTACGACAGGGTGCACCTGTCCGAATTTTTCAGCGGCAAATCGGCCGAGGACCTGTCCCTGGTGGCGCCCGGCTTCTTCGACAAGGGCAATGTCGTCCTGAAACTCAATGCACGGGCCGTGTCCATCGACCGCGCGGCCAAAACCGTCACGGCCAGCACGGGCGAAGTGCTGGCCTACGACAAGCTGGTGTTCGCCACCGGCTCGACGCCGTTCGTGCCGCCGCTGCCCGGTAAAGAGAGGGATGGCTGCTTCGTCTACCGTACCATCGAAGACCTGGAAGCCATGCTGGCCTGGGGCGGAAAGTCGAAGACGGGCGTGGTGATCGGCGGCGGACTGTTGGGCCTCGAATGCGCGAAAGCCTTGCGCGATTTGAAGCTGGACACCCACGTGGTGGAATTTGCGCCGCGCCTGATGGCCGTGCAGGTGGACGAGGGAGGCGCGCGCGTCCTGCGCCGCAAGATCGAGGAACTGGGCGTGACCGTGCACACGCAAAAGAACACCCTGGCCATCGTCGACGGCGAATCGGCCACGCACCGCATGCAGTTCGCCGACGGCAGCCATCTGGAAGCGGACATGATCGTCTTCTCGGCCGGCATCCGCCCGCGCGACGAACTGGCGCGCGCCTGCGGCCTGGAAGTGGGGCCACGGGGCGGCATCGCCATCGACGACAGCTGCGTCACGTCCGACCCGGACATCTATGCGATCGGCGAATGCGCGCTATGGGGCGGCCTGGTGTTCGGCCTGGTGGCGCCCGGCTACGAAATGGCCCGCATCGCGGCGCGCCATGTGCTGCAGGAGGAGGGCGAAGCGTCGTTCAAGGGCGCCGACATGAGCACCAAGCTCAAACTGATGGGCGTGGACGTGGCCAGCCTTGGCGACCCGCACGGCAATGCGCCGGGCAGCCGCTCCTACCAGTTCATGGATGAACGCAAGCAGATCTACAAGAAGATCGTCGTCTCCGATTGCGGCAAATACCTGCTGGGCGGCGTGATGGTGGGCGACGCCAGCGAATACGGCACGCTCTTGCAGATGATGCTCAATAAAATCGAGTTGCCGGCATCGCCCGAATTCCTGATCCTGCCGCAGGCCGATGGCCAGCAAAAGGTGGGCCTGGGCGTGGACGCCTTGCCCGAGTCGGCGCAAATCTGCTCGTGCAACGACGTGTCGAAAGGCGCGCTGTGCGCGGCCGTCGCCGAGGGCGCCACCACCATAGCCGCCCTGAAAAGCTGCACCAAGGCCGGCACCGCGTGCGGCGGCTGCGTGCCGCTGGTCACGCAGATCATGAAGGCGGAAATGCAGAAGCAGGGCCTGATGGTGAACAACCACGTGTGCGAACACTTTGCCTACTCGCGCCAGGAACTGCACCACCTGGTCCGTGTCGGCAAAATCCGCAGCTTCGGCGCGCTGCTGTCGGCCCATGGCCAGGGCCTCGGTTGCGACGTGTGCAAACCCGTGGCGGCGAATATCCTCGCCTCGTGCTGGAACGATTTCGTGCTCTCTCCCGTGCATGCCAGCCTGCAGGACAGCAATGACTACTTTCTCGGCAATATCCAGAAGGATGGCACGTATTCCGTCGTGCCGCGCATGCCGGGCGGCGAAGTGACGGCAGACGGCCTGATCGCCGTGGGCATGGTGGCGAAAAAATACGGTCTCTATACGAAAATCACGGGCGGCCAGCGGGTCGACCTGTTCGGTGCAAGAGTCGACCAGTTGCCGGCCATCTGGGAAGAATTGATCGCGGCCGGCTTCGAGTCGGGCCACGCCTATGGCAAGTCGCTGCGCACGGTGAAATCGTGCGTCGGCTCCACCTGGTGCCGCTACGGCGTGGCCGACAGCGTGGGCTTTGCCATCGAGCTGGAAAACCGCTACAAGGGCTTGCGCACGCCGCACAAGATCAAGTTCGGCGTTTCCGGCTGCACGCGCGAATGCGCCGAGGCGCAGGGCAAGGACATCGGCCTGATCGCCACGGAAAAGGGCTGGAACCTGTACGTGTGCGGCAATGGCGGCATGAAGCCGCGCCATGCGGAACTGATCGCCTCCGATCTCGATGAAGCGACCCTGGTGCGCTATGTCGACCGCTTCCTGATGTTTTACGTGCGCACGGCCGACCGCCTGCAGCGCACCAGCGTGTGGCGCGACAACCTGGAAGGGGGCCTCGATTACCTCAAGCGCGTCATCATCGACGACAGCCTGGGCATCGCCCACGAGCTGGAAGCGGACATGCAGCACGTGGTCGACACCTATGCCTGCGAGTGGAAGGAAGCCATTTCCAACCCCGCCGTGCGCCAGCGCTTCCGCCATTTCGTCAACAGCGAGAAGAGCGATGAAAACGTGGTGTTCGTCGAAGAGCGGGGCCAGATCCGGCCCGCCACCGAACTGGAACGCCGCAGCACCGTGATCCCCATCCTTGCCGTGGAGGCTTGAGCCATGAATGCGATGAATGAACTTTCCGGCGCCACCGCCGACAACTGGGTGGCGATCTGTCCCTTGACCGATATCGTGCCCGACACGGGCGTGTGCGCGCTGCTGGGTGGCCGCCACGTGGCCGTGTTCCGCGTCGGCGATGCCGCGCCGCGCGTGTACGCCATCGACAATATCGACCCGAACGCGGGCGCTTCCGTGTTGTCGCGGGGCCTGGTCGGCAGCATCGGCGAGCGCGTCGTCGTCGCCTCGCCCATCTACAAGCAGCATTTCGACCTGGCCAGCGGCGAATGCATCGAAGCGCCCGAGCACTCCGTCGCCGCCTGGCCGGCGCGCGTGTTTGCCGACATGGTGTGGGTGGCCCTGTGAATCCGCCAGTCAAGGCCGCTGCGCGCCCCTCGCTCGTTGTCGTCGGCAACGGCATGGCCGGCATGCGCACGGTCGAGGAACTGTTGAAACTGGCGCCCGACCTGTACGACATCACCGTGTTCGGCGCCGAACCGCACGGCAATTACAACCGCATTTTGCTGTCGCCCGTGCTGGCCGGCGAAAAGTCGGTCGACGACATCATGCTGCACACGCGCGACTGGTACGCGCAGCACGGCATCACCCTGCATGCGGGCGACCCCGTCGTGCGCATCGACCGCCAGGCGCGCACCGTGCAATCGCTGTCCGGCATCACGGTCGGATACGACCGCCTGCTGCTGGCCACGGGATCGACGCCCTTCATCGTGCCCGTGCCGGGCCACGACCTGCCCGGCGTGATCGGTTTTCGTGATATCAGCGACGTCGATACCATGCTGCAGGCGGCGCGCCAGCACCGCCACGCGGTGGTCATCGGCGGCGGCTTGCTGGGACTGGAAGCGGCCAACGGCTTGCAGCGCCAGGGCATGGATGTCACGGTCGTGCACATGAGCGGCGCCCTGATGAACCAGCAACTGGACGCGCCCGCGTCGATGCTGTTGAAATCGGCGCTGGAAGCGCGCGGCCTGCGTTTTTTGATGCACGCGCAGACATCCGCCATCATCGGCAACACCCGCGTGGAAGGCGTGCAGTTTGCGGACGGCAGCAGCATCCCCGCTGACCTGGTGGTGATGACGGCCGGCGTGCGCCCGAATATCGCGCTGGCGCAAGCGGCCGGCCTGCATTGCGAACGGGCCATCGTCGTCGACGACTGCCTGCAAAGCTACGACCCGCGCGTGTACGCCGTGGGCGAATGCGTGCAGCACCGGCGCGCTACCTTCGGCCTGGTCGCACCCATCTGGGAGCAGGCGCGCGTGTGCGGCGCCCACCTGGCCGGCGCGGGGCATCGCCGCTACGTGCAGCAGGCCAGCGCCACCAAATTGAAAGTGACGGGCATCGACCTGTATTCGGCCGGCGACATCATCGGCGGCGAGGGCAGTGAAGACCTGGTGCTGCGCGATCCGCGCCGTGGCGTCTACAAGCGCCTGGTGGTGCAGGGCAGCCGCCTGGCCGGCGCCGTGCTGTATGGCGACGTGCAGGACGGTCCCTGGTATTTCGACCTGATCCAGCAGCGCCGCGACATCAGCAAGCTGCGCGCCCATTTATTGTTTGGCCAGGCGCTGTGCGCCCAGGCCGCCTGACAGCGACCAACAGGACCCCCATGACCACTTGCACGCCCGTGAAAACCACTTGCCCATATTGCGGCGTCGGCTGCGGCGTGGAAGCGACACGCCTGCCCGACGGCGCCATCCGCATCGCCGGCGACATTGCGCACCCGGCCAACCAAGGCAAGCTGTGCGTGAAAGGCTCTGCCCTCGGCGACACCCTGGACCTGGAGAACCGTTTGCTGCAACCACAGGTACGCGTCGATGGCGTCCTGCAGCCGTCCTCCTGGGATGCCGCGCTGGACCAGGTGGCGGGCGGCCTGCGCGCCATCATCGACAAGCACAGCCCCGACGCCGTCGCCTTGTACGTCTCGGGCCAGCTGCTGACGGAAGACTATTACATCGCCAACAAATTCATGAAGGGCTATGTGGGCAGCGCGAATATCGACACCAATTCACGCCTGTGCATGTCGTCGGCCGTGGCCGGTCACAAGCGGGCGTTCGGCGAGGATATCGTGCCGGGCTGCTATGAAGACCTGGAACTGGCCGACATGGTGGTGCTGGTGGGCTCGAACACGGCCTGGTGCCACCCCATCCTGTTCCAGCGCATCGCCCGCATCCGCGAAACCCGGCCGGAGATGAAACTGGTGGTGATCGACCCGCGCCGCACGGCCACCTGCGAGCTGGCCGACCTGCACCTGCCCGTGAAACCGGGCACCGACGTGTGGCTGTTCAACGGTCTATTGTGCTATCTGGCGCGGGAAGGGGTGATCGCCGATGATTTTGTGACGCGGCACAGCAGCGGCCTCGATGAGGCGCTGGCGGCCGCCCATGTCGACTGTTCCGATCCCTTGCGGGTGGCGAAAATCTGCAAGGTCGACCCGCAAGCCTTGCTGGCGTTCTACCAGGCGTTCGCCGCCACGCGCAAGGTCGTCACGGCCTTTTCGCAGGGCGTCAACCAGTCGTCTTCCGGCACGGACAAGGTCAACAGCATCATCAACTGCCACCTGGCGACGGGGCGCATCGGCCAGCCCGGCATGGGACCGTTTTCCCTCACGGGCCAGCCGAACGCCATGGGCGGGCGCGAAGTGGGCGGCCTGGCCAATATGCTGGCGGCGCATCTGGATCTCGACAAGCCGGCGCACCGCGAAGCCGTGCAAACCTTCTGGGATGCGCCGCGCATGGCCGACAAGCCTGGCCTGAAGGCGGTGGAGCTGTTCCACGCCATCGAGGCGGGCAAGGTCAAGGCGGTGTGGATCATCGCCACCAATCCGCTGGTCAGCATGCCGGATGCCGACCAGGTGCGCCGGGCGCTGGCCAAGTGCGAGCTGGTGGTGGTGTCCGACATCAGCGCCGGATCGGACACGAACACCCATGCCGACGTGCTGCTGCCGGCCCTGGGCTGGGGCGAAAAGAATGGCACGGTGACCAATTCCGAGCGCCGCATCTCGCGCCAGCGCGCCTTCTTGCCGGCGCCCGGCGAAGCGCGCGCCGACTGGGACGTGCTGTGCGACGTGGCGCGCCGCATGGGGTATGCCGGCTTCGATTTCACGGCGCCGCAAGCCATCTTCGATGAACACGCGCGCCTGTCCGCCTTCCGCAATGACGGGGCCACAAAGCGTCTGTTCAACCTGGGCCACCTGGCGGGCCTGGATGCGGCGCGCTACGACGCCCTGGCGCCGCAGCAGTGGCCGCAGGGCCAGGCGCGCCTGTTCGGCGACGGCCGCTTCGCGCATGCCGATGGCCGCGCGCGCTTCGTGCCGACGGCGCCGCGCGCGCCGCGCAACATGCCCGACGAAGACTATCCGCTCATCCTGAATACGGGCCGGGTGCGCGACCAGTGGCATACGATGACGCGCACGGGCAAGGCGGCCAAGCTGTCGGGCCACGTCGCCGAAGCGTTCATCGATATCCACCCGCAGGATGCGCTGCTGTACAGCGTGCGCGAAGGCGAGCTGGCGCGCGTGTCCAGCGCCTGGGGCGCGATGGTGGCGCGGGTCGTGCATGGCGGCGGCATCGCGCGCGGCCAGGTCTTCGTGCCGATCCACTGGAGCGACGCGAATGCGTCGGACGCGCGCGTGGGCGCCGTCGTCAACCCCGTCGTCGACCCCGTCTCGGGCGAACCCGAATTCAAGCACACGCCCGTGCGCATCGAGCAGTTCCGCGTGCACTGGCATGCATTCGTGTTGAGCCGCACGCCCTTGGACCTGGACGGCGTGGCGCATTGGACGCGCATCCAGGGCGAGCAATTCCTGCGCTACGAACTGGCCGGCCGCCAGCGCATCGATGATCTCGGCGCCTGGGCGCGCGCGCTGCTCGGCGTCACGGACGACAACGCCGACTGGCTCGATTATGCGGACGCCAGCGCCGGCGTGTACCGCGCCGTGCACCTGGAAGACGGGCGCATCGCGCAATGCGTGTATGTCTCGCCGCGGCCCGACCTGCCGTCGCGCAGCTGGCTGGCGGGCCTGTTTGCGCACGCGCAGATGGATGCGGCGGACCGCGCCGGTGTGCTGCTGGGCCAGCCCATCGGCAAGGGCGTCGATGCCGGTCCCATCGTGTGCTCGTGCTTTGGCGTGGGGCGCAACACCATTTGCGCGGCCATTGTGGAGCAAAAACTGACGACGACGGCGCAGGTGACGGCTTGCGTCAAGGCGGGCGGCAATTGCGGCTCCTGCGTGCCGGAGATACGACAGTTGCTGCTTGAGGCGCGCAGCGCTGCCTGATCATCTGTCCTTTCCCGCGCGGCTTTGTTATATTGCCAGCTCTACAAGGAGAGAGGCAGTGTGATGACAGCAGGACAACACGACACGGTCTGGCTGACGGGCTTGAGCGGCGCCGGCAAGTCCAGCATCGCCGGCGCGCTGGCGCGCCAGCTCAAGGCGCAGGGCCGCGCCGTGGCGGTGCTCGACGGCGACCAGTTGCGCCACGGCTTGAACCGCGACCTCGGTTTTACGCCCGAAGACCGGCATGAAAACATCCGCCGCGCGGCCGAAGTGGCGCGCCTGATGAACGGGGCGGGCCTGGTCGTCATCGCTGCCTTCATCTCGCCCTGCCGCGCCGACCGGGCCATGGCCGCCGCCATCATCGGCGCGGCGCATTTCGTCGAAGTCCACGTCAGCACGTCGCTGGCCGTGTGCGAGGCGCGCGATCCCAAGGGCCTGTATGCCAAGGCGCGCGCGGGGCAGCTTGCGCAATTCACGGGCATCTCGGCGCCGTATGAAGCGCCGCTGGCGGCCGCGCTGACCCTGGACACGGACACCCTGGCGCTGCACGAGTCGGTCGAACGCCTGTGCCACTACCTTCAGCAGCGTCCGTGACGAACTGGCGAAAACAGCTGCGCCGTCGCCTGCCCGCCAGCCTGAAGGCGCGCATGAGCGTGGTCGTCTTCCTGCTCGTGCTGGGCGCGGTCGCCTCGCTGGCGCTGGCCACCCTGGCCGTGGCCGAGCGCGGCATGCGCGACGTGATGGGGCGCCAGCAATACGTATCGCTGGCCAGCGCCGCCGTCTTCATCGACGAGGAACTCGATGCGAAGCGCAATGTGCTGCGCGCGATCGCGGACAGCCTGGCGGCCGGCGGTGCGCACGACGGCGCCAGCCTGCAGCGTTTCCTGGCCGCGCAAACGGTGCTGGGCAAGGAGTTTTATTCGGCCGGCGTGGTCGGCGCCGACGGCATCGTCCTGGCCAGCGTGAGTCCCTTCAAGCCGCAGGCGGGGCTGAACGTGAAGGGCCGCCCTTACTTTGAACGGACGCTGGCGACCCGGCGTTCCGTGATTTCGTCGCCGCTCAACGGCAGCATTTCCGGCATGCCCATCGTGGTGGTGACGCAGCCCGTGTTCGATGCGCACGGCGGCGTGCGCTATGTGCTGGCGGCCAGCGTCAACCTGCGCCAGCCCGATTTCCTCGGCCGTCTGGGCGCCCTCAAGCCTGGCCCGGGCGGCTACCTGTACATCATGACCAGCGAAGGCGTCATCGTCGAGCATCCGGACAAGTCGCGCATCATGCAGCATATCGAAGCCCATGGCCCCATCAGCGTGCCCACGCGGCGCGCCATGCAGGGCTACGAGGGCTGGATGACGGGCACCACCACGCAAGGCGTCGATGCCCTGTTCGCCTACCACCGCATCGCTTCGACGGGCTGGATACTGGCGTCCGTATATCCGATGAGCGAGGCCTTCGCGCCGCTGCACGCCATCCGCAGCAAGATATTGCTGGCCGCCGTGCTGCTGGCGGCGCTGGCGGGCCTGGCCGGCTGGCGCATCGTGCTGCGCCTGTTGCAGCCTTTGGCGCGCTTGCGCCACCAGGTGCATGAGATCCGCCGCCATCGCCTCGGTATCGACGTGCTGCAAATCGGCCGGCGCGACGAGATCGGCGACTTGAGCCGCGATTTTTATTCGCTGGTGGCCGAGCGTGAAATCGCCGAGGCGCAGACGCGCGACAGCGAGCGGCGCCTGAAACTGCTGACGGACCACGTGCCCGTGGTGATCGTGTATATCGACCGCGAACACCGCTACCAGTTCATCAATGCGACGTTTGAAAAGTGGTTCGGCGTCTCGGCCAGGGAGAGCCTGATGCATTCCATGCGCGAGGTGCTGGGCGAGCAGGCCTACCAGCTGCGCGAGCAGCACCTGCTGCGCGCCTTCGCGGGCGAGGAGGTCGACTATGAATTCACGGTCGACAACGAGGCGGGAGAGCGCACCTTCCATACCAGCTACGTGCCCGACGTGGGCGAGCGCGGCGCGGTGGAAGGCGTATATGGGCTGATCCACGAAATCACCAAGACCAAGGCGATGCACACGGCGCTGCAGTTCGCGGCCGCCACCGACACCCTGACGGGCATCGCCAACCGGCGCCGCTTCGACGAGCAGCTGGCGCAAAGCATGCAGCGCACGCGGGCCGCGCGCGCGCCGATGGCGCTCGCCTATCTCGACATCGACCGTTTCAAGGCGATCAACGACAGCCTGGGACACAAGGCGGGCGACGAGGTACTGAAGGAATTCGCTTCGCGCCTGGTGCGCAGCGTGCGCGCCAGCGACCTGGTGGCGCGCCTGGCCGGCGATGAATTCGTGATCATTCTCCAAGGAGTGAACGGCGCGGCCGAAGTGCGCCAGGTCGGCGCCAAGATCGTCGACGCCATCCGCCAGCCCTTCGAGCTGGCCAGCGGCCCGCTGCCGGTGACGACCAGCATCGGCATCGCCATCTTCCGCGAAGGCGCGCTGACGCCGGCGCAGCTGCTGGACCTGGCCGACCAGGCCCTGTATGCCGCGAAAGGGCAGGGCCGCGATGGCGTGGCGCTGCTCGAGGCGGCGCCGTAGCGGCTACAGGGTGGCGCTCCAGTGGTCGAGCTGCTGCGTGGTGGCCGTCACGCCCCCGCAGACGATGACGAGCACCTTGCGGTAGGGCGCCAGTTCCGGCGCCTTGCCGTAGACGGCCGCCAGCGCCGCGCCGCAGGCCGGTTCCACCACCAGGCGCTGGTCGTTGATAAACCGCTGGCAGGCGTCGACGGCGGCCCGGTCGGACACCACGACGCTGTGCAGCAGGCGCGTCTGGCTGATGGCGTATGCCTGCGCGCACACCTGGCGCGCGGCCAGCGAGGTGGCGATGCTGGTGACCGCTGGCAGGGCCACGTGTTCGCGCGCGGCCACGGCCGCCGCCAGCGAGGCGGCGCCTTGCGTTTCCACGGCCACGATGGCCACGTCATCCCAGCCGTTGCGCTGCAAGCCTTCGGCCACGCCGGCCAGCAGGCCGCCGCCGCCCACCGACAGAACCACGGCGTCCGGTTTCAGGCCAGCGCGGGCCACTTCATCGATCATGCCGGCATGGCCCTGCCACAGCAGCGGGTCGTCGAACGGGTGCAAAAAGGCGTCTTGCGGCGTGAGCATCGACTGCGCCAGCGCATTGGCTTCCTGCCAGGCGGCGCCGTGCACGATGACTTCGGCGCCTTCCTGCGCGATCAGGGCCTTGGCCCGTTCGCTCGTCGTTTCCGGCACGACGACGATGACCGGAATGCCCAGCTGGCGTCCCGCATAGGCGACGGCGATGCCGGCATTGCCGCCGGAAGAAGAGATGAAACGGCTGGCGCCGCGCCGCGCGTATTCTTCGCAGGCGAGGCCGATGCCACGGATCTTGAAGGAGCCGGGCGGCTGCAAGGCTTCGAGCTTGAGCCAGATGGCGCGTTCGCTGTGCAGGCTCAGGGCGCGCGAGTTGAGCAAGGGGGTTTCGATGTGCAGGGCCATGCGTGTTCCTGGTAAACAGTCAGGCCAGCATCATAGCCGAAGCACGCGCGCCGCCGCGTCACCCTTGCCGGGATTGGCTTAGTTCAGCGGGGCGCTCTTGAGCTGGTGCGTGCGCGCCACTTCCTTCATCGCTTCGAGCAGGTCGTCGCGCAGCTGGCGCGGCAGCTTGCCGAAGAATTCCTCGTCGTTCTGGTCGGCCATCTCGGCCAGCACGGGCACCAGCGCTGCGCCTTCCGTCGTCAGTTCGATCGAGTGCTGGCGGCGGTCGGCCAGCAGGATGGACTTGCTGACCATGCCCTTGCTTTCCAGGCGGTCGATCAGTTTCGAGACGGCGCCCTTGCTCATGCCGGACACTTGCGCCAGCACCGTGGGCGAGGTGCAGCCCAGGCGGAACATTTCGCGCAGCACCACCCATTCGGACACGGTCACGCCATTGGCTTCGGCCTTCTTCTGGAAGCTGTGGGAGACGTGGTTGGAAACGAAACGCAGCCAGTAACCGAGGTGGGCTTCGAGCTCGCTGACGGGGACGCTGTTGGGATGGGCGGCTTGCGGCATGGCGGCCGATTCAAAATTGTGGCTCATTTCTCTTCCTTCACTGGGCGGCGTTGCCGGCATGGTTAAGGCCTTCACGCTTGCTGTCGAGTGGTTTGTTTGGGAACAATCGTCGTGCTTGAGGTATTTCTAACATTGTTTTCACAGGAAATCACTTAGCGACAAAGAGTTTTTTCCTTTTTCCTTACTCTAGATAAATAAAAAGCAATATCAAGCAAATAATCGTATTGTGAGCGAGGAAGATTAAAAAAATAACTCATGTTGCATCAATGGTAACAGCATTTTTGCCGAATTGATAAATATTTCATATCATTCTGTATGCTGGCCCACACAAGACGTATTGCCCACGCGACAGGGTGAGGTTTTCCCGCAGAAATGCAGTCCGCTCAGGCCAGCACCACCTTCACGCCCGCCTCGCGCAGCACTTCGGCAAAGCGGGGCGGCGGTGGCGCATCCGTAAACAGGACGTCGATTTGCGCCAGGTCGGCCAGGCGCACGAGCGCCTTGCGGCCGAATTTATGCTGGTCGGCCACCAGCCACACTTCGCGCGACTGCTCGATGATCGCTTGCGCCACCTTCACTTCGCGCGCGTCGAAGTCGCGCAGGCTGCCGTCTTCGTCGATGCTGGAAATGCCGATGATGCCGATGTCGACCTTGAACTGGCGGATGAAGTCGATGGTGGCTTCGCCAACGATGCCGCGGTCGCGGCCGCGCACCACGCCGCCGGCCACGATGACTTCGCAGGCCGCGTTGTCGGCCAGGATGGCGGCCACGTTGAGGTTGTTCGTCACCACGTGCAAGCCCGTGTGCCGGCCCAGCGCGCGCGCCACTTCCTCGGTCGTCGTGCCGATATTGATCAGCAGCGAACAGCCGTGCGGCACTTGCGCGGCGACGGCGGCCGCGATGCGCCGCTTGGCGTCGCTGTTGAACACCTGGCGCTGGCTGTAATCGATGTTTTCCACGGACGAGGGCAAGCCCACGCCGCCGTGGTAGCGGGCCAGCAGCCGGGCTTCTTCCATCTGCTTGACGTCGCGGCGCACGGTTTGCGGCGTCACGTCCAGCTGCTGGGCCAGCTCTTCGACGGACATGGTGACCTTCTGGCGCACCACTTCAAGCAGGCGGCGCTGGCGGGGATTCAAGATCATGGTGCTCTCTTTAAAAATCACAAACGAACAAAAACGAACAAATAGTACTAAAAATATGTTGCTATGGGTTCGTATTCTGGCGTAACCTTATCCATATTGCATGTGTATTACGAAATGGTGATCTTAACGACAGTCGCTGGCGATGCCTAGTCTTTCCTCGCCGGTGAGTCCACGACAGACATGGAGTCCCGATGGCCGCAGCACAGCAGGGTGTGGAGACAGCGATCAAATGCGACGTGCTGGTGGTGGGCGGCGGCATCAATGGCGCCGGCATCGCGCGCGACGCGGCCGGACGGGGCTTGTCCGTGGTGCTGTGCGAAAAGGACGACCTGGCTTCCCACACCTCGTCCGCCTCCACCAAGCTGATACACGGCGGCCTGCGCTACCTCGAATACTATGAATTCGGCCTCGTGCGCAAGGCGCTGATCGAGCGCGAAGTGTTGCTGCGCTCGGCGCCGCACATCATGTGGCCGCTGCGCTTCGTCATGCCGCACGCCAAGGGCCAGCGCCCGGCTTGGCTGATACGCGCCGGCCTGTTCCTCTACGACATGCTGGCGAAGCGGGAAATCCTGCCGGCTTCCAGCGGCATCGACCTGACGCGCCATGCGGCCGGCACACCGTTAAAACCCCAGTTCAAGCGCGGCTTCGTGTATTCCGACGGCTGGGTCGACGATGCGCGCCTCGTGGTGCTCAATGCCATCGACGCGGCCGACAAGGGCGCGCACGTGCTGACGCGCACGCGCTGCACGGCCCTGCGGCGCGATGGAGCGGGTGCGGACGCTACTTGGCAGGCTACTCTGCAGCAAGGCGACGGGCGTGAGCTGTCCGTGCGCGCGCGCAGTGTCGTCAATGCGGCCGGGCCGTGGACGGCCGAGTTCCTGCAGCAGGCGGCGCCCGGCGGGCAGGGCCGGCATTTGCGCCTGATCAAGGGCAGCCATATCGTCGTCAAGCGCCTGTTCGACCATGATCACGCCTATATCTTCCAGCATCCGGACGGGCGCATCGTGTTTGCCATTCCGTATGAGCACGATTTCACCCTGATCGGCACCACCGACCTCGACTACCAAGGCGACCGTGGCAAGGTGGAAATCGATGACGAGGAAATTCGTTACTTGTGCGAGCTTTCCAGTTACTATTTCAGCAAGCCGATCGTGCCGGCCGACGTGGTGTGGACGTATGCGGGCGTGCGCCCGCTGGTGGAAGACGCGGCGGCCGACGCCAAGGCCGTCACGCGCGATTACCGTTTCGAGCTGGACCGGGAAGGTGCGCCGCTGCTGAGTATTTTCGGCGGCAAGATCACCACCTTCCGCAAGCTGGCCGAGGAAGCGATGGACCTGCTGGCGCCCTTGCTGGGCAATACGCTGCCGGCCTGGACGGAGCAGGCTTGCCTGCCCGGCGGCGACGTGTATGGCGCCGTGCCGCAGAACCGGGCCGTGCGCGAGTTCGGCCAGTTCGTGCAAGGCTTGCAGCGCGAGTATGCGTGGCTGCCGGCGGCGCTGGTGGCGCGCTATGCACGCGCCTACGGCACGCGCATCCACGTGCTGCTCGAGGGCAGGGCGGACGTGGCGGCCATGGGCGAGGAAATTGCCGCCGGCCTGTACGCGGCGGAAGTGGACTATGTGCGGCGCCATGAATGGGCCGTCAGCGCGGCCGACATCCTGTGGCGGCGCTCCAAGCTGGGCTTGCACCTGCCGCGCGAGACGGCGGGCACGCTCGACGCCTGGCTGTTGCAGCACCCTTTGCCATAAGCACAAAACGTTGCCGACCGCGCCCCGCAGAGGTTGCGGCGAAGAATAAGAAACCATCACTGGAGGAGAAGCGCGTGCAACTGGTACTGGACAAGATCAGCAGGAAGCAGGGGGCTGACGACTTTTTATATCCGATGTCGCTGGCCCTCGTGCCGGGCGCCATCAACGTCTTGCTGGGCACCACGCGTGCCGGCAAGACGACCCTTATGCGCGTGATGGCGGGCCTGGACAAGCCCAGCGGGGGCACGGTGACGGCCGATGGCGTCGACGTGACGGGCGTGCCCGTCAGCAAACGCAACCTGGCCATGGTGTACCAGCAATTCATCAACTATCCGGCCTTCACCGTCTATGACAATATCGCTTCGCCCTTGCGCCTGCGCAAGGTGCCCGAGGAGCAGATACGCACGAAAGTGCTGGCGCTGGCCGAACGCCTGCACATCACGCCCTACCTGCAGCGCACGCCCGGAGAATTGTCGGGCGGCCAGCAGCAGCGCACGGCGCTGGGGCGCGCGCTGATCAAGGATGCGTCCTTGCTGCTGCTCGACGAGCCGTTGGTCAATCTCGACTACAAGCTGCGCGAGGAATTGCGCCGCGAATTGACGGAACTGTTTTCCAGCGGCAGCACGACGGTCGTGTACGCGACCACGGAACCGCTGGAAGCGCTGCAGCTGGGCGGCCACGTGGCCGTGCTGCACGAGGGACGTTTGCTGCAGCAAGGTCCGACCCTGGACGTCTTCAACGCCCCCAACTCCATCGACGTGGCGCGCACCTTCAGCGACCCGCCCATCAACCTGATCCCCGCCCGCGTGGATGCGCACGGCGTGGCGCAGGCGGCCGACGGCCTGTCGATACACTTGAGCGGCGCGCAGCGCGCCCGTCTGGGCGACAGCACGGCGGTGATCCTCGGCGTGCGCGCGCACAGCCTGCATCTGTCGCCGCAGTCCGAGGGCGACGTGGCCATCGCAGCTACGGTGGATCTGGCGGAAATCAGCGGCTCGGAAACCTATGTGCATGCGCGCCGTGGCGACCTGGCCCTGGTGGCGCAACTGGGAGGCGTGCACAACCTGGAGATCGGCAGCGCCTGCACCGTGTATTGCCAGCCGCACGCCTTGCTGATCTTCGCCAGCGATGGCGGCCTGCTGTTTGCTCCTGCGCAAGGAGGGGTGTGACATGGCGCGCATCGAACTGGTCGACCTGGCCCACGCCTACAAACCGAACCCGACGGCCCCCGCCGACTATGCGCTGCGGCCCATGAGCATGGCGTGGCATGACGGCGGCGCCTACGCCTTGCTGGGGCCGTCCGGCTGCGGCAAGACGACCTTGCTCAACATTATCTCCGGCCTGGTCAAGCCGTCGCATGGCAAGGTGCTGTTCGACGGCAAGGACGTCACGCAGCTGCCGACCGAGGCGCGCAATATCGCGCAAGTGTTCCAGTTTCCCGTCATCTACGACACCATGACCGTGCACGACAATCTCGCGTTTCCGCTGCGTAATCGCGGCTGGAAAGAGATCGAGGTGAAAAAGCGCGTGCAGCAAGTGGCGCAGATGCTGGAATTGACGGGCGACTTGAAGCTGCGCGCCAGCGGCTTGTCAGTGGACGCCAAGCAAAAGATTTCGCTGGGCCGCGGCCTCGTGCGCCCTGACGTGGCGGCCGTGCTGTTCGACGAACCGCTGACGGTGATCGACCCGCACCTGAAATGGCTGTTGCGCAGAAAATTGAAGGAGATCCACCACGAACTGAAATTGTCCCTGATCTACGTCACGCACGACCAGGTGGAAGCGCTGACCTTTGCCGACCAGGTGGTCGTCATGACGCAGGGCGAAGTGGTGCAGACGGGCAGTGCGCAAGCGCTGTTCGAGGAGCCCGAGCACACGTTTGTCGGCTATTTCATCGGCAACCCGGGCATGAACTTGCTCGGTTGCACCCTGGACGACGGTGGCGTGCGCGTGGCGGGACAGCTATTGGCCGTGTCCGCTGCCGCCCGCGCGGCGCTCTCTGGCGCGCAAGGCAAGATCACGCTGGGCGTGCGGCCGGAATTCGTCGAATGCGTGAAAGCGGGCGAGGGTGGCGAAGGTGGCGACCATTGCCTGGACGCCACGGTCACGGCCGTGCGCAATATGGGCACGCATTACCTGGCGGAATTCCAGCTGGGCGGCGCGAAGGTGGCGGCCAAGCTGCGCGCCATCGACGCCGTCGCCGGGGCGCAGTTAGGCCAGTCTGTGCGGCTGCGCTTTCCGCCGCAACGCACCCTTTTCTATGTCAACGATAAGCGGGTGGCCTGATGATACATAACGGTAAAACCGATAACAACCGCCGCGCCTGGCTATTGATCCTGCCCGTGCTGCTGTGCGTGGCCTTTTCCGCCATCCTGCCCCTGATGACGGTGGTGAACTATTCCGTGCAGGATATTCTGAGCCCCACACAAAAGGTTTTCGTGGGCACCGAGTGGTTCCGCATGGTCATGCTGGACGGCGATCTGCACAGCGCCTTGCTGCGCCAGCTGCTGTTTTCCGGCTCCGTGCTGGCCATCCAGATTCCGCTGGGTATTTTGATTGCCCTGTGCATGCCGGCCGATGGCTGGAAGGCGTCCCTCGCCCTGGTGCTGATCGCGCTGCCCCTCTTGATACCCTGGAACGTGGTGGGCACCATCTGGCAAATCTTTGGCCGCGGCGACATCGGCCTGATGGGCTACACCCTGAACCAGCTGGGCTTTGACTACAACTACAACGGCAATTCGCTCGACGCGTGGCTGACGGTGATGGTGATGGATATCTGGCACTGGACGCCTCTCGTCGTGCTGCTGTGCTATGCGGGCTTGCGCGCCATTCCCGACGCGTATTACCAGGCGGCGCGCATCGACGGCGCCTCGCGCCTGGCCGTGTTCCGCTACATCCAGCTGCCGAAACTGCGCAATGTGCTGATGATCGCCGTGTTGCTGCGCTTCATGGACAGTTTCATGATCTACACGGAACCGTTCGTGCTGACGGGCGGCGGGCCGGGCAATGCCACCACGTTCCTGTCGCAATACCTGACGCAAAAGGCCGTGGGCCAGTTCGACCTGGGGCCGGCGTCCGCGTTTTCCCTGATCTATTTCCTCATCATCCTGCTGTTCTGCTTTGTGCTGTACACGTGGATGCAGCGCGTTGGCACGGGAGACCAGAAATGATGCACAAGAAAATGAGCAGCACCATCCTCGTCGTCTTTTTGCTGGGTTCGCTGTTGCCCATCTACTGGATGCTCAATATGTCGCTCAAGACCAACGAGGAAATCGTCGGGGTCTTGAGTCTGTGGCCGCAGCAACTGACGTTCGCCAACTACCACACGATCTTCACGGACCGGTCCTGGTACAGCGGCTACATCAATTCCATGATCTACGTGGCCTTGAACATGGTCATGTCGGTCACGGTCGCCTTGCCGGCCGCCTATGCTTTCTCGCGCTACAACTTCGTGGGCGACAAGCATTTGTTCTTCTGGCTGCTGACCAACCGCATGACGCCGCCCGCCGTCTTCCTCGTGCCCTTCTTCCAGCTGTATTCGACTGTCGGCCTGATGGACACGCACCTGGCCGTGGCGCTGGCGCACATGGTCTTCAACGTGCCGCTGGCCGTGTGGATCTTGGAAGGCTTCATGTCCGGCGTGCCGAAGGAAATCGACGAGACGGCATATATCGACGGCTACAGTTTCCCGCGTTTTTTCATCCGCATCTTCTTGCCGATGATTAAGTCGGGCGTGGGCGTGACGGCCTTCTTCTGCTTCATGTTCAGCTGGGTGGAATTGCTGCTGGCGCGTACTTTGACGTCCGTCAACGCCAAGCCGATCGCCGCCACCATGACGCGCACCGTGTCGGCGGCCGGCATGGACTGGGGCGTGCTGGCGGCGGCGGGCGTGCTGACCATCGTGCCCGGCGCGCTGGTGATCTGGTTCGTGCGGCATTACATTGCCAAGGGTTTCGCGATGGGGAGGGTGTGACATGGAAAATACCGATAGCACAGCCAGCCTGTTCGGCTGGATGGCGTGGACGCCGGAAGTGGCCATCTTCTTTATTTGCATCGGCTTGATGCTGGCCGGCATGACGGTGTGGCAAATCCGCTCGCCCAGCATCGAGCGCAAGGGTTTCTTGCCCATGCCGACGACGCGCGGCGACCGGCTGTTCATCGGCTTGCTCACGGCGGCGTATGTGAATCTGGCGTGGGCGGGGTTTACGGAAATGCAGCAGGCGATAGGGGCTGCCATCAGTTTTGTGTTGTTGTTGATTGTCATGCGTTGGGGATAACCGGCTTGCCGGTGTTGATGGATGCCGTACCGCCAGCAGGCGGCCGGTAAAAACTATAAAAGGAGATTCACGATGAAATTGAAGTTCACGGTCTTCGCGGCTGCGGCCATGCTCGTGTCGAATGCGGCCCTGGCCGACGCCAAGCAGGCGCAAACCTGGATCGACAAGGAATTCCAGCCTTCCAGCCTGAGCAAGGAGCAACAGCTTGCTGAAATGAAATGGTTCATCGATGCGGCGGCCAAGCTGAAAGCCAAGGGCATCAAGGAAATTTCCGTCGTCTCGGAAACCATCGACACCCATGTCTACGAATCGAAGACCCTGGCCAAGGCCTTCGAGGAAATCACGGGCATCAAGGTGCGCCACGACATCATCCAGGAAGGCGACGTGGTGGAAAAGCTGCAGACCTCCATGCAGTCCGGCAAGAGCATCTATGACGGCTGGATTTCCGATTCCGACCTGATCGGCACCCACTACCGCTATGGCGCCGTCGAGCCGCTGTCCGACTACATGGCCGCCAAGGGCAAGGAATTTACCAATCCCGGCCTGGACTTGAAAGATTTCATCGGCATCAGTTTTACGACGGCGCCGGACGGCAAGGTCTATCAACTGCCCGACCAGCAATTTGCCAACCTGTACTGGTTCCGCGCCGACTGGTTTGCGCGCAAGGATCTGCAAGCCAAGTTCAAGGCCAAGTATGGCTACGAGCTGGGCGTGCCGCAAAACTGGTCCGCCTATGAAGACATCGCCGACTTCTTCACGAATGACGTGAAGGAACTGGACGGCAAGAAAGTGTATGGCCACATGGACTACGGCAAGAAAGATCCGTCGCTGGGCTGGCGCTTTACCGATGCCTGGCTGTCGATGGCTGGCGCGGCCGACAAGGGCATTCCGAACGGCATGCCTGTCGACGAATGGGGCATCAAGGTGGCTGCCGACAAGTGCACGCCCGTGGGCGCATCGATGTCGCGCGGCGGTGCCACCAATTCGCCGGCGGCCGTGTTTGCGCTGACGAAATACATCGACTGGATGAAGAAATACGCGCCGCCGCAGGCGAACGGCATGAATTTCTCGGAATCGGGTCCCGTGCCGGCGCAGGGTGAAATCGCCCAGCAAATCTTCTGGTACACGGCGTTTACGGCCGGCATGACGAAACCGGGCTTGCCAGTAGTGAACAAGGACGGCACGCCGAAATGGCGCATGGCGCCGTCGCCGCACGGCCCGTACTGGAAAGAGGGCATGCAGAACGGCTACCAGGACGTCGGCTCGTGGTTCCTGTTCAAGTCCACGCCGGACGACCGCAAGGCCGCCGCCTGGTTGTACGCGCAGTTCGTCACGTCGAAAACCGTGTCGCTGAAGAAATCGATCGTCGGCCTGACGTTTATCCGCGACTCCGACATTCGCCACGATTACTTCACGAAACACGCGAACGAGTACGGCGGCTTGATCGAGTTCTACCGCAGCCCCGCCCGCGTGGCGTGGACGCCGACGGGCAACAACGTGCCCGACTATCCGAAGCTGGCGCAGCTGTGGTGGAAGAACGTGGCCACGGCCATCACGGCGGAAAAAACGCCGCAAGCGGCCATGGATAACCTGGCCGAGGAAATGGATCAGGTCATGGCGCGCCTGCAGCGGGCCGGCATGAAGGCGTGCGCGCCCAAGCTCAATCCGAAGGGCGACCCGAACCAGTATTTGTCGGATCAGCACGCTCCATGGAAAAAGCTGGCGAATGAAAAGCCGAAGGGTGAAACGATAGCCTACGACAAGCTGCTGCAAGCCTGGAAAGAAGGCAAGGTAAGGTAAGCTGCCGCCGCAGTGCTGAGGGCACGGAGCTTGATGGCTCCGTGCCTGTTTTTACCCGATTCGCACCACCAGACAATGACCACATACATACTTGCTTTAGACCAGGGCACCACCAGTTCGCGCGCCATCCTGTTCGACCATGCGGGCCGGCCGCACGCCAGCGCGCAGCGCGAATTCCGCCAGATTTTCCCCCAGCCTGGCTGGGTCGAGCATGACGCGAACGAAATCTGGGCCTCGCAAGAGGGCGTATTGCACCAGGTGCTGCGCGACAGCGGCGTGGCCGCTTCCGACGTGGCCGCCATCGGCGTGACCAACCAGCGCGAAACGACGGTGCTGTGGGACCGCGTTACGGGCGAGCCCGTCGCCAACGCCATCGTCTGGCAAGACCGCAGAAATGCGGCCTATTGCGAGCAACTGGTCGAGCAGGGCAAGGCGGACTTGATCCAGCAAAAGACGGGCCTGGTGCTGGACGCCTATTTTTCCGCCACCAAGCTCAAATGGCTGCTCGACAACGTTCCCGGCGCCCGCGCGCGCGCCGAACGGGGCGAGCTGGCCTTCGGCACCGTCGACAGCTGGCTGATCTACAAGATGAGCGGCGCCCACTTGACGGACACGAGCAACGCGGCGCGCACCATGCTGTTCAATATCCACACCCTGCAGTGGGACACGGACTTGCTGGCGCTGCTGGGCATTCCCGCCTCCCTGCTGCCCGACGTCGTGCCCTCGAGCGGCGTGGCCGCGCACACGCACGTTGATCTGCTGGGCGTGTCCGTACCGATCGCCGGCATTGCGGGCGACCAGCAGGCCGCCACCTTCGGCCAGGCTTGTTTGAAGCCGGGCATGGCCAAGAATACCTACGGCACGGGCTGCTTCATGCTGATGAACGTGGGCAAGCGCCCCTTGCCATCGAAAAACCGGCTGCTGACGACGGTGGGCTGGAGCCTGGGCGCCGGCAGCGACAAGACCGATTATTTGCTCGAAGGCAGCGCCTTCATCGCGGGAGCGGCCGTGCAATGGATGCGCGACGGCATCGGCATCATCCGCGACTCGTCCGAAGTGGAAGCGCTGGCCACCAGCGTGCCAGACTCGGGCGGTCTCGTCTTCGTGCCCGCGTTCGCTGGCCTCGGTGCGCCGTACTGGGACCCGTATGCGCGCGGCACCCTGATCGGCATCACGCGCGGCACGGGCAAGGCGCATATCGCGCGCGCGGCATTGGAAGGCGTGGCTTACCAGAACGTGGACGTCCTGTCCGCCATGCAGGACGACGCGGGCATCGCGCTATCGGAATTGCGCGTGGACGGCGGCGCGGCCCGCAACGACATGCTGATGCAGTTCCAGGCCGACATCTTGAATGTGCCCGTGGTGCGTCCCGTGGTGACGGAAACGACGGCCCTGGGCGCCGCCTACCTGGCGGGCCTGGCCGTGGGTTTCTGGGAATCGCAGGAAGAAATCGCCGCCCAGTGGCAGGTGGGACGCCGTTTCGAGCCGAAGATGGCGGCCGATGAACGGTTGACGCGGCTGCACAAATGGCAGCGGGCCGTGGAGCGGTCGCGCGACTGGAGCGAGTGAGTTAGGGAATAAGCCAGGATCAATTGCGCATGAAATACACGGCATAGCCCACCGTTTCGCGCGGCACGGAATACAGGTCGCGCAGCTCGAAATAGGGCGCGTGCACGTTGCCGCTGACGGCGATGCCGCTGCGCTCGAGCGCCAGCCGGAAGCGGGGCACATGGAAATATTGTGTGGCAACCATGGCCGTCTTCCAGCCATGCGTGCGCATCAGTTGCGCCGCGTTGCGGGCCGTGGCGTCCGTCGTCCAGCCCTGGTTATCTTCGATGATGGCGCCGGCCGGCACGCCGCGCGACTGCAGGTAGCGGGCCATAGCCGCGGCCTCGTCAAACCCTTCCTTGCCCGTCGCCCCGCTGACGAGAATGCGCGGCGCCCTGTGTTCCTGAAACTGTTTCAGCGCCACGTCGAGCCGCGCCTGCAGCCGGGGGCTGGGCGTGCCGTCGGGCGCAATCGTATTGCCCGGCACGACGATCACATCGGCGGGAGCCAGTTTATCGTTGAGTCCCGCCAGCATCAGGGCGGCGGTGGCCAGCAGGAATACGCCAACAGCGCTTGAACCGAGCACAGTTATTTTTCGCATCGTTCATCATCAAATAGGGAATGGACGCATGATACCCGTCCATTCCTACTGGTGTCAGTTCGCCTGCGCCTTGCGCGCGCGCTGGTTCGACAGATAAATATTGTCCATTGCCAGCGGCTTGCCTTCACGCACGGCATCGATCCAGTCCCTTGTGCTGGCCACGGCGGCGAAATTCGAGTGGAATACGGCGCTGAAGACGCGGTGGATTTCCTCTGCGCTGGCCGTGCCGCCCGCGTTGGCGTAGGGCAGGGTGCCGGTGGCGTCTTGGAGGAACTCGACTTGCAGGCCGTCGTGCGCGGCGTGGTAGATGGTGGCCGCGTCGCAGTTGTGCGTCATGTAGCCGATGATGCTCAGGGTGTCGATGCCGTGGCCTTCCAGCCAGGCGCGCAAGTCCGTGCCCGCAAACGCGCTGCCCATGGTCTTGTTGATGCGGTGGTCGGCGGCAAAGGCGGCCACTTGCGGATGCAGCTGCCAGCCGTCGCTGCCCTTGGCGAAAATGGGCGAGGTTTCCGGCGCATCGTGCTGGACGACGATCACGGGCACGCCGGCGGCGCGGGCGGCGGCCATGGCCTGGACGATGTTCGGCAGGGAAATGTCGACGGATGGATATTCGATGGGCATGTCGCCCGTGAAGTATTCATTTTGTACGTCGATGACGAGCAGGGCGCGGCGCGGGGTGGTGGACATGGCTTCTCCTTGAGTGGTTGAAAGAGGAAACGGCTCCTCGATACAGCCATTTTCAGGCTGCGGGCCGCAAATTAAAAGTGGCCCGAAGGACTATCTGCGATAAAATCGGGCCATGACTACTACTCTTGCCCTTGTCGCTCCATTGACGGTGGCCGTGATCGCCTTCGACGGCATGACGCCATTCCACTTGTCCGTGCCTTGCCTCGTGTTTGGCGCCCAGACGGACGAGGCCGATCTGCCGTCTTTCCACGTGCGCGTATGCGCCGCCGATCCCGTGCCCTTGCGCACGGCGGCCGGCTTCGGCATCACGCCCGAGTTCGGCCTGGAAGGATTGGACGGGGCCGATATCGTCATCATGCCGGCCTGGCACGATGATTGCCGCGACGCGGCGGCGCCCCTGGTCGCGGCGCTGCAGGCGGCCAGCCGGCGTGGCGCACGCATGGTGGGCCTGTGCCTGGGCGCATTTCCTTTGGCACAGGCGGGCTTGTTGGACGGCAAGAGCGCAGCCACGCACTGGGGCATGGCGGACTGGCTGGCGGCCCGTTATCCCAAGGTCAGGGTGGACCGGGAAGTGCTGTACGTGGACGATGGCGCCGTGCTGACATCGGCCGGCGTGGCGGCCGGCCTCGATTGCTGCCTGTATCTGCTGCGCCAATTGGCGGGCGCCGAGGTGGCCAACCGGGTGGCGCGCCGCCTGTTGGTGGCGCCGCACCGCCAGGGCGGGCAGGCGCAATTCATCGAGCGTCCGCTGCCCGTGTCCGGCAGCGAAGGGCGCTTTGCCGACGTGCTGGCCAGCGTGACGGCCAGCCTGGGCCAGGCGCACAGCATCGACGCGCTGGCCGAACAGGCCGCCATGAGCCGGCGCAATTTCACGCGCCACTTCCGCCAGGCCATGGGCACTTCGTTCAAGCAGTGGCTGCTGAACCAGCGCCTGGCGCATGCGCAAGGCTTGCTGGAAAAGAGCGCGGCCTCGATCGACGTCGTGGCGCAAGAGGCCGGCTTCGGCACGGCCCTGTCGCTGCGCCAGCATTTCCGCGCGAACTTGCAGACGTCGCCTTCGGCGTATCGCAAGCTGTTCCGGCAGCAGCTAGGCCAGGTCGCCTGACCATAGCATGGCGGGATCCCGGCTTCCCTGCGGCAGCCCCGCGCTGACGGCGATTTGCCGCGCGATGAAGGCGGTTGGATCGAAGGCGTAGCGTTCCTGGAACGAGACGGTTTCGGCGCTCATCAGTTCGGCGTAGGTTTGCATCAGGGTCGAGGCGCGTATCGAGTCGCCCTGGGCCAGGTAGTCGTCGATGGCGGCCAGCAGCACGCGATAATCCCCATTCTCCTTGCTGCCGCCAAAGTGGAACGACAGCTGCCCGCAGGCGCGCCAGATGGGGTCAGGTTCGCCGTCCGGCACCGGCTGCGTGCGCAGCCATTGCAGGGCTTTCAGGGGCGGGCCGCCAAACGAGGGCGGCGAGATGATGGCCTGGATGGCCACCCTGGCGGCGTCAGCGGTTCTTCCAGCGCGCACGTACAGGCCGTGCAGCAAGGCCAGGGCGTCCGTATATTCGGGAATGATGGCCAGCGCCGCTTCCAGCAGGGCGATGGCCGCGTCCGGCTTGCGCTGCGCGATCAATTCCTTGGCCGCCAGGAAGGTGGCGCGCGGCGAGGCGGGGTCGTCGTCCAGCGTTGGCGTGCCGACATACTCGTCTTCCGCTGCAGCGTGGGCTTGCAGGAACGCCGCCAGGCTGGAAAAGTGCGGCTGGATGCGCCATTCGTCATGCCACGTTTCGACGACGATGGGTTCGCTCGCTTCGCGGCCGATGGGCCAGTACAGGCCGAAAGTGTCGCCATTGCCCAGCGCGCCTTCGGCAAACGGGGTGAAGCCGAGCGGTGGATACGCTGTCGTGTGTTGCCAGTCTTGTTCCGCCGAGATGTGGGCGAGGCTTGCGGGTAATTGCATGGAAGCACAGGAGGAGAAAACGCCAGTGTAGGGCAAGACGGCGGCGCAAGGCGCCCGCATCGGCGCATCGGCAAGGAATAACCGAACTGATAAAATGGAGACTTCTTCGCCCGGGCGGTCTCGCCATGTCCAGTTCATCACACTCTGCCATCGACCTCAGCTTTCGCAGCTATGCGCACATCGGCGCGCCGGACCGCCACGATTTCGTGCAGCTGGTGCTGCCCCTCAGCGGACAGCTGTTGCTGGAAATCGACGGCAAGCAGGGGAAAGTCGATACGCAGCTGGGCGTGGTGATCCCGGCGCACGCCTGGCATGCCCAGCATAGCCAGGTGGCCAATCACTCCATCGTCGTCGACGTGGACGCGGCCGTCGTGGCGCGCAGCGGCTGGCAGCGCCTGCTGGACGGCTCCTACACGGCGATCGGGCCGGGCGCCCGCAAGCTGATTGAATACCTGGGTGTCATGGCGCAGCAGCGGGCGCTGACGCCGGCCGTTGTCACGGGCTGGACGCCGCTGTTGCTCGATACCTTGTTGCTGGGAGAGCCGCAGCCCCGTTCGCGTCTTGGCGCGTTGCTTGCTCGTGTGCAAGCCGAGCCGGGCTTGCCGTGGTCGACGGCGTCGATGGCGCACTTTGCCAATCTCAGCGTCAGCCGTTTGCATGCGCTGTTCCGAGAGGAAATGGATACCAGTCCGCATGCCTGGCTGCGGCAGCAGCGCATGGCGCGCGCTTGCGACTTGCTTGCCGCCGGCGATGCCAGCCTGGCCGAGATCGCGCTGGCGGCCGGCTTTTCCGAACAGAGCGCATTGACGCGCGCCATGCGCGACGGCATGGATGTCACGCCGGCGGCCTACCGGCGCGCATGTCGCGATAAATGGGAGAAATGGTCAACAAGGCAGTAGCTGGCGCCAAGAATGGACGCGGCAGACTTGCCACAATCTCCTTTTCAGGAGATTGACCATGCATCAAGAAAACAAGAGCCGACTGGGTATGCTTGCCGGCATCGCCGCGGGCGCGCTATGGGGGCTGGTATTCCTCGCGCCCGCGCTGATCCCCGCCTTCCAGCCGCTGGAATTGTCCGTGGGCCGCTACCTCGCGTATGGCCTGATCGCGGCCGTGCTCGTCGCGCCGTCGTGGCGGCGCCTGCTGCGGACCTTGGGCTGGCGCGAATGGCGCGGCCTGGTCTGGCTCAGCCTGACCGGCAATATCGTGTATTACGTGCTGCTGGCCGGCGCCGTGCAGACGGGCGGGGTGGCCATGACGTCGATGGTGATCGGCTTGCTGCCGCTGGTCGTCACGCTCGTCGGCAGCCGCGACCGCGATGCCGTGCCGCTGCGCAAATTGATGCCTTCCTTGCTGCTGAGCGCGGGCGGGCTAGCCTGCATCAGCTGGCAGTCGCTAGCCAGCCCCCGCCATGCGTCCCTGCTGGGGCTGCTGTGCGCGCTGGCGGCGTTGCTGTCGTGGACGGTGTATGCGGTCGGCAACAGCCGCTGGCTGGGACGGCTGCGTTCGGTCTCGGCGCAGGAGTGGAATCTGTTGACGGGCGTGGTCACGGGCGCTGCCGCGCTGCTGCTGGCCATTCCCGTCGCGCTGGCCGCGCCTGGTAAGCATGGCGGCACGGCCTGGCTGCAGTTTGCCGGCGTCGTGACCGGTGTCGCGCTGCTGTGTTCTGTCGTCGGCAACGGTTTGTGGAACCAGGCCAGCCGCGTCTTGCCGCTGACCATGATGGGGCAGATGATCGTCTTTGAGTTCCTATTTGCCTTGCTGTACGGCTACTTGTGGGAGCAGCGCTGGCCCACGCCTGCGGAAGCGGCGGCGACGATCCTGCTGCTGGCGGGCGTGCTGGCGTGCGCCGCGGCGCACCGGCCGCCTAGTTGCGCGGCTCGTGTATCCGGAATTTCCTGACGATGCCCGCCTGGTCGAACATCACGGCCACTTCGCGCGTGCCTTTTTCGCCGAGCAGGGGGATCAGCCGCGTTACCTTCGGCGCTTGCAGCTGGTTCTTGTAGACCCATACTTCATAGCCGGGATCGAAGCTGACGACGGTGGCGTTGCCCAGGGCCGCGTCGAGGTCGAGGCGGGTGGTCTTGCCGACCTTGATGTTCTGATAGATGGCGCCATTGTCCGGCGCGCGGTTGACCTTGTATTCACTGGCGGTGCACATGGCCACGGCCAGGCCCGCGAGGCAGGAAACTGCCAGTTTGATCAATGTGTTCATAGGGACTCCCAGTGTGCATCACTGCTTCCAATCTCAGAGGGGACGGGCGTGATGTCTGAGCAGGAGTGTGCTTGCGAACCACGCAATGTGCTACAAGATTATACAAAGGCGCACAATCCGGTGCCGTTGGTGTCGCCAGGCGATACTTTTAGCGGTTCTGCAGCACGTCGGTCGACAGCGCCAGGGTTTCCTTGATTTCTTCCATCACCACATAGCTTTTCGATTGCGCGGCGCCCGGCAGTTGCAGCAGCATGTCGCCCAGCAGCTTGCGGTACTCGGCCATTTCATGGATGCGCGCCTTGATCAGGTAATCGAAATCGCCCGACACCAGATGGCATTCCTGCACCTCGGGAATCTGCAGCACTTCGCGGCGGAATTGCTCGAAGGCGGACGCGGATTTTTGATTGAGCGTAATCTCTACAAAGACGAGCAGCTTGGCGCCCAGCGCGGCCGGGTTCACCTTGGCGTGATAGCCCGTGATGACGCCGTCGCGTTCCATGCGCTTGACCCGCTCGATGCAGGGCGTGATGGACAGGCCCACCTGTTCACCGAGGTCTTTCATCGAGATGCGGCCATCCTGTTGCAGGATGCGCAGGATGTGGCGGTCCAGCTTGTCGAGGCCACGTGCCGATTCTTTAAGGATTCTCATGATTTATTGCTGAATATCTCAATTTATACGTGAACAAATACTGGCTCTTTCCCAATATGATAGCGGTTAATCTGGCGTCAGCCTAAAAAATATAATGAGGAAACTATGCGTATCGTGATTCTGGGTAGCGGCGTCATCGGCGTCACCAGTGCTTACTATCTGGCCAAGGCAGGACATGAGGTGACCGTCATCGACCGCCAGCCGGGCCCGGCACTGGAAACCAGCTTCGCGAATGCGGGGCAAATCTCGCCCGGCTACGCTTCGCCATGGGCCGCGCCCGGCATTCCCCTGAAAGCCGTGAAGTGGATGATGCAGCGCCACGCGCCCCTGGCCATCTCGCTCGACGGCAGCGCCGCCCAGCTCAAATGGATGTGGCAGATGTTGCGTAATTGCACACCGGAAGCATATGCCGTGAACAAGGAACGCATGGTGCGCCTAGCCGAATACAGCCGCGACTGCTTCAAGGTGCTGCGCGCCGAGGCGGGTATCACCTATGAAGGCCGCCAGCAAGGCACGATGCAATTGTTCCGTACCGAAAAGCAATACAACGACGCCGCCAAGGATATCGAAGTATTGAAAGAAGCGGGTGTGCCGTATGAAGTGCTGCAGCGCAACGAGCTGTCGCGCGCCGAGCCGGCCCTGGAAGCCGTCAAGGAGAAACTGTTCGGCGGCTTGCGCCTGCCCAACGATGAAACGGGCGATTGCCAGCTGTTTACCACCCGCCTGTCCGAGATGGCCGAGGCGCTGGGCGTGAAGTTCCGCTACGGCGTGTCCATCGACGCCTTGCTGACGCAGGGCGATGAAATCGCCGGCGTGCAATGCGGCGCGGAAATCGTCAAGGCCGATTCCTATGTGGTGGCCCTCGGTTCCTACTCGACGGGCTTCATGAAGCCGCTGCTCGACATTCCCGTGTATCCATTGAAGGGTTATTCGATCACCGTGCCTATCGTCAACGCGGCCAAGGCGCCCGTGTCGACCATCCTCGATGAAACCTACAAAATTGCCGTCACCCGTTTCGACGACCGCATCCGCGTGGGCGGCATGGCGGAAATCGCCGGCTACAACCTGAACCTGAACCCGCGCCGCCGCGAAACCCTGGAAATGGTCGTCAACGACCTGTTTCCCGGCGGCGGCAACACGGCCGAAGCGACGTTCTGGACGGGCTTGCGCCCGATGACGCCGGACGGCACGCCTATCGTCGGCCGCACGCCGCTGCGCAACCTGTTCCTGAACACGGGCCACGGCACCCTGGGCTGGACCATGTCCTGCGGTTCGGCGCAATTGCTGGCCGACCTGATGTCGTCGAAAAAGCCGGCCATCCTGGCCGATGACCTGTCCGTCAGCCGCTACAGCGGCGCGCAGGGCCATGGCAAACTGCAACACGCGGCGGCCTGAGATGGCGGCCAGCATGCCTCCAAAGGAACGTAGCGGCGCCATCCTGACGGTGGACCTGGACGCCGTGCGCGCCAACTACCGCTTGCTGCGCGACAAGGCGCACCCGGCCGCCTGCTCGGCCGTCGTCAAATCCGACGCGTATGGCCTGGGCGCCGCGCAAGTGGGCGCAGCCCTGTATGAAGAAGGGTGCCGCCATTTCTTCGTGGCGCACCTGGAAGAGGGCATCAGCCTGCGTCCGCACGTGGCGCCCGACGCGGCCATCTTCGTGTTGCACGGTCCGCCCGTCGGCACAGAAGGTGAATTCACGGCCCACGGCCTGATTCCCGTGCTCAACAGCGAGCCGCAGGTGGCGGGCTGGCGCCAGCACGCAAAGGCCTTGGACACCACCCTGGACGCCATCGTGCAGGTGGACACGGGCATGTCGCGCATGGGCCTGTCGCCGCAGGAAATCGATGGTTGGCTGGCGGATGAACACTTCCTCGACGGCATCAAGGTGCGCTACGTCATGAGCCACCTGGCGTGCGCCGATGAGCGCAGCAACCCCATGAATGGCGAGCAGCTGGCCCGTTTCATCGCCATCCGCGCCCGTTTGCCGCAATACCGCGCCAGCCTGGCCAATTCCTCGGGCATCTTCTTGTCGCCCGATTATCACTTCGACCTGGTGCGCCCGGGCGCTGCCCTGTACGGCATCGGGCCGCAGGGGGGCGAACCGAATCCCCTGCGCTCGGTCGTGCGCCTGCAAGGCAAGGTGCTGCAGACGCGCACGATTGCCGCCGGCGACCACGTGGGCTACAGCCGCCGCTACACGGCCAGCGAGCCGCGCCAGGTGGCCACGGTGTCCGTCGGCTATGCCGATGGCTGGCTGCGCAGCATGAGCAACCAGGGCCTGGCCATCGTCGACGGCGTGAAAGTGCCGCAGATCGGCGCCATCTCGATGGATTCCATCACGCTTGACGTAAGCGCCATCGCCGAAGAACGCGTGGCGCCGGGCAGCCTGGTCGACCTGATCTGCGCGGAACACCCGGTCGACGCCGTCGCGGCCATGGCCAATACCATCGGCTATGAGGTATTGACGAACCTGGGCGGGCGCTACTACCGCGAGTATCAAGGGCTTGCCGGCGCACGTTAAGCAGCGCGAAACCCATGATTGTGTGGCAAGATAGCCTTGTAGTGAGCTTCACTCCAGGGCTATTCTTTTACCATCATCGGGGATATATATGAGCCAATATAACGTTGCTATCATCGTCGGCAGCCTGCGCAAGGATTCCTTCAACCGCAAGCTGGCCGATGCCATCATCAAGCTGGCGCCGCCCGAGTTTTCTTTCAAGCACATCGAAATTGGCGACTTGCCGCTGTACGACCAGGACGATGACGGCGCCCAGGCCGAGCAGGTGCTGCGCCTCAAATCCGACATTTCCGCATCACAAGCGTTGCTCTTCCTCACCCCCGAATACAATCGCTCGATCCCCGGCGTGCTGAAAAACGCCCTCGACCACGGTTCGCGTCCGTATGGCCAGAGCGTGTGGGGCGGCAAGCCGGGCGCCGTGCTTGGCGTGTCCGTCGGCGCCACGGGCACGGCGCTGGCGCAGCAGCATTTGCGCAATATACTGTCCTACCTGGACGTGCCGCTGCTGGGACAACCGGAAATGTTTATCCAGGCCAAGGATGGTCTATTTGACGAACATGGCGGCATCGGTCCGGCCAGCCTCGGTTTCTTCCAGGGCTGGATGCAGCGCTACGCGGACTGGGTCCGCAAGCACGCGATCCACGCTTGATGCAGATCAAAGCGGCAGCGTTTTGCGTTGCCGCTTGTACGCTTTCTTTGACCATGGATGCCAATATTTCAATATTGGCACGGGGGTCTCGGTATAATGCGCTCTTTCTTTAGCGCAATACTTTCCAAATCTTGCCAACCCCATGTGGACTAAACCTGTTCCGCGCATGAATCTGCGCCGTTTGATCGTGCTCGTGGCTTTTGCCAGCGCCCTGGTGTCCCTGGCCAATACCTTCTATGCCAGCTACAGCGTGCAGCGCCAGTTGCTGATCGACACCACCCTGGAAGCGAACCACGCGTATGCGAGCAAGCTGGCCAGCACGGCCGAGGATTTCCTCCAGTCGGCGCGCCAGCAGCTGGCCTACAGCGCCGGCAGCCTGCCGTCGCGCATGGGTGACGAGCAGTGGCTGACGGACGAGGCGCAGCGGCTGCGTTTGCAAACGAACAGCTTCAATTCCGTGCTCATCGTCAATGCGGACGGCAAGGTGCTGGGGGTGTCGCCCGAAACGCTGGCCCTGAAAAACCGCACGCTCGATTCGGCGGGCGCCATCCAGGCGCTGCGCGAACGGCGCCCGCTGGTGACGCAGCCTTACGTTTCCTCGGCCGGCAACCTGGTGGTCTTCATTTCGCACCCCATCGTTGGCAAGGATGGCCGCTACTTCGGCTATGTGGGCGGCAGTATCTACCTGAAACAGAAAAACATCCTGTACACCATGCTGGGCCAGCATTATTACCGTGACGGTTCCTACCTGTACGTGGTGGACCAGAACCGGCGCCTGCTGTACCACCCGAATCCCGAACGCCTGGGCGAAGTGGCCGGCAGCAATGACGTCATCGATACCATCATCGCGCAGCAGGGCGGCGGCAACCGGCGCATGCGCAACAGCCTGGGCGTGGACATGCTGGCCGGCTACGCCGTCATGCCGTCGACGGGCTGGGGCATCGTGGCGCAGCGTCCGACGGCCATGACCCTGGCCCCGCTGAAACAGCTGATGGCCAACACGGTATGGCATTCGCTGCCGATCGCCTTGCTGAGCCTGCCATTCATCTGGTGGCTGGCCAGCCTGATTTCGCGGCCCCTGATGCAGCTGGCCGACGGTGCGCGGCGCATGGATGCGGCCGGCACGGCCGAGCATATCGGCGCCATCCGCGCCTGGTACGTGGAGGCGGCGCAGATCAAGAAAGCCCTGCTGAAGGGCCTGGCCTTGTTGCAGAACAAGATCGGCAAGTTGAAGTCCGACGTGGAGACGGACCCGCTGACGGGCCTGTCGAACCGGCGCGGCATGGCGGCGGCGCTGGGCGCCTGGCAGGCGCAGGCACGGCCGTTTTCCGTCATCGCCATCGACATCGACCATTTCAAGCAAGTCAACGACCAGTGGGGCCATGCCGTGGGTGATGAAGTCATCCTGCGCCTGGCGCAGCTGATGCGCGCCTGTTCGCGCGGTGCCGACGTGCTGTGCCGCAATGGCGGCGATGAATTCATCATGCTCTTGCCCGACGCCGACCTGGACGTGGCCCTGCAGGTGGCCGAGCGCCTGCGGGCCAAGGTGGCCGCCGCCGTGATTCCCGGCGCGGGCGCCATCACGGTGTCGCTGGGCGTCGTGTCGTCGGAGCAGGAGGCGGGCAAGGTTGGCGGCGCGGACGCCGTGCTGCTGGCCGCCGACGCGGCCCTGTACGTGGCCAAGGAAAGCGGCCGCAATTGCGTGGGCATCACGGAGCCTGCCTGAGAAACTGATCCGCTGTTTTCTGTTGCATCTGAGCCTGTCCCGTTTGCCCGCCAGCGCTTACCATGTGACCCTGATCAGGTACAACGAGGATGGCGGGCATGGCGGGGATGGATATCGATGACGTTTGAGCAAGCACATGGCATCCGTTGCGAAGTCGACGGCCAGCTTCACCCCCTGGCCTACCTCGGCTGCCGCGGACTCAACTATGGCCAGCACAGCGTGCTGCCGCTGCATCCGTTCCGCCTGAGCGTGCCGGAAGCGGCGCTGGCGCCCCTGCTCGACGAACCGTTCAACAGTTTTATCCAGACTTGCCGCGAAGACGACCTGCAGGACGAGGAAAGCGACTTGCCCGCGCTTAAGGACGCTGGCTACCCCGACATCACGGCCATGCTGGCAGGCCACCGGCCGCTGCTGGCCGAAATGCTGTATGACTTCATGATCAGCGATTTAATGGATGCGATCGGGCGGGCCAGCGGCTACCGGAGCCGGGTTCCACGCTACTGGGGCGACGTGGAGGCGGCGGACAACCGCGCGTATTTCATCGTCAATGAAGTGGAGACAGTCTCCTTTGCCGATGGCTACGCCATCTTCGAAGGGCAGGGCTACTACGGCGTCTACGTGATCTGGCTGACGCACGGCTACGGGCGCAAATAGGGGCTTGACCTTCCTCGTGTGGGAAGGTTTATAGTTGTGCCATGAACCGTGCCTTTTTCCGCTTTCTCGCCCGCTCGCTGCTCTGGCTGCTGGCCGTCACGCTGCCCCTGCAGGGATTTGCGTCGGCCATGCGCAGCTGCTGCGTGGATGAGCTGGCGGTAGTTGCCACGGTCACCGTCGAGGCAATGCAGGCGCCCCCGTGCCACGACATGGCGGACATGCAGATGGCGGACCAGCCCATGAAAATGGCCATGGACGATGGCGGCGCCACGCACCACGGCCACGATTGCAGCAACCACGGCGCGTGCACCGTGGGCGCCACGGCGCCGCCGGGCATGCCCGCCTTGCACGCCCTGACCCTGCGCGCGCCGCCTCCGGCGCTGGCGCCCGATTCCCCGTTCGCCGGGCATATCCCGCCTGGTCCCGAACGTCCCCCGAGAAGCACGCGCTCCGCCTGACCGCCCGTTGAACCTGGCGGTGCCGCCGTCGCACGTCCCGGCATCCTGAGCCTTGCACCGGCCGCGCCAGCGTTCCAGTCGCGCGCCCGCCGCGCCATACCCTGTCATTCAAGGAATACCATGAAATATCTGTTCAGCCTTGCGCTGGCTGTGCTGCCGCTGGCCGCCGCAGCGCAATCCCCGTCGCCGTCCCCGTACTCCCCGCAAGAGGCGCAAGCATCCGTGCCGGCCACCACCTACCGCTCCGCCTTTGCCGGCTACCGACCCGCCGCCGAGGACGAGGCGACGCCCGACCAGACGTGGCGCGCCGTCAACGAGAAAGTCGGCAAGGCCGGCGGCCACATGGGCATGATGAAAATGGACGGTCACAAGATGGAAGGGCACAAGATGCCGATGGCTCAGCCCATTCCCAAGCCCGATGCCCAGCCTGCCCCGCAACATCAGCAACACCAGCACCACCAGCACCACCAGCATGAAGGACACTGACATGACGCGTTTCAAGAAATCGTATTGCCTCACGCCGCTGGCCCTGGCGGCCGCTTTGCTGCTCGGCGGCTGCGCCAGCTTCAGCCAGGATGGCGGCATGCAGGCGGTCTCCGCGCTGGCCGACGCCCGCACGGGCGCGCCCGCGGCGCTGACGGACACGGGCGGCGAGGACAAATTGGCTGCCTTGCTGGCCCAGCCCCTGGACGCCGACAGCGCCGTGCGCATTGCTCTGATGAACAACCACGGCATGAAAGCGGCGCTGGCCGAACTGGGCGCGTCCGAGGCGGATCTCGTGCAGGCGGGGCGCTTGCGCAATCCCGGCCTGTCGTTCGGCCGCTCGCACGGCAGCCATGGCAATGAAATCGACCGTGGCGTCAGCTTCGACCTGGCCGGCTTGCTGACCATGCCGATGCGCGTGAACATCGAGCGGGGCCGTTTCGAGCAAGCCAAGCTGCAGGCCGCCAGCAGCGCCGTGCAACTGGCGCTTGATACGCGCAGGGCCTATTTCAATGCTGTGGCCGCCGTGCAGACGGAAGCGTTCATGCAGCGCGCGCTGCTGTCGGCCGAGGCGGGCGCCGAACTGGCCACGCGCCTGCAGCGGGCGGGCAACTGGAGCCGCCTCGACCAGGCGCGCCAGCAAGTGTTTTATGCGGACGCCGTCGGCGACCTGGCGCGCGCCCGCCACCAGGCATTGGTGACGCGCGAGCACCTGACGCGCTTGCTGGGCCTGTGGGGCAAGCAAACCGGCTTTACTTTGCCATCGCGCTTGCCCGACTTGCCGGCCCAGGCGGCGGACGCGGGCAATATCGAGGCGCAGGCGATGGAGCAGCGCCTCGACGTGCAAAGAGCGAAACTCGACGCGCACGCGACGGCCGATGCGCTGGGTCTGGCCAAGGTGACGGGCTTCATCAATGTGCTCGACGTGGGCTATACCAACAAGAGCAGCAGCGAGGCGCCGCGCGAAAACGGCTATGAAGTGTCGCTGGAACTGCCCCTGTTCGACTGGGGGGCGGCGCGCAATGCGAAGGCGCAAGCACTGTACGAGCAGTCGCTGCAGCGCACGGCGGGCACGGCCGTCAAAGCCCGCTCGGAAGTGCGCGAGGCGTATTCCAGCTACCGCACGGCTTACGACCTGGCGCGCCACTATCGCGATGAAGTCGTGCCGCTGCGCAAGACGATCTCGCACGAGGTGCTGTTGCGCTACAACGGCATGCTGGCCAGCGTCTTCGAACTGCTGGCCGACGCGCGCGAACAGGTCGCCAGCGTCAACAGCGCCATCGAAACCCAGCGCGATTTCTGGATCGCGCAAACCGAACTGCAAGGCGCCATCAATGGCAGCGGCCCCGCCAACAAGGAATAATGATGATTACACGTAGAAACTTTTTCATGAATGCGGGCGCCGTCGCCCTCAGTGCCGCCGCCGTCAGCCGAGTCGGTGCGGCGTCGTTGCCGGAAGCCGTCAGCATGGCTGGCGCCGATACGAAAGCACCGCCACCGCCGCCGAACGGGCGTCCGTACAATCCCGTCGTCACCCTCAACGGCTGGTCCTTGCCCTGGCGCATGAACAACAACGTCAAGGAATTCCATCTGGTGGCCGAACCCGTCGTGCGCGAACTGGCGCCCGGCATGCAAGCGAACCTGTGGGGCTACAACGGCCAGTCGCCCGGCCCCACGATTGAAGTGGTGGAGGGCGACCGCGTGCGCATCTTTGTCACCAATAAATTGCCGGAACACACGAGCGTGCACTGGCATGGCCAGCGCTTGCCCAACGGCATGGATGGCGTCACGGGCCTGACCCAGCCCGGCATCGCCCCCGGTAAAACTTTTGTGTATGAATTCGTTGCCAAGCGACCCGGCACTTTCATGTACCACCCGCATGCCGATGAAATGACGCAGATGGCCATGGGCATGATGGGTTTCTGGGTCACGCATCCGAAAGACCCGAACTTCATGAAGGTGGACCGCGATTTCGTCTTCTTACTCAGCAACTATGACATCGATCCGGGCAGCTACACGCCGAAGATCATGACCATGACGGACTTCAATCTGTTCACCTTCAACAGCCGCGTCTTCCCCGGCATCGACCCCATGGTCGTGCGCCAGGGCGACAAGGTGCGCGTGCGCGTGGGCAACCTGACCATGACGAACCACCCGATCCACATGCATGGCCACGAATTCGAGGTGACGGGCACCGATGGCGGCTGGACGCGCCCCGAATCGCGCTGGCCCGAAGTGACGACCGATATTGCCGTGGGGCAGATGCGCGCGGTGGAGTTTACCGCCACGGACCTGGGCGACTGGGCTTTCCACTGCCACAAGTCGCACCACACGATGAATGCCATGGGGCATGACGTACCGACCATGATCGGCGTCGACCACCAGGGCGTGGCCGCGAAGATCAACCAGCTCGTGCCCGGCTACATGGTGATGGGCGAGCGAGGCATGGCCGACATGGGCGAGATGCAGATGCCTATCCCCGACAATACCCTGCCGATGATGGCGGGCGACGGCCCGTTCGGCGCCATCGGCATGGGCGGCATGTTTACCACGGTCAAAGTGCGCAAGGACCAGAAACCGGGCGACTACCGCGACCCGGGCTGGTATAAACACCCGGCCGGCACGCTGGCCTATGAGTGGACGGGCGCCGTGCCGGAACCGGTGCGCGGCCAGGGCGCGGGCAAGCCGGCGGTAAAAAGCGGCGTGGAGATGACGGTGCGCAAGCCGGGCGCGCACAGCGGCCATTGATGCCCCCGGGACTTGCCAGCATGGCAAGTCCCGGGATATGTTGCTTTGAATCAAGGAATTGTTGGTTAGTGACAATTCGAGCATTTTAGTGACTGTTTTTTCCTTATATTCAAGTCATAGCTTAAATTATTGGCTACCGTCTTGTCTGGGAGGAAACATGTTGAATCAAATGAAAGTGGGGACGCGCCTGCTCGCGGCCTTCTTTTGCGTGGCGCTGCTCGGCGCCATCGTGGCCGGCATCGGCATCTTCAACATGGGCAAGATCGATACCATGGCAGGGCAGATGTATAACCATGAATTGCTGGGGCTGTCGTACATCAAGGAAGCCAATATCGCCCTGATCAAGGTGGGCCGCGCGCGCAGCAATTTTCTGCTGGCGACCACCAGCGAAGAGCGCGCGGGGCGCCAGGCCGATATCGGCAAATACCTGGAAGAGAACAAGAGCAACCTGGACAAGGCCCGGCCGCTGTTCGTCACGCCGGCCGCCAAGGAACTGTTTGCCCGCTTCGCCGCCGTCGAAGCCGAGTACGTTGCCACCATGCAGCAGGCGCTGATCCTGGCGGCGGCCGAACCGCTGGCCCAGCGCACCGTGCAGCTGGTTGAACTGCTCAACAAGACGCGCCTGCATGCCGATGAGCTCGACGGCGTGCTCGATAAATTGTCATTGCAGAAGGAAGCGCGGGCCAAGGCGGCGGCCGAGCAGGCATCCGGCGTGTACCAGGCCAGCCGCAGCTTCATGATCGCGCTTGTGCTGGGCAGCATGGCGGCCGGCCTGGCGCTGGGGGCGCTGATCACGCGCGGATTGACGCGCCAGCTGGGCGGCGAGCCCGCATATGCCGTCAGGATCGCCGGCGCCATCGCCGAGGGCGACCTCACCGTGGAAATCCGCACAGCCGGCCACGACAGCACCAGCCTGCTGTTTGCCATGAAGACCATGCGCGACAAGCTGGTGGGCATCGTCAGCCAGGTGCGTTCGGGCACGGACACCATCAATACGGCCTCGGGCGAAATCGCCCAGGGCAACCTCGACTTGTCGTCGCGCACGGAAGAGCAGGCCAGTTCGCTGGAAGAAACGGCGTCGTCGATGGAACAGCTGACGTCGGCCGTGCGGCAGAACGCGGACAATGCGCGCCAGGCCAATGCCCTGGCCGGCGCCGCGTCCGACGTGGCGGGCAAGGGCGGCGCCGTGGTGGGGCAGGTGGTGCGGACGATGGAATCGATCAATGCGTCCTCGCGCAAGATCGTCGACATCATCAGCGTCATCGACAGCATCGCCTTCCAGACGAATATCCTGGCCTTGAACGCGGCCGTGGAAGCGGCCAGGGCGGGCGAAGAGGGACGCGGTTTCGCCGTCGTGGCGTCCGAAGTGCGCAACCTGGCGCAACGTTCCGCCAGCGCCGCCAAGGAAATCAAGACCCTGATCGGCGACTCCGTCGAGCAGGTGGAAATCGGTTCCAGACTCGTGCATGACGCGGGCAAGACGATGGATGAAGTGGTGACCAGCGTGCGCCAGGTGGCCGACATCATGCAGGAAATCACGGCCGCCAGCGCCGAGCAAAGCGCCGGCATCGAGCAAGTCAACCAGGCCGTGCTGCAGATGGACCAGGTGACGCAGCAAAACGCGGCCCTCGTGGAAGAGGCGGCGGCGGCCGCCGAATCGCTGCAAGACCAGGCCCAGACCCTGACGGAACTGGTGGGCGTGTTCCGTCTGCATGCCCAGGAGCAAGGGCTGGCCGTGCCAGCATCCAGCAACGTCACGCCGCTGCGCCGCCCAGTGCCGGCCGCCAGGCAGGGCGTGCGGCGCCTGGCCTGAAAGCGGTTTGACCGAGCGCAATCGGCGCGGCGGTGGTAGGCTGTCGCTATTGCGCGTTTATCACTTCCGGGTCTTTCATGCCGTCTCCCCGCTTGCTTTGCTTATCCCTGCTGTTGCTGTCGCTGGCCCCCCTGGCGCAGGCGCAGGATAGCGATCCCGTCCTGCCTTACCGTCCTTCGGTGGCCAGTCCCGCCCAGCTGCCCGTGCCGGGCCAGCTGGAATTCGAGGCCGGCGGCCTGCTGTCGAAAACGGACGGCACGCGCCGCGCCAGCCTGCCATATACCTTCAAACTGGCGTTCACGCCCGAATGGGGCGTGCTGCTCGAGGGCGAGGGTGTTGTGCGCGCCCGCGATGACACGGGGCGGCGCGAAACGGGCGTGGGCGACACGACGGTCGTGCTCAAGCGCGCATTCTTGCTCGACAGCGCGACGGCGCTGGGCCTGGAACTGGGCTGGAAGTTGCCGACTGCCAAGGACAGCATCGGCAGCGGCAAGAGCGACGTATCGCTGAACGGGATTTTCAGCCGCGACGTGGGCGCCGTGCACATGGATGCCAACCTGAACGCCACGCGCCTGGGGGTCTCCGACTCGAATACGGGCAGGGTGCAGACGGGCTGGGCGACCTCCTTTTCCACGCCCGTCAGCGAGCGCTGGGGCGCCACGGCGGAAGTGTCGGGCACGCGCCTGCGCGGCGCACCGGCCACGGCGCAATTGCTGCTGGCGGCCACCTACAGTCCCACGCCACGACTGGCCATCGACATCGGCATGGCGCGCGGCTTGACGGCGGCGTCCCCGGACTGGTCGCTGTTCAGCGGCTTGGTCGTGCCATTGGGCAAACTGTGGTGAGATTGCGACGCCATTCCTTATGTGTCCTTGCGAACAAACAGTTGGTCACACAAGGTCTACAATGACGGCATAACTAAAAGGAGTGTCACCATGAAAACCCTGATTCTTGCTGCCGCCTTGCTGTCGGCAGCCACCGCCGCCGTCGCCCAGGTCGGCGTCTCCGTTACCGTCGGCCAGCCAGGCTTTTACGGACGCCTCGACATCGGCGACTATCCCGCGCCGCAATTGATCTATGCCCAGCCCGTCATCGTGCAACGCCCCCAGTACTATTCGGCCGCCCCGATCTACCTGCGCGTACCGCCCGGCCATGCCAAACACTGGTCCAAGCACTGCCGCAAGTATAATGCCTGTAACCAAGAGGTATATTTCGTTCAAGATAATTGGTATAACAACCAATATGTGCCCCGTTACCGCCAGCAGCATGGCGACCATGGCCGGCCCGATTACGGCGACCGCGGCCGTCATGACGACCGCCATGATGACAGGCGCGACAAGCATGAAGGCAAGCGCGACAAGCATGATGACCATCCGGGCAAGGGCCATGGCAATGGTCGCGGGAATGGCAACGGCAACGGGCACAGGGATTAACAAGCAGGAGGATCTTTGCACAGTAAAATCGTTATCGTAGGAGGAGGTGCAGGCGGCCTGGAGCTGGCCTGCAAACTCAGCCGCAAGCTCGGCCCCGGCCAGGTCACCCTGGTCGACAGCCGTCTGTACCATATCTGGAAGCCGTCGCTGCATGAAGTGGCGGCCGGCACCCTGGACATTCATCAAGAGGGCCTGTCGTACCAGATGTTGGCGCATGACAATGGTTTTACCTATGTCTATGGCCCCTTGATCGCGCTCGACGCCGCGTCGAACAGCCTTACCGTGGGCGCCATCGCCACGGATAAGGATGAACAGCTCTTGCCGCAGCGCACTGTCCGTTACGACCAGCTGGTGCTGGCCGTGGGCAGCACGTCGAATTACTTCGGCGTGCCCGGCGCCCAGGAAAACACGATTTCCCTGAACGCCACGGAAGACGCCGAACGTTTCCGTCTGACCCTGCTGAAACTGCTGGCCATGGCCGAGCAGCGCCAGAGCGACGCGGGCCATCCCGGCGTCGATATCGTCATCATCGGCGGCGGCGCCACGGGCGTGGAGCTGGCGGCGGAATTGCGCGAAGCGAGCGGCGTGTATGCCGCGTATGGTTTCCAGAATCTCAACGCCATCAAGGATGTGCGCATCACCCTGCTCGAAGGGGCGCCGCGCATTTTGGCGCCGCTGCCCGAGCGCGTCTCGATCGCCGCCTCGAAACTGCTGCACCAGCATGGCATCACCGTGGTGACCGAGACGCGCGTCACCTCGATCGAGGCGGACAAGGTGACGGTCGCCAGCGGCACCAGCTATGCGGCCGACATCTGCGTGTGGGCCGCCGGCATCCGCGCGCCGGAATTCCTCGCCACCTTGGGCTTGCCGACCAACCGCGCCGGCCAGCTGGAAGTGACGGGCATGCTCAACGTGCAGGGCCATGCGAATATCTACGCGCTGGGCGATTGTGCCGCCTGCACGGGGCCGGACGGCAAGCTGGTGCCGCCGCGCGCCCAGGCTGCCCACCAGCAAGCCGATTACCTGCTGAAAACCTTCCTGTTGCAAGCGAAGGGCAAGCCGCCGCAGACCAAGCCGTACGAATACCTGGACTACGGTTCGCTCGTGTCGTTCGGCCGCACCACCTCGGTCGGCACCCTGATGGGTTCGCTGAAGGGCCTGAGCTGGTTCGTCGAAGGCTTTGTCGCGCGCATGATGTATGTCAGCCTGCACCTGATGCACCACAACGCCGTGCTGGGCAGCGTGCGCACGGCCGTCATGGCCATGGGCCGTTTCCTGATTAAGCGCAGCACGCCGCAGGTCAAGCTGCATTGATGTGTGGTAAGTAAGGAAATCCAACGGGGCCGCAAGGCCCCGTTTTTTATGGCAGCGTACGCATTGCGCGAGTGGCGTGGGCCGGGAACCGCAGCGCCGTCCCGCGGTCATAGCAAGGGCAAGCACGCGCGCCATGAGCGGACAGCTTGATGAGGGGAGGCAGGCATGCCATCACGCTTACTGCAAGTCATTGCCCTGACCTTGACGGCCCTGGGGCTCGCGCCGGGTGCCGCACATCTGCTGGAACTGCCCGTCAAGCTGGCGTATCCGCCAGCGCTGTATGCGCAGGTGACAAGCACGCTGTATGCCCTGTTTGGCCCGGTAGGGGGCGCCGTGCAAATGGCCGCCATGGTGACCGTGGCCGTGCTGGCATTTCGCTCCAGGCGCCTGCCCCAGGGCCGCCTGCTGGCCGCGTCGGCAGCCGCACTGCTTGCTTCCTTGCTGCTGTGGGCTTTCCTTGTCGCCCCCGTCAATGGGGAGTGGGGGAGTAGCGTCGACGTGAGCCAGGCGGAGTTCGCCGCAGCCTATGCGCGCCTGCGTGCCCGCTGGGAGTATGGCCACGTGGCGGCTTTCATTGCCTGGTTCGCTGGCTGGCTGGGCATGGCCGCCGCCTTCACCATGCTTCCTCCTGCGGGTGTGGGCATTCGCTTGCAGCCTTGACGCAAGAAGGGCCGCAAGATGCGGCCCTGGTTCCTGCCTTGACGCCGGTTGTTATTTGTTGCGCGTAATTGGCGCCGCTTCGCAGCGGCCCCGCGTCATGGGGAAGGCGATGGTGGTGAGCTTGCCCTTCAAGGTGCCGGTAATGCTGGCGTGCAAGATGCGCTCGCTGTCGCGGCGGTAGATGATGCGGCTGGGAAAGTCATTGTCCAGGTTGGCGAAGATGAACTCGTTCGGCTTGTCCTGGCGCAGCAGGTTGAAGATCACGGGCGGCTCGCCTGACGGCTGCACGATGTAGGCCAGCTGGCCCGGCTCGGTGAGGCGGATCTGCACGAATTCAAAGGCCGTCGTCTTGCCGCCCTTGACGGTGCGGCTGGTGCCGAGGAGGGTGCCGCCGGCGGCCGTGCTCCATTGTTCTCCGGAACCGGGTTCGGCGCCGTCGACGTTCCAGCAGCCGGCCAGCCAGGCCAGCTTGTCCACGGTTTCCGGCGGCGGCACGGTCTTGTCGGCGGCCCTGGCGGCGCCCATGGCCAGCAACGCTGCCAGCAGGGTGGGGATCAGTCCTCGCATGCGGTCTCCTGTCGTCGGATCGTTCGGCGGTCCGGGGCGCCCCGGCCGGGCAAAGATTATTCTTTCGGGGCAATACGCGGCAAGACGACGGTCAGGGCCGTGCCGCCTTGCGGATTGGCCGCCAGGTTCAGGGTGCCGCCCAGGTAGTGCACGCGCTCGCGCACGGCGCGCAGGCCGTGCTTGCTCATTTCGACGGGTTCGCTCGCCGGCAAGCCCACGCCGTCATCCTTGACGGTCATCATCAGCGCTTCGTCATTGTCGTCGATGATGATGTCCACCTGCGTGGCGTGCGCGTGCGCGGCGATGTTGCCGAGCGCTTCTTCCAGGGTGCGCAGCAAGGCCACGCCCACGTTGCGGGGGCAAATCAATTCATCTTCGGGCAGGCTGCAGCGCACGGTGATCTTGTGCTGTTCGGCAAATTGCGTGGCCAGTTCGCCCAGCGCGACATTGACGCCGAGAAACTCGAGCTTGTCGTTCCACAGCTTCATCTGCATCTGGCGGTTGGTTTCGATCACATTGAGCAGCAATTGCTTCATGGTCGCCGCGCGGTCGAGCAGGGCCGCTTCCTGCGGCATTTTTTGCGTCAGCAGCGACAAATGCATGGTCAGCGCCGTCAGCGACGAGCCGAGGCTGTCGTGCAGCTGGCGCGACAGGGCGCGCCGTTCATTGTCCCAGCTGGTGTTGACGTGACCGAGCAACTCGCTGAGGTCGGCGGCGCGTTCCGCATCGGCCTGGGCCGTTTCCTTGTTCGGATCTGTTTGTGCGGACATAGCGCCCCGTGAATGGTGAAAGGTGGACCAAATTCAAGTTGTGGATCATACATGATGATTTCATCGCGGGGCGCATGGATGGAAAATTTCTGTCTTTTCGGCAATTTTAATCTCCTTCCATCATTTTTTATATGCCAGGCAATATTATCGTTTGCACCAGCAAGCCCCGTTCCCGTCGTTACGTACGGCTGCGCACATACCGGGGCGCCGCACGCTGCCATAGTGGCGTCATGCATTTCTCCATGCAGTACAGGCCCGCTTACCGAAACGAAAGGACATGCCATGAATATCGATACCATCGTCGACCAGGAATACGCCGACAAAAGCTTCCGCGACATCGTCAATGCGCCCATCAGCGCCCTGCGCGGCGTTAGCCCGAAGGACGCCAAGGCCTTGCAGCAGGCGTTTGGCGTGCACACCGTGCGCGAATTGGCCAATCTCAATTTCGTCAAATGGGCCAGCGCGCTGGCCATCCTGGCCGATGAAGAGGGCATGAGCGGCGAAGAGCGGGCGAAGGAGGAATTGCTCGATGACGCCGTGGAAATGACCTTCCCCGCCAGCGATCCGATTTCCGTCGATGCCGGCATCACGCGCATCGAGGTGCCGCCCGAAACGGTCGATGCGCAAACGGACCACCAGCATGCGGGCCAGCATGAGGCGGCCACTGGCAAGAAATAAGATGGCCCATGCAAAAAAAACCGGCTTGCCGGTTTTTTTTATGCGCCGCGCGGCGTAAAAATCAGGCGATCGACGGGATGCTGCTTTTCTGCACGTTGACCTGCGAAGCGATCACCTCGTGCGGAATGCAGCAAAAGCGGTTCTTGCCGGCGCGCTTGGCTTCGTACAGGGCCGTGTCGGCCGAGCCCAGCAGCGATTCGACGGTGCTGGCATCGTCCGGATAGATGGCGATGCCGATGCTGGTCGACAGGCGCAGGGTCAGGTCGTTGATGAAATACGGCTCGGAAATGACTTCGATCAGCTTGGCGGCCGGCTCGCGCGCGTCGCCCTTGCCGGCCAGGTTGCCCAGCACGATGACGAATTCGTCGCCGCCGATGCGCGCCACCGTGTCTTCCTTGCGCGAGGCGCCCACCAGGCGGGCCGCCACCATTTTCAGGATTTCATCGCCATAGCCGTGGCCGTAACTGTCGTTGATGGCCTTGAAACCGTCCAGGTCCAGGTACAGGATGGCCGACTTGCCGCGGCTGCGGGCCGATTGCTGCAGGGTATGCTCGATGCGGTCTTCCAGCAGGCGGCGGTTCGGCAAGCCCGTCAGCGGGTCGTGCAAGGCCAGTTCCTGCTGCTGCTTGCTGTATTGGGCCAGCTCCTTGTACAGCAGGCGCACTTCCAGCATGTTGTGGATGCGCTTGTGCACTTCCATCAGGTCGAACGGCTTGCTGATGAAGTCGCGCGCGCCTGCTTCCAGGGCGGCGATCTTGAAACTCGGCTGTGCCGTCAGGGCCAGCACGGGCAGGTAGCCGCCATGCTCGATTTCCTTCAAGCCTTTCATGACCTGGAAACCATTGAGCTCCGGCATTTGCAGATCCAGCAAGATCAGGTCGTAGCAATGTTCCCGGTGCAGGGGGCAGACCTGGGCCGGACGCATGGTGGCCGTGACGTTGGTATAGCCTGCATCGCGCAGGATTTCCAGCATCAGGTCAACATTGTCGGGGGAATCGTCAACGACCAAAATTTTGGCTTTCAAAATCTCATCTTGGCTGGGCATGTAGGGTCTCGGTTATACGGTCTATGCAACGCTGGCTTCTACCGCAGATGATGGGCTGACGGTGATCGGAGCGAGTGTAGCGCCTTGCAACAAGATAGGGCGCACAACAGCGCATGAGCTTGCTTTTTGCATCTCGTCGGGCAGGGCCGCCGTCTCCAGCATGCCTTGCAGGTGTGCTTCTCCATTTCAGTGTAGCAAACTTCAGCTTAGTTGCTTGTAGGACAGTGCCGCGTCTGCAAGTAGGAAGGCTAACCCATGAAATAGTCATTTTGTACTGCACTATTTATTTCTTTGCATCATCTTTTCAGGGAGCTGCCTTGCGGCCGGGGTCACGGCGCGGGGCAGCCAGCTGCGCCACGGCCGCCAGCAGTTCGGCCGGGTCCAGCGGTTTCGAGACCCAGGCCTGGAAGCCGCTGGCCAGCGCCCGCTGGCGGTCCTGTGGTTGCGCGAACGCCGTCAGCGCCAGCGCGGGCAGACTGGCCGCATCGGGGGAAGCGTGCGCGCGTATGCGCGCCAGCAAGTCGAAACCGTCGGCGTCGGGCATGCCGATGTCGCTGACCAGCACGTGCGGGCTTACTTGCTCCAGCAGTTGCAGCGCTTGCGCCACGCTGCCGGCGCCATGCACTTCGGCGTGGTGCTCGCGCAGGATGCGCGCCGTCAGTTCGCGCGCATCGGCCTCGTCATCGACCAGCAGCACGGTGACGCCGCGCAAGTCATGGCCGGCGGACAGGTCGCCACCTTTGGGGCGCGCCGGCGCGGACCGCGTTCCCAGGGGCAGGCGCACTGTAAAGCTCGCGCCCTGCATGTCGCCGGCGCTGCTGGCCGTGACCGTGCCGCCATGCTGCTCCACCAGGTGCTTGACGATCGCCAGTCCCAGCCCCAGGCCGCCATGCCGGCGCGTGGTGGAGGCGTCGGCCTGGCGGAAGCGGTCGAACACGTGGGGCAGGAAGTCTTTCCTGATGCCGACGCCGTTGTCGGCCACCGTGATGGCCAGCCGGCTCGCCTCGCGGCGCACGCCGATGTCGACCCGTCCCCCTTGCGGCGTGAATTTCAGGGCATTCGACAGCAGGTTCCAGATCACTTGCTGGATGCGGCTGGGGTCGCCCGTGATGGTGCCCGCATCGCTGGCGATGTCGCTGTGAACGGCGATGTGCTTGGCGTCGGCCGCCGGGCGCAGGGTTTCGATGGCCGAGGCGATGATGCTGGCAGGCACGATGGTTTGCAGGTCCAGCAGCACCTTGTCGGAAGTGATGCGGCTCATGTCGAGCAAGTCCTCGATCAGTTGCGCCTGCGCCCGCGCATTGCGTTCGATGCTTTGCAGGCCGCGGTGCAGGTCTGCCTGGTCGCGCGTGCCGCGCCGCAGCACCTGCGCCCAGCCCAGGATAGCCGACAGCGGCGTGCGCAGTTCGTGCGACAGGGTGGTGAGGAAATCGTCTTTCAGCTGGTTCGTGCGCTCGGCCTCGGCGCGCGCTTCGCGTTCGCTGTCGAGCAGCACCTTGCGCTCTTCGGCGGCGCGCGTGGCGGCCGCGTACAGGCGCGTATTGTCGAGCGCGACGGCAGCCTGCGCCGCGATGGCCGACACGATGCGTTCGCTGCGCGCGCTGAACATGCCCGCCTGCGGATGGCCGAGCAGCAGGCGTCCCAGCAACAGGCCCGAGCGCGAGCTGACGGGCAGGCTCAGGCAGCTGCGCAGCGGCGGCGCGCCGCCGGCGCTGGCATCGGGCGCGGCCAGCAAGTCGTTCTGGCGCATGGCCGGTCCCTGGCGCAGTTCCGCCGCGATGGCGTCGGCCTGGCGCAGGCTGATGCCGTTGACGGCGCGCGCCGATGGCAGGGGCGCGGCGCTGTCGTGGATCTCGCCCGCATCGTCATAATAAAAGGCGCCGAAGCGCGCGCCGCTGATGCGCGTGGCCGCATCGACGGTTTCCTGCAGCAGGGCCGGCAAGTCGAGCGTGCCGGCCAGGGCCGCGCCCGTATTGTTGAGCAATTCGAGCACGCGCGTCTCGTCGCGCAAGGCTTCCTGCGCGCGCTTGACCTGGTCGACGTCGGTGCTCGTGCCAAACCAACGCAGCAGCTGGCCGCCCCGGTCGCGCACGGGATTGGCGCGCGTCAGGAACCAGCGGTACTGGCCGTCGGCGCCACGGATGGGAAACTCCATTTCGAAAGGCGTGCCGTCGTGCAGGGCGGCTTTCCACGCTTGCAGCATGGACGGCAAATGCCGCACGTCATAGGCGATGCTCCAGCCATCGCCCGCCATCTGTTCGGGACTGGTGCCCGTGTAGTCGTGCCAGCGCTGGTTGTACCAGGCTATGGTGCCGTCGAAACTGGCGATCCAGGCCAGTTGCGGGATGGAATTGGCCAGCGCGCGCAAGTCTTCTTCGCTGTGGCGCAAGCTTTCCTCGTCCGCCTTGCGCTGGGTGATGTCCTGGATATACGTGGTCAAGCCGTCGCTGGAAGGAAAGATGCGTACTTCCAGCCAGCGCCCCAGCGGCGGATACAGCAGCTCGAAACTGCAGCTTTGCTGCTGCGCCATGGCGCGCCGGCACTGCGTTTCCAGGTCCGTGCCCGGCAGTTCGGGGCAGGCTTGCCACAGGTTCTTGCCCGCCAGGCTGACGCCGGACGGGTGCTGCGGCGCCAGCATGTCGGCGCCGCGCGGATTGAGGTAGCGGATGGTCCAGTCGCGGTCGAGCAGGCAAAAGCCGTCGGTAATGCTGTCCAACAAGTTGGTCAGGCGCTCGTCCGACAGGCTCAGCGGCGCTGATGGGGGCAGCAGATATTGCTTGCGGTCATGCTTGGCCATCGGAAATCCTGCAACAGTGAGTCTGCCGCACGGGCTCTTGCCCCGCCGGGCCGCCGCCGCTAAGCTCAGTTAAATGGGTCATGATGGAAGTGCCCGCCGTCATGCATCAGGGGGGGGGCACAAGCGCCCCCGTCTGGCTGGTATTGTAGCCCCAAGCGGCGTACCGCCACCGCACGCTTGCGCGCCGCCTGCAGATAGCACTGGACAGGCGGGAAAGCAGTCCCTATAATCCCGCTTCTTTCGAGACAGCAACTTCTCGATTCGCTGGGCGTCACCGTGAAAGCGGAAGTGTCCACCGATAAAAAGGCGCAAGCTTTTTGGCAGTGAAAAGGTAGTCGATCATGCGGGGCGGTATTCTGCAAAATCAGCTAAGCGATTGAAAAATCGAACTTTTCAAAGCGAAATGAATACGCTATAATGTTTGCCTGCGCGGCTGTAGCTCAGCTGGATAGAGTACTTGGCTACGAACCAAGGGGTCGTGGGTTCAATTCCTGCCAGCCGCACCAGTATTGCCAAGATGAAGTTCGCTTCGTCTTGATGAAAGTTTCAAGCTTCGCGCCGTCCGGCGAAGTGTGTCAGAGTTTGCGGCTGTAGCTCAGCTGGATAGAGTACTTGGCTACGAACCAAGGGGTCGTGGGTTCAATTCCTGCCAGCCGCACCAGTATCAGCAGTAGTGAAAAAAACCCGGAAAGTTCGCTTTCCGGGTTTTTTTTCGTCCAGACGGTGCCTTGGCAGCGACCACGCTGGCAGCCTGGGTAATTGTGAAATATCCGCACGACGCCCTTTGCCATTCTGCAAAGCCCTGCTATAATCTTGTCTTAGGCGGCTGTAGCTCAGCTGGATAGAGTACTTGGCTACGAACCAAGGGGTCGTGGGTTCAATTCCTGCCAGCCGCACCAGAATATTGGGGGTCAGATTGTAAAATCTGATCCCCTTTTTCGTTTCCGAACGCCTTTACGACAGGTCGTTGGGACCGCGCCGGTATTGCAGGCGAAACGCGCGCGGCGTCACGTGCTTGGCGGCACGGAACTGGCGGTTGAAATGCGCGAGGTTGCGGTAGCCCGCCTCTTGCGCGATGACGGCAATGGCGAGATTGCTCTCGATCAACTGCTGGCAGGCGCGCCCGATGCGCAGCCGCGCCAGATACTCGCCCGGCGTGCAATGCGCGTGGCGCTTGAAACAGCGGTGAAACGCGCCCAGCGACAGGGCCGCCCGCTGCGCCAGGGTTTCCAGTGCGATCTCTTCCCGGAAATGCGCGTGCATGAAGTCAAACACGATTGCCATGCGCTTTTGCTGCCCATCGGCATGCACCGGCGCCTGCGCTGTCGAGGCCAACGGCCGCGCGGCGCCATCGCCCGCCAGGTCCAGCAGCACGTCGAGCAGCAGCGGCAGGCGCTGCGGCACGGGCAGGGCATTCAGCTGCAGCAGTTGATGGGCGCAGCGCGCGCTCGTGTCCGCTGAAAAATGCAGGGCCGGGCCGGCGCGGGCCGCCAGCTGCCGCACGCTGTGCAATTCCGGAAAACAGGCGGCCAGCTGTTCCACCCACTCGAGCGAAAACCACACGACGACGGCCAGCATCGGTTGCGCGCTGTCGATGCGCTCGCTGGCTGACCACGTGTGCGGCAAATTTGGCCCCAGCAGCACCAGGTCGCCCGGTTCGAAGTCCCCCAGGTGGTCGCCGATGTAGCGTTGCCCCCGCGCATTCACGGTCAGGGTCAGCTCGAATTGCGGGTGGTAATGCCAGATGAAGGGAATGGCATCGAGTTCGCGCCACAGCAAGCCCCAGGAGTGGCCCGTCGGGATCGTGACTTGTTCGAATAAAGGCGTCATCGTGACGTTTTAAGGTGATGGATAGTCAAAATAGTATCAGTATTGGTCGCTGCGCACGCATTTCCCTTTAATCTTCCGTCGCACAATCTGTCTCACACCAACACAGGAGACAGCGATGCAAGACCGATATCAGTACGGCGAAGACCGTCCCGGCAACCCGTCCGTGGCCTACACGGAACAAACCCAGTTGCGCGACATCCGGAAACAGCTGCCCCTGCGCGTGCTGTCGGACAGCGACTTCTTGCACTGGCAAACCTACGGCTACGTCATCGTCAAGGATGCCGTCTCGCCAGAGCAGGTGCGCCGCACGACCGATTTCCTGTGGGAATTTCAGGGACTCGACCAGCACGATGCTTCCACCTGGAACCGGGACCAGCTGCGCGACCACGCGATGAAGGAACTCAACGGTTCCGGCATGGTCGAGGCCTATCACAACCAGACCCTGTGGGATAACCGCCAGACCCGGCGCGTCTACGATGCCTTTGTCGACATCTGGGACCGTCAGGATTTGTGGGTGACGATCGACCGCGCCAACCTGAACACGCCCAATAATGGCAAGCGCAAGTTTGGCGGCTTCATCCACTGGGATGCCGACACGACGCTCGACCCGCTGCCCGTCAACGTGCAAGGCGTGCTGGCCCTGTCCGATACCTCGCCCGAGAGCGGCGGTTTTCAATGCTACCCGGAACTGTTCAACAACTTGCTGGCGTGGCGCAAGACCGTGCCGGCGGACCGCAATCCATGGCAGCCGGACCTGGCGACGGTGCCGTATCCGATGGAATTCATCGCCATGAAGAAAGGCGAGCTGCTGATCTTCAACAGCCTGCTGGCACACGGCATCCGCCCGAACACGTCGACGGATCAGGTGCGCCTGGCGCAATACATCTCCTTTACGCCGGCGCAGGAAGACAATCAGTCGCTGCGCGACTGGCGCGTGCAAAGCTGGCGCGAACGCAGCGCGCCGCAAGGCTATGCGTTTCCCGGCGACCCCGAGGAAAAGGAAAAACTGCGCTATCCGCAGGCGCAGTTGACGGAACTGGGCGAGAAGATCCTCGGCGCGCGCGCCTGGTAAGCGTGGTGGCATTGCCTGCCGGATAGACAATTACAGGCAAATGCACGATCATGGCTTGACTTGCCATCGACCGAGGAAACGCATGAGTATCATCACCAGCATCGAAGACTTGCGCGTGCTGGCCCAGAAACGGGTGCCGCGCATGTTTTACGACTACGCCGATTCCGGCTCTTGGACGGAATCGACGTACCGCGCCAACAACAGCGATTTCGCGAAGATCAAATTCCGCCAGCGCGTGGCCGTCAACCTGGAAAACCGCAGCCTGGCTTCGACCATGGTGGGCCAGCACGTATCGATGCCGGTAGCCCTGTCGCCCACGGGCCTGACGGGCATGCAGCATGCGGATGGCGAAATCCTCGCGGCCCAGGCGGCCGAGCGCTTCGGCGTGCCGTTCACCCTGTCGACCATGAGCATCTGCTCGATCGAGGACGTGGCGGCGAACACGACGAAACCGTTCTGGTTCCAGTTGTACGTGATGAAGGACCGCGAATTCATCAACCGCCTGATCGACCGCGCCAAGGCGGCCAAGTGCGGTGCGCTGGTATTGACCCTGGACTTGCAGGTGCTGGGCCAGCGCCACAAGGACTTGCGCAACGGCCTGTCGGCGCCGCCCAAACTGACCATTCCCAACATCCTCAACATGGCCACCAAGCCGCGCTGGGTGGCGGGCATGCTGGGCACGAAGCGCCGCGGTTTCGGCAACATCGTCGGCCACGCCACGTCCGTCTCCGACATGTCGTCGCTGTCGGCCTGGACGCAGCAGCAGTTCGACCTGAGCCTGTCGTGGGCGGACGTGGAATGGATCAAGCAGCGCTGGGGTGGCAAGCTCATCATCAAGGGCATCATGGACCCGGAAGACGCGCGCCTGGCCGTGGCAAGCGGCGCCGACGCGCTGATCGTCTCGAACCACGGCGGGCGCCAGCTCGACGGCGCGCAATCGTCGATCGAAGCCTTGCCCGCCATCGTCGACGCCGTCGGCAGCCAGATCGAAGTGCACATGGATGGCGGCATCCGCTCGGGCCAGGACGTGATCAAGGCCGTGGCCCTGGGCGCGAAAGGCGTGTACATCGGCCGCCCGTTCCTATACGGCCTGGGCGCCATGGGCGGGCCGGGCGTGAGCAAATGCCTGGACATCATCCGCAACGAGCTCGACTTGACGATGGCGTTCTGCGGCTTGCGCGACTTGCAGCAGGTGGATAAAAAGATCCTGCTGCCGGGGACGTTTTAAGCGGCAATCCGCACGATGTGAAAGCCTTCCGAAGAGTCGGGCGGCACGAAGTGGCGCGTGATGTCATCAAATTGCGCGTCGCTGGTAAAAAACGGGTGCAGCCCGCTTTCATTGCGCTGGCGCAAGCGCACCTTGCATTCTTCGTCCGAAACGTCGAGGTAATGGAGCACATGCGGCGTGCCCGCCTGCTGGAACAGTGCGCGCATCCAGGCGCGGCTGGCCGGCGTATTTGCCGGGAAGTCGAGCACGACGGACACGCCCGCCCGCAGCATCTGCAGGGCCAAGGGGGCGATGGCCGCGCGCAGCCGCGCCGCGCACGCCACGTAATCGGCCAGGCTGCCGATCTGGCCCGGATACAGCTGCGCCAATAAAGTGTCTTCGCTGATGCGCACCGTGTGCGGCGCGTGCGCAAGCTGGCTGGTCAAAGTGGATTTTCCGGAGGCTATCTTGCCGCAGACGAGGTGCAGGGTGGGGGAAGCGTTGGTGCTGGAAGTCGGGGTCATGGTCGCTCGCTAAAAAAGAAATGAAGCCTGCGAGACGGTTTGACCAGTGACTGCACATCAAAGCCGCCTTGCAGGCGGCTTTGGCAATCACACTGCTGCTAAGCCACCATTGTTGGAATGGCGGCAATAATGGTGGGCAGGGGAGGGAATGGCGATTGCATGGCGTTACGATGCCATGCGATGGGCGGCCTTGTCAATGCCGGTGCCTATTCGAAGAATTGCCGGTACTGTGCAAACGGCTCCAGTCCCACGCTGGCGCGGCGCTGCTCCAGATGCTGCGGATCGGCGATGGGGAAAGCGACGCTCTTGCCGTCGCTGCCCGTCTGGAACTGGCTGCCGTACAGCTGCGGCAGTTTGTCATTGGTCAAGTCGCGGTCGATCGTCAGGGCCAGCCTGGACGGCGTGATTTCACCTTGCGCGGCCGCCGTGCGCATCAGCACCAGGCTGCTTTTGAGGAAGGCACTTGATCCATGCTGGGCGATCAGCCATGCGCTGGCCGCCGCCTTGTAACCGACCATTGTTTGCGTGGGCCATCCCTTGCTGGCGATGATGTGGCGCAGCCGCGCTTCGTTCCTCGCATCCGTCTCGCGCATGCGCTGCCGTGCCTGCAGGTCGACACCTGTCGCCGGCCAATCCGTGCGTGCGGCCACGTCTTCCTTTTCCATGGCCAGCAATTCCTGCGCCAGCGCCGCTTCCGGCACCGCCGTCCGATACAGCAGGATGTTCGGCGCGCCTGCCGTGGCAGCGTCGTGGATGAGTCTCGGTTCCGCCTCCCATTGCGGCGCCCGCACGACCAGCGCCAGCAAGGTGTTTTCCGGCACGTCGATGCGGTAACGGCCGTTCTCGACCGTGCCATGTATCTGCGGCTCGCCGTGCATGCGCTCGGCAATGATGCTGATGGCGGGCGGCAGCGGCGCGCCGTTGCTGCGGATGGCGCCGCTCAGTTCAAAGGCGCCCGCATGGTTGCTGAAGCAGAGCAGGGTGGCGCAAAGCAGGTGTCGCATGGGAGTCCGATCAGGATAGCTGTGGCGTCAATTCGATGCGCGTCCATTGCGCCGCCTGCCACAGCGGCGCCGCATCGGGCGCGGCCAGCAGCAGGAATACTGCGTAGTCACGTGAAAAAAACGCCATGCGGATTCCTTATGCTTGCAAGATGGCCGCGCGCTGGCTGGGGCGCAGCAGGTAGGCGCCGTACAGGCACAGGGGCAGCACGGCCAGCAGGGCGATGTACGGCAGGATCGATGCGCCGTCTTCGGCCGGGTTGGGCAAGGTGGCCGTCACCAGCGCGTAGTCCCACAGGCCATGCACGACGATCATGGGCCATACCGAGCGGGTGCGCAGGCGGATGGCCGCATAGCCGACGCCCTGCAAGGCGGCGGCCAAGGCTTGCCACAAGGCGCCGCTGACGTCGCCCGTGGCCAGGCCGTTGGCCGTATGGGCCAGGCCGAACAGCGCCGATGACATCAATACGGCCGGCCAGACGGCGTAGCGGTTCAGCATGCCTTGCAGCAAGATGGCGCGGAACATCAGTTCTTCCGAGATGGCCACCAGCGCCGCATTGCAGGCGACGATCAGCAGCACGCGCGGCTGCGGCCAGCCGCCGGCCCAGGCCAGCAACAGCATCAGCAGCGCATACAGCAGGGGAGGGCAGACGAGCCACAGCGATTTCCAGGGCTGCGGCGCGCCCAGGCCCGCTTCGCGGCGTCCGCTTGACGCCAGCAGCAGCGCCAGCGCGAACAGGGCGGCCAGCGCCCAAGACAGGCCGATACGGCCGGTGACGGCTGCGCCCGGCAAGGCGTAGCCGGCGGCTTCCAGCCAGCGGCCGCCCATGCTCAAGCCCAGCCAGACGGCCAGCGCGATGAGGGACAGCGGCATGGTGAGGGCGATTCTGTTTCCGGACATGGGCGGCTTCATGTTGCAGGTCCGCCGCCGCTGACGCGGTTGCGGCCCGTGTTTTTCGACTGGTACAGCAAGGTATCTGCCTGGCGTATCAGTTCGCTGCTATCCGTGCAATGTACCTGGCTGGACTGGACTGTGGCTGCGCCCAGGCTGACGGTCACGACGCCGTTCGCGCTGGCCGCGTGGGGTATCTGCAGCGCTTCCACTGCCGAGCGGATGGTTTCCGCGACTTCCAGGGCGCCAGCCGCGTCCGTGCCGGGCATGATCACGGCGAATTCTTCGCCGCCATAGCGCGCCGCCAGGTCTTCGGCCCGGCCGACGCTGCGCGCCACGGCGCCGGAAACTGCCTGCAGGCAGGCGTCGCCCGCCACGTGACCATACTGGTCGTTGAATTTCTTGAAGAAATCCACGTCCAGCATGATCAGCGACACTGCGTGTCCGTCGCGCTGGGCGCGCTTGAGTTCATGCGCCAGGGTTTCGTCGAAACAGCGGCGGTTGGCCAGTCCCGTCAAGCCGTCTTGCGACGCCCGCGCCGCCAGGTCCGCATTGGCGCGCTGCAATTGCGTACTGGCCAGGCGCAGGCTGGCCTCGATACGGTCGCGTATGGCAATCTGCCGCATGAGCTTGCGGAACAGGTAGATCAGCGCCGCGCCTGCCGCCAGCGACGCCAGCACGATTTGCATGCTCAAGCGTTGCCATTCGGCGAAAATATCTTCCTCCGATAGCCCCGCCGCCACGATGACGGGAAAGCGCTGCAGGTGGCGATAGCTGTACAGCCGTTCGATCTCGTCCACCTTCGCCGTCATCATGGCCGTGCCGACCGGCCCTTTTTCGCGGTAGGCGCGCAGGACTGCGCCCGACGAAATATCCATGCCGATGACATTGCTCTGGAATGGCCGACGGTAGATCAAGGTGCCGTCATCGAGGGCAAAGAAGGCCGTGCCCGTATTGCCAAGGTTGAGGCTATCGTAGATGCGTTCGAAGGAGGCAAGCCCCAGGGTGACCAGCACCACGCCGGCAAACGAGCCGTCCGCCAATTCCACCCGGCGCGATACGGGCAAGACCCATTGCCCGCTGGATTTGCTGCGCACGGGCGCGCTGATGCGGCTGCCCAGCTGCGCATGCGTCTTGTGATAAGTAAAGTAGTCGCGGTCCGCATTGTTGCCGTCCTGCCTGGCGCCGGACGAGCTGGCCAGCCAGTCTCCGCGGCTGTCGAAAATGAAGACGCCGGCAATTTCCACGATATTCTTCGACAACTGCTGCAGATGCGATTGCAGCCGCTCGCCGGTAGCGTCATTATTGCCTTCGTTACGGATGTGCTCGACGATATCTTCCAGCATCACATCGGCCACTTCCAGTTCCATGTACGCTTGGGTCGCCAGGGTGCGCGCCATGTGTTCCGTCGTCGCCTGCGCTTCGTGCAAGCGCACTTCGCGCGAAGACCAGACGATCCAGATGGTCATGCCAAGCAGCATGGCGCACATGCAAAAGAAGGCGATGCTGGCCCAGACGATCACTGGCCGCTTGTGCTTGCTCAAGACTTCCGGCTGCGCCGGGACGGCGTCGGTATGTGCTGCTTCTTTTACGGCGTGCATAGGCGGATCATGAAGTTGCATCTATGATATGGTGAAATATTGCCATACTACATTAAAAAGCAAAGTCACAAAGTTGCCACATCGTTATAGTTGCATGGAATAATAAGCATTGCCCTTTGAACCTTTGATTGGAGTCGCATGGCCTACACGAAAACCATCACCACTGAACGCCTGATCCTGCGCAAACCGCAACCATCGGATGAAGCGGACTTCTTCGCCATGCATGCCGATCCCGAAGTGATGCGCTATTTCAGCGAGCCGCCATGGCAGGATGCCAGCATCGCCGCGCGCAAGCTTGCCGAGGACATCGCCGCTTTCGAGAGCGAGGAATTCTTCCGCTTCGCCGTCACGCTGAAGGCGACGGGCGAATACATGGGCAGCTGCAGCCTGTTTTCCGAGCACCGTCAGAACCGCCGTGCCGAAATCGGCTATGCGCTGGCGCGCCCGCATTGGGGCAAGGGCTATATGCAGGAAGCCTTGTCGGCATTGCTGGAATACGCGTTCATCGAGCGCGACCTGAACCGCCTGGAAGCCGATATCGACCCACTCAACACGGCGTCGGCCAGCGCCTTGGAACGCCAGGGTTTCAACAAGGAAGGTTTCTTGCCGGAACGCTGGATCGTCGGGGGCCACGTCAGCGATACGGCCCTGTACGGCTTGCTGCGGCGTACGTGGGAAGCACGGCGCAAGGGCGCCGCGTGAGCCAGCATGAAACCGAAGCGCTCGAGCGCTGGCTGGGCCGCGCCTTGCCGGCGCACTACCTGCGTTTTCTGCAGGACTGGCAAGAAGGCATGCGCGGTGAACAGGTATTGCTGTACGGCGCAGACAGTCTGATCGAACGCAACGAGACATATGACACGCTGCAATCCTGCCCCGCTTACATCACCATCGGCGACGACAGCGGCGGGCGCGCCGTCATGCTGGCACTCGATGATGGCGACCGCGCCGTGTACCTGGTCGGGCATGGTTCCATGCAACGCGACGATTTCGAGCGGCTTGCCGATGACTTTACATCCTGGCTGGCCGCCGATTGCCCGCTGGATTGAGGAGCATGCCAAGCGATGATGACTGCCGACTTACCCGTTTCAGCCCATCCACTGGTAGCTTTTCGTCACCTGGAACCCGGCGACGCATCCGCCTGGTATGCCTATCTGTCCGACCCGGTTGTCGTGGAGCACACGAGCTGGGATTTGCGTTGCATCGACGATCTGCAGGGCAACTTCGATGACTACGCATCGGCCCAGGCAGCGTCGTCCATCCGCCTGGCCGTCGTGCTGCGCGCGGGCGGCCAGCTGGTGGGCACGATCGGCTTCAATGCCATTTCCCCGCAACACCGCACGGCGGAAATCGCCTACGATCTGTCTCCCGCCGTATGGGGGCAGGGCGTGGCCACGTCCATCGCCGCGTCGGCCGTGGACTGGGGCTTCCAGCGCCTGGGCTTCCTGCGCATCCAGGCCACTGTGCTGGAGAGCAATGAACGTTCGATCCGCGTGCTCGAACGCTGCGGTTTCGAGCGCGAAGGCTATCTGCGCTGCTACCGGCAAATTCGCGGAAGGTCCGGCAATTTCTGGCTGTATGCGCGCATTGCCGGCGTGCCATGAGCCAAGGTTTTGCACAGCATTTTCAACTGGAAGAGAACCTCATGCAGATCAGTCCCGTCACCATCTTTTGCCGCTCGCTGGCGCAGCTCTCCGCCATGCTCGACAAGACCGGCACCGCGCCGCCCATGCTGGCGGCGCGCTTGCACCCGGACATGCTGCCATTCGCCCAGCAGGTGCGCGCGGCCGTGAGCTTTTCCCTGCGCGGCTGCTGCCCGCTGGCGGGGCTGGACGTGGCCGATTTCAGCGCCGCCGCCAGCCTGCAGGAACAGATCGCGCAGACCATGCTCTATCTCAAGGACATACCTGTGGAGCGTTTTGACGGGCCGCCCGAACGCATCTGCCGCGACCGCGCCGGCTTTGCCGACATCGCGCTGCCGGCCGGTGACTACCTGAATTTGTACATCCTGCCGAATTTTTACTTTCACTTCGGCATGGCGTATGCGATTGCCCGCAGCGCCGGCGCGGCCATCGGCAAGGGCGATTTCGACGGCTATCATGCGTATGCGCCGGGATTTTCATTCGAAACGCCGGCCGCGTCGTAAGAACTACAGTCCCGCTTCCTTCCAGGCGGAAAACCCCAGCCGTTTCAGCAGCCGGCCCGACAGCCCGCAGCTCCAGCAACTGATCTGGATTTGCCGTTGCCGTGCCGGGTTCGCATGCCAGGCTTGCTCGGCGTAATCGAGCAAGGCGTCGCTGAGCGGGGAGGCGTCGGCTGTCGCAGGCAGGCGAGTCATCAATTCGAACACGCCGTGAGGCGTCTCCTTGATCTGCAGCAAACCGGACAGCAGGGTGCGCAGCACGGCGCCGTCGATGGAGCCGCTCGCTTGCGTGTAGCGCTGTTGCCAGCACAGGCTGCGCGCTTGCCACAGGGCAAGCAGCGCCGGCACGTCGGCCGCCCGCAGTTGCCCGATCAGCTTGTCCGCTTCGTCAAACAGGTCGAGGCGGTCATATTCCTCGTCGTCGCCGCACAGCAGTTCATCGAGGTCGTGCAATACGCTCATGCCACCACGTTCGTGGGCGCGCCCCGTTCGAATGCTTCCACGTTGCCGATCAGGATGTCGGCCAGCTTTTGCATGGCTTCGCCACTGGCCCAGGCCGTGTGCGGCGTGAGGATGAAGTTGGGCAGGCGCAAGTTCAACAGCGGGTTGTCGGGCAGGGGCGGCTCTTTCGACAACACGTCGAAACCGGCGCCGGCGATTACGCCACGGGTCAATGCATCGGCCAGCGCCGCTTCATCGACGAGGCCGCCCCGCGCCGTGTTGATCAGCAGCGAGGTCGGCTGCATGCGCGCCAGTTCTTGCGCGCCGATGATGTTGCGCGTCTTGTCTGTCAAGGGCAGGTGCAGGCTCAGCACGTCGGACGTGGCCAGCAGCTCGTCGAACGTCACTTGCGTCACGCCGTCGTCCTCGATGGGCGAGCGGTTATGTACGATGACTTGCATGCCGAAGGCGCGGCCCAGCTGCGCCACGGATTTGCCCAGCGCGCCGTAGCCGAGCAAGCCCAGGCGGCTGCCGGCCAGGTCGCGGATCGGGTGGCCGAACAGGCAGAAGCGGTCCGATGCCTGCCACAGGCCCGCTTCCACGTCCGCTCGGTAGGCGATCAACTGGCGGCGCAGGGCCAGCATCAGGGCCAAGGTATGTTCGGGCACGGTGGCGCGCGCATAGTCGCGGATGTTGGCCACGACGATGCCCCGTTCGCGGCAGGCGGCCAGGTCGACAATATCCGTGCCGGTAGCGGCCACGGCGATCATTTTCAGCCCGGGCAGCTGCGCCAGCTCGGCCGCACGCAGCGGCACTTTGTTCGTGATGGCGATCGTGGCGCCTTGCAGGCGGGATACCGTCTGTTCGCTGCCCCTGGTGTGCGCATGCTCTTCCCAGCTGTGCGCGAAGGCGGGCGGGCGCACGGTGGCGATCAGGCTGTCGCGGTCGAGAAAGACGATGCGGTGCGGGTGCTGCGACGTGCTTGCTGCGGTCATGGCTGGGCCTCGGTCTGGGTGGCGCGCGCGCTGGGCAGGCTGCTCTTGCCCTTCAGTTGCGTGGCCGGGTGGTTGGTAAACATGTCCGCAACCCATTCGACAAACACGCGCACCTTGGCGGACAGATGGCGGTTGGGCGGATAGATCACGTGGATGGGCAGCGGGTCGGATTCCCATTCACTGAGCAATTCCACCATTTTGCCCTGTTCCAGCAGCGGCGCAAGCATGAAATGCGTCATTTGCACGATGCCCAGGCCCGCCAGGCCGGCGGCCGTGTAGGCGTTCGAGTCGTTCAGGGCGATATGGCTGGGCATGGCGATCTGGATGCGTTCGCCGGCGCGCGTGAAATCCCAGTCAAACGTTTTGCCCGTCTTGGCGGAGAAAAAATTCACGCCCCGGTGGCGCGGCAAGTCGTTCGGATGCAGCGGCGTGCCGTGGTGCGCCAGATAGCCGGGCGAGGCGCACGTCATGAAGTGCAGCACGCCGACCCGGCGCGCGATCAGGTTCAGGTCGCCCAGTTCGCCGCCGCGCACGGCGCAGTCGACGCCTTCCTCGATCAGGTCGACGGGGCGGTCGCTGCAACCGAGTTCCAGCGAGATGTCCGGGTAGCGGGCGAAAAAGTCGGGCAGGGCGGGGATGATCAGTTCGCTTGCCAGGGCCGTGGGCGCATCCACGCGCAGCCGCCCGCTGGGGCTCAATCGCGTGCGCGACAGCGATTCCTCGGCTTCGCGCACGTCCAACAGGATGCGCACGCAGCGTTCGTAATAGGCGGCGCCGTCGGACGTGATGCTGACGTGGCGCGTGGTGCGGTTGAGCAACTTGACCGACAGGCTCGCTTCCAGCGACTGGATCAGGGTCGACACGGTGGCTTTCGGCAGCTGCATGTTTTCCGCCGCGCGCGTAAAGCCGCCCGCATCGACGACTTGAATGAAAACTTCCATTGCTTGCAGCTTGTTCACTTGAATTCCTATCATTTTAGACGCGATTATTCAGAATCCTGAACAATCAATTCGTCATTGCACTCTTTATCAGATTGTAGATCAAGTCTATAGTTGTTGTACTGCAGCATAAATGTGATTGCCGCAGGAAGTTCACAGGAGAAATATCATGGGTCATCGGAATGGAATCTTTGCAGTGCTCGCTCTCGCTATGAGCTCGCTCGCTCTGGCCGCGATGGTATCGACGGATGCGTATTCACTGGCGGCGCAAAGCGAAGCCAGTGCTTATAGCGCCCTGACCCATGAAGTGGGCGGCATCGCCCTGTTGTGCCTGAACGACACGGTACTCGATGCTGCGGTGCAGCCGGTGGTGGCGCAATGAGCGTTGCCGGCACTGTGGCCGAACTGGCACCTGGCCAGGCGCTGAAGATACGCGACATCCAGGTGCAGGGCGCGCAGGATGCGCTCGGCGCGCGCGTCTACACGGCCGGTGTGCCGGGCGCCAAGCAGGCCAGCCTGATCGTCTTCTTCCATGGCGGCGGTTTCGTCGACGGCGACCTCGACGATGCGGACGACTTCCTGCGCTGCCTCGTGCTGAGCAACCCCGACCACGTGGTGCTGGCGGCAAACTACACCCTGGCGAAGGTGCGGCCATTTCCCGCCGCCGTGGAAGACGCGCATGCCGTGCTGCTGTGGGCAAAAAAGAACAAGTCCAAGCTGGGCTGGACGGGCAAGCAGATGCTGGTGTCGGGCATCGAAGCGGGCGCCAATCTGGCCGCCGTGTGCGCCATGATGTCGCGCGACCGGGGCGGACCGCCCCTCGCGGGCCAGGTGCTGATCATGCCCATGCTCGACCCCGGCCTGTCGACCTGCTCGATGCGCAACTTGCCGACCTGCCCGGACCTGGCGGAAGTGGCCGACCAATGCGCCGCCGCCTACCGTGGCTACCTGCCGAATGCCGCTGATCGTACTCATCCGTACGCGTCGCCATTGCAGTCGAGCCGATTGAAGAACCTGCCGCCGGCGCTCATCCTGTCCAGCGAAGACGACCCATTGCGCGACGAGGCTGAACAATACGGCAGCAAATTGATCGCCTGCGGCATCAAGACCACCGTGCGGCGCATGGCCGCCGCGCCGCTGCAAGATGCTGGCGCCCGCAATGAGTGTGCCTGCAAGGTGCAGGTATTGAGTGAAATCGCCAGTTTTGTCGCTGGACTGGGGCAGGAGCCCGAGTCATGACGCCGCTATCCGCAGTACCGCAAAAAAACTTACACTAATCAGTTTACTTTTTGAGTTTCGGTTGCTACACTATGCAGTGTAGTTCCCATCTTGCCTGAGTTGTGCGTTCGCACAGCCAGCTTCGTCGTCCCCGTCCGCTTTTACCAGGCTGGCGGCCTGTTTATCTTTGATCGAGCGCCGTCGGGCGCCATGGCACCACCATTCACTTTTTCAGTTGGGTTGCTTCCTGCCGCCCATACCATTAGAAATTTTCATAAAACAGGGAAGTAAAATGAAAAACGTTCAACAATTTTCCACTCTGCTCAAGCCCCTGGCTGCCTCACTCGCGCTGGCAGGACTGGTGGCCGTGAGCCTGGCCGGCTGCGATTCGGCCAATAGCAAGGTGCCCGACGCGCCAGCGGCCGGCGGCCCGCCCGTCTCGGCCGCCGCCGTCGTTGAAAAACAGATCACGGAAACGCAGGAATTCTCGGGCCGCCTGGAAGCGATCGAGCGCGTGGAAATCCGCTCGCGCGTCGGCGGCTTCATCACGGCCGTCAATTTCAAGCCGGGCAGCGAAGTGAAAAAGGGCGACGTGCTGTTCGTCATCGATCCGCGCCCGTTCCAGGCCGAAGTGTCGCGCGCCGAAGGCACGGCAGCCTCGGCCCGCGCCAAGGCGGAACTGGCCAAGCTGGAACTGTCGCGCGCTGAAAAGCTGCTGGCCGAAAAAGCCATCGCCCAGCGCGAATTCGATGAAAAGGCTTCGGGCCTGAAAGAGCTGGACGCGAATGTCCGCTCGGCGCAAGCCGCGTATGAAGCGGCGAAACTGAACCTGTCGTACACGCAGGTGCAGGCGCCGATCAGCGGCCGCGTCAGCAAGGCGGAAATCACCGTCGGCAACCTGATCGACGCTTCCGCCATCCTCACCTCGGTGGTGTCGACGGACCGCATCTACGCCAGCTTCGACGGCGATGAAGATACGTATCTGCGCGTGGCCGGCACGGCGCAAAAGGGCACGCCCGTCACCGTCAAGGTAGGCCTGGCCAACGAAACGGGCTTCCCGCACGAAGGCAAGCTGGAATTCGTCGACAACCAGCTCGACCCGGCCACAGGCAGCGTGCGCATGCGGGCCACCTTTGCCAACGCCGAGCGCCAGCTGGTGCCCGGCCTGTTCGCGCGCATCCAGCTCGACGGTGGCAATGGCCCGCAGGCGCAAAGCACGGCCCTGTTGATCAGCGACCGCGCCGTCGGCACGGATCAAAGCCGCAAATACGTCTACGTGGTGGGTTCGGATAACAAGGCCGAATACCGCGCCGTCAAGCTGGGCCCGACCTCGGACGGCTTGCGCGTGGTGCGCGAAGGCTTGAAGGCGGGCGAAAAAATCGTCGTCAACGGCTTGCAGCGCGTGCGCCCCGGCGCCCCCGTGACGCCGCAGATCGTGGCCATGGATTTCGATCCGACCGCGCCTGTCGCTCCTGCAAAACCTGAAGCAAAAGATGCCAAGATCGCCGCGAAAGCAGCATCGACTTCCAAGGAATAAACATGAACTTTTCCCGCTTTTTCATCGACAAGCCGATTTTCGCGGCGGTGCTGTCGATCGTCATATTCGTGGCCGGGCTGCTGTCGATTTTCGGCCTGCCCATCTCCGAATATCCCGACGTCGTGCCGCCATCCGTGGTGGTGCGCGCCCAGTACCCGGGCGCCAACCCGAAAGTGATCGCCGAAACCGTGGCCGCGCCGCTCGAAGAGCAGATCAACGGCGTCGAGAACATGCTCTACATGTCCTCGCAAAACACGTCCGATGGCGCGATGATGCTGACCGTGACCTTCAAGATCGGCACCAACGTCGAGCAGGCTGAAACGCAGGTGCAGAACCGCGTGCAGCGCGCCTTGCCGCGCCTGCCAGAGGAAGTGCGCCAGATCGGCGTGACGACCGTCAAGTCGTCGCCCAACCTGACCATGGTGGTGCATCTGGTTTCGCCGAACAAGCGCTATGACGATATGTACCTGCGTAATTACGCGGTGCTGAACGTCAAGGACCAGCTGGCACGTTTGCCCGGCATGGGCGACATCCAGATCTTCGGCGCCGGCGACTACGCCATGCGCATCTGGCTCGACCCGCAGAAAGTAGCGGCACGCGGCATGACGGCCAATGACGTCGTCGACGCGATCCGCGAGCAAAACGTGCAGGTGGCCGCCGGCGTGATCGGCGCCTCGCCAGCGAAGAACTCGGACTTCCAGCTGACCGTCAACACCCAGGGCCGTCTGCAGACGCCAGAGGAATTCGGCGCCATCATCGTGCGCACGAATGCCGACGGCGCCGTGACGCAACTGAAGGACGTGGCGCGCGTGGAAATGGGCGCCAACAGCTACTCGCTGCGTTCGCTGCTGAACAATAATCCGGCCGTCGGCATGGGTATTTTCGAAGCGCCGAACGCCAACGCGCTGCAACTGTCTTCCGACGTGCGCGCCAAGATGGAAGAACTGAAAAAAGACTTCCCGCAAGGCGTGGAATACCGGATCGAGTACGACCCCACGCAGTTCGTGCGCTCGTCCATCGAAGCCGTGATCCATACCTTGCTCGAAGCGATCGCCCTGGTGGTGCTGGTGGTGATCATCTTCCTGCAAACCTGGCGCGCATCGATCATTCCGCTGCTGGCCGTACCCGTCTCCATCGTCGGCACCTTTGCCGTGATGCTGGGCTTTGGCTTCTCGATCAACACCCTGTCGCTGTTCGGCCTCGTGCTGGCCATCGGTATCGTCGTCGATGACGCCATCGTCGTGGTGGAAAACGTCGAGCGCAACATCGAGGAAGGCCTGTCGCCGCGCGACGCCACCATCCAGGCCATGAAAGAGGTCAGCGGTCCTATCGTCGCCATCGCCCTGGTGCTGTGCGCCGTGTTCGTGCCGATCGCCTTCGTGCCTGGTTTGTCGGGCGAGTTCTACCGCCAGTTCGCGCTGACCATCGCCATTTCGACCGTGATTTCCGCATTCAGCTCGTTGACCTTGGCGCCAGCCCTGTCGGCCGCGCTGCTCAAACCGCACGATGCGCCGAAAGACGCGCTGACGCGTGGCATGGACATGGTCTTCGGCCGCTTCTTCGCCTGGTTCAACCGCTTCTTCGGCCGCGCTTCGCACCGTTATGAAGCGGGCGTGAAAGGGGTATTGGGCCGCAAGAGCGCTTCGCTGGGCGTGTATGCGCTGCTGGTCGTTGCCGCCATCTTCACCTTCAAGGCCGTGCCGGCCGGCTTCGTGCCAGCGCAGGACAAGCAGTACCTGGTGGGTTTTGCCCAATTGCCTGACGCCGCCTCGCTGGACCGCACGGAAGATGTCGTGCGCCGCATGTCGGACGTGATCAAGTCGGTGCCTGGCGTCGAATCGACCATCGCCTTCCCGGGCCTGTCGATCAACGACTTCACCAATGCGCCGAACTCCGGCATCGTCTTCGCCACCTTGAAACCGTTCGACGAACGCACCAGCAAGGAACTGTCGGGCGGCGCCATCGCGGCCGAGATCAACAAGCGCCTGGGCGGCATCCAGGACGCCTTCATCATGGTCTTCCCGCCACCGCCGGTCAACGGCCTCGGTACCATCGGCGGCTTCAAGATGATGATCGAAGACCGCGGCAACCTCGGTTACGACGCGCTGTACAACGCCACGCAGGCGCTGGCCGGCAAGGCTTACCAGACGCCGGAACTGGCGGGCGTGTTCTCGGGCTACCAGATCAACGTGCCGCAGCTGTTTGCCGACGTGGACCGCGTGAAAGCCAAGCAGATGGGCGTGCAGCTGCAAACGATTTACCAGACCTTGCAGATCAATCTCGGTTCGCTGTACGTGAATGACTTCAACCAGTTTGGCCGCACCTACCAGGTGCGCGTGCAGGCCGATGCTTCCTTCCGTTCGCATGCGCAGGATATCGCGCAGTTGAAGGTACGCAGCGACAAGGGCGAGATGATTCCACTGTCGTCGCTGATGCGCGTCAAGGATACCTATGGCCCGGACCGCGTGCAGCGCTACAACGCCTACTCGGCGGCCGACTTCAACGGCGGCGCAGCTCCTGGCGTATCGAGCGGCCAGGCGCAAGCGGCGCTGGAACGCATCGCCAAGGAAGTGCTGCCGCAGGGGATTTCGTATGAATGGACGGAGCTGACCTACCAGGACATCTTGTCCGGCAATACGATGATCTATGTCTTCCCGCTGTGCGTGCTGCTGGTGTTCCTCGTGCTGGCCGCCCAGTACGAAAGCTGGACTTTGCCGCTGGCCGTGATCCTGATCGTGCCGATGTCCATCCTGTGCGCGCTGTTGGGCGTGAAGCTGACCGGTGGCGACAACAACGTGTTTACCCAGATCGCGCTGTTCGTGCTGGTGGGACTGGCGTCGAAGAATGCGATCCTGATCGTGGAATTTGCCCGCGAACTGGAAGAGCATGGCCGCACCGTGGTGCAAGCGGCGCTGGAAGCGTGCCGTCTGCGTCTGCGTCCTATCCTGATGACGTCGATCGCCTTCATCATGGGCGTGGTGCCCCTCGTGTTCTCGCACGGCGCCGGTTCGGAAATGCGCCATGCCATGGGCGTGGCGGTGTTCGCCGGCATGCTGGGCGTGACCTTCTTCGGCCTGTTCCTGACGCCCGTGTTCTACGTACTGCTGCGCACCCTGGCGCAGCGTTTTGAGAAAAAACCAGCCGCCGCTGCCGCCAAGCCTGTCGCCGCGCCAGCGCTGGACCTGGAAGGAGATATATATTGAAAACCAAGGAAATCATCTGGCGCGTCAAGCCCGTGCTGACCGCCATGGCAGCGGCCGTATTGCTGGCCGCGTGCGCGGCGCCGGAGTTCAAGCAGCCGCAGATCGAGACGCCGGTGGCCTTCAAGGAAGCGCAAGTGCCTGCCGTGCAGACGGCGGCCGACGGCACGCGCTGGAAGCAGGGCGTGCCAGCCGAGCGCCAGGCGCGCGGCGAGTGGTGGCTGGCCTTCAATGATCCGGCTTTGACGAGCCTGATCAACGAAGCCACGCAGGCCAATGCCAACCTGGCCGTCGCCGCCGCCCGCGTCAAGCAGGCGAGGGCGATTGCCGGCATCGCCGAAGCGGACCGCATCCCGCAAGTTGGCGTAAACGTGGGCGGCCAGCGCAGCCGGGTTTCCGCCGTGTCGCTCGGCTTGCCGAATGGCGCGCCGGTGGCGGCGACCAACGTCTACCAGGCGAACCTGACGGCCAGCTATGAAGTCGATCTGTTCGGCCGCGTGGCGTCCAACGTCAGCGCCTCGCGCAGCGATGCGCTGGCCGTGGAAGCGACTTACCGCTCGGTGCTGCTGTCCCTGCAGGCCGACGTGGCGCAGACCTACTTCCAGCTGCGCGCCACGGACGCCGAACTGGCGACCCTGGAACAGACGGTGCGCCTGCGCGAGGAAAGCGTGCATGTGAACCAGCGCCGCTATGACCTGGGCGACATCGGCGAATTCGACCTGTCCCGTGCCCGCACGGAGCTGTCGACGACGCGCGCCGAAGCCATCGGCCTGCAGCGCCAGCGCGCAACCAGCGAACATGCGCTGGCCGTCCTGCTGGGCAAACCTGCCGCCAGCTTCACGGCGACCGTCAACCCGCTGCAGGATAGCGGCTTCCTTCCCGTGATCCCGGCCGGCATGCCGTCCTCGCTGCTGGAGCGCCGTCCCGACATCGCGTCGGCGCAGCGCACCATGGAAGCGTCGAATGCGCGCATCGGCGTGGCGAAATCGGCCATGTTCCCGGCCTTGACCTTGAACGCTTCCGGCGGCGGTGCCTCCGATACGTTCTCTGACATCTTCAAGTGGAGCAGCCGTTCCTGGCTGCTGGGCGCCCTGATGTCGATGCCGATCATCGACGGTGGACGTAATAAAGCTGCCGTGAGCCGCAGCGAAGCGCAGCTGGAAGAGTCGGTGGCGACGTATCGCCAGAGCGTGCTGGTGGCCTTCGCCGAAGTGGAAGACAACCTGGCCGGCCTGCGCATCCTGTCGGGCCAGACGCAGCAGATCGACGAAGCCGTCGTCTCGGCGCGCCGTTCGGCCGACCTGGCGCAAAAGCTGTACGACGCTGGCCGTTCCAGCTACCTGGACTTGCTTGACGCGCAGCGCAACCTGGCGGCCATCGAGCGCAACGCCGTGCAATTGCGCGGCAACCGCGCCGTCACCACGGTGGCGCTGATCCGCGCCCTGGGCGGCGGCTGGGGCGAGACGGAGCCGCAGGTCGCGGCCAACTAGTTCCCCATCCGCGGCGACAAGCCTGTCAAGAACGGCGTCGTGCTTTGCACGGCGCCGTTTTTTTATGGGGTGGCGTTGGTGGCGCGAGGCGCGGCAGGTCGCCTTAGCCCGTAGCGCGGTAGGTCGGCTTAGCGCATGGCGCGCAAGCCGACACCACCCGCGCCCCCAATCAAGGCCAGACCAAAAAATAAATTGAATCCAATCTCCGACCCAACGCGTAAATACTCCTGCAATCACGCAAACGCAGTCATCCAGGAGATACCATCATGCGCACCTTCGTTCCCGCAGCACTGTTCCTCGCTTCCATGCTGGCCGCCAGCGCCCCGTTTGCCGCCGACATGGCGACCATGGTCGGTGGCCAGAGCATGTATCCGTCCAAGGACATCGTCGACAACGCCGTCAATTCAGCCGACCACACGACCCTGGTCGCCGCCGTCAAGGCCGCCGGCCTGGTCGATACATTGAAAGGCAAGGGGCCATTTACCGTGTTCGCGCCGACGAATGCGGCCTTCGGCAAGCTGCCGGCCGGCACCGTCGATACCTTGGTCAAGCCGGAAAACAAGGCGACCCTGACGAAAATCCTCACCTATCACGTGGTACCCGGCAAATACGACTTCAAGGCGCTGGCCCACGAAATCAAGACGCATGACGGCAAGGCCACTTTGGCCACGGCCAGCGGCGGCAAGCTGATGTTCGCCATGAACGGCATGCACAACATCGTGGTGATGGATGAAGGCGGCAACAGCGCCAACATCAGCACCTATGACGTGTACCAGTCGAATGGCGTGATCAATGTCATCGACACGGTGCTGATGCCCAAATAAGCGGACGAAAAAAAAGACAGGGCGTACCCTGTCTTTTCATTTATGCCGCCGCGATTACTTGGCTGGCGTTGCTGCTGGCGCGGAAGCTACCGGTGCGGAAGCTGCTGGCGCCGCCGGTGCTGCCTTGTCGGCTGGAGCGGCTTTCTTGGCCTTGTGATGCTTGGCTTTCTTGTGCGTCGCCGGCTTGACGGCGGCTGCCGGGGCTTCGGCCTTGGCTGCCGGTGCGGCTGCCACTGCAGGAGCGGCCGGGGTGGCGGCAGGAGCCGCTGGCGCCTGGGCGAAAGCGGCGGTGGCGAACAGGCTGGCGATCAGGGTGGCGATAACTTTTTTCATGATGAAATCCTTGGTATGTGTGGTCGGTAAAGTGTGTCGGAATTACTTGGCTGCTGCAGGTGCCGTTACCGGTGCTGCTTCGGCGGTGGCCGATGCCAGCTTTTCGTCGGCCTTGGCCTTGGTTTTCTTGGCCTTGTGGTGTGCCTTGGCTTTCGTGCTAGCCGCTTCCGCTTTGGCGCTGGCGACTTCCGTTTTCGCGGCGACGACTGCCTTGGCTTCTTTCGCATCGGCTTTCACGGCCGTTTGCGCTTCCTTGGCGTCCGCTTTCACGACGGCCTTGGTGTGGGCCGCTTCCACTTTCGCCGGTACCGAAGCTGCCGGAGCGGCTGCAGGTGCTGCCGGGGTTTGGGCGAAGGCTGCAGTTGCGAACAGGCCGGCGATCAGGGTAACAATTGCTTTTTTCATGGTGCAGTCCTCAGTGGTGGTTTGTCTGGTATGTCTGTTGGTGCCGGGATGTTTCCCGTGTCACTGAGAATAAAACGCGCCCCGGATCGTTACCGTTGACGGTCATTACAAACGCTTACATCTGCGTTGCATCCGCCTTCAGGATGGCCTTCAGGATGTCTTCCGAACGGCGCTGTCCATATCCCTTGCCATATGCGCTGGACGCGATGCTCACCACCATGCGGCGCGCCGGTATCACGTAGATCTTGTTGCCGCCATTGCCCGAGGCGAAATGCACGGCGATCTTGTGGCCCCCGATATCCTGCGTCTTCGCGTACCAGAAATAGCCGTAGCTGTCGGCGTAACGGTCGACGGCGCCGATGGCCACGCGTGGCGCCAGCGCGGCTTGCAGCCAGCTCATGTCGATGACCCTCTTGCCGCCAACTACGCCGCCGTCGAGCACCATCTGGCCGATTTTTGCCGTGTCGCGTGCGCGTAGCGACAGATTGCCCTGTCCTTTAAGATGGTTGGCCACGTCGCGGCCCCAGCTCCAGCGCGTGATGCCCAGCGGCGCGAACAGCGCCTTGGCCGCGATATCTTCCAGGTCGGCGCCGCTGGCGCTTTCCGCCACTCTGCCCGCGATATACGCTCCCAGCGAGTTGTAGCGGTACGTGCTGCCCGGTGCCGTGGCGACGGGCACGCCGCGCACGAAGGCGGCAGGGTCGGGCGCCGCATCGAGCTTGTCTTCATTGCCCGGCGACTGTTCGTCTTCATCGAAGGCGGCCAGGCCCGAACGCATGGTCAGCAAGTCGTCGAGGATCACCTTGCCCGCCGGGCTGCCGGCGACTGCGGGCCAGTAGTCTCCCACCGTTTTTGTCGTCGCCAGCTGGCCGCGCGCCACGGCCGCACCTGCCAGCAAGGCGGTGATGCTCTTGCCGGCCGAACGGATGTCGTGCAGGGTGTCGGCCGTCTCGCCGTTGTAATAGCGCTCGGCCACGATGGCGCCGTCGCGCAGCACGACGACGGCGCGCAAGTCGCCATGGCTGTCGTCGTCCTGGGCTTGCAGGACTTGTTCTAGGGTGGCGGGGTTGTCTTGCGCACCGGCGGCGAAGGGCAGATACAAGGTGGTAATCAGCAGCAGATGGCGCATGGACGGCTTTCGTGGCGATGGGCGGATGGCCAGTGTCGCCCAATTGCGCCGCCTTGTGGCGGTTTGCCGAGCCTATTTGCTGAAGGTCGCATGAAGCTGGTGTGCTTCATGGGCAGCCTTGCCGGCTTGCCGCACCCGCGCGCCGCGCTTGCGCAGCCAGATGACCAGTCCCGTCGCGCTCAGCATCGCCACCACCAGGCCCATGGCGGAAATCAGGATGCGACCGGGCAGGCCGAGGATGCGGCCGGAATGCAGCGGGAATTGCGCCTGCAGGAAGATATCGCCCGCGCTGCCCGTGCCGGGCACCACGCCGCCAGCCGGCTTGCCGTCGCGGCCATCGAAGTAGAGCCACGCGTTGCCCAGGCCCCCGTCGCCATGGTCATTGTCCGCCTCGAAGAAACCCACGCCATACAGGCCGTAGCTCGACGAGTAAAACACGCCGCCGGCCGGCAGCGCCCAGCCGCGCCTTGCCGCTTCCGTCCTGGCCAGCGCCACCGCCTGTTCGCGCGTCAGCAACGGTTCGATGGGGTGGTCGGGCGGCGGCGGCGAGCGGCTGTCGAAGGCGTTCGGGCTGAGGGTGGACAACTTCGCCACGAGGGGACGCATCACCTGGGTTTGCAGATTCATCGACACGGAGGTGACGGCCAGCACCAGCAGCAACAGCCAGACCCACACGCCGCCCGAGCGGTGCAGGTCGAAGTTCAGCTTGTGGCCGCCTTCGCGCCAGCGGAAGGCCAGCGATTTGCGCCAGCTGCGCCAGTTCGGGAACGACAGGTACAGCGCGATGCCGCAATCGAACAGCCACACGATGCCGACGATCCCCATGAACCAGACGCCCAGTTCGATGCCCCAGCCATCGGGGATGTGCATGGTGTAATGCAGCTTGTACAGGAAGGGCAGCAGGTTTTCGCGCGTCAGCGAGACGACGCCCCACTGGCGCGTGCCCTGGATGGCGCCCGTGGCGGGATCGACGGCCACCTGGTTGAAGCCCGTTTCAAACGGCTTGCCGGTGGCCGGGTCCAGCCGGCCTTCCACCGAGATCAGCGCCGCGTGCCCGGGTTCGAGCGCCGTGAGCGTGTAGTTGACGCGCAGGCGCGGGTCCTGCTCCTCGAGCTGGCGCGCCAGTTCCAGGCCCGATCGTGCAGGCCCCGCATCGGCGCCGCTGGCGGCGTGGAACAGCTGCGGATTGAGCCAGGCATCGAGTTCGTGATCCCACGAGATGACGGCGCCCGTCAGGCCGGAGACGAACAGGAAGAGGGCTACCGCCAGGCCGAACCAGCGGTGCAGGACGACCATCGAAGGACGCAGTCGCATGGCGGCTCCCTAGTATTTCCAGCTCAGGGTGGCGCTGCCATTGCGGCCGGCGGCGTACAGCGACTGGGTCCAGTACAAGCTGGTCAGGTGCTTCTTGTCCGTCACATTGTTCAGGTTCAGCGCCAGGCTGACGTTGCGGCTGATGGCGTAGCTGGCCATCAGGCCCAGCTGCGCATACGCGCCCTGGCGCAGGGTGGTCGTGTCGTCGATCCGGTTGTAGATGGCGTCCTGCCAGTTCAGGCTGGCGCCCACTTTCAGCGCAGGCATGGCCGGCACATGGTAGGTGGTGGCCAGGTGGAATTGCTTGCGCGGGATGAAGGTGCGCGCATCCTTGCCGTCGTTGCCCTTGATGCGCAGCTGCGCATAGCCGGCGTTCGCCTGCCAGCCCTTCGCCAGCTCGCCCGATGCATCGAGCTCGAAGCCCTGCGATTCCGAATCGACGCCCTTGTAGAAGGTCTTGAGGTCGGGCGTGGTGCCGGCCGCTTCCGCCACGTTCTTCTGGCGCGTCTTGAACAGCGCGCCAGACAGGTTCAGGCGGCCGTCGAACCACTCGCTTTTCAGGCCCGCTTCCAGGCTCTTGCCGGTGGCCGCCGACAGGGTCTGGCCCGTGCCGTCGATGCTGCTTTGCGGGTTGAAAATCTCCGTGTAGCTGCCGTAGGCCGACACATGGCGGCCGATGTCGTACACCAGGCCGACATACGGCGTGGTGTCGCTTTGCGACTTGGCCTGGCTGACGCCATACGCGCTGCCCGTGCTGTCGGCCTTGACGGTGTTCACGCCCGCCAGCAGCTTGGCGTTGTCGGCCAGGTTGAAGCGGGCGGCCAGGTAGGCGTTCTTGCGTTCATCCTTGTAGGCGCTGCCGTCGGTCGAGGCATCAAAGGCCGGTTCGGGGTAGGAACCGTCGAACGCCGTGCCATCGGGCAGGGCCGTGCCGATGCCGCGGCCATAGCGGGACACGTCGTCGAGCGTGGATTTCGACCACGCCAGTCCCATGCTGAGGTCATGCCGGCGCCCGGCGAGCATGAATTTTCCCGTGGCGGCGACATCGAGCAGGCGCTGCTTGTTGGTCGAGCCATAGCGCGACGGATAGCTGAACAGGCCGTCGCCCGTGGCCTTGTCCGGCGTGCCGTAGACGTAGAACAGCTTCGAGTCGGAGGTGGAGCGGTTGTAGGTGGCGGTGGCGCTCACGCGCCAGTCGGCATTGAACTGGTGCGCCAGTTCGGCGAAGGTGCTGTTGTTGAGGATGCTCCAGCGCGACCAGTCGGCCGAGGTCGAGGTGGAAATCGGGTAGTTGGTCGGCGTGCCGTCCGTGTAGGCGATGGGCAGGGCGCCCCACATGCCGCCCTTGGCCAGGTTGTTCTGGTAGCTGTGGCCCACGCTCAGGCTGGTGTCCGGCGTCAGCTTTGCCTCGACGATGGCGTAGGCGACATCCTTGCGCGGCGCGTAGCGGTCTAGGTGGGAGTCGCCTTCTTCATGCGCGACGACGAAGCGCGCGGCCACCTTGCCATCGGCGCTGAGCGGCGTGGAGACGTCCGCATCGAGGCGGCGCGTGTTCCAGGAACCGAGGGTGACGCCGGCGGAAGCGGCCAGGCCGGCGCCAGGGCGCTTGCGCACGAAGTTGACGGTGGCCGATGGATTGCCGGTGGAGGAAATCAGGCCGTTCGCGCCGCGCACGATGTCGACGCGTTCGAACAGCGCCGTATCGAGGTCGCCCATCACGTTGCCGAAGACGAAAGGAAGGCCCACGCCGTCGAACTGGAAATTGGTGACGTCGTAGCCGCGCGCCGTGTAATAGGTGCGGTCCGTTTCCACCGCCTCCACCGTCACGCCCGTGGTTTGCGCCAGCACCTTGCTGGCGTTATCGAGCTTGAAATCATCCATCTGCGCGCGCGTGACAACAGAGACGGCTTGCGGCGTATCGCGCAGCGACAGGTCGAACTTGCTGGCCGAGGCGCTCTTGCGCGTCGTGTACGCGATGGCGTCGCTGCTGCCCGTAACCGTAATGGTTTGCATCACCGGCACGTCGGCGGCAGCGCCATCGGCCGCAGCGCCATCGGCGGCATGCGCCATGCCGGCGCCCAGCGCCAGCGAAATAGCCAGGGCCAGCGGGTGCAGCGACAGCGTGGGGCGGGAAGATGAATGGGGGCGACCTGGCATGAAACGGCTCCTGGAAATTTGAATGAGAATGAGAATAATTCGCAATTCTATTTGAGCGATGGCCAGAATGGCAAATACTTTGTGACTGGAAAGCGCCGTTTTTCCTGTCTTTACATGGATTTACGTGGATGCCGGCGGAGGGCGGGCGATGCTTTTCAGTTGTGTTGTCCCGCAATGCAAAAAAGACAGCCGAAGCTGTCTTTTCTGGAAATGCGATCGATTACTTGGCTGGCGTTGCTGGAACCGCTTCTGCCGCTTTGGCCGCATCCGCTTTCACTTTGGCCTTGGTCGCCTTGTGATGGGCTTTTGCCTTGCTGGCTTTGGCGTCGGCCTTGGCGCTGGCCACGTCGGCTTTCGCGTCGGCGGCGACGACCGCTTCTTTCGCATCGGCTTTCACGACAGCCTTGGTTTCCTTGGCTTCAGCCTTGGCCACGGCTTTCGTGTGGGCCGCTTCCGCCTTGGCGGGAACCGATGCTGCCGGAGCGGCAGGGGTTTGGGCGAAGGCAGCGGTAGCGAACAGGCCGGCGATAAGGGTGGCGATAACTTTTTTCATTGTATTTTCCTGGCGAGTGACAAGCGATTGTGTGAGGGATTACTTGGCTGCTGCTGGCGCTGCTTCAGCGGTGGCCGAAGCCAGTTTTGCATCAGCCTTGGCTTTCGTGTGCTTGGCTTTGTGGTGTGCCTTGGCTTTGGTGGCCGTTGCTTCCGTTTTGGCGCTGGCCACTTCCGTTTTCGCGGCGACGACGGCTTGCGCTTCCTTGGCGTCAGCCTTGACGACTGCCTTGGTGTGGGCCGCTTCCACTTTCGCCGGTACCGAAGCTGCCGGAGCGGCTGCAGGTGCTGCCGGGGTTTGGGCGAAGGCTGCAGTTGCGAACAGGCCGGCGATCAGGGTAACAATTGCTTTTTTCATGGTGCAGTCCTCAGTGGTGGTTTGTCTGGTATGTCTGTTGGTGCCGGGATGATTCCCGTGTCACTGAGCAGAAAACGCGGCCCGGAAGCTTGCGGTTGACCTTGTTTACACTTTCTTACAATCGACTGATTTAAGCGACGTTAATTGAAGAAGGCGGCGCGAAAATGCAAAAAGACAGCCGAAGCTGTCTTTTTGCGTGGCGCATGAAACGCGCGGAGCGAATTATTTGGCTGCTGCCGCGGTCGCTTCAGTTTTGGCTTCGTCAGCCTTGGCCTTGGCTTTTTTCGCTTTGTGATGGGCTTTTGCCTTGGTGACTTTGGCGTCGGCCTTGGCGCTGGCTACGTCGGCTTTCGCATCGGCGACGACGGCCGCTTCCTTGGCATCGGCTTTGACAACAGCCTTGGTTTCCTTGGCTTCCGCTTTTGCCACTTCCTTGGTGTGCTTGGCTTCGGCCTTGGCAGGCGCGGCTGGCGTTTGAGCAAAGGCTGCGGTAGCGAACAAGCCGGCGATCAGAGTAGCGATTACTTTTTTCATGGTGCAGTTCCTCGAGAAGTGGGGTTGTAGTTCAGGAGATCAATCCCCTGTCACTGAGCCAAAAACGCGCCGTACGGCAATACCGTTGACACGTTTTTTGCGAATTACAAACACTTACATTTGCCGGGGCAGGCGCTCTGTTAGCTGGCGTACCGCGCCACGGTCCGCTGCGGCCTAGACTCGAAGTCATCCATATTGCCTGGGTTCACCATGAAAGCCGACCTGAAAACCTACCGGTCCAAACGCAATTTCGCCGTTACGCCCGAGCCTGCGGGTGGCGACGAGGACGCGAACGATGCGCTCACCTTCGTCATCCAGAAGCACTGGGCCAGCCGTTTGCACTATGACTTCCGGCTGGAACTGGACGGCACGATGAAAAGCTGGGCCGTGCCGAAAGGGCCCAGCTACGATCCGCGCGACAAGCGCATGGCCGTGCAGGTGGAAGACCATCCCATTGCGTATGCCAGTTTTGAAGGCACGATCCCCGAAAAACAGTATGGCGCGGGCAAGGTCATCATCTGGGACAAGGGGACGTGGCAGCCGCAGCCCGCCACGCCCGATGCGCGCAAGGCGCTGGCGGCCGGCGAGCTGAAATTCACGCTGCATGGCCACAAGATGCATGGCAAGTGGGTGCTGGTGCGCATGAAAGGCCGGGCAGACAAACGCAGCGAAAAGCAGCCGGCCTGGCTGCTGATCAAGGAAAAAGACGAGTATGCGCGGCCGGCAGCGGAATTTTCTGTGGTCGACGAGTTCCCCGACAGCGTCAGGAGCAAGGCCTTGCCCAAGCGCAAGAAGAGGACGGACGGCTCCGCAGCGCCGGCCGCCGAGTTGCCCGCTACCCTGTCGCCGCAGCTGGCCACCCTCGTCGATGCGCCGCCGCCGGACGCGCAAGACTGGATTTTCGAGGTGAAATTCGACGGCTACCGCATCCTCGCCCGTTGCGATGGCGAACATGTCGCCCTGATGACGCGCAATGGCAACGACTGGACGGCGAAATTGCCGAAGCTGCGGCAAGCGCTGGAAAAGCTGGGCTTGCCGCCGGGCTGGTACGACGGTGAAATCGTCGTCAACGACGCCAGCGGCCACCCGGATTTCGGCGCCTTGCAGCGCGCGTTCGACGCGCAAACAAGCAGCGAGATCGCGTATTACCTGTTCGACGTGCCGTACTTCGATGGCCATGATCTGCGCGGCCAACCCGTCGAGGCGCGCAGGGCGCTGCTGCAAGAGCTGCTGCAGAGCTTTCCCGCGTCGCCCCTGGTGCGCTTCAGCGACGCGCTCGATGCCGCGCCGCAGCAGCTGCTGGCCCACGCCTGCCGCCTGGGGCTGGAAGGGGTGATCGGCAAGCGGCGCGGTTCACCCTACGTCACGCGGCGTTCGGGCGACTGGATCAAGCTCAAGTGCGGGCTGCGCCAGGAATTCGTCATCGGCGGCTATACGGCGCCGCAGGGCGCGCGCGAGGGCATCGGTTCGCTCTTGCTGGGCGTGCACGATGCCCAGGGCAAGCTGCGCTATACGGGCAATGTGGGCAGCGGCTTCGATGACGCCAGCCTGCGCGACTTGCGGCGCCGGCTCGACGCACTGCTTGCCGATACGAGTCCGTTCGCGGGCAAGGCGGGCGGCGTGCGCAGGCCCATCTGGGTCCAGCCGCAGCTGGTGGCCGAAGTGAGTTTTGCGCAATGGACCAGCGGCGGCGCCGTGCGCCACGCCGTGTTTCACGGCTTGCGCGAAGATAAAAAGCCGGCCGCCATCGTGCGCGAGCGGGCGCGGCGCATCGAGAAGGAGAAGAGGATGGAGAGCAAACCCATGCCGGACAGCGTCTTGCCGGCCAGTTTCAAGGTCAGCCATGCTGATCGCGTGATCGACAAGGACAGTGGCGCCAGGAAGATCGACCTGGTCTGTTATTACGCGCTGGTGGGCAAGCTGATGCTCGCGCACCTGCGCGGACGGCCCGTGTCGCTCGTACGCGCCCCCGCCGGCGTCGGTGGCGAGCTGTTTTTCCAAAAACATGCCGATACGTCGACCATGCCCGGTGTCAAACAGCTCGATGCACGGCTGGACCCGGAACATCCCCCCATGCTGGAAGTGGCCAGCTTGCAGGGCTTGTTGTCGGCGGCGCAGTGGAACGTGGTGGAATTTCACACGCAAAACGCGCTGGCCAGCGCCTACGACACGCCGAACCGCCTGGTGTTCGACCTGGACCCGGGCAAGGGCGTGGCTTGGCCCGCCATCCGCGAAGCGGCCGTGCTGCTGCGCGCCTTCCTGACGGAGCTGGGTTTGCCCGCCTGGCTGAAAACGAGCGGCGGCAAGGGCTTGCACGTGGTCGTGCCGATCCGTCCGAAACATGACTGGGACACGGTAAAGGCGTTTTCGCAAGCCATCGTGGCCCACATGGCGCAGCACATCCCGGCGCGTTTTGTCGTCAAGAGCGGTCCGGCCAACCGCGTCGGCAAGATTTTCATCGATTATTTGCGCAACGGCCGGGGCGCCACCACCGTGTGCGCATGGTCGGCCCGCACGCGTTCCGGGCTGGGCATTTCCGTGCCGCTGGCCTGGGAGGAACTCGACGAGTTGACGGCGGGCGACCAGTGGAACGTGGCCAATGTGCACGACCGGCTCGACGTGGGCAATACGCCGTGGGACGGCTATGCGCGCAGCGCGAAAGGCCTCGACTCTGCGATGAAAAAGCTGGGCTTTACTCCTCCGGCCTGAGCGGCAGGGTGGCGCGCGCCAGCTGCAGGGCTTCCTCGATGGCGGCGTTGAGCTGGGGAATCTCGACGGGCTTGGTCAGGTAGCGGAAAAAGCCGGCGGCCAGGCCATGCCGGATATCGCCCTTCATGGCGTTGGCCGTCAGGGCGATGACGGGGATGTGCGCCGTGCGCGTATCGTTGCGCAGGATGCGCTGCGCCTGGTTGCCATTCATGCCGGGGAGGTTGATATCCATCAGGATGACATCGGGATGACGTGCCAGCGCCAGCGCGATGCCCTGGCGCGCGTCGGTGGCCGAGATCATGCGCAGGTGGGGCAGGAAGCTGACGATGTCTTCCACCAGGCGCAGGCTGGCCGGATTGTCTTCCACGTACAGCAGCAGTGCCTGGCCGGTGTCGTTGTCCACGTCGCCGGCGGGCTCGGGCAGGTATTCCGTTTCCGGTAGCCGGCTGGCGGGCGGCGCGGCCGTGGTGCCCAGTTCGATCCAGAACACGCTGCCCACGCCCAGACAGCTGTGCACGCCCATGCAGCCGCCCATCAGTTCGACCAGGCGCTTGGTGACGACCAGGCCGATGCCCGTGCCTTCCTCGCTGCCCGCCTCCTGTCCCAGGCGGTTAAACGGCTGGAACAGTTCGGCCATCTGCGCCTCGTCCAGTCCCTTGCCCGTATCGCGGATGGCGATGCGTACGCGTTGCGCATCGGGCTGCGAGATTTCCAGCTCCACCTTGCCGGCCGGGCGGTTGTACTTGATGGCGTTAGACAGCAGGTTCAGCAGCACTTGCTTGAGGCGCGTATGGTCGGCCCTGATGGTCAGCGGCTCGCAGGCGGGAAAGACCAGGTGGATCTGGCGCTGCTGCGCCTGCTCTTCCACCATCACGCGCACTTCCTCGATCAGTGCGGGCAGCGTCACCGCTTCCATCGACAGGCTCAGGCTGCCTGATTCGATCTTCGCCAGGTCGAGGATTTCATTGATCAGGGTGAGCAGGTGGCGCCCCGAGGTGACGATGTTTTGCACGAAGGCGCGCTTTTGCGGCACGGTGGCGGGCAAGGATTCGTTGGCCAGCAGCTGGGCAAAGCCGAGGATGGCGTTCAGCGGCGTGCGCAGCTCGTGCGACATGCTGGTGAGAAAGCGGTCCTTCGCCTGGCTGGCCCGCTCGAGTTCGATCTTCTGTTCGTTGAGCGTGCGTTCGATGCGCTTGCGCTCCGTGATGTCGCGGATGGCCGACGAGACCAGCACGCCTTCGTCCGTTTCCAGCGGCGACAGGCTGATTTCGACGGGAAACTCGGTGCCGTCGCGGCGCAAGCCGTACAGTTCCAGCCCGGCGCCCATGGAGCGGGCGCGCGGCGCCGTGGAAAAGGACTGGCGGTGGCGCGGGTGATCATGTGCATAGCGGGCCGGGATCAGCACTTCCACGTTGCGCCCGAGCAGTTCCGCGCGCGAGTAGCCGAACAGGCGTTCCGTTTGCGAGTTCACGAGCACGATCTCGCCATCGCCGTTGACGATGACGATGGCGTCCGGCGCCGATTCGAGCAGGCCGCGGAACTTCTGCTCGGCACGGCGGCGGTCGCTGACGTCGCGGATGGCGCTGATGACGAAGGTGCCGATCTCCGTCTGGATCGGCGACAGGCTGATTTCCACAGGGAACTCGATGTTGTCCTTGCGCAAGCCCAGCAATTCCAGGTCGGCGCCCATGGTGCGCGTGCGCGGCTGGTCGAAATAGCGCGAACGGTGCGCCACGTGCGAATGGCGCAGCCGTTGCGGCAGCAGGCTATCGATTTGCCTGCCATTCAATTCGCCTTCCGCGTAGCCGAACAGGCGCTGCGCCTGCTGGTTGGCCAGCACGATGGCGCCCGTGGCATTGACCATGATGACACTGTCCGGCGTCGACTCGAACAGCATGCGGTAGCGCACGTCGACGAACTGGGCGTCGCGCGCCGCCTTCAGCAAGGTCGTGTCCTTCATGGTGGAAATCAGGTAGCGAGGAGCGTCCGCCCCGGCCTGTGCCGTCTGGCAGGCCACGTCGACGTAGATGAGTTCGCCATCCTTGCGCCGCCGCAGCGATTCGCGGTCGTAGCTGCCGTGCAAGGTCAGCTGTTCCTCGATCAGCGGCGCCGCTTCGGCCTGTCCCGGCAGAGAAATCAGTTCCCACAATGTGTGCCCCAGCGCTTCGTCGCTGGCATAGCCGAAAATGCGCTGCGCCCCGACCGTCCAGCGCACGACGACATGGTCTTCGTTCGTGATGACAACGCCGCCCGGGGCGCCGCTGAGGATAAGCTGATCTAACTCGGCATCCATTTTTTCCGCACGCATGACAGGGCTTGCCGGCTGGCAGGCCTGTGCATAACGTAGCGAGAAGCTTGATCAAAGTCAATGCATTTATATCATTGAAGACTCTCCCGCACCGCGTCGGTGGTTCAGGCCGCCTTGCGCCTGGCGGGCGCCGATTTGCGCGTGCTGGATGAGGCCGCGCGCTTGCGGGCCGGCGCGGCGGGCGCTTTCTTGCCCAGGCTTTGCTGCAGCAGGGCGACCAGGTCGATGACGTTGCTGTCTTGCTCTTCTTCGGGCGCGGGCGCGGGCGGCGTGATGGTCTTGGTCTGCCTGGCCTTGATTTTCTTCTTGACCAGCGCCAGCACGTCTTCGCGGTAGCTGTCGTGGTATTGCGCGGGTTCCCACGGCTCGCTCATGCCTTCGACCAGCGACAGGGCCATTTTGAGTTCCTTGTCGGAAATACCTGCCGCCCTCATGGTGTTGGGCGGCAAGTCCAAATCATCCGTGGGGCGGATTTCATCGGCATAGCGCAGGGTGTTGAGGACGATGGCGTTGCCCACGCATACGAGCGCGCACAAATGCTGCTTGGTGCGCATGACCACGCTGGCGATGGCCACCTTGTTGGCCTTGCGCAAGGTTTCGCGCAGCAGGGCATAGACTTTCTCGCCGCCCTTGGCGGGCAGCAGATAGTACGGGTGCTCGTAAAAGGTCAGCGGTACTTCGGCTGCGTCGACAAAGGTGTCTATGTCGATGGTTTGTGTGGCTTTCACATTGGCTTGCCGTAAATCCTCATCGGACAGCACCACGTACTCGTCCGTCTTGTATTCATAGCCCTTGATGATGTCGTCCCACTCGACTTCCTTGCCCGTCTGCTTGTTGTAGCGCTTGTAGCCGATGGGGGCGAAGTCGCGCCGGTCCAGCATGGACAAGTCCAGTTCATGGTCGAGGCTGGCCGAAACCAGCTCGACGGGGATGTGCACGAGGGCGAAGCTGATGGCGCCTTTCCACAGCGCGCGCGCCATCGTCTATTCCCCCACGCTGCCGGTGACGGGCAGGACGATCCCGCTGATGTAGCTGGAACAGGCGGGCGAGGCCAGGAAGACGTAGGCGGGCGACAGCTCTTCCGGCTGGGCCGGGCGGCGCATGTCCGTGTCCTGACCGAATGTCTCGATCTCTTCCGGCGACTTGTCGGCCGGATTGAGCGGCGTCCAGACGGGCCCGGGCGCGATGGCGTTGACGCGGATGCCCTTGTCGAGCAAGTTGCCGGCCAGCGCCATGGTAAATGCATGGATGGCGCCCTTGGTGGTGGAATAGTCGAGCAGATGCTTCGAGCCTTGCAAGCCCGTCACGGAACCGGTGTTGATGATGGACGCACCGCGCTGCAAATGAGGCAGCACGGCCTTGGCCATGTGAAAGTAACCGTAGACATTGGTTTTCATGGTGAGGTCGAAGCGTTCCTCGCTCAGGTCAAGCAAGGACTCCGCGTGTTCCTGGAAGGCGGCATTGTTCACCAGCACGTCGATATGGTTGAACTTGGCCATCACCTGGCTGACGGCTTGCTGGCAAAAGCCCTGGTCGCGCACGTCGCCGGGAATCAGCAGGCAGCTCTGGCCTTCCGCTTCCACGTAGCGGCGGGTTTCGTGGGCGTCTTCATGCTCGTTCAGGTAAATGATGGCGACATCGGCCCCTTCGCGCGCGTACAGCACGGCCACGGCGCGGCCGATGCCCGAATCGCCGCCCGTGATGACGGCCACCATGCCGGCCAGCTTGCCGCTGCCGCAGTAGTCGGGCGCCAGGAAGCGGGGTCTGAGCTGCATCTGTCCTTCGATGCCCGGCTTGTCCAGATGCTGGGCGGGCAGGGGCGGGACAGGCTGGCTGTCGCGGCCCGTCTGCACGGGCTGCTTGCTTTCCTTGCCTGGCTTGGCGGCGTCGCGCTGCCTGTCGTGCTGATCCTGCTCATGTTGGATGGTGCGCTGCAAATTACCGGCGGACTGGTCCTTGTTCTCGTTCATGCTGGCCTCCTTGTAAACGAAGGTCCAGTATCGGCGCGGCATGCGCATCAAACGGTGCGCTTGCTAACAGAGTGGCGCAAACGGGCGCAAAGTTATATGATGGTTGACATAAATGTAGGAGGGCAGCATGAAAGTAAGCAGGGAGCAGGCGGCGCTGAACCGCGAGCGCATCGTGGAGGTGGCGGCCAAATTGTTCCGCGAAAAGGGTTACGACGGTATCGGCGTGGCCGACCTGATGAAAAACGCGGGCCTCACGCATGGCGGCTTCTATGGCCATTTCGCGTCCAAGGAAGACTTGATGATCGAGGCGTGCCAGCATGCCCTGGAGAAATCCCTGGATGGCTGGCGGGCAAAAGTCGCCAGCGACCCGCAGCGGGCGCTGCCGGCGATTATCGACAACTACCTGACCACCCGGCACCGCGACCACCCCGGCGGCGGCTGCCCGGCGGCTGCCATGGGCGTCGATGCGGCGCGCATGTCGCCCGGCGCGCGTCCCGTGTTTACGAAGGCGACGCAACAGCAGTTCGCCTTGCTGCAAGGTTTGATGCCCGAAGGCGCACCGGAAGCGCGACGTCAGCAGGCCATTTCGACGTTTGCCGCCATGGTGGGCGCCATGGTGCTGGCGCGCTGCGTCGATGACGAGGTGTTATCGGCGGAAATCCTCGACGCCGTGAAGGCGCAATTGCTGCAAGAGTAAGCACGTCCCCCTGTCAGCCGGCCTCGTCGCATGATAGGCTTCGGTTTTCAGATTTTGGGATCATCCATGCTGCTCTGGCTCAGGCAATACCGGCGTCCTCTGTTGGCCGGAGACATCACTGCCGGTATCGTCGTCGCCATGATGATGGTGCCGCAAGGCATGGCCTACGCCCTGGTGGCGGGTTTGCCGCCCGTGGTGGGCATCTACGCCAGCATCCTGCCGCCCGTGCTGTACGCCTTGTTCGGCAGCAGCATGACGCAATCGGTGGGCCCGATGGCCATCGTTTCGCTGATGACGGCCGCCGCCCTGGCGCCGCTGGCCGACCCCGGCTCCTCCCTGTACATCGTGCTGGCCGCCCAGCTGGCCTTCATCAGCGGCCTCGTCCTGCTGCTGTGCGGCGTGCTGCGCCTGGGCTTCATGGCCAGTTTTTTATCACGCCCCGTGATCAGCGGTTTCAGCAATGGCGCCGCGATCCTGATCATCTTGGGGCAGATCACGCCGCTCCTGGGCGCCACCTGGCCCCATTGGCATACGCCCAGCCTCGTGCTGGGACTGTCCGGCCTGCTGTTCCTGTGGCTGGCCAAGCGCTATCTGTCGCGCCTGCTGCAACGCTGCGGCCTGGGCAAGGTGGCGGCCGACGTGGGCGCGCGCCTGGCGCCGATGGCGCTGGTGCTGGCCGGCATCGCGCTGGTCGCTTATGGAGGCCTGGAAGCGATGGGCGTGCAGACGACGGGTCACGTGCCCAGCGGCTTGCCCGGCCTGAACCTGGCCACCTCGAGCGCCCACTGGCGCACCTTGCTGTCGCCGGCGCTGCTGATCGCCTTCATCATCTTCTTGATGAGCATGTCCGCCGCCCAGACCCTGGCGCAAAAGCGCGGTGAAAAGCTGCACACGAACCGCGAACTGCTGGGCCTGGGCGCGGCCAACGTGGCCAGTGCGCTGTCGGGCGGCTTCCCCGTCACTGGCTCGATTTCGCGCTCGGCCGTCAATTTCCAGGCGGGCGCCAACACGCCGCTGGCCAGCATCATCACGGCGGGGCTACTGGCGCTGGCGCTGGTGGCGCCCACGGGCTGGCTGGCCCTGTTGCCGCTGCCCGTGCTGGCGGCCACCATCATCTTTGCCGTCAGCAGCCTGCTGGACTGGGACACCTTGAAACTGTCGTGGCGCTACGACCGCAGCGATGCGCTGGCCCTGCTGGCGACGACGGCCGGCGTGCTGGTGCTGGGCGTGGAAGCTGGCGTCGTGATCGGCGTGCTGCTGTCGATGGGCACCCTGATCTGGCGCGCCAGCCGCCCGCACATCGCCGTGCTGGGGCGTATTCCGAACAGCGAGCACTTCCGCAACGTGGAGCGCTATGAAGCGCAAACCTTGCCGGACGTCTTGCTGCTGCGCATCGATGCGGGCCTGTTCTTCGGCAACGTCGAAGCCGTCACGGAGAGGGTGGAGGACGAGCTGCGGGGACACCCGACGGCGCGCCACCTGGTGCTGGTGCTGTCGGCCGTCAACCAGATCGACAGCACGGCCTTGCTGGGCTTGATCGAACTCAACAGCACGCTGGCCAAGCGCGGCATCAGCCTGAACCTGGCCGAAGTAAAGGGTCCCGTGATGGACCGCCTGCGCCAGAGCAGCCTGCTGCACGACCTGAGCGGCAAGCTGTACCTGAGCACGGCGCTGGCCATGGATGACCTGAGCGGAGAAAAAGCATGACGATGGAATTGAATCTGCATGGCGAAGCGCGTGTTGTTGACACCGTCGCTGCGCTGGAACAGGCGTTGCTGGAAGCGCGTGCGCTGGCCCAGTGCGAGCTGTGGCTGACCATGGCCACGGATGCGGAGCAGGGCCCGGCCCTGTGCATGCTGCGCAATGGCGGAAATGCCTGGCTGATGTATCTGTCGGGACAGGACGACCTGAGTTTTCACTCCTTGGGAGACGAAGAGGAAACGGGCGAATGCAGCTACCTGCTGGCCAATGGCCAGGTGGACGTGTATCCGGAAGCGTGGTGCGTGGAGGTGGAACAATGCCAGCGTGCCTTCCTCGCGTTTTTCAGGACAGGCGGCGCGCGGCCGGACGCCATCGCGTGGGAGGCGGATTGATGCTGCAAACCATCATTGCCGACATCGACAGGGATTTGCTGGCCGCGCTGGACGCCAGGGCAGGTTTATTGACGCTGCGCACCATCCTGCTGCGCTACCACGCCAGCGGCGTGACGGCGGCGCAAGTGGCCAGTTTGCTGCAGGAACTGCGTCTCGCCACACAAGAGGGGCCGCTGGAAGACGCGATACTGGACGCCCTCGACATGGTGACGGGCTGGTGCGGGCCGGAGTTACGGGTCTGGGACGGGGTAGGGGGAAACCGTGCATCCTGAAAAAATCAAACAGGTGATGCAGTTGCCGGCGCAGCAGCGCTACGACTATTGCGTGCGCAAGGTCACCGATACACAAGAAGTGTGGGGCTTGTACCATGCTGGCTGGGCTACGGCGCAAGCCCATGGCCACGTCGCCATCCCGTTCTGGCCGGAAGCCGCATACGCGCAAGCGTGCGCCAGCGGCGACTGGGCGGATTTCCAGCCGTGCGCCATCGCGCTCGGCGATTTTTTGCATAAATGGCTGCCTGGCATGATGAGTATTGACCAGCTGGCTTCCGTGTTTCCCGTGCCGCAAGGCAGCGCCAGCATCGCGGTGCCTGCTGATTTACTGAGAGATTTGCAACATGAGTCAGAGCAATATGAATGAGGATAAGGAACGCCTGGACGCCTGGTACGACGGCTCGGCCATCTGCCTGATCGCCGTGGGCGCGCAGGGCGACCCGCTGGACCTGGGCGACGACGAAGTGCGTGCCCTGATCGCGAAGCTGCAGCAATGCTTGGCCGAGTCCGAAGCGGCTGCGGCAGACGATTGACGGCTCAGGCCGCCGCCAGCGCCTTTTCCATCGCCACGCTGGCCAGGCTGATGCCGCTGGGGTGTGCATACGCTTCCTCGCGCAAGGCCGTAAAGCCGGCCGACGCGTAAAACGGCACGGCGTTCAGCGACGCGGACAGGTGCAGGCGAGCAATGCCGCGCCCGCGCGCCAGGTCTTCCAACGCCGCCAGCAGGCGCTTGCCGATGCCGAGTCCCGCGCGCGCGGGATCGACAAAGACAGCGTCTACTTCATGTTTATCTACATCCAGCATGGCGTAGCCGGCAATGGCCTCGTCCTGCATCGCCACAATGCCGCTACCCGCAACCAGCATGGCGGCATATGCGTCCGGCACGGGCGAGGCCGTCCACACAGCAATTTGCTCCGGCGCATAATGCGTCGCGCAACTGCCGCGCACGGCCACCGTGCGCAGGGCCCACAGGGCGTCGATGTCAAGGGGCAGGGCGGGGCGCAGGGTGATGGGCATGGAAGCTTTCCAGGCAAAAGGAGCATGCTAGCGCAATGGCTGGCATGGCGCCAGCCTGAGCTTATCCAGCCGTCACTGTGCCGGCTTGTCCGGATCGATGTAGTACGAGCCCGGCGGCGCACCCGGCACTTTCACCCGGAACTTCAAGCCCGACAGCAGCTTGTCCCACAAGGCGATGGCCTCTTCGTCCGTCAGCGACGCGGCTTCGGCGGCGCCGACCATGTTGTGGGCGACTTTGGTGTACATGGATGCTTCCAATACCGCTGGATAGGCGATATCGCGCGGCGTACCCACCAGCGTCCATTCAAAATCATGCACGCCATCGGTACGCCGTATCAACGATTCCTCGCCATGCCAGTGCTGCACGTCACGCTTGCCTTCGCGTAGCAGCGTGCGAGGAGGGTAGTTCTTGCCTTGCTGGTCTTTTGCTTCCTGGATACGAGCAAGCAATGATAATTTCCCGCGTACTTTTGCGTCATATTCAGCAGGAGGATAATCACCGTAGGCGTCTTTGTTCGCAGTGATGGAAAATGTCACGTCTGGCAGGCTGGGAAAATATAGACCTGCGTCCGCCATTTCTTGATTGTCATACTTGTCGTCGCTCATGAAACCATTTTTTACGCAATAGCCAGGTTCCTTGGGAACTTCATTTTCATCGCGCAGACGTAAGTTATTGGCGCGGACCATTTGATTTCGTTTGGAGTCTGCTATTGTTTCATCTTTTCTTTTTGATCCGTCAAGAATAAATATGTGGTTTCCTTTTATGGCGTAGGTCTTGAAGAATAGATCGCCATCTTCCTTGGAAAATTTCCCATCGTAATATTGAAGTTGCCAGCTATTTTCTATAGGCCCTTTTCCATCATATATAATTTCAGAGGTTGGGTCATTTTTTTTTATTTTTTCAATTTCTTCTGCTATTCGTTCGTTTTTTTCTGTTGTTCCGCCTGGTATGGTTTTAATTTCTGAAAGAATTGTTGTCCCTCCTGATATGAGTTGTGCTTCTTGCGGAACCTCTAGGGCATAGCGTCCGAAGCATACAATTTTTGTTTTTAAAAATAGCGCATCCAAGCGTTTGCTGAGCTTGAAATTTTCAGGCATGATGATCTCCTTGGCTGAATTTTTTTTCGCATAGGCGGATAGAAATACCATCGCAATAAATGTAATCGTGAGAAAAATTGTTTTCTTTATGTTATTATTCATGGCTTAATCCCATTTTGCCGTCTTGGCAATTTGTACGATGGAATACAGCATGGATGCCATTACATTTGTATCGGCATAACTGTTCTGGTGGTCATAACCGTTCGCTTCCGCCATGCCATGTACGAAAAGTGTGCCTGTGATGTGCCTTGCAGAACGGTCTGACGGTACCGTCCCATCACCGCGTGCACTGGCTGACTGTAGCTTTAATTTTAAGTTTTTTCCTCCGGCCTGGACGAGGAGTTGCCCCTTGCAATCATCTTCAAGTAACTTCCATTTTTCAGGTAGCGGTTCAAATTTATTCCATGGATCGTTGGAGCCGCTGTGAAGGCCGTCAATTAATTTAAATACGACATCGCCATAACTTAAAAAATTCCTCGATGCGCAATAGCTTGCATAAGTGTTTGGGTGAAACGTTTTCTCTATGGATGATAAAAATTCTGAGGATTTTCTTAAGCGCTTCATTGTTTCTTCTATACCTCCACCTTTTTCACGAGGGAGGTCGGCGGGGTTTACCCATTTTGGGTTGATTAGCCTCCACCATGCATTGGCGGGTTGAAGGTAAATGCTTTCCAGTGCAGTGGCCTTATCGCGAGGCCAGCTCCATAAAACTTTATCCTGTGCATCCACAATTTTCAGCCAATTCTGGCCATATGCCGCACCTGGCAACATTTCCAGTGGCGCTGGTGCGTTAGCCAGAATGGCGGTAGCATGCATACCGTCGATGCCCAGAATTTTGGCTTCTATTTCTGCTATAGAACCTTCTCTTTCCTGAAAGCCAAAACGCATGCGTTTATACGCCCCTGCGGCTCCAATGGTTGGCATCACATTGTGATAAATGCCCAGGATTTTCACATCTTTATCATCAAGCATCTTTCCATAGCTGGGGTGTATCAATGCCCGGGCCAGCAAGCCCCCCATGCTATGTGTGACGATGATGACTTCGTTACATTTGAATCCGCGTTGCTGGTAGCCTTTGACCAGGCCGCGTAGTCGCTCTGCAATAGTGACGGCGGATACCCCATTGCTCTTGATAAAGTTGTAGCCCATCGCATGCACTGGGTACCAGCAAGGAGAAATTTTCTTTAAATCGCTGACGGTAATGGCTTTGCCAGATGACGCGCCAAAATTTGTTGGGTCTTGCAAAAGCAGTGCGCCAAGGCCACTTGTTTGACGCCAGACAGGATGTGGCTTGCCGTCGGAAATCATGTTATTGAGATGCAATTCGGCTGTTCGTAACATTGTTCCGTACGCACCTGCAAATAACACTTCACTCCATCCTCGCCAACGAGCTATTTGTGCTGGGCTTTGATACGAACAGGCTTTGCCTTGAATCGGGCGTGATGTTGTCGCTATCCTGTTCGTTCCCATCAAAGGAGGAATGGGGGTAAAGCTGTCTGGCACATTTTGATGCCGTGCATCTGCAGCTTTGGTTTCCGCACCATCGGGATCGAAGCGGCTGTTGCTTTCCGTATAGTGGTAGTACTCGACTTCGGTTTCAGTGGGGTCAAACACTAATTGACGCTGCCGTGGCGATGCATCTTTGAACCAGCCACCCAGGCCATTGCTTGTGAGGACAGCGGCCTTGCCTCCCGCACCCATCATATCGTCTGGCCGCCAGGCCCGATTGTCTAGACGGTGCAATTCTTCCTGGCGAACCTTGCTCATCCTTAGATTGCTGCCCATCACGCCTGGCAGGAAAATAACAGGAATTACCTTGCCTGGCGGCACAGTGACGTCGTGTCGGGCGGTATCTTTTGTTTCCGTCATCGAAACGGCGAGTTCCGCCCAGCCTCCCACGCCTTGACCAAACTTCGCAGGATGATTGCCGCGGTTATTCAAGTCATCACATTTGCTCATGGCAGTTCTCCCTTATAGCGAATGATGTAGCTGTCCATGCCGGTGGATTTCTGTAGTTGCGTGGAACCGTCTTCCGCGCTTTTGCCGGCCATGTTGCCGTCATCGCGCAGGAGTTCAAAAGCAACGCCAACGGCTGGCGTATCGTCGGCGTTCACCAGCAACACTTCCTGATCAAAACTGCTGTGTGGCCGTTCATTAAATTCCTGCGACACGCTCTTCGGCGCCAGGGTTTCCAGGTTGCCGTTGAAGAGTACGGGGGATGAGGTGAAAAACTGCACCTTGTCGCTGATTTCCAGCATATGGTTGGCGCCGTGCAGGCGTATGCCTTTCTTGCCCTTGATGTTGACCCAGTCCGCCTCGCTGATCAGCGACAAGACTTTCTGGGCGAGGATTTCCACCTCGTCGCTTTGCGCCTGGATGGACACCTTGCCGCTGGCCGCGATCAGTTTCATGCCTGCCTTGTGCACGAACAGGCTGAAGGTCTTGGCGATGCTGGCAAACATGCTGTCGCCGCTGGCGAGTGAAACATGCTTGCTGCTGCTGAGCGCCACATGCTCGCTGGCGGCCAGGTGCATGGACTGGGCCGTGCTCAACTCGATGCCGGCCGGACTGGCCAGCAGCAGATGCGCTTCGGACAGCTCCGGGAAATCGCCGCCGGCGCCCTTGATGGCAGTGTTTTGCCGCTGGATGGAATCGGCCACGGCGCCCTGTTGTGCGGCGCTGTCTTGCGCCCCCGCATCAACGGCCATGCCGGCCAAGCCTTGCTGCAGTTGGCGTGCCTGCGCCAGGCGGGCTTGTGTTTCGTCGAGCTGTTTGACTAATCCCGTTCCAGTTGATGTTTCGGTGGTGATCAGCATGCCCTTGGCTGCGCGCAGGGCGCCCCAGGCGTTGCTGGCCAATTCAAAGCCCACACCGCGTGCTTCCTTGCGGCCGGCATGGTCGTCGATGCGGGTGATGTTGCCCAACGAAAGCCGGCTATCGTGGTGCTCGCTGCGCAGTTGTGCCTGGATCGCCCCCTTGGTATCGTCGAGCACGAGATGGTTGGCGCTGCGGGCGCCCAGCTCGCGGCTGCGCAAGCCGGACAGGGCACGCTGCTGCGGCAGCTGCCACGGCGGCGGATTGGCGCTGTTGTAGACCACGCCGATGACGATGGGATGGTCGATATTGCCGTCCTGGAATTGCACGACGACTTCCTGGCCTACACGGGGCAAGGCGATTTGTCCCATTTGCGGGCCTGCCATCGGCATCATGACCCGTATCCATGGCGAGCTGCGCTCATCGAATGTCCCCAGGCGGTCCCAGTGAAATTGCAGGCGGATGCGTCCCAGCGCATCGGTATGGATTTCCTCCCCGACCGGCCCGACCACCAGTGCCGTCTGCACGCCGGCAACGATGCATGGCGTGCTGTTGTAGCCACGGCCCGGCCGCCAACGGATGTCCCGGCGCACGCACAGCATATTGTTGACGTAGTGGGAGGGGGCGTTCGGGCCGACCTGATAATTATTGCTGGCGCGATGCTCGACTGACAGGATCAGGTATTCGCGTCCGGCGATACTGTCCGGGCGCTCTTCACCAGGCTGACAGCGTTTTTCCTCGGCGCTGAAATGGCCGTCGAGCCGGAAGCAAAGGCCGGGCTGTGCGCCACGGTGATTGCCGGCCGCCTCGAAATACTGGCGCAGATGGTCGCTTTCTTCCATGCGGCGTTGTGCCAGAGCTTCCCCATCATCGACATTCTTGTAGCCATAGGCACCCGTGTTTTCGTACAGTTCGTGGGCAAATACATCGCCCTGGCGGTTCAGGGAGTAGCCGCTGGCAAGGCGTGGCTGCGGATTTTTATAGTCGAAACTGGCCAAGGTCAGCTGCCCGGAGCCGATCCGGCGCACGGCTTGCCACTGTCGCAAGCCATCGTCTTCCATGGAACCCGACTCGGAGTGAAAACGCATGGCGCCGTCGCCGGCCGCCGTGGCGATCATGTCAGCCAAGGTGGTATTGTCCGCGAGCCACAACGTATGGCCATCGGCGCGATGCTCGTACCAGTAATGCCAGCCCAGCGCTTCCCAGCGCCGGTGCAGGTGGTTGTAGTCGGTTTCGTTGTGCTGGTTGGCGCAGGTGATTTGCGGATCGTCGCCATGGATGCTGGTTTTCCAGTCGCGCTGTTCGTAGTGGGCAAACGTCGTTTCGGTCAGCTGCATCACGCTTTGGCCATGAAAGGACACGTTGTCCTGGCGCAGCCGGGCAAAGGCCAGCCACGGTTGCAGCACCATGCGGTACCACGCAAAGCCGCCATCGGCGCGCAGCAGGCAAAACTCGCCCACATAGCCGTTAAAGTAGCGCAGCGTGCCATCGTCGCGCACCATGGAAATGCTCACCATGCGGCCCATCATGGCCTTGAGCGCAATATGCGCGTCATCGGACAGCAATTCGGCCTCGAAACGGAAGTCGCGCGATACCTCTTCCCTGGCGGTGAGCGAATTGACCAGCAGGATGGCGCCGGCAGGCCCATCTTCATGGGGGAACTCGATCTTCAGCAGGCGCCGTTCTTGTGCGGCGAGGTCGAAGGCCGAGAGTGCCGCCTGGATGCTTGCATGCATGGCCTGCCTCCGTTACAAAGATGTGATCAGGTGGGCGCCGCAGGCGGTGGCGTCGCCGTCATAGGCGTACGGCTTGCCCATGTGTCTTGCGCCGGCGCCATCCGGCATGATCGGAAAATTGCCCTTGCACTTGGGGCAGAATGTGGTGTCATCGGCCAGTGCCGCTGTCTTGCCCATCACGGTGCTGCCGGATGAGGCGCTGGTGACCTTGCCGCCGTGATCGGTTGCGTCTCCGAGCCGGATGACGCCGCGTCCCGCATGTTTCATGTTTGCCTCGCTTTCCAGATAGGAACTGCTCAAGCCAGTGGCAGCAAATAACGCACTTCGGCGCCGCGCACCTTGCCTTGTGCTGTCTGCAAGAACGTCGTCCATCCCAGGCACCGTCTTTCTGAAGGGTTGGAACTCAGGAGCAGGGGGGTAATACATGGCGGACTCAATATCAGTCGTACTTCATATTGCAAGTCCTGTACGCCAAACAGCATCAGCATCTTTGCCAGTGCCGCCGCGCCCGTGCTGCGCGGCAGGAAGCGTTGCAGGCCAGCGGGATCCAGCGGGCCGATATGCAGGCAGACGCGCATGTCCTGGCGCCACAGCCGCAGGCCAAGCGTTGCACCGCGCGCCAGGGTAAAGTTGACACTGCCCAACAGGCTGCGCCGGTTTTTTTCCAGATAGTCCCAGCCACCGACAAATTGCTGCACGGTGACGGGGACGCCGCAGTACTCGGCCAGCGCGGGGCCGATCGCTTGCGCGGAGACGGGGCGGCAGCGCAGCAGACCCGCGTACCAGGCCGCGACGTGCTGCGTCACGGCATCAGTTTCTCCGCTCGGCGGCAGCGCATTGCGCCGCACGCCGGCCAGTGCCATCAGCAATGGCAGTTGCGCATCCCTTGTCTGGGTCTGGAGCGTGGCTTCCAGTCGATACTTTTCCCACGCCTGGTAATACAGTGCGACCATGCGGTGCGAAAAGATATCGAGAAAGGCCGAGACGCCAGCGTCTTTGCTCGAAAAGCGGTAGGCGGCGATGCGTTCCGAGTGGTGCAGGGGCAAGGTGCCGCCGACGCCCAGAAAACGCATGAACGTGGGTGTCAAGGTCAGCTGTTCATTGTCGTCGAGCGAGAGCTGTTCGATTTCACTGGCAGGAAAACTCAAGGACAGGCTATTCTTGAAGCGCAACACCTGGCCTAAGGCTTTCGCATGGGACACGTTCTGCTGGCGTAGCCAGCACAGCAGAATACGCACCGCCTGCACGAACTGGTAGCGGTACGGCTCGGCCAGCAAGTGTTGTACTACACCAGATTCTGCAGGCCGCTTCTTGGTTTGCATCGGATCAGCTCCTCTCCGCTTTGCCCTGACAGCACCACCAGCTCGATGAAACTGTTGATTTGCACATACAGCCCAAGGAAGTGATCGATCACCTGCACAAACAGGTGCATGCTGGTGCCGACGAACGCTTCTTCGTCCAGCGTGATGCGCACTTCCACGCCATGCGCCATCGAGGTACCGCGCTTGTGCCGCAGCCATGCCGTGGTCGGCGAGTGCGCGAGCGCGACGATACCGTGGATCTGGCGTTGCGAGCTTGCCGATTGAGACAAGTCATACAGTGTCAGCAGTTCACGCAGCGCCGGCAGGCCTTCCTGGACCAGCGCGTGATGATTCAATGTCAGGTGCGAAATCAGGCGCCAGTGCAGGCCCGCGCCCGGCGAAAAGCGTCGCGGCTGGCTGGGTCGTCGCAGCATGTGCAGTGCGGGTCCGCCGCCGCACGGTTGCAAGTCTCCTTGCGGCTGACCGTATTTGAGCGCCAGGGGAAGATCGCGGTTACTGCATGTCAGCGACAGCGACAAGCTGGCTTTTTCGTGGATAAGGGGATTGAAGTCGCTATCGACCAGCGTGATTTTCTTTTCATGGCCGGGACTTTTCATGGCTAAATCCGTATCGTGGCGCACGACCCAGTAGTGGCCTTGTTGCGCCGCACCTTCGCCATGGCGCAGGCTGTACAGCGGGCGAAATTCGGTCAGCGTGCTTTCCCCTCCGCGTTGGCGCAATAAGCGCGCCGCGTCGACAGTGACGACTTCGTAACCATGGGCATGGGTAGCATGGGCCAGCACGGAATAGTCGGTTTTCTGCCGTGTGACGGCGATCGGTACGCCTTCCTGGCGGAAAAGATTGACCGCCGGACTGCAGCCCAGCCTTAAGTTGTCGCTGGAAATGCTGGACAACATGCGCGCCGCAGCGGAATCGGGTCGCAAACCGGCCATGCACAGATGCAGGGTAAAGCGCTGGCAAGCAGGCGGCAGCGCGGCACTCAGCGCCGCGATATCGATGTCGAAGAAATTGAATTTTTCCGGATATGCAAAATACTCGCTCAGGATGCGGTAGGCCGGCTGCGAACGGGCACCGAAAGGTATCAAGGCATCCGTGTCGCCGAAGCCGACGGGCATCAACGGCACGACGGGCAAGGTCATCCATTGCACCGCGTCGATGGACACAAAAGCGCAGACCGCATGCATGAACAGGGCATCGCGCAAGGCGGCGGAAAAAGAAGCTTCGCCATCGATGAAAACGCGCAGTGACGCGGGCGCTGTGTCGAGATGCCGGATGCCGATGTTCAGCGAGGAACTGGCGGATGCCGGCAGACGTACGCCTGCCGGCGGCTTGATCATCGCATCGAACACCGCACTTTCCAGTACCGATGCTCCCGTCGTGATGCCGTAGGCAGTCTTGAAGCGGCAGCGCACGCCGCGCACCGGCGTGGCGTCCATTTCACTGCCCGCAGGCAGGTGCAATACACCCGCTCCAGCCGCTGGGGCGGGCTGATGCACGATGGTACACGATGGAAAGGGACGCAGATAATGCGGGAACAGGGCTTCGAACAGGGCTTCGGTAAATTGCGGATAGTCGTCGTCGAGCCGTTTCGAGATGCGTGCCGCCAGCATGGCCACCGATTCGATCAAGTGTTCGACGTGCGGATCCTCGCAAGACTCGCCCGACATGTGCAATTTGCCGGCGATTCTCGGGTAGCGTTCGGCAAACTCACGGCAATGTCGCCGCAGCATCACCAGCTCGCGTTCGAAATACGGCAGCAAGTCCTCCATCTCTCTTTTCCTGTGTCTTCACGCGGAATGGCCAGTATCCGAGCGTTTGCTCAGAGGTAAATTGCGTTTGCGCAACAATTGCGCAGGGTTGCTGCGCAACATCAAGAACTTTCAAACTGGCAACCTCACACTGGCAAGGCAGCATGATTCCAACGATCAACATGGAGAATGCAATGACATTGCCATCCAAATTACTGTGGTCCGAGGGGCTGGCCATCGGTCCCCAGCAATTCCAGCAGCTGGACCGCTACCATGAAGCGCGCCTGCAACGTCTGGCCTCACTCATCAATCCGCATTTATGGGGTGTGCATGGCATCCGCTGGAATGCGGACGCACTGGCCAACAATAGCCTGCGGGCGGACGCCATGTCGCTCGTCTTCCAGGATGGAGAGCTCTTCGAAGCGCCGCTTGGCGATGTATTGCCCAGTGCTGTAGACCTGTCCAAACTGCCTTCCAGCGAACATAGTTTTACTTTTTATGCCGCGCTGCCGGTGCTGCAGGCGCATGGCGGGAATGTGAGCTCTGCAGGCGCGCGCTATGCCCAGGCGGATATCGAAACCCCGGATCTGTACAGCGAGGCAGTCAGCATCGATGTGGCTTACCTGAAGAAGCGCGTGTATCTGCTGTCGCAACTGGATCCGCTCCATGATTATCTTGCCATCCCGGTGATCCGTTTGTACCGCGCTGGCAATGGCAGCTTTGAAATCGATGCCTCCTTCATTCCGCCTGGCCTGACCATCAGCGCCGAGTCTTCGCTGCAGAACATGCTCGATTCGCTGATCGACCGCTTGGGCGCGAAAATTGAGGCGCTGTACAGTCGCCACCGTCAGCCCGGTAAGAATACGGTTGAGTTTCACGGCGGAGATGTCTCCTCGTTCTGGATGCTCAATACCTTGAGCACGGCCAGCGCCACGCTCGGTCATTGCGCCAGTTACCGGCACCATCATCCCGTGTATCTGTTTGAAAAATTGATGGCACTGGCCGGTGGCTTGATGACGTTTTCGAAAAAATACACGCTGAGCGACTTGCCGGCGTATTGTCATGATGACGCGGGCCCCGGTTTCGGCAAGCTCGATGGCATCATTCGCGACCTGATCGATACTGTGCTCCTGTCGCGCTACTTCCCCATTGCGCTGTCCAACGACACGCAACAAAACACCCACTATCACGGTTTGCTCGATGCTGCGCGGATTGACCGTCAGACCGAACTCTGTCTTGCGGTAAATGCCGATATGCCGGCACTGGAACTGGTCGCCACGGTGCCGTTGCAGTTCAAGATATCTTCTCCTGACAATATCGAACTGTTACTGGGCCGGGCGCTGCCTGGTGCAGAATTGCGCCATATGGCCCAGGTTCCCGCTGAAGTGCCGGTACGGCCCAATACGTATTATTTTTCGATCGACAACAAGGGCAGTATCTATGACAGCATGATCAAGGCACAGGCGATTGCGATTTATGTGCCGTCCGGCATAAAAGGGCTGAAGCTGGAATTGTTCGGCATCAGCGGCACCGCCGCGTAACGATGACCAGCGTTGCGAGCGGGGGTATTGTGAAATGATTGCCCTAAGCAATAGACTTGCCCCTGCAGTTGACGTTATCATGTTTTTGTAAGTGTCGGTGGCTGAGCAGTCGGCGCATAGTTGAAACATGGTGACAGGCGGGAGTGAGCATGGGCATGGCGAATGATGCGTGATGTGCCTGGCGGCGGGATGGGCAGGGCAGCGGTGATCCGCTGTGGCCGCGCATTGCTGCTGATCCTGTGCGCCGCTGCGGCCGCGCCGGCGCTGGCTGCAAGCGCCGCGCCGCCGCACCGGGGGCAGCGCGTGCTGGTCCTTAATGCCTACGATTACGGCCGCGCCGGCGTGGAATCGTACACGCGCACCTATGTGGCCGCCCTGGCCGCTGCGGGACTGTCCAGCGAAGACATCATGGTCGAGCACCTGAATCTGAATACCCAGGGTGATCCCGCGCTGCGCAACGAGATGCGTGATTTGTTGCTTTTAAGATACACCCAGATGATGGGCCGCAAGGCCGACCTGATCATCGCCATGCAGCAGCCGGCGCTCGATTTTTTGCTGTCGGACCTGGCGCCGCTGGCGCGCGGCGTGCCCGTGCTGGCGATTAACACCTCGGGCAAGGCCTTGCCGGCCGGCAGCCCTCTGGCCATCTGGCAGCAAAAGGCGAACGTCGATTTTTCCGGCACCCTGGCGCAGGCGATGGCGCTGTTCCCTGAAACCAAAAACATCGTCATGGCCGTCGGCGCCAGCGAGGCCGACCAGGCCTTGAAGCGCAACATGCAGCAGGCGGCGCAGGCGTGGCAGGGTATCGTTTTCATGGAGTATCTCGACGGCCTGACCCTGGCGCAGATGCGCGCGAAGGTGGCGCACCTGCCCGCCGATACGCTGCTGGTGACGGGCAATGTCAACCGCGACGTGGACGGCAATATCGCCACCCCCGTGCAATTTGCGGGGGAACTGGCGCGGCTGGCGAACGTGCCTGCCTTCGGCATGTACAACACGAACGTGGGCAAGGGCATCTTGGGCGGCTCCATCCTGCACATCGAAGGGGCCGCGCAGCAGGTGGCGCAGATGTCGCTGGCCGTATTGGCCGGCAAGGCGCCTGCCGCGCCGGGTGCCTTGCTGCCGCCGGTGCGTCCCGTGCCCATGTATGACTGGGAGCAGCTGCAGCGCTGGGATGCCGACATCAGCCGGCTGCCGCCGGATACCCTGTTCTTCAACCGCCCGCCCCAGCTGTGGCATGAACACCGCGCCGCCGTGCTGTCGGCTGGCGCCGTGTTTCTCGCCATGGCGTGCATGCTGAGCGCCTTGCTGCTGCAGCGCCGCCGTTTGCGCCGCGCCGAGAGCGATGCGCGCGAAAGCGAGCAGCGCTTCCGCATCCTCGTCGAGCATGCGCCCGAAGCCATCGTCGTGTATGACCTGGACCAGGACCGCTTCATCGATGCCAACAGCAGCGCGCAGCGCATGCTGGGGATGTCGCGCGAAGCGCTGCTGGCGCGCGGGCCGTTCGACCTGTACACGGGTGAGCAGCCCGACGGCCTGCCGCTGGGACTGATGATGGAAGAACATCTGCGCCGCGCCATGCTCGGTGAACCCATCCTGGTCGAGCGCAATGTGCGGCGCGCCGACGGCAGCATCTTCCCTTGCGAAGTGCGGCTGGTGCGCCTGCCGATGGAAGGGCGGCGCCTGGTGCGCAGCGGCATCGTCGACATTTCCGAGCGCAAGCAAAGCGAGCAGGAATTGCTCGGCTACCGCGACCACCTGGAAGAACTGGTGCAGCAGCGCACCGCGGCCCTGTCGGTGGCCGTCACCGAGGCCGAATCGGCGAACCGCGCAAAAAGCGTCTTTCTCGCCAACATGAGCCACGAATTGCGCACGCCCTTGAATTCCGTGATCGGCTTTTCGCAGATGATGGCCGATTCGAGCAGCATGTTCGAGGAAGAAAAACATAACCTGGCCATCATCAACCGCGCCGGCCATCATTTGCTCACCCTGATCAACGATATCCTGGAATTGTCGAAAATCGAGGCGGGCCGCATGCAGCTGCAAGCGGGACCCGTCGACTTGAACGGCTTGCTCGACGAGGTGCTCGAGATGGTGCGCATGCGCTCCGGCGACCAGGGCATCGCGCTGCGGCTCGAGCGTTCCGGCGTGCCGCCGCTGGTGCGCCTCGATGGCGCCAAGCTGCGCCAGGTGCTGCTCAATTTGCTGTCGAACGCGCTCAAGTTCATCGAGCAGGGCAGCGTGACCCTGTCGCTGGCCTGCCAGGCGGAGAGCGATGGGCAGGTGGCGCTGGCCTTTGCCGTGCGCGATACGGGCAGCGGCATCGCGGAAGACGACCTGGAACGCATCTTTGAACCGTTCGTGCAGGCCGACAGCGCCGTGGCGCAGGCCGGCACGGGACTGGGACTGACCATTTCGCGCGAATTCGTGCGCCTGATGGGCGGCGAGCTGCGCGTCGAATCGGTCCTGGGGACCGGCTCCATGTTCCACTTCGACTTGCGCGCGCCCTGCGTGCAGTGCCCTGCCGCCGCGCCGCCGGCGCCGGGTCGCGTGGCGCGCCTGCCGGCGGCCCAGCGCGGTCGCACGGTGCTGCTGGTCGACGATGACGACAACTGCCGCAAGCTGCTGACCGGCTTGCTGGCGCCGCTGGGTTTCCAGCTGGACGAGGCGGCGGGCGGCGCGCAGGCGCAAGCCATGCTGGCCGCGCAGCGCTACGACATCGTGCTCAGCGACTGGCGCATGCCGGACATGGACGGCCTGGCGCTGACGCGCTGGCTGCGCGCGCAGCCGGCGCTGGCGCAGCCGCGCCTGGTGATCATGACCGCCTCCGCCTTCGAGGAAGAAAAGCAGGAGGCGCTGGCCGCCGGCGCCGACGGCTTCCTGCGCAAGCCGATCGAGCAGGAACACCTGTTCGCCATGCTGGAGCAGCAGCTGGGCGTGCGCTTCCAGCGCACCGGCGCCATGCCGCCGCGCGTGCCGGCCGCCGCCTTCGACTTGCGGCAGGCGCTGGGACAGCTGGGTGCGGCCGAGCGCCAGGCGCTGCTCGAATCCGTGCAAGCCCTCGATTTGCGGCGCAGCGCCATCGTGCTGGCCGGCGTGGCGACCAGCCTGCCGCAGCTGGCCGCGCACGTCGCCGCCATGCTGGAACAGCATCAATACCAGCCGCTGTGTGCCTTGCTGGCGCAGCTGGCCAGCGAGCCGCAGGGCGAAGACGCATGACGCTTCACCCATCCAAGGGCGCGCGCCTGGGCGGCGTGTCCATCGTGCTGGCCGTCAGCGTGGCGCTGACCTTTGTCGTCACCGCGCTGCTGCTCGTGTTTGCCGTGCTGTTTTACCAGTCCGAACGCGAGCAGCGCTGGCAGCAGCTGCAGCGCAGCCTGTCCGTGAGCGCGGACCAGCTGGCCGTCGCCATCGAACTGCCCCTGTGGAATCTCGATGAAAAGCAGATGCAGGCCATCATGCGCAGCATGCTGGGCAAGCGCGACCTGGTGGCCAGCTCGCTGACGCCGGGCGTCGGCAAGGAGGCGCTGGTCTTGCGCCGCACGGCGGACGGCGCCATCGGCAGCTTTTCCTCGCTGTCCGCGCAGCCCGACTGGCTGGTGCAGCGGCGCCCCGTGACGATGGGCGGACAAGTCATCGGCAGCGTGGCCGTGTACGCGACGCCGGCCCTGCTGCACGCGCAGCTGCGGCAGCGCGCGCTGGGCATCGGCGCCATGATCGTGGCGCTCGACGTGATCCTCGTGGCCAGCATCTGGCTGCTCATGTGGTGCCTGATGCTCAAGCCCCTGAAGGCGATCGGCCAATATGCGGCCGGCATCCAGGCAGGGCAGGGCGAAGCATTCGGCACGCCGCCGAAAGCGTGGTTCCTGGGCGAGCTGCGCACCTTGTACCGCTCCATCCGCGACATGGTGGCGCTGCTCGACAGCCGCTACCGCGCCTTGCAGCGCAGCGAGGAGCGCGTGCAGATGGCCACGGGCGCGGCCAGCATCGGCATCTGGGACTGGAGCGTCAGCAGCGGCGCCTTGCAGTGGGATGAGCAGATGTACGCGCAATTCAAGGCCGATGCGGACAGCGGCATGGCGCCGGCGGCGATCTGGCGCGCGGCGCTGATGCCCGACGATGTGCCGGCCGCCAAGGAGGCCCTGCGCGCCGCCTTGGGCGCCGGCCAGGCGTTTACGCACGAATACCGCATCCTGTGGCCCGATGGCGCCATCCGCTACATCAAGGTCGATGCCGTGATCTTCCGCGACGGGCAGGGCCTGCCCATGCGCCTGGTGGGCTCGAACTACGACATCACGGCGCACCGCGAGGCCGAACTGGAACTGCTGCGCCACCGCCATCACCTGGAAGAACTGGTGGCCGAGCGCACGAGCGCCCTGTCGGTGGCCGTCAGCCAGGCGCAGGCGGCGAACCGCGCGAAGAGCACCTTCCTGGCGAACATGAGCCATGAACTGCGCACGCCCTTGAATTCCGTGATCGGCTTTTCGCGCCTGATGGCCGCCTCGCCCCACATGCACGACGATGAAAAGCGCAACCTGGCCATCATCCACCGCTCGGGCAATCATCTGCTTACCCTGATCAATGAAATCCTCGAACTGTCGAAGGGCGAGGCGGGCCGCCTGCAGGCGCAGACGGCCGTGGTGGCGCTGGCGCCCCTGCTGCAGGAAGTGATGGACATGCTGGGCATGCGCGCCGAGCAGCAGGGCATGACGCTGCGCCTCGATTGCGTCGCCCTGCCGCCGGCCGTGCTGCTCGACGCGACGCGCTTGCGCCAGGTGCTGCTGAACCTGATGTCGAACGCCGTCAAGTTCGCCGGCGGCGGCGAGGTCACCCTGCGCGTGCGCGGCGAACGGCGCGGTGGCGATCAATGGATGCTGTCGTTCGCCGTCTGCGACACGGGCATCGGCATCGCCCCGGAAGACCAGCAGCGCATTTTCGAGCCCTTCGTGCAGGCCGACAGCGCGGGGCCAAAGGATGGCACGGGACTGGGTCTGGCCATCTCGCGCGAATTCGTGCAGCTGATGAAGGGCGAGCTGACGGTGGAATCGACGCCGGGGCAGGGCGCCACTTTCCGTTTCAGCATACCCGCGCAGGCGGCCGAAGCGCCGCCACAGGCGCCCGTGCCGCCGCCGGCAGCACCGGCGCCCGAGGCGCGTCCGGCGCTGCGGGCACAAGACTTGCAACTGCTGGCAGGGGACGAGCGCGCCGCCTTGCTGGTGGCGCTGCGCGAATTGAACCTGGCCAGGGTGGCGCAGCTGCTGGCGGCCTTGCCTGCGGCGGCTGCTCCCTTGCTGGCGCCCCTGCAGGCCATGCTCGACCAGCATCAGTACCGTCAGCTGTGCGACTTGCTGGAGCAGGAAGGCGTGCTGGCCGATGCCTGAAAAGTGTGGGCTGACAACATCGGATTGGCTGAAAAGACGTCCCAAGTGCCGCTGATGGATGGTGCTAAATTGCAATAAAGATTATGATGATGGTATGTAGTTCATCGCAAAGAAATGTCTTGTCCAGCGCGGCAAACGAGCGCCGCGCCTCATCCAAAGCTGAGAGAACTGCTACATGCACCGCGATTTTTCGGAAGTGAACTCGAAGGGCGAAGTACTGATCGTTGAAGATACGCCGGCTTCGCTGAAGCTGTTGAGCGATTTGCTGGGCGGCGCCGGCTATGCCGTGCGCCAGGCGCCGAACGGTGAGCTGGCCCTGTGGACGGCCCAGGCGCGCCCGCCGGAGCTGATCCTGCTCGACGTGCGCATGCCCGGCCTCGACGGCTTTGAAGTATGCCGCCGCCTGAAGGAGATACCGTCCCTGCGCCAGGTGCCGGTGATCTTCCTGTCGGCGCAGTACGACACGGACGACAAGGTGCGCGGCTTTGCGCTGGGCGCCGTCGACTTCATCGCCAAGCCCTTCCAGGCCGAGGAAATCCTGGCCCGCACGGACGCCCATGTGCGCCTGGCGCGTGCGCAGCTGCAGCTGGCGCAGGAGCGCGCCAACCTGGAGCGGAGGGTGGCCGAACGCACGGCCGAACTGGAACAGGTGGCCAGCACCCTGGCGCGCGAAGTGCAGATCCGCCGCGCCAATGAAGAGTTGCTGCGCCTGTCGGGCCAGGTCTTCGAAGCGACGCAGGACGCCATCCTGATCACGGATGCATCGGGCGTCATCGTCACGGCCAATCCCGCTTTTACACGCATCACCGGTTACGCGGCGCCGGAAGTGGTGGGTACGGACATCCTGCGCCTGCACGCCGAACACACGGGCGAAGCGGTGCTGCAGGCCATGCGCCAGGGCTTGCGCAGCAGCGGCTGCTGGTCGGGTGAGGTGCAGACGCGGCGCAAGAGCGGCGACACCTATCCCTGCCTGCTCAGCGCCTCCACCGTGCACGGCCCCGATGGCGCCGTCGTCAACTACATCGGCGTCTTCCTCGACATCAGCGAGCGCAAGGCCGAGCAGCACCTGATCGACTTCCTCTCCTACCACGATGCGCTGACGGGCTTGCCGAACCGCGTGCTGCTGCGCGAGCGCTTCGAACAGGCGCGCGCGAACGCCGTGCGCGACGGCCAGCAGGTGGTGCTGATGTGCCTGGACCTGGACCGCTTCAAGAACATCAACGATTCGCATGGACAGGCCGTCGGCGACAAGGCGCTGCAAGTGGTGGCGCGTTTCCTGTCCGGCTGCGTGCGCGAGGGCGACACGGTGGTGCGCCAGGGCGGCGACGAATTCCAGATCCTGCTGCAGGACGATGCCCTGCTGGGACGCACCCTGGGGCTGGCGCAAACCATCCTGGCCGGCTTGCGCGAAGAATTGAGCGTCGATGGCGAACGCCTGGCCCTGACGACCAGCATCGGCATCGCCATGTGCCCGGCCGATGGCGACAGTCTCGACGACGTGCTGCGCCACGCCGACACGGCCCTCGTGCGCGCCAAGGAAATGGGACGCGACCATTACGCCTTCTTCACGGAGCGCATGGGCAGCGATATCCGCGCCCGCCTGGCCATGCAGCAGCAGCTGCGCGGCGCCATCGGCCGCGATGAATTCGACGTGCACTACCAGCCGCAGATGTGCTTGCGCACGGGCGCCTTGCTGGGTGCGGAAGCCCTGCTGCGCTGGGATAACCCCGTGCTGGGCAAGGTGCCGCCCAGCCTCTTCATCGCGCTGGCCGAGGAATACGGTTTGATCACGGCCATCGGTGAATGGGTGCTCGAAAGCGTGTGCGCGCAAATCCGCGCCTGGCACGACGCGGGCCTGGGCAGCATCAAGGTGGCCGTCAACCTGTCCGGCAAGCAGTTCGCGCAGGACCGCACGGTGCCCTTCGTCGAGGCGGCCTTGCGCAAATACGGCATCGCGCCCGCTTGCCTGGGCATCGAGATCACGGAAAGCACGGTGATGGGCGACCCGGACAAGGCCGTGGCGGCCCTCACGCGCCTGAAGGATATCGGCGTGGGCATTTCGCTCGACGACTTCGGCACCGGCTATTCCAGCCTCGGTTACCTGAAACGCTTTCCCATCGACGTGCTCAAAATCGACAAATCCTTCGTCGACGACGTCACCACCAGCAGCAGCGACGCGGCCATCGCCCGCTCCGTCATCTCGCTGGCGCACAACCTGGACATGCGCGTCATCGCCGAAGGCGTGGAAACGCGCGAACAGGTCGACTTCCTGACGGAACACGGCTGCGATGAAATGCAGGGATATTATTTCAGCCGTCCGCTGGCCGCGGATGCCTTCACGGCCTTGCTGCGCGAACGGCGCACCCTGGCCGCGACCTAAATACCGCGGTGCGGCCGATGCACCATGCCGGTGCGTCCGCTGCAGCGCGGTGCGCGATTCTCACGTTTCCTTCCCCTGACGCTGGCACATATCCTGCTTAGGTAATCGCTTATTTACGCGATTGCCACGCATGCCAGACAGACCCCATCCAGCCACGCCTTCACCAGCCAGCACGCATAGCGCCTGGCAGGCGCAGCTGCGCCTGGGTTTTGCGCTTCACGATGGCGTCAGCCGCCTCGTCGAGCGCACGCACAGCGGCCCCCTGCGCGTGCAAAAGCCCCTGTACCCGGAAGGCGACGCCGTCTGCCACGCCATCATCATCCACCCGCCCGGCGGCGTGGTGGGCGGCGACCAGCTGGCCGTCGACGCCACAGTGGGCGAGGGCGCGCGCGCCTTGCTCACGTCGCCGGGCGCGGCCAAATGGTACCGCGCCAACGGGCATGTCTCGGGCCAGCACGTCGTGCTGCGCGCCGGTAGCGGCGCGGCCATCGAGTGGCTGCCGCAGGAAAGCATTTTCTTCGACCAGGCCTGCGTGCGCCTGCGCCACGAGGTGGAACTGGCGCCCGACGCCAGCTACATCGGCTGCGACATCGTCTGCCTGGGGCGCAGCGCCTCGGGTGAAGTTTTCAACACGGGCAGCATCGATCAGCAGGTGCAGATCCGCCGCGGCGGCAAGCTGCTGTGGTGGGAACAGGGCGTGCTGGCGGCCGGCGGCGCGCTGATGGCCAGCCCGCTGGGATTGGCGGGCCACACGGTGTGCGCCACCCTGATCGCCGTCGGCACGCAAGTTACGCCCGCCGTGCTGGCGGCCGTGCGCGGGATCGGCGTGCCGGCCGGCGCCGCGTTTGGCGCCACGCACATGAAATCGCTGGTGGTGGTGCGCCTGCTGTGCGGCGACAGCGAGGCGGCGCGCCGCGTCATGCTGGCCGCCTGGCAGCTGCTGCGCCCCGCCATGCTGGGACGCGACGCCGTCGTGCCCCGCATCTGGAACACTTGAACAAGCAAGGAATCACAAGGAAAAACATGGACCTGACTCCCCGCGAAAAAGACAAGCTGCTCATTTTTACGGCCGCGCTGCTGGCCGAACGGCGCCTGGCGCGCGGCTTGAAGTTGAATTATCCGGAAGCGGTGGCCCTGATCAGCGCGGCCATCATGGAAGGCGCGCGCGATGGCAAGTCGGTGGCGCAGCTGATGTCGGACGGCACGAAGATACTCTCGCGCGCCGACGTCATGGACGGCATCGCCGAGATGATCCCCGACATCCAGGTGGAAGCGACCTTCCCCGATGGTAGCAAGCTGGTGACCGTGCACCACCCGATACCGTAGTTTTTTGAGAAGGAGCCCCTCATGACCCCAGGCGAATACCAATTGGAAGAAGGCGAAATCAGCTTGAATGCCGGGCGCGCCACGGCCACCGTGGTGGTGGCCAACCGGGGCGACCGGCCGATCCAGGTCGGCTCGCACTTCCACTTTTTTGAAGTCAACCCGGCGCTGGCGTTCGAGCGCTGGCGCGCCTACGGCATGCGCCTGAACATCACGGCCGGCACCGCCGTGCGCTTCGAACCGGGCCAGCAGCGCACCGTGGAACTGGTGGCGCTGGCGGGCGAGCGCAAGGTGTACGGCTTCAATGGCGAAGTGATGGGCGAACTGCAAGACACTCCACCGGGAAAGGATTGAGATGGCCAGTATTCCCCGCAGCGCGTATGCCGAAATGTTCGGCCCCACCAAGGGCGACCGCATCCGCCTGGCCGACACGGAACTGTTCATCGAGATCGAGCATGACTATGCGATCTACGGCGAAGAGGTGAAATTCGGCGGCGGCAAGGTGATCCGCGACGGCATGGGCCAGTCGCAGCGCTGCGCGGCCGAGGTGATGGATACCGTCATCACGAATGCCGTCATCCTCGACCACTGGGGCATCGTGAAGGCCGATATCGGCTTGAAAAATGGCCTGATCTTCGGCATCGGCAAGGCGGGCAACCCCGACATCCAGCCTGGCGTGACCTTGCCCATTGGCGGCGCCACCGAGATCATCGCCGGCGAAGGCATGATCGTCACGGCCGGCGGCGTCGACACGCACATCCACTTCATCTGCCCGCAGCAGATCGAGGAAGCGCTGATGAGCGGCGTGACGACCATGCTGGGTGGCGGCACGGGGCCGGCCGTGGGTACGGCCGCCACCACCTGCACGCCGGGGCCGTGGCACTTGCACGCCATGCTGGCGGCCGCCGACGCCTTCCCGATGAACCTGGGCTTCATGGGCAAAGGCAATGTGAGTTTGCCGCTGCCGCTGGAAGAACAGGTGCGCGCGGGCGCCGTCGGCCTGAAACTGCACGAAGACTGGGGCAGCACGCCGGCCGCCATCGACAACTGCCTGTCCGTCGCGGACCGCATGGATATCCAGGTGGCGCTGCACAGCGATACCCTGAACGAAGGCGGTTTTCTCGAGCATACGCTGGCCGCCTTCAAGGACCGCACCATCCACACGTTCCACACGGAAGGGGCGGGCGGCGGCCATGCGCCCGACATCATCGCCGCCGTGGGGCAAGCCAACGTGCTGCCCTCGTCGACCAACCCGACGCGCCCATTTACCGTCAACACGCTCGACGAGCACCTGGACATGCTGATGGTGTGCCACCACCTGGACCCGGCCATCGCCGAAGACGTGGCCTTTGCCGAGTCGCGCATCCGCCGCGAAACCATCGCCGCGGAAGACATCCTGCACGACATCGGCGCCATCTCGATGATGTCGTCCGACTCGCAAGCGATGGGGCGAGTCGGCGAAGTGATCATGCGCACCTGGCAGACGGCGCACAAGATGAAGGTGCAGCGCGGTGCCTTGGCGCCCGACACGGCCCGCAGCGACAATTTCCGCGCCAAGCGCTACATCGCCAAGTACACGATCAACCCGGCCATCACGCACGGGATTGCGCACGTGGTGGGCTCGATCGAGGCGGGCAAGATCGCCGATATCGTGCTGTGGAAGCCGGCCTTTTTCGGCGTCAAGCCGTCGATGATTTTAAAGGGCGGCATGATCGCGGCCGCGCAGATGGGCGACCCGAACGCGTCGATCCCCACGCCGCAGCCCGTGCACTACCGCATGATGTTCGGCGCCTTCGGCGGCGGCCTGAAAAAGTCGTTTACGTTTGTGTCGCAGGCGGCCTACGACCTCGATATCGGCCACCAGCTGAAACTGAACAAATCCGTCATCGCCGTGAAGAACATGCGCGGCTTGCGCAAGCACGACATGATCCACAACGGCGCCACGCCGCACATGGAAGTGGACCCGGAAACCTATGCCGTGCGCGCCGACGGCCAGCTGCTCGTGTGCGAGGCGGCCGCCGTGCTGCCGATGGCGCAGCGCTATTTTCTATTTTAAGCAGGAGACAAGCATGCTGACTTTGCATACCAAATTAGGTCCCGACGATGAGCGGGCACCCACCGCGCAACTGGTTCTGCCCTACGACCAGCGCGAAAAATGCCGGCTGCGCGCCGTGCTGTCGAATGGCGGCGACGTGGCCGTGTTCACCGTGCGCGGCACGGTGCTGCGCGACGGCGAGCGCATGACGGGGCCAGGCGGGCAGGTGGTGCAGATCGTCGCCGCGCGCGAGCCGACCTACCTGGTGCGGTGCGCCGATGCGCATACCCTGCTGCGCTGCGCTTTCCACCTGGGCAACCGCCACACGCAGGCGCAGGTGGGCGACGGCTTTTTGCGCATCCGCAAGGACGTCGTGCTGAAGGAGATGCTGGAAGGCTTGCAGGCGATGGTGACGGAAGAAAGCGCGCCGTTCGAGCCCGAGGCGGGCGCGTACGGCGGCGGCCATGGCCACCACGACGGCCACGGCCAGCACTTGCTGGCGCCCGTGCCGCTGCGGCAGAAGATCCACCGTCCCAGTGATGCGCCGGGCGCCGCATGATGCAGGCGTCGGCCCTGCTGCACTTGCTGCAGTTCGCCAGCCCGGCCTTGCCGATCGGCGCCTACAGCTATTCGCAGGGGCTGGAAGCGGCGCTCGAGTCTAGCCTGGTGCACGACGCGGCCACGGCGCGCAACTGGATCGCCGAGCATCTGGCGCAGGTGGTGGCGCGCTGGGAAGCGCCCCTGTGCTGGCGGCTGATGCAGGCGTTTGAAGAACAGGATTTGCGCGCCGTGCAGCGCTGGAGCGAGCGCTTCATCGCGTCGCGCGACACGGCGGAATTTCGCGCCGAAACCATCCAGATGGGCTATTCCCTGACCAAATTGCTGGCCGAACTGGGCGTGGCCGACGGCGTCTTGATCGACATGCTGCAGGGACAGGCGGAAGTGGCCCTGCCGACGGCCTATGCCTGCGCCGTGGCGGCGCTGGCCATTCCCCGCGAAGAGGCGCTGCTGGCCATGCTGTTTGCGTGGGCTGAAAACCAGGTGCTCGTCTGCGTGAAATCCGTGCCGCTGGGGCAGGTGGCGGGGCAGCGTTTGCTGCTGTCGCTGCGGCCGGACCTGGAAGCGGCGGCCATCACGGCGCAAACCTTGCAAGACGACGAGATGGGCAACTGGGCGCCGGGCCTGTCGCTGCTGTCGATGCGCCATGAAGTGCAGTACAGCCGCCTGTACCGTTCCTGAACACTACAACGAGAGACCATACCATGACTTCGATCACCTCCAATCCGCTGCGCGTGGGCATCGGCGGGCCCGTCGGCTCGGGCAAGACGGCCCTGTGCGAAATGCTGTGCAAGGGCATGCGCGAGCGCTACGACATGGCCGTCATCACGAACGACATCTACACCAAGGAAGACATGGAAATCCTGCTGCGCGCGGACGCCTTGCCGGCCGAGCGCCTGATGGGGGTGGAGACGGGCGGTTGCCCGCACACGGCCATCCGCGAAGACGCGTCGATCAACCTGGAAGCCATTGCGCGCATGCAGGCGGATTTCCCCAACCTCGATTTGATCCTCGTCGAATCGGGCGGAGACAATCTGGCCGCCACTTTCAGCCCGGAACTGTCGGACCTCACCATTTACGTGATCGACGTGGCCGGCGGCGAAAAAATCCCGCGCAAGGGCGGGCCCGGCATCACCCGTTCCGATTTGCTGATCATCAACAAGACGGACCTGGCGCCGTACGTGGGCGCCAATCTCGACGTGATGGCGCAGGACGCCAAGCGCATGCGCGGCGAGCGCCCCTTCGTGTTCACCAACCTGCGCAGCGGCGACGGCGTGCAGGTGGTCATCGACTTTATCCGCGAGCAAGGTTTGCTCGATCAACCAGGCAAGGAGCTGCAATGACTGCAACACTGATGAAGAGAACGGCCGCCGTGGCTGCCCTGTGTCTGCTGGCCATGCCCGCCATGGCCCATCCCGGCCACGGCGAAAGCGCGGGATTTCTGGCCGGTTTCGCCCATCCGTTCACGGGCATCGACCATTTGCTGGCCATGCTGGGCGTGGGTATCTGGGGCGGCCAGCAGCGCCGCGGCCTGGCCCAGCCCGCCACATTTCTCGGCATGATGCTGCTCGGCGCGCTGGCCGGCATGGCGGGCTTGACGGTGCCCGGGCTGGAAACGGGCATCGCCGCCACGGTGGCGCTGGTAGGCCTGGCCATCGCGCTGGCGCTGGCCTTGCCGAACTGGCTCGGCATGGGGTTGGTGGGCCTGTTCGCCTTGGCGCATGGCAATGCGCATGGTCAGGAATTGCCGGCCGCCTCGGCCGCCTGCGGCTTCATGCTGGCCTCGGCTGTGCTGCTGGGTGCGGGACGTTTCACCGGCCAGGTGCTGGCCGAGCGCATGCTGCGCGTGGCCGGCGTCGCCTTGACGGCCGCCGGCGTGGTGCTGATGGGAGTTGCTTAGGCCCCAGGGCGGCGTTCCGACAGCACGATGGGCGCCGCCTTTTCCGGATGCAAGCCCTGGTGGCCCGCATACACGGCGGCAATGGCGGCCATGTCGGCGTCCTTGTCGCCCGTCAAATACAAATGGTCGACGACGCCCAGCACCTTGTTCGGATAGTCGATGTAGACCAGCAGCAAAGGCACCTTGGCCGCCACGGCCAGGTGATAAAAGCCGCTTTTCCAGTTCGGACGGTAGCTGCGCGTCGCTTCCGGCGTGATGGCCAGCCAGTACCAGTCGGCGGCCAGCATGCGTTCGGCCTGGCGCTGTATCGTGCCGCTGGTGGTGCTGCGGTCGACCGGTTCGCCACCCAGGTAGCGCAGCACCTTGCCCATCGGGCCGCGGAACAGCGAGTCCTTGGCCAGCCAGCGGAAGGGCAGCGACAGCGCCCATTTGCCGAACAGGCCCACCATGAAATCCCAGTTGGACGTGTGCGGGTAGACGACGGCGATGCCGCGCGGCCCCGGCAAGGGGCGAAAGCGCATGCGCCAGCCAAACAGCTGCAGCACGCGCAGCGCGCAGCGCTGGTGCCAGGTCGGCAAGTCGCCCGCTTGTACAAATAAATCGTCCATTGATACCCTTCAGTGACACTATTCTTAATGGGATGGCGCTGGTGGCCATTTTCCTTGAAGCAAAAATTCTGCGCAGGCATTCTATACGGGGCTGGCGGTGGCGACAAGCAGCCGAGGCCGCTATTCATGCGGTGTCGGGGCCGTTGCGGGCTCTATTTTAACGATGCTTTGCCACGGTGTCGGGCACTAAATGGGCACAATGTGGTCAAAACTTGATGCAAGGTCGATCCACCCGATAGGAGCCATGGCATGAAAAACAGTATCGATGATGTACCTGGGCAGCATGCCCGAACGGACAAAGTGATGGCCGAGCTCGTCGAGCGCGGCGTGGCGTTCCATCATGCGCTGGGACGAACGGTGGCGACGGCCTACCTGCGCGAGCACGCGGTGCCGGCCGAGGTGATACGCCGTGTCTTCAGCAGCGTGCAGGCGCGCCGTCCGGCCCGGCCGGCACGGCGCCGATGGCGCTGAAGGACAGACAAAAACGGCGGGCGCCGCGATCGTCACGCAGTCCTTTGCGTTCGTATCGTTGCGCCCGCCGCCGGGGGGAAGCCGCTGGTTGCTGCTCAGGGTGCCGTTCAGCCGTGGGCCGCCAGCGCCGGGTAGTCCGTGTAGCCGGCTGCGTCCGGTGCGTACAGGGTGGCCGGGTTCAGCGGGTTCAATGGCGCATCGCTGTGCAGGCGGATGGGTAGGTCGGGGTTGGCGATGAACCACAGGCCAAAGGCGACGGCATCGGCTTCGCCCTTGGCCAGCAGGGCTTCGGCCGCCGCCTTGTCCATTTTCTCGTTGGCGATGTACACGCCGCCGAATTCCTGCTTCAGGTAAGGGCCCAGGCGGTCGTCGCCCAGCGCTTCGCGCGCGCAGATGAAGGCGATGCCGCGCTTGCCCAGTTCGCGTGCCACATAGCCGAAGGTGGCGTGCGGGTCGGAGTCTCCCATGTCGTGCGCATCGCGGCGCGGCGCCAGATGCATGCCGACCTTGTCCGCGCCCCATACTTCGATGCACGCGTCCGTCACTTCCAGCATCAAACGGGCACGGTTTTCAATTGAGCCGCCATAGTTGTCGGTGCGCAGGTTGGTGCTGTCTTGCAGGAACTGGTCGAGCAAATAACCATTGGCGCCGTGGATTTCCACGCCGTCGAAGCCCGCTTTTTTCGCATTTTCCGCGCCAAGGCGGTAGGCCGCCACGATGCCGGGAATCTCTTCCGTATCGAGTGCGCGCGGCGTGACGAATTCCTGTTGCGGGCGCACCAGGCTTACATGGCCGGCCGGCTTGACGGCGCTGGGCGCCACGGGCAGGTCGCCGTCGAGGAAGAGCGGCGCGGAAATGCGGCCCACGTGCCACAGTTGCAGCACGATCAGGCCACCCGCGTCATGCACGGCCTTGGTGATGTGTTTCCAGCCTTCCACCTGTTCCTCGGACCAGATGCCCGGGGTGTCGGCATAGCCCACGCCCTGCGGCGTGACGGCCGTCGCTTCCGAGATGATCATGCCGGCCGAAGCGCGCTGCGTGTAGTACTCGGCCATCAGGGCGTTGGGCACGCGGCCCGGATTGCCGGCGCGCGAACGCGTCAGCGGCGCCATGATGATGCGGTTTTTCAGTTGCAGGCTGCCAATGGTGATGGGATCGAATAAAGTTGCCATGGTGGTTGTCTTTCCTGTCGAGAGTGCCGCGTGCGGCGATGTGGATGGGGTTGCTGTTACAAACCTTGCTGCATGTGATCGAGAAAGGCCTGGATGGTCGCTTCATTGCGGCTGAAGAAACTCCATTGGCCCACCTTGGTGGCCGAAATCAGGCCCGCCTTCTGCAAGCTGGCCAGGTGCGCCGACACCGTCGATTGCGACAGGTTCAGGCGCCGGTCGATCAGGCCGGCGCACACGCCCAGGTGCAGCGGGTGATCCTGCTCCTGGAAATGCTGTTCCGGCTCCTTCAGCCATTGCAAAATCTGCCGGCGTACCGGATTGGCCAGCGCCTTGTGGATGGCGTCGATATCCATATTGTTTCTCCTGAACATACAATTCGCTTTCCAGCGATGTATATATCGTGATTGTTCAATTCTAATATCGCTGTTTTACGATATGGCTATCTTACGATATAAATGAAAAGCGTGCTGGCGGCACGCATTTTTGAAGGATTCAGGCGGGAAGGGGATTGCGCTGCAGCACGGCCGGACCTGTCAGCACGATGCGCACCAGGTCCACCTGGCGCTGGGCGCCGGCCTTGGCGGTGGCGCTCTTGATCTGCGTGCGCGCCGTGTGGATGGAGATGCGCTGGCGTTCGGCGTATTCCTGCAGGGAATAGCCGTTGACGAGCGCTTCCGTCAGGCGCGCCTCGGCCACCGTCATGCCATAGAAATTGCGCAGGGTGGCCGCCAGCGAGGTGATCAGGTCGCTGCTGTCGCTGAGGAAGACGGCGATGGCGCTGGCCGAGCCGAACGGGCTGTGCCAGGAGGGCAGGGGCGTGACGCGCAGGCGCAGCTGTTCGCCCGTCAGTCCGTTCAGATTGAGCACGCCGCCGGGGCCGCCTGCCGCCGTCGTGCCGGTTTGCGCGGCCTCATGCAGCATGCGCCGCAGCGCGCCGTTGTCCGCTTCGCGCGGGCAATACAGGGGCGCGCCTTCGCGCAGCTGCAGCAGCCGTGCCGAAGCCGTCATGGCCAGCGCGCGTTCGTTGGCGTACAGCAGTTGCGACGTGGCGTCGAGCAGCAGCACGCCAAACGGCAGTAATTCCAGCACCTGGGTGGAACTCTGGGACAGCACTTCCAGCCGGCGCAGCTTGCGCTGCAGGGCAAACGCCGTTTGCAAATGCGGCATCAGCTTGCGGATCAGCGCCAGCTCGCCCGCGTCGTAGGCGCCCGCCTGTTCGCGGCGCACCACGGTGACGTTGGTGGAGCGCTCGGCGCGCAGTTCGACGATGGCCGCCGCCGTATAAAAGATGTCTTGCGGACGCAGCCAGTCCGTCCAGTATTCGGTTTTCTTCAGGCAATGGTCGGGAAACAGCATGGAGCCGGTGACAACGGCGCCTTCGCGGTGCAGGGAAGCGTCTTCCAGCCACACATTGCGCGCGCCGTAATAGCTGGCAAAGCTGGCCATGGCGTCCGATTCGAAGCCATAGGTGGCGGCCAGGCCGCTGCCAGGCAGCTGGACATCGACCGAGCGGTTGCTGAAATCATTGGCCCAGATCAGGCCAGCGTGCGACTTCAGCTGTTGCGCCAGGGCGGCCAGGAATTGCGACCAGGCGCCATGCCGCGTGGCCGCTTCGTAGATCAGGGTAATCAGTGCCTGGCTGGCAACGGCGAGCGATGGCGTCATTGGCGATCCTCATGGCGGCAAGCAACGGGCAAGACAAACGGAAGGGGCGGTCGGAACAAACGGCCGCCCTTTCCTTAGCGCGATTCCAGCCAGCTTTTGCCGCCGGACGTGCACGTGCTGAGGCTGCTGTACTGGCTCACGTAGTTATAGCCGCTGCCGCAGCCGCCTTCGCCCGACTTGACGGGGCCGTAGCAAGCGCCTTCATAGCTGAGCTTACCATTGACGGTGGTGCTTTTGACACAGAAATTGTAGTTGCTTGCCGTGGTGTTGTTGGGTAAGGTGGTGCCATTGTTTTGCCCGCAGCCCAGTTCCTTGCTCACGCTGCGCGCATAGTCGACCATTTTCTGGTACGTGCCGCTGTAGTACGTGTCGGCAACGCTTTTCTGCCCCTGCTTGCAGGCGGCAACGACGCTGTCGTAGCCCGAGTCCGCCTGCGCGTAGTTGCCCGATACCTGGATGCCGCAGGCGCTGGCCTGCTTGCGTTCCGCGTCGCTGATCAGATTGCTGTACTGGCAGTTTGCCGAGGTGCCGCTGGTGCCGCCGGCGCTGGTGGAGCCGCTGCCCGAGCTGGTGTCGTCGCTGCCGCCGCCACCGCAGGCGGACAGCATGAGGCAGCCGAGCAAGGTTACGGCAAAGGTGGTTGGATGTGCTTGCATGATTTCCCCTGTGGACTGTGATGTGCCACCATGTATCTGGTGGTATCTTTTTTATTGCTACAAGGAATTGTATCGGGCATGTTTTTTGGAAACATCACCCATTTGAGGTATGCGCAGGCGCTATGGAGCGGGGGAGGGCGGCCGGCTGGCCGCCCTGCAGGGATCAGGCGAAGTGGAACAGCAGCAAGGCGATGACGGCAGGCACTGTTTGCAAATAGAGGATGCGCGTCATGACGGTGGCCGCGCCCCACACGCCGGCCACGGCGATGCAGGCCAGGCCGAACACGGTGAATGCATAAGCGATGGCCGCGTCCGGGTGAAAAAAGCCCAGCGCCAGCGCGGCGACCAGAAAGGCGTTGTAGCAGCCCTGGTTCGACATGGCGGGCCGCACGATCTCCGCCTTTTCCTTGGACAGGCCAAACACCTTGCGTCCGCGCGCATCGAACAGCACGGTTTCCAGCAGCACGATATACACGTGCAGCAGCAGGATGAGGGCGGTAAGGATGTGGGCCAGTAGCAGCATCGTTGTTCCCGAAAGTGAATGGATGCGGCAATTATGCCGCCAAGTGCATGTTTTTTGGCAACTTTCGATTAGAGCGGCCGCACTAGCGATAGTGTGCTTGGGGCAAGATTTTTCACCCAATGGTATACTTTTCCCTTTGCTCCTGTGGGGACGACCCCGCTCGATGTGGGGGCTGTATGGCGGGGACGACCCTGCCGCCTCGGGAGAAAAACATGGCGTGGATCATTCTGGTATTGGCGGGTTTGCTGGAAATCGGCTGGGCCATCGGCCTCAAATACAGCGCCGGTTTTACGCGCCTCGTGCCTTCCGTGCTGACGGCTGTTTCCATGGTGGGCAGCGTCGTGATGCTGGGCCTGGCCTTGCGCACCTTGCCGCTGGGCACGGCGTACGCCATCTGGACGGGCATCGGCACCGTTGGCACGGCCATCTTCGGCATCATGGTGCTGGGCGAACCGGCCAGCGCCGCGCGTATCGCCTGCATCGCCCTGATCGTGTCCGGCATCCTGGGCTTGAAACTGCTCAGCCCACAATAAAGGAGGTCAGCATGAGCCTCGCCATGACGTATTTCTACCTGGCCATCGCCATCGTCGCCGAAGTGATCGCCACCAGCGCCTTGAAGGCCTCCGAGGGCTTCAGCCGCTTGTGGCCCAGTGTCATCACCGTGGTCGGCTACAGCATCGCCTTCTGGTGCCTGTCCCTGACCTTGAAGGTCATTCCTACCGGCATCGTCTATGCGATCTGGTCGGGCGTGGGCATTGTGCTCATTTCCGCCGTCGGCTGGTTCTGGTTCAAGCAAAGCCTCGATACGCCGGCCTTGATCGGCCTGGGGCTGATCATTGCCGGCGTGCTCGTGATTAACTTGTTTTCCAAGTCCGTCGGTCACTAATCAGAAACTGGCGGCAACCCGCGCCAGGTAATACCACTCGGCATTGGCTTGCGCGTTGACGTCCGGGAACAGGATGTAGGCGTCGAATTCGGCCGTCACGGGCGTGCCGTCCGCGCGCACGCCGATCTGCTCGCCCTGTTTCACCTTGTCAAAGCTGGACCAGGTCTTGATGAAGCGGTCGCCCGCATCGAGCTTGTCGTGTACGACAACCATGTTCAGCGCTTCCATGTCGGCGTCGGCGATCGGTTCCGGCTGCGGCGCGTCGATGAAGCCGAGGAAGGCGAGGGTGTTCATGATGGCGCGGTAGGCAACGTCCGGCGCGGCCGGGTCCGCGTGCTGGCCGCATTCCAGGGTCAGCGCATAACCGCCCGTCGAGCGCATGTATTCCGTCGTGCCCACGCCGTAGCGCAAGACCATGCCCACCTGGTCGCTGCTGCCCAGGCGGCGCTGTACGCCGGCGCCATACGTTTGCAGCCAGCCGTCGACGAAGCGGCGCACGCCCAGGCGGCGCGCCAGCGCGCGTTCCTTGTCTTCGTGCTTGAACGGTTGCAGCGGGCCATCGTTGTTGCGCGGCCCCACCATCACGAAAGGCTGGCTGTCGGCGTTGAACGAATGCAAGTCCAGCAGCACGTCGTGCTGGCCCAGCAGCGGGCACAGCCAGTTGGCGATGCGGTCTTCGAAATCCTGCGGATTGTCGTTCGGGAAGAGGTTGCGGTTCAGGTTGCGGTCGCCGCTGCGCACGCCCTTGGCGTAAGCGAGCGGGTTGGTGATGGGCACGAACGTGACGCTGCCGGCCGCGATGGAGAGGGCGCCGCTGTCGAGTTCAGCCATCACGCGGTGTATGCCCTTGGTGCCGCAGGTTTCATTGCCGTGCACGGCGCCGGTGACGATCAGGCGGGGGCCGCTGCCCTGGCCCGTGTAGTTGATGGACTTGAAGTGGAGTGCGCTGCTCATGCTGGACATATCCTATGCTGTTGCGGAAAGGGAAAGCGGGGTCGGCATATTTTAGCGGGATTCGCCACAGGCTCCCGTAAAAATGTGCGCGTGGCCGGGCCCGGCATGGCATGATCGGCGCCACCGTTGTTTTTCCTTGCCGAGATCCATGTCGTCTTCCTCATCTTCTTCGCGCCTGTCTGGCCTCGATACCCTGCGCGCGGCAGCCATCGTGCTCGTCTTCATGAACCATTATTTGCTGTTCGTCAGCGACGGCGGCGCGTTTGGCTTCTGGGGCGAAATCGGCTGGACGGGCGTGGACCTGTTCTTTGCCCTCAGTGGCTATCTGATCGGCAACCAGATCTTTGCGGCCTTGCGCAGCGAGCACGGTTTTTCCTTGTCCCGTTTCTATGCGCGGCGCTTCCTGCGCACCTTGCCCAGTTTCTACGCCGTCCTGGCCCTCTATTATTTGTGGCCCGCGTTTCGCGGCGATAGTGTGTTATTGCCGCTGTGGAAATTCCTGACCTTTACGCAAAACATCAATCTGACGCCGGGTACGGCGTTTTCGCATGCGTGGTCGCTGTGCGTGGAAGAGCAGTTCTACGTGCTGCTGCCGGCCGTGGTGCTGCTGATCGCCGCCTGCCGCAAGTCGCTGCTGTGGGCGTGGGTGGCCGTGGTCGCCAGCTTTATCGTGGGCATGCTGGTGCGCGCCTATCTGTGGGATGAGTATGTGCAAGCGCCGCGTGGCGGCCTTGGCTATTACAAGTATATTTATTACGCGTCGTGGTGCCGCTTCGACGAGTTGGTGGCGGGTGTGGCGCTGGCGCTGCTGAAAAATTACCATCCGCAGGCCTGGGCACGCCTGACCTCGTATGGCAACCGCACCTTATTGGCGGGAATCGCGGGCACGGCGCTGGTGTTGTATGTGTTCCTCGACGATCACTATGGCTATTGGGTGACGGTGTTCGGCTATCCTGCCCTGGCCGCCAGTTTTACCCTGCTGCTGATCGCGGCGTTGAGTCCCGCCAGTGCCCTGTATAAACTGCGCGTGCCGGGCGCGGCCAGCCTGGCCCTGTGGTCGTATGCGATTTATCTGCTGCACAAGCAGCTGTGCATTTTATTGCGGCCCTATTTGCAAGACTTTGGCCATGGCGCCGATAGCCTCACGGCGATACTGGTCAGTATTGCTGTCAGTATCGCCACGGGCTGGCTTTTATATGCCTTGGTGGAAACGCCGTTCATGCGCTTGCGGGCGCGTTATGTGCCCGCCAATCATGCATGACGACTACATGTCGATGACGTCCAGCCCGCGCGGCGTGCCCACCAGCAATTCCAGGATGGCATGCACGCGCAGGTTCGTGTCTTCATGTTCCGTGTTGACGATCAGGGCGCGCAAGCCGGGCACGGCTTCCGTGATGTGGTCGCTGGCGTAGGCATGGATCAGCATCAGCACCAGGTCCGTGGCGCCCGCGCCGGGCTGGCGCCGCAGCCGGTCGTGGATCACGTTCAGCAGCGCACGCTGCATGCGCGGCGTGGGATTGGTGATGTAGGCGAAGACGCTCGGCGTGTTGGCGATGGCTGCGCAGATGCGCCGTTCGATCTCGTCGGGTTTCACGTCGGAAGCGATATCGAAATACGCGGCGTCCCAGCGCGTGCGCGCATACGGATGATGGGGCGGGAAGGAGTCGGCCGTTTCAAAACCGCAGATGCGGCTCAGGGTTTTCAGCCAGGCTAATAGGGTGGAGTTCATGCCGCGATTCTAGCGGCATTCCGCGCGCCCCGGGCCCTCTGCATATAAAGGAGGCTGACGCCCGGAGAAAGGATTAAAGTTTCCTGTAAAACAGCCCTTGTCATTCTGGGAAAGCCTCTCTATAATGCTGGTCTTCGGGGCGGTTAGTTCAGCTGGTTAGAATACTTGGTCGACATCCAAGGGGTCGGGGATTCGAATTCCTCACCGCCCACCAGAATTTGGCAGTAGATGGTTTTAAAGACGGTTGCTGATGCAGTAATCGATAAAAAAGTTTTACGGGCGGTTAGTTCAGCTGGTTAGAATACTTGGTCGACATCCAAGGGGTCGGGGATTCGAATTCCTCACCGCCCACCAGAATGCAGTTAAAGAGAAAGGGTAAACCGGTTATGACACCGCGAACTACTACCAAGCTTTGGGAGTGACGCTAGTCGAACGGGTTTCCTTTGTCTCAAGAAAGTGAAAAACGCGGCTAGTCCGCGTTTTTTTGCGTCCGCGTTTTCCTTTCAGTTTTTCAGTTCACACCACATTGCAGTTTTACCTGGCGCCAGCGCCGATATGGAGATCAATATGCTTACAATCCGACTTCCCGATGGTTCCGCCCGTCAATTCGACGGCCCGGTCACCGTGGCCCAGGTTGCGGCCAATATTGGTACTGGCCTGGCCAAGGCTGCCTTGGCCGGCAAGGTCGATGGCAAGCTGGTCGATACCTCCTATCTGATCGAGCAGGACGCGGAACTGGCGATCGTGACGGATAAGGACGCCGACGGCCTGGAAGTGATCCGCCACTCGACGGCCCACTTGCTGGCGTATGCCGTCAAGGAATTGTTCCCCGATGCACAAGTGACCATCGGTCCCGTGATTGACAATGGCTTTTACTATGACTTCGCCTACAAGCGTCCGTTCACGCCCGAAGATCTGACGGCGATCGAAAAGAAGATGGCCGAGCTGGCCAAGAAGGATGAGCAAGTCACGCGCAAGGTTGTCGCGCGCGACGAAGCCATCGCGTACTTCAAGGGCATCGGCGAAGCGTACAAGGCCGAATTGATCGGCTCGATCCCGGCCGACCAGGAAGTGTCGCTGTATTCCGAAGGCAAGTTCACGGACTTGTGCCGCGGCCCGCACGTGCCATCGACGGGCAAGCTGAAAGTGTTCAAGCTGATGAAGCTGGCCGGCGCCTACTGGCGCGGCGACTCGAAAAACGAGATGCTGCAGCGTATCTATGGCACGGCCTGGGCCAAGAAGGAAGACCAGGAACTGTATCTGCACAACCTGGAAGAGGCGGAAAAGCGCGACCACCGCAAGCTGGGCAAGCAGCTCGATTTCTTCCATTTCCAGGAAGAAGCGCCGGGCCTGATCTTCTGGCACCCGAAAGGCTGGTCGATCTGGCAGCAGGTCGAGCAATACATGCGCAATGTCTACCAGGTCAACGGCTATCAGGAAGTCAAGGCGCCGCAAATTCTCGACCGCGGCCTGTGGGAAAAAACGGGCCACTGGGACAATTACCGTGAAAACATGTTCATCACGGAATCGGAAAACCGCGCCTATGCGCTGAAACCGATGAATTGCCCTGGCCATATCCAGATTTTCAACAATGGCATGCGCAGCTACCGCGACCTGCCATTGCGCTACGGCGAATTCGGCCAATGCCACCGCAACGAGCCGTCGGGCGCCTTGCACGGCATGATGCGCGTGCGCGGCTTTACGCAGGATGACGGCCACATCTTCTGCCTGGAAGAGCAGATCGCCGGCGAAGTGACGGCGTTCCACCAGCAGGCGATGGATGTGTACACGGCTTTCGGCTTCACGAATATCGATGTGAAACTGGCCTTGCGTCCGGACAATCGCATCGGCACGGAAGAGTCGTGGGATTTTGCCGAGGAATCCCTGCGTTCGGCCTTGCGCGCCTGCGGCGTGGAATGGACGGAATTGCCGGGCGAGGGCGCGTTCTATGGTCCGAAGATCGAGTACCATCTGAAGGATAGTCTGGGCCGCGCATGGCAAGTGGGCACGGTGCAGATCGATCCGTCGATGCCGGGCCGCCTGGGTGCGGAATACGTCGCCGTGGACAACACGCGCCAGGTGCCGATCATGCTGCACCGCGCGATCGTCGGTTCGCTGGAACGTTTCATCGGCATCCTGATCGAACACTATGCGGGTGCCATGCCGCTGTGGTTGTCGCCGGTACAAGTGTCGGTGTTGAATATTTCCGACGCTCAAGCTGATTATGTACAAGAAGTAACAACAAAACTGCGCAAAGCGGGGCTGCGCGTACAGGCTGATTTGCGTAACGAGAAGATTACCTATAAAATACGTGAACATTCCGTACAAAAATTGCCTTACATCTTAGTGATTGGCGACAAAGAGCGGGATGCCAATACAGTGGCCGTGCGGGCGCGGGGCAATGTCGATCTGGGCGTCATGTCCGTCGATGCCCTGATAGAGCGACTCAAACATGAAGTCGACACCAAGGCCTGACGAGGAAACTCGCTGCACGACCGTCTTACAAGATTTTTAAAGGAAATTACAATAGCTACTGACAAGTCACATCGCATCAATGGCGAAATCACTGCCCCTGAAATGCGTTTAAGCGGGGTCGATAACGAGCCACTCGGTATCGTAAGTTTGGCTGAAGCCTTCCGCCTGGCGGAAGAGGCAAACGTCGACCTGGTGGAAATTGCGCCTACCGCGCAGCCACCGGTGTGCCGTTTGATGGACTACGGCAAATTTAAGTATTCGGAGCAAAAGAAAGCTCACGAAGCCAAATTGAAGCAAAAGATCATCCTCGTGAAGGAAGTCAAATTCCGCCCGGGGACTGATGATGGTGACTACAATATCAAGTTGCGTAATCTCATCAAGTTCCTTGAAGATGGCGATAAAACCAAGATCACCTTGCGTTTCCGCGGTCGTGAGATGGCGCATCAGGATATTGGCTTCCGCATGCTGGAACGTCTGAAAGCCGATCTGGAGCCGTATGGCCAGGTCGAGCAGTTCCCGAAGATGGAAGGCCGCCAAATGATCATGGTTCTTTCGCCTAAGAAGAAGAAGTAAGATACAATAGCGTTTTACTGTGGGTGGAAACTGCTCGCGCCGGCATTGGCGCGGCGTCACACCCCAGGCAGAATTTGCGCGGCCCGGTCAGCAATGCCCGGGCCGCGCGAACTGTAGTGGACTCGCATCCGCTGCACAACATGTGAAAGCAGGCATCTAAGCGCAGCGTCGTGTTGCCACCTGCAATCCTGTTATAAATGGAGCTGTCCGTAAGAGGACAGATTGCTATGCCTAAAATGAAGACCAAAAGCTCCGCGAAAAAACGTTTTCGCGTGCGTCCAGGTGGAACAGTCAAGTCGGGTCACGCGTTCAAACGCCACATCCTGACCAAGAAAACCACCAAAAACAAACGTCAGTTGCGCGGTACCCGTAACATCAACGCATCGGATGTCACATCCGTCATGCGCATGATGCCGACTGCTTAATCTCACACTCAATTTAAGGAGTTACTATGCCTAGAGTAAAACGTGGGGTTACAGCTCGTGCCCGTCATAAGAAGATTCTTGTTCAAGCTAAAGGCTACCGTGGTCGCCGCAGCCGTGTATACCGTGTTGCCAAGCAAGCAGTTATGCGCGCTGGCCAATACGCTTACCGCGATCGCCGCAACAAGAAGCGCGTTTTCCGCCGCCTGTGGATCGCCCGTATCAACGCCGCTTCCCGTGAGCATGGCGTAACGTACAGCGTATTCATGAACGGCTTGAAAAAAGCAAATATCGAACTGGACCGTAAAGTCCTGGCCGATATGGCTGTGATGGACAAGCCAGCATTCGCTGCGATTGTCAACGCAGTTAAAGCAAAAATCGCTGCGTAAGCATCGGTTATTGCACAACGTCATCCGTAGGGTGACGTCATAAAGAGCGGGGCAGGGGTTTTAACACCTTATGCCCCGTTTCCGTTTTTGATTGTTGGACTTTTGATAATCGGGTCCAGAATTGATGTCCAAAACAGGAAATGCCGCATGAACTCCCTAGAAGAACTCGTCGTCTCGGCCCAGGCTGACTTTATCGCCGCCGCAGACGCTGCCGCACTTGAGAACGCCAAAGCCCGCTACCTGGGCAAGACTGGCCAGATTACCGAAATGATGAAGGGCCTGGGCAAGCTGGACCCGGACGCGCGCAAGGCGCAGGGCGCCCTGATCAACGCCGTCAAAGTGCAGATCGAAGACGCGCTGACGGCGCGCCGTGACGCATTGGCCGATGCGCAGATGCAAGGCCGTTTGAACGCCGAAGCGATCGACGTGACCCTGCCAGGCCGTGGCCGCATGCCAGGCGGCATCCATCCCGTGATGCGCACGTGGGAGCGGGTCGAGGAAATCTTCCGCTCCATCGGTTTCGACGTGGCCGACGGCCCTGAAATCGAAAACGACTGGACCAACTTCACGGCGCTCAACAGCCCGGAAAACCATCCAGCCCGTTCCATGCAAGATACGTTTTACATCGATGGCAACGACACCGATGGCAAGCCCTTGCTGCTGCGCACGCACACGAGCCCGATGCAGGTGCGCTATGCGCGCACGCATACGCCACCGATCAAGGTCATCGCGCCGGGCCGCACCTACCGCGTCGACAGCGACGCCACCCATTCGCCGATGTTCCACCAGGTCGAAGGCCTGTGGATCGCCGAAGACATCAGCTTTGCCGACTTGAAGGGCGTGTACCTGAACTTCGTCAAGGCCTTCTTCGAGACGGACGACCTGCAGGTGCGCTTCCGCCCATCGTACTTCCCGTTCACGGAACCGTCGGCCGAGATCGACATCGCCTTTGGCTCCGGTCCATTGAAGGGCCGCTGGCTGGAAGTGTCGGGCGCCGGCCAGGTGCATCCGACCGTCGTGAAGAACTTCGGCCTCGATCCCGAGAAATTCATCGGTTTCGCTTTCGGTTCCGGCCTGGAACGCTTGACGATGCTGCGTTACGGCATCAACGACCTGCGCCTGTTCTACGAAGGCGACTTGCGTTTCTTGAAGCAATTCAACTAAACGTTGTTCCGTTTGATTCATGGCGCTTGAGCGCCTGTGCGCTCGCGCTGTGAGCTTTGACCCTTTGAAGGCTTGATTATGCAATTTTCCGAAAACTGGCTCCGTACCATGGTCGATCCGAAGATGACTTCGGACGAACTGGCCCATCTGCTGACCATGTCCGGTCTCGAAGTCGAGGACGTCGATCCTGTCGCCCCGCCGTTCTCGAACGTGGTGGTGGGCCTGGTCCTGGAGATGGAAAAACATCCGAATGCGGACCGCCTGAATGTATGCCAGGTCGATGTCGGCACGGGCACCATGCTCAACATCGTCTGCGGCGCGCCGAACGTGCGCCCGGGCTTGAAAGTCGTCTGCGCGATGGCCGGCGCCGTGCTGCCGCCTGGCGCCGATGGCAAGCCGTTTGAAATCAAGGTGGGCCAGCTGCGCGGCGTCGAGTCGCAAGGCATGCTGTGTTCCGCGCGCGAATTGAAATTGTCGGAAGAAAACGCCGGCTTGATGGAATTGCCGGACGACGCGCCGATCGGCCAGAATTTCCGCGATTACTTTGCGCTCAACGACTTGAAATTCACCATCAAGTTGACGCCAAACAAGGCGGACTGCCTGTCCGTGCTGGGCGTGGCGCGCGAAGTGTCGGCCTTGACGGGCGTGCCCCTGCATGCGCCGCAGTTCCGCACCGTGCCTGTTTCCAGCGATGAAATCCTGCCCGTGAAAGTGAGCGCGCCGGACCTGTGCGGCCGTTTCACGGGCCGTGTCATCCGCGGCTTGAACGCCAAGGCAGTCACGCCGGACTGGATGAAGCAGCGCCTCGAGCGCAGCGGCCAGCGTCCGCTGTCGGCCCTGGTCGACATTTCCAACTATGTCATGCTGGAACTGGGCCGTCCCAGCCATGTATTCGACCTGGCGAAGATTCACGGCAGCCTCGACGTGCGTTGGGGCAAGGCGGGCGAATCCGTCAAGCTGTTGAATGGCACTACCATTGCCGTCGACGAGTGGGTCGGCGTTATTGCCGACGATCAGGAAATCGAATCCTTGGCCGGCATCATGGGCGGCGACGCCAGCTCCGTGTCGGACGATACGGACAGCATTTACCTGGAAGCGGCATTCTGGTGGCCGAACGCCATTCAAGGCCGCGCACGCCGTCTGAATTTCTCGACCGATGCGGCGCACCGCTTCGAGCGCGGCGTTGATTTCGCCACCACCGTCGAGCACATCGAGCGCATTACGGCGCTGATCGTGGAAATCTGCGGCACGCCAGCGACCACCGTCGGTCCCGTCGACGACCACGTGGTGAACTTGCCGCAACGCCAGCCTGTGACGATGCGCACGGCGCGCGCGCAAAAAGTCATCGGCGTGCCGCTCAATGACGAGCTGATCGCCGACATCTTCACGCGCCTGGCCCTGCCATTTACTCTGGCCGACGGCGTGTTTTCCGTGACCTCGCCCAGCTACCGTTTCGACATCGAGATCGAGGAAGACCTGATCGAGGAAGTGGCGCGCGTGTACGGCTTTGAAAACATCCCGACCTTGCCGCCCGTGGCCGCGAACGTGATGCAGATTGCACCGGAAAATACCCGCTCCTTGTTTGCGGTACGTCATGAGCTGGCCGACCTGGGCTTCCAGGAAGTGGTTAACATGAGCTTTGTCGATACGGCATGGGAGCGCGATTTCTCGGGCAACACGAATCCGATCAAATTGCAGAACCCGATCGCCAGCCAGATGAGCGTGATGCGTTCCTCGCTGATCGGCAGCCTGATCGCGAACGTACGCTACAACCTGAACCGCAAGACGAACCGCGTGCGCATCTTCGAAGTGGGCGCCATCTACCAGCGCGACGACAGCGTGGAAAACGGCCCGTTGTCGGTGGCTGGCTACGCCCAGCCGAAGCGCGTGGCCGCCATGGCCTACGGCGCGGTGGCCGACGAGCAGTGGGGCCAGGCCTCGCGCACGGTCGACTTCTTCGACGTGAAGGCGGACCTGGAAGCGCTGTTCGCGCCGCTGGTCTTGCGTTTCACCAAGGCGGAACATCCGGCCCTGCATCCTGGCCGTTCGGCCAACGTGGAGCTCGATGGCAAGGTCATCGGTTTCATCGGTGAATTGCACCCGCGCTGGATGCAAAAGTACGACTTGCCGCTGGCGCCCGTGCTGTTCGAAGTCGACGCCGCTGCCTTGACGCAAAGAGTCGTGCCCGTGTACCAGGAAATCTCGAAATTCCCTGGCGCCAGCCGCGACCTGGCCGTGGTCGTCAAGCAATCGGTGGCCGTGCAGGATCTGCTCGACAGCTTCCATGCCGCCGCCAAGGCGAGCCCGGCGGCACGTATCGTGCAAGCCATTGTTTTATTTGATGAATATCGTGGAAAAGGGCTGGAAACGGATGAAAAAAGCCTTGCTTTCCGGATTAGCTTGCAAGATACTCAAAACACCCTGCAAGACGATGTCGTCGATGGCCTGATGGCTGTCCTGATCGATGCCGCCAAGCAGGGCCACGACGCGAAACTGCGTTCGTAATTACCGGACCGGCCGTCGCCTTGCGTGACGGCCTTTCCGTCGTTAATCGTAGACGAGCTTGCCATGTGGCGGGCTCGGGCGCACAGAAAAGGCAGGGCAGGAAAATTAATAACAGCGACGTTGATTCCGCCGTACTGCAATCCGCACTGGCCGCCGATTTGCATCGGGCCATGCTGGTTGCCAAAGTGCGCCAGGAAGCGGAAAAAGATTTACCCACCTTGACCAAGGCGGAACTGGCCGAACTGTTGTTCGAGCAAGTGGGCCTGAACAAGCGCGAAGCGAAGGATATGGTCGAGACCTTCTTTGACGAGATCCGCAACGCGCTCGAGCGTGGCGAAGCCGTCAAGCTGTCCGGTTTCGGCAATTTCCAGTTGCGCGACAAGCCGCAACGGCCGGGCCGCAATCCGAAGACGGGCGAAGAGATACCGATCACGGCGCGCCGTGTCGTGACCTTCCATGCGAGCCAGAAGCTGAAAAGCATGGTCGAAGAGACCAGTCCGCTGGCACGTGCTGCCTGAGTGAGTGGCGATGAACGAGCGCATCAGTAAAACCGAGTTGATCGCCTTGCCGCCCATTCCGGCGAAACGCTATTTCACGATCGGCGAGGTGAGCGAGTTGTGCGGCGTCAAACCGCATGTATTGCGCTACTGGGAGCAGGAGTTTTCCCAGCTCAAGCCGGTCAAACGACGTGGTAACCGCCGTTATTATCAGCACCATGAAGTGCTGCTGATACGCCGCATCCGCGAATTGCTGTACGAGCAGGGTTTTACCATCAGCGGCGCGCGCAACAAGCTCGACAGCCGTGGCGCATCGCATGCCAATGCCGACGAGCTGCCAGTACTGCCGGCCATGCCTGTCGTGCCGCAGGAAGCACCGCTGGACCGCGTATGGATACGCAATGAATTAATCGCAATTTTAAACTTGCTAAAATAAGATTTGTACCAATATAGGTGGAGTTGTCCGGTACCGGTTGACTATACTGCATGGGCGCTCCACGTTGGCGCCGACGCTACCGTACGGCGCGCCATATTTTGAATATAATGTTAATGTTGCGTTTTTGTTAGTGACGCTGAACCGGAACAGCGTTCAGGTTCCGGTAGTCTTTCCCAGGCCAGGAAAATTTAAGGGGAAACAATGATACGCGTTGCCATTTGTGATGATCACCAAATAGTACGAGCTGGATTCAAACAGATTTTTTCGTCGTCAAGCGATTTCAGTGTGGTGGCGGAAGCCGGTACGGGGCGTGAAGCGCTCGATATCGCCCGCCGCGAAATTTGCGATGTGCTCTTGCTCGATATCGCCATGCCCGATCAGAGCGGCATCGATACCTTGCGCACGATCCGCCAGGGACAGCCGGAATTGCCCGTGCTGATCCTCAGCGGCTATCCCGCGCAGCAATATGCGCTGAATTTGTTCAAGATGGGCGCGAACGGCTATCTGAACAAGGAATGCGAAGCGGACGAGCTGATGACGGCCGTGCGCACCGTGTTCCAGGGGCGTCGCTATGTCAGCTCCACCGTGGGCGAGTTGCTGGCGCAGTCCTTCGACCGCGACACGAATGCCGCCCTGCATACGGAATTGTCGGACCGCGAGTTCCAGGTCTTCCTGCGCCTGGCGCGCGGCGCCACCGTGTCCGATATCGGCGTGGCTCTGTCGCTGAGCATCAAGACGGTCAGTACTTACCGTACGCGCATCATGGAAAAAATGGGCTTGCAATCCAACAGCGACTTGACCTATTACGCAATGAAAAACAATTTGCTTGACTAGCGCTGCGGTGCGATCATGGAACCATGATCGCTCAGCTCGCTAGCCAGCACGACTTGTGCAGTGCAGCAGATTGTGGCGAGGACTATAATTGGCCGGCGCCGGCGCTCTCTCCCGCGCCGAACCTTGCTAAGGATGCACACCAGGATGTATTTCACCGCTGAACCGGCCCCGAATCACCGCCTGCCCCTCTACAAGACGATCCTGTGCGTGACTTGCGCCTTGCTGCTTGTACTCAATGGTTTCAGTCTTTATCATAACCTGCAGTCGCTGAAGGGCACGAATGCCTTGCTCAGCCAGAGCGCCCGCGTGGCCGACCGCCTGCAGTACTTGAACGTGCTCGTGCTCGATGCGGAAAGCAGCTTGCGCGGCTATTTCATTTCCGGCTCCGAAACGTACCTGGGACCGTCGAAGACGGCCACCACGGAAATCGAGAACGAATTCAACGAGCTGCAAACCTTGCTTGCGGGCAGTCCCACCCAGCTGAAAAACCTGGGCCAGCTGAAAAGCCTGATCCGTCGCAAGATGTCGATGTTGCAACAATCGATCGACGTCTACAAGCAGGGCGGGTTGGCCGAGATCGTCAACATTTCCCGCGTCACCGATGACCGCGCCACCATGGACGAGATCCGCCTGCAGGTGGTAATCATGACGCGCGAACAGAATGAAGCGCTGTCGACCGGCAGCGCCGCCTTTTACCACGAGTACCAGAAAGCCGTGCTGCTCGGCATCGGCATCAATGCCCTGGCCATCCTCGTGCTGATCATGTTTTACCAGCTGGTGCGGCGCAGCTTCCAGAACCGCGCTGCCGTCGAGTATGCCTTGCAAAATGCCAACGACACCCTGGAATCGACGGTCAGCAAGCGTACCGAGCAGCTATCCGTGCTGTCGCGCCATTTGATCAGCGTCAACGAAGTGGAAAAAGCGCGCCTGGCGCGCGAGTTGCACGATGAGCTGGGCGCCAACCTGACGTCGATCAGCATGGATCTGGGCGCCGTCACGCAGCAACTGGCGCACACGCAGCCGGAACTGGCCGCGCAATTGCGCCGCGCCAAGGCCACCTTGCTGGAAACGGTGGAACTCAAGCGCCGCATCGTCGAGGATTTGCGCCCCAGCCTGCTGGACAACCTGGGCCTGTGCGCCGCCATCGAAAGCTATTGCGAGGATTTTGCGCGCATGAGCTCGGTTCGCTGCGAAACGGACGTGGCCATCAATATCGATAACCGCGAAGCAACCCTGACGATTGCCCTGTTCCGTATCGTGCAGGAATCGCTGACGAATATCATGAAATATGCGCGCGCCGGCATGGTCAGCGTGACCTTGAAACGCAATGAGCAAGGCCTGGTGCTGCGCGTGATCGACGACGGCATCGGCATCACGGAAGCTGCGCTGCAAAAACCGATGTCGCACGGCTTGCTGGGCATGCGCGAGCGGGCCTTGCTGCTGGGCGGCACCCTTACCGTGCGCGCGGGACCGGAAGGCAAGGGGACATGCGTGGAAGCCGTGATTCCTTTGCCGCTGACGCCGGAACCGGAAGACATCGATGCGGATGCCGAGGCGTAAGGTAAGTTGAGGCAAAAAAATGGCCAGGCATGCAGCCTGGCCATTTTTTTATGTATCTTGCGGATCAGCAGCGTGAGACGTCGCGCAGCAAGCGGTCATATTCCGTCTTGGCGACCTTGTAGCATTCGCCCGCATAGCATTCCAGGCCGGCGCGGTCCAGCACCGTGATATTGCCGCGGCGATAGTGGATCAAGCCTTCTTCCTGCAGCTTGCCGGCGGCGGCCGTGATGCTTTCGCGGCGCACGCCCAGCATGATCGAGATCAGCTCTTGCGTGACTTTCAATTCGTTCGATGGCGAACGGTCCAGGCGGTCCAGCAGCCAGCGGCACAGTTTTTGCTCGATCGAGCTGTGGCGTCCGCCGACGGCGTTCTGCGCCATTTGCGCAAACAGGGCGTTGGTGTAGCGCATCAGCAGCTGGGGCAGGGCGCCGCCCTGATTGAAGGCGTCGCGCAAGCTTTGCGTTTTCAGGCGGTAACCGTAGCCGGCGCTTTGCACGACAGCCGTGCACATGGCGCGCTCGCCTGCCAGCAGCGAGGCACCGGCCACGCCTTCATGGCCGACGACGGCGATTTCCGTCGTGGCGCCATCTTCCATCACGTACAGCAGCGAAATGATGGCGGTGGTAGGGAAGTAGCTGTATTCGAGGTTGTTGCCGTAGGCGTACAGTTCCTTGCCGAAAGGCAGTTCCACCAGTTCCAGGTCTTCGAACAGCGATTCGAGCGCGGCGCGCGGCAGGGCGGCCAGCAATTCATTTTGTTGGGCACTGCTGAGGCTAACCCGCGACGCAAGCTTGATTTCCCGTCCGGCCGCCGGCATGGCGCGCGGCAGCAACTGATTCTTCTGGACCGGGGTGCTAAGTTGAGTATGGTTCATAGTATTCCTCACAGGCTTTTTACATCGGAGTGCGACTGCCGCGTTGCTGGTCAAAAAAAGTTGCCATATCCATGTGGTCACGGCTTTTTTTCGACCGCGCGGTGCAGATCGCGATGTAGCTACTTTAAAAGCTTATGTAAGTGGCGAACATAAGATTAGCAGTCGCCACTTTGTAGTCTATTTTGAGGCGGATTTGTAGTCCTTGTCCTACGTCCACACTTTTGACTAACTAGCCTTGCGCCGTTCCGCGCGATTTTGTGATATGACGCGCGGTTTATTGGCGCTCCACAGGCCGGCCGGACGCACGCTGGGCAAGCCGTCGCGCACGGTCGCGGCCGATGCCGGGCGCGTGGCAGGCGCCTCGTGTTCCCCCAGACGGAAGCGGCTGACGGCCTGCGTCAGCGCCTCGCCTTCCTGGTGCAGGCGCTGCGAACCGGCGCGCGCCTCGTCGACCAGGCCCGCGTTCTGGCGCGTCATGTCGTCGATTTGCGCCAGCGCCTGGTTGATGCGCGCGATCTCGCCATTCTGCTCGGCGCCGGCGCTGCTGATGCGTCCGATCACCACGGCCACCTGCTGCACGGCGTCGACGACCTGGCGCATGGTGCTGCCTGCCGCATTGACGAGGTCGCCGCCCGCATCCACGGTGGCGACGGAATCGCCGATCAGGCGCTTGATTTCCAGCGCCGCATCGTTCGAGCGCTGCGCCAGGCTGCGCACTTCCGAGGCGACGACGGCAAAGCCGCGCCCTTGCTCGCCGGCCCTGGCCGCTTCGACGGCCGCGTTCAGGGCCAGGATATTCGTCTGGAAGGCGATGCCGTTGATGACGCCGATGATGTCGACGATCTTGTGCGAACTGGCCTTGATCGAGGCCATGGTGTCGACCACGGCGCCCACGGTCTGGCCGCCGCGCAGGGCCACGTCGGCCGCCGTCGCCACCAGGGTGCGCCCCTGTCCTACGTGGGCTTCGTTGCGGCCCACGGTGGCAGTCAGTTCGCGCATCGAGTCCACGGTGGCGCCCAGCGCATCGGCCTGCGTGGCCGTGTGGCCGGACAGGGCGGCGTTGCCCTGGGCGATATCGGCGCCGGCCGCCGCGATGACGGCCGCGCCGCCGCGGATTTCCTGCACCAGGGTGGCCAGGCCGTGCGTCATGGCGCCGAAGTCGCGCACCAGGTCGCCGATCTCGTCGTGCGCCTGCGAGGTGATGCGCTGCGACAGGTCGCCCGCCGCCGCCGCGCCGACGGCCACGCGCAATTGCGTCACGTCGCGCGCGAATGCGGCATAGAAGCCCGCGCACAGGTAGGCGGCGGCCAGCAGCACCAGCAGCATGGCCGCCAGGATCAGGCCGCGGCGCGCCTCGTCGCGGGCGATGCGTTGCGCCAGCAAATCGTCCAGGGCGCTGGCGGAAGCGCCGGAGAGCGCGTGCAGGGCGTCGATCGCCTGCATGCCGGCCGCGTGGAATTGCGCGCCCGACGTCTGGTCGTAGGAATTCGTCACTTCGTTTTTCGTGCGTTCGAGAAAGGCCAGCGCGGCCGGCACGGCTTTCAGGGCCGGCTGCACGCTGGCGCGCAGCTCCGGCCTGGCGGCGAGGATTTCGTCGAAGCGGGCCGGCAGGCGTTCCAGTTCGTGGCGCGCGATCAGGGCGTTGGCGTTGACCAGTTGATCTTCATTCGCTTCGAACAGGCCCGTGTCGATGTAGGCGGCGCCGCGCCCGGCGATGTCCGACAGGCTTTCGGCCAGGTCGGGCAGGGTGGCCGTGAAGGCGGCGCTCAGGTGGTTGGCGCCCGCGTCCGGGTCCAGGCTCAGGTGCGAGCGGTCGGCCACCAGCTGGCCCAGTTTGGCCGCCTGGCGCAGCAGCGCCGTGTGCGCCGCGTAACTGTCGCGCGCCGCGACGCCGGCCTGGCGGCCCAGCAGGGCTTGCCACTGCTTGTTCAGCGCCACCGCCTGCGGCAGGCCGGCGCCCGCCGGCAGGCGCGCCAGGGCCGCCAGCGCGGCCGTGATGCGCGCGTTCAGGGCCGTATTGTCCATGCCCGCCTTGCCGCTCAGGCGCAAGTGTTCGAGGCCGCGCCGCTGCTGCAGCAGGCGCGTGCCTTCCTGCAACTGGCGCACATAGGCCACGCCACGCTGCGCGTCCTGCGCCTGGGCCAGCGATTTGCCCAGCTCCGAGATCAGCAGGGTGGTCGCCAGCGCCAAAGGCAGCAGGAAGACCAGGCTGACAAGCATGAATTTGGGCAGCAGGCGCAAACGCTGCATGAGTCGGATGGCGGGAGTGAGGAGGATTTTCATCGGGTTTCCAGGGAAGAGTGGCAACATTTCTGCAGTGCAATGTTGCCTGCGGATTGTGACCCCTTGATGAAGTGGCCAATGTTGCCGTTCGCCAGAGTGAAGCAGTTCACACGGAAGGCCGATCCTTCTGTAAAATCGAGGGTTTTTTGCGAGGGCCATATTATGGTCACCAATATGGCCAACGAGAACGACATCAACACCCCCGATTCCAGCGACAGCGCGGACAGCGCAGCAGCGCCAGCGAGCAGCAAGGCGCCGGCCGTGATCGCGCGCGAAGTGCAGCGCCGCCGCACCTTCGGCATCATTTCCCACCCGGATGCGGGCAAGACCACCCTGACGGAAAAACTGCTGCTGTTCTCGGGCGCGATCCAGATGGCCGGTACCGTCAAGGCGCGCAAATCGGGCCGCCACGCGACGTCGGACTGGATGGAGATCGAGAAGCAGCGCGGCATTTCCGTCGCTTCCTCGGTGATGCAGTTCGAATTCCGCGACCACGTCGTCAACCTGCTCGACACCCCGGGCCACCAGGACTTCTCGGAAGATACCTACCGCGTGCTGACGGCGGTCGACTCGGCGCTGATGGTGATCGATGCGGCCAAGGGCGTGGAAGCGCAGACGATCAAGCTGCTGGCCGTGTGCCGCATGCGCAATACGCCGATCGTCACCTTCATGAACAAGATGGACCGCGAGACGCGCGATCCGCTGGACCTGCTCGACGAACTTGAATCGGTGCTGAAGATCCAGTGCGCGCCCGTCACCTGGCCTATCGGCATGGGCAAGAACTTCCGCGGCGTGTACCACCTGCTGAACGACGAGATCATGCTGTTCAAGGCCGGTGAAGAGAAGGCCGACGGCGCCTTTGAAATCATCAAGGGCATCGACAACCCGCGCCTGCAGGAGATGTTCCCGCTCGAGATGGACCAGCTGCGCATGGAAGTGGAACTGGTGCATGGCGCATCGAACCCGTTCAACCTGGAAGAATTCCTCTCCGGCGTGCAGACGCCCGTGTTCTTCGGTTCGGCCATCAACAACTTCGGCGTGCGCGAGATTCTGTCCGCGCTGGTCGACTGGGCCCCGGCGCCGCGCCCGCGTGACGCCACCGTGCGTTCCGTCGATCCGACCGAGCAGCCATTTACCGGTTTCGTCTTCAAGATCCAGGCGAACATGGACCCGGCCCACCGCGACCGCATCGCCTTTTTGCGCGTGTGCTCGGGACGTTTCGAGCGCGGCATGAAGGTCAAGCACTTGCGCCTGGGCCGCGAGATCAAGGTGTCGAACGTGGTGACGTTCATGGCATCGTCGCGCGAACAGGTGGAAGAGGCGTACGCTGGCGACATCATCGGCTTGCCGAACCACGGCAACATGCAGATCGGCGACAGTTTTTCCGAAGGCGAGATGCTGACGTTTACGGGCATCCCGTACTTCGCGCCGGACTTCTTCCGCTCCGTGCGCATCCGTAATCCGCTGAAGATCAAGCAGTTGCACAAGGGCTTGCAGCAGCTGGGCGAAGAGGGCGCGGTGCAAGTGTTCAAGCCGGTGCAGGGCGGCGAACTGGTACTGGGCGCCGTCGGCGTGCTGCAGTTCGAAGTGGTGGCCAGCCGCCTGCTCAACGAGTATGGCGTCGACGCCGTGTTCGAAGGCACGAGCATCAGCAGCGCCCGCTGGGTCAGCTGCGACGACAAGCGCATCCTGCAGGATTTCGAAAACGCGCTCGGCCACAACGTGGCCTACGATGCGGCCGGCAACATGGCCTACCTGGCCACATCGGGCGTGAACCTGCGCCTGACGGAAGAGCGCTGGCCGAAGCTGAAGTTCCACGCGACGCGCGAGCACTCGGCCAAATTGGCTTGATGTAGCGTAGTGGTGTCGGGTTACGCGCTTTGCGCCAACCCGACCTACGCCGACCTATCTGTTCATGGTGTGGTGCTGTAGGTCGGATTAGGCCAACGGCCGTCATCCGACAACCATCGTTGGCAGTCACTCAAGCCGGCAAGATCGTGCGCGTGCTCCAGTCGCGCCGCTCCAGCAGCAAGGCCGTCAGCTGCGCCGCCGTCATCGGACGCGCGAAGAAGAAGCCCTGCACGTTGTCGCAGCCCGCCGTTCTCAAAAACTCCACCTGCCGCAAGGTTTCCACCCCTTCGGCCACCACTTTCAGATGCAGGCTGTGCGCCATGGCGATGATGGCCGTGACGATGGCTTCGCCCTCGCCGGGCAGGTCGCGCACGAAGCTGCGGTCTATCTTCAATTGGTCGATCGGCAGGCGCTTCAGGTAGGACATCGAGGAATAGCCGGTGCCGAAGTCGTCGACCGACAGGTGGATGCCCGCTTCCTGCAGGCGCCGCATCAGTTCCACATTGGCGTGGATATTGTCCATCAGGACGCCCTCCGTGATTTCCAGCTCCAGCAAGCCATGCGGCAGCTGCGTTTCGTGCAGGATGGCGTGGATATCGTCCATCAGGCCCGGGTCGCGCGCCTGGCAGGCCGACAGGTTGACGGCCACGTGTTCCAGCGAATCGAGCAGGCCCGCCTTGTACCAGGCAGCCGCCTGGCGGCAGGCGCTTTGCAGCACCCAGCGTCCCAGGTCGACGATGATGCCGCTTTCCTCGGCCACGGGAATGAATTCGGCGGGGCTCAGCTGGCCCATTTCGCGGCAGTTCCAGCGTATCAGCGCTTCCACGCCGACGATGCGCCCGCTGCGCAAATCGATCTGCGGCTGGTAGTGCAGATACAGTTCCTCGTTTTGCAGCGCGCGGCGCAGGTTCGCTTCCATGCGCAGGCGGCGCTGGGCGCGCAATTCCATTTCGGCCTTGAACACGGCGTAGCGGTTCTTGCCCTGGTGCTTGGCATGGTACATGGCCGTATCGGCATTGCGCGTCAGGGTGGCCACGTCATGGGCGTCGAACGGATACAGGCTCACGCCGATGCTGGCGCTGACGTACAGCTGGTGGCCTTCGAGGTCGAACGGTTCGGCCAGCACGGCGAGGATCTTGCGCGCCACGCTGGCCATTTCCGAGCTGTCGTCGGCCGGTTCGACGATGACGACGAATTCGTCGCCGCCGATGCGGCAGATGATGTCGGTGCCGCGCAGGATGGCCACCAGGCGCTCGGACACGAGCTTGAGCAGCTGGTCGCCGCAGTGGTGGCCCAGGGTATCGTTGACCACCTTGAAGTTGTCCAGGTCCAGCAGCAGCAGGCCCACGCTGCTGTCCTGGCGGTCGGCGCGCGCCAGCGCGTAGGCCAGGGCGTCGTTGAATTCATGTCGGTTCGGCAGCTGCGTGACGGAGTCGACGTGGGCCAGGTAATGCAAATGGTTTTCCGCCTGCTGGGCGGCGGTGCGCGTGCGGCGCACCATCAGGAACGTCAGGCCGAACGCGCACAGGCAGACGAGCAGGGTGAAGGCGGCAAATTGGGCCAGGCTGGCGTACAGCGGCGCCAGGCTGGCGTGCAGGTACAGCGCACCGCCGCCGGGCAAGGCTTTCAATATCGTGGCGCTGCCGTCCAGGCAATCAAGGTGCAGGCCGTTGCGCGGCGCGGCGGGCACGGCGTCGGTGCTGCTGCGCGCGTAGCGGGCAAAGGGCGCGCCGTACGGGTTGTAGAGCAGCGCTTGTCGGACGTGCGGGGCGGCGGCGAGGGAAGCAAGAAGTTGTTGTGCTGCAAGATGGTTGCCCTGGCGCAGGGCCTCGGTGGCGGCGGGCGCCAGCATGTCGGCCTGGATGTGCAGGTTGCGCTGGAAGGATGACTGGAGGGAAAATAATTGGAAGAGGATCAGCAGCAGGCTGGCCATGGCCAGCATGGCCGCCGCGGCCAGCAAATTCAGCCGGGCTATCCGGTCGCCGCGCAATTGCGCCGAGGGCAGCATCAATGGCGCCATCATGACGCATTCTCCTGCCGGCCCCGCTTGCCGCCGCCCCGTGTGATGCCGCCTCGCCCTGCCATACTTTACGTTCCAGTCTGATGAAAACCGAAGTGAGCCGGAACTCTCAACGTGTTGCCAAGTGTTGCTAAGGCCGACATATTGTCATTTTGCAGCGTGAAAGTACAGGGCGCGCGGCAATTTAGTGCCCATGCCGCGCACCGGTGGCAGCTGGCAGGGCGACGAGACAGATGAAAAAGGCGGGCGTGTCTTTCTAATAATAATTCATGCTGAATTTTAATCCTTTTTTTGCTCGCCGTTTTTTTTCTCTTAAAACAATGCTGACAGTAAACAAAATCCAGCAAGAATAACTTCAATGCCGCTGGCTATCGCGGCGCGGATTAACTTTTTGTCTATATCGGCCATTGCAAGTCATTGATTTTAATAAATTTTAAGGAAGAATGCGAGAACGCTATGGCCTTGCTCCGCGAGTTCGTCCATAATCCGCTGATGATGGACGTCCTGATGCTGTTTGTTTTGTCTGCCGCGGCCAAGTCAGCAGCCGCCGGCAAAACCGGACGTCGCCCTGATGATCAATAGTGAGGATATCTTGGAAAAAAAACCAAAAATTATTTTGTCGTCACAAGACCTGGAACGACTGGAAGCGTTGTTGTATGCCTTGGGTAATAACTTGTCGCCGGACAAGGCCGCCTTGCTCGACGAGCTGGGCCGCGCCGAGGTGCTCGAGCCGCAAGAGATCCCGCCGACCGTCGTGACGATGAATTCCACCGTGCGCTTCACGGTGGAAAACAAGGAAGAATTCTGCCTGACGCTCGTGTATCCGAAGGACGTGGAAGGCCAGGCCGACCGCATTTCCGTGCTGGCGCCCGTCGGCAGCGCGCTGCTGGGCCTGTCCGTTGGCGACAGCATCGCCTGGCCCATGCCGGGCGGCGTGGTGAAGGTCAAGATCGAGGAAATCGTCTACCAGCCTGAACGGGCTGGCGAATACCACCGCTAAGCGCGGCAAGCAGTCACGGCGGACGGCGCCCGCCGTTCGCCTGCCAGGCCGTGCTTTCGCTTAAGAACTATTGCGTTGCACGCGCACCACCAGCCATCCCGCCACGACCGTAAACGTGACGATGATGGCGACGATGATCCAGAAGCCCTGCGGATGCTGGGCCAGCGGAATCCCCCCCACGTTCATGCCCAGCATGCCGGCGATGATATTGATCGGCAAGGCCAGCACGGTGACGATGGTCAGCACGAACAGGCTGCGGCTGTTTTCCTCGTTGACGCTGGCGGCGATCTCCTCCTGCAGCAATTTGATGCGTTCCTGTAGCGAGGACATGTCGCTGAGCACGACGGAAAACTCTTCCGTCGACTGGCGCAATTCCAGGCTGTCGAGCTCCGATACCCACGCAGGCGGGCGTTGCAGCAGTCGGAACAGGGCGGCCGGTTCCGGCGCCAGCAGGCGCTGCAGCCGCACCAGCACGCGCCGCATGGCGCCCAGGTCTTCGCGTTTCGGCACCAGGCGCCCGGCCAGCAAGTGGTCTTCGATATCGTCGACCCGCGCCACGGCGTCGCGCACGATGTTGACCAGCACGTCGGCCTGGTCGCGCAGCAGATGAATCAGCAGCTCCACCGACGAGCGGATCGGCTCGTGGTTCTTGATGACGGCCTGGCGCAGGCGCTCGATCGACTGCAGCGGCGCGCGGCGCGCCGTGATGACGAGGTCTTGCGCCACGCTGGCCCACATGGTGGAAATGTCGGACGCCTCGAACGAGAAATTGTGCACCACATCGTTGACCACGGCGATCAGGGTGTTTTCCGCCTGTTCGATGCGCGTGGAACGGGAACCCTGGTGCAGGGTTTCATAGAATTCGTGGGCCAGCTGCGTGTGCGCCATCAGCCATTTTTCGCTGGCCGCATGCGACAGATTGAAATGCAGCCAGACGAATTCCTGCGCCGGCCTGGCCGCGCCATCGGCCAGCCAGGCCAGCGCGGCCGTCGAGTCGAGGGCCAGCGGCTGCGCCTCGCGGCCAAACAGGAAGCCCCAGACCAGGCCCGAAGTATCCGAACCGTAGGTAAAACCGGCAGTTTCCATCGCCATCGTGAATCTTTCTCGCGCAGTGTAATTGATCGTCGCGCGATTTTAATACACGGATGTGTCGGGAAAATGACAAGGCCACCGCGAAGGGTAGCCTTGGTGTTCGCTACTTAGTAGCGGCGAGGGTTGTCGGGCCTGCGGTCGTCGCGGTTCGGAACTCCGTCGCCGTCGCGGTCGTGGCGGTTGCCATTGTCGCGGTCATAGCGGTTGGGGATGCCGTCGTGGTCACGGTCGCCGTTCGGACCGCGCGACCAGCGGCCTTGCTCCATTTGCCAGCGGCCATCGCGCTGGTTCCAGGCGGGCGGCGCATACACGTAGCCCGGGCGTTCGGCGATCCAAACGCCTGGCGTCCACGCGTAGCGCTGGCTGCGCCATTCCCAGTGGCCGGGCGCCCAGACGTAGCCGTGGCGCGCGCGCGGGATGGCTTCCCGGCGCGGCGGCGGCGGGGCGATGCGGATGTCGTCATAGCGCACGGGCAGCACCTGTGCCTCGACCCAGCCGCCACGGTCCAGGCGCCAGCGGTTGTTCTCCTGTATCCAGGCGGCGCGGCGGTACTGGTTGCCGCCCCGTTCGCGCAGCCATTCGCCGTCGGTCCAGACGTGGCGCTGGCCATCCCAGTTCCAGTAGCCTGGCGCCCAGACATAGCCGGCGCGCGGCGCGGGCACGCTTTCAAACCGTGGCGGAGGTGGGGCGTTGCCGATGACAATGCTGACGCCGACCTGGCCTTGGGCCATCGCTTGCGCAGGCAGGAAAGCCGCGGTGCTGATGGCAAGCATGGCTGCTGCGTAGAGTGTGATGGGTTTCATGATGTGCTCCATTTCGGTGATTGCTTGAAATGGACTATAGGCGCTTGCAGGCGGGCAGATCGCCTTTGATTCAACTTATTACAATTGACACAATGCTGTGTGGCCGTGTATCCGTGGCCGATACAAATGGCGGCCTGGCGCGGCGGGATTCAAACGCGCGCCAGGCGGCGTGGGATCAGCATCGCAGGCTCACAAGGTGCTGGCGGTGGCGTTGCCCAGCAAGGCTTGCCGTTCCTCGATCAGCGAGATTTTCTTTTCCTGTTCCGTCAGGCGCTTGGCACTGACCACCACGACGGGGATGGCGTTCGCTTGCGCCACGTCGGCCGTCCTGACCGCCGATGGCTGCATGAAGCTGGCATAGCTGGCGCCGCAGGCGATGGCGACGGCGATGGTGAAGATGGCTTCCATGTTTTTCAAGGCTTTCATGATGGTTCCTTTCGGGTGGCGGGTGGGTATGCATGCACTGTAGCCATGCGCGGGCCGGCGCGCCATGCGCATGCGACCAGCCGTGGTTTTGGCGGGATGGCCTGCAAAAAAACGGCGCTGAAATGCCTGCGCGCGACGCTGGCGGGCGACCGCTTGAATTGAGGCCTAATTAGCCCTGTATCCGCGCATATGAATGCAATTGCTCTATGGCATTATCTGACGCTGCGCACTGCCATGCCCATGCTGTGCGCGGCAAGTGAGGCCCGGCTATCCTGCTAGAATCGGCCTGGCAGCCGTGTTGCGCACACCATTATTCTCATCAGGAGTCACACATGTTCCAATTGTTTGGTTATGGCGGCGCCCGCTGCCCGCGCTGCGAGCACAAGAACGGCGCCGCCGCCGGCTATTGCGCGCAATGCGGCTTGTCGCTGGGAGCACCCGACAGCGACGCGGTGCTGCATGCCAATCAATGGCATCTTGCTGATGGGCAACTGGCCCTGTTCTTTGGCGTGCGCGAACTGTCCTCGCTGTTCGGCAGCGCCGCGCGGCGCCTGCAGGTGCCGGCCGCGTCGCGCGCCTGGATCGTGCAATCGGACGCTTTCACCTTGATACCGGCTGGCGACTACGACAGCGCCGCCTTCTTCGCGCGCCTGCCCGCGCTGCTGCCGGCGCGCCCGGCCGAAGTGCTGATCGCGCGCGCCGACGCCGTCAGCCTGGACTTCGACTTGCCCGGCCTGGCCAGCACGGAGCTGCTGGACGTGGCCGCGTCGCTGCGCGTGGACATCGCGCTGGGCCAGCCCGATGCGTTCGCGCGCCAGTTCATGCGCGCGCCGGGCGCCGTCACGCGCGCCCACCTGCACGCCTTGCTGCTGCCGTCCGTGCGCCAGATCGCGCTGGAATTCATCGGCAGCCGCGCGCTGCGCGAGATGGACGCGAATGCCGACTTGCGGCCCGAATTGAACGAACGCCTGCAATCGGCCCTGACGCAGCGCCTGGCGCCCAGCGGCCTGGCCGTGGCGCGCGTGGAAACGCTGAGCCTGCGGCACGACAAGCGCGCGGGCGACGGCGATGCGGCCATCGGCACCCTGTGGCTGGGCGGCTTGCCGGCGCAGGAACTCGAGCAGCACAGCCTGGAGCGCATGAAACAGCTCGACCAGCTGTATGACGAGGAAGAGTGGCAGCGCATCCGCCGCGAGGAACAGGCGGCGCGCCATGCGCACCGCCGCGCCGAGCTGCGGCAGGATGCGACGCTGGAAAAGGCGGAACTGAACCACCAGGAAGCGGAGCGCCTGCAAGCGCTGCGCGGGCGCCAGATCGACCTGTACGGCCGCATCCTGGAAGCGAAATCGCGGCGCCAGGCGCTCGACCATGGCGCCGCGCTGGCGCTGGGCGAGCTGGAACAGGAACTGGCGCAAAAAGGGGCGCAGCGGGCCGACGAAGCGGCCAACTGGGAACACGTGCGGGCGCTGGCCGCCATCAAGATGCGCAGCGAGCTGGAACTGTCGCAGCTGCACGGCCGCGAACAGATCCAGCTGGCGCAGCAGCGCTTTACGCACCAGGTGCACTTGCAGTCGATCGCGCAGCAAGTGGAAAGCGCGCTGCTGATCGACGACGAGACGGGCCGCCGCACCCAGCTGGCGCGCCTGCGCCAGGCGGAAGCGGAGGCGGCCCGGCGCGAGGCGCAGCTGGAGGCGGAGCAGCACCAGGCCGCGTGGCAGGGCCTGATGCTGGTGAATGCGGCACGCAAGCGCGAGGCCGAGCGGGTGCAGGAGTGGGAAGACCAGATGCAGCTGGCGCGCCAGCGCGAATTGCTGCGCGCCGAAGCGCACAAGGATGAAGCGGCCCAGGTGCAGGCGGCGGAAATCGCGGAAAAAGTCGCGGCGCTGCGGCGCGGCGGCGCGCGCGAAGACGCCATCGCGCAGCAGGAAAAGCTGCTGCGCACCATCGAGGCCGACGGCGTGCACGCGCGCCAGCTGCAGCAGCAAACGCAGCTGGCGCAGCTCGACGCGCTGGCCATCGAGGAACAGCGCCAGCAGCTGCGCCAGCTGGAACAGGAAGCGCAATGGCAGCGCGATCTGCTGGCCATGGCGCAGCAGCGCGAAAGCGATTACGCGCGCTGGAAAGGTGAATATGAAGCCCTGCTGGCGCAGCAGGCGCACGCGGCCGAACTGGCCCGCATCGACATCGACCGCATCGAGAAAATCGGCTCGCTGAGCGACACGGGCAAGGTGGCGATGGCCGCCGGGCAGAATGCGGCCGTGCTGGCGCAAGTGCTGAAAACGCAGCTGCAGGCGGGCATGAGCGCCGAGCAGATCCACGCGCTGGCGGCGCTGGCGGCGGCCGAGAACAGCGTCGCGCCGCTGGACGCCATGCGCATGGCGCAGGACAGCGTGGCGCAGGAGCGCAGCTACCTGGAAGGCCAGGCGGAACGCGAACGGCGCCAGCAGCTCGACCTGATCAACCTGCAGAACGCGGCCCACGCGCATGGCCTGTCGGCGCAGGCGCAGCTGGGCATGGCCGTGGCGCAGGCGCTGCAGCCGGGCGCCGCAGCAGCAGCGCCGGCCCGCTGCAAGAACGGCCACGCGCAGCGCGCGGGCCATCCGGAAGATAAATTCTGCGCCGCCTGCGGCGTCGCCTTGCAGCCTTGATGGAAGCGTTCTACCCCAGATGATGCAAAAAGCACGAGAGAAACTGCGGGAACTGCGGGCCCTCCACGACGACGGGCTGCTCAGCGAGCAGGAATTTGAACGCCGCAAGAACGCCATCCTCGACGCCGAGTACGCGCCGCCAGGCGTTGCGCCTGTGCCCGCGCCGCCGCCCGTGCGCCAGGGGACGGAACTGGGCTTCATGACGGGCCAGGAAATCGGCCCGCAAAACCGCCGCTACCGGCTCGAGCGGCTGATCGGCACGGGCGGCATGGGGCAGGTGTGGCAAGCAACCGACCTGGCCACGCACGCGGAGCTGGGCAGCAGCGAAATGGTGGCGCTGAAGATCTTGCCGCCGCAGCTGACGCAGAGCGCCACCCATGCCAAGCTGCTGATCGAGGAAGCGACCCAGGCGCGCAAGCTCGCGCATGAAAACATCGTCCGCGTCTACGAGTGGGCGCAGGACCCGGCCACGGCCAGCTATTTCATCATCATGGAATGCCTCGATGGCGAAGACCTCGAGCACTATCTGGCGCGCACGGGCGCGCTGCCCCTGTCCACCGTGCAGGAACTGCTGCAGCCGGTGGCGGACGCCCTGTCGTATGCGTGGGAAAAGCACAAGCTCGTGCACCGCGACATCAAGCCGGGCAATGTCTTCCTGACGGCGAAGGGCGACGTCAAGCTGCTCGACTACGGCATCGCTACGCGCGTGCGCAATGCGGACAGCAGCCTGGCGCTGGACATGCCGAATGCGGGCACGCACGGCTACCGGGCGCCCGAGGCCGGCGCCAACCAGCGCCAGCCCAGCCCGCGCCTGGACGTGTATGCGGTGGCCGTGATGATCTATCAGATGCTCGAAGGGCGCATGCCGTTCGACGATACGCGCAATGCCAGCCATTTGCCATCGGCGCCGCAAGCGCTCAACGCGCAGCAGTGGCAAGTGCTGCAGAACGGTTTTTCGCTGACGCCGGAACTGCGGCCCCAATCCGTGCAAGCCTTGCTGGAAAGCCTGGAACGCGCGGCCGGACCGTCGCCCGAGGAACTGGCGGAACAGGCGCGCCAGCAGCAGGCGCGCGCGGCGCAACAGGCGCAGCAACAACGGGAAGCGGCGCTGGCCGCCGAACAGGCCCGCGAGGAAGAACTCAAGCAGGCCCGGATACGTCAGGAAGAACTGGACCAGCGCCGCAAGGCCGAGATCCAGGCCGCCGCGCTGGAAAAGCAGCGCCAGGACAAACTGCGCCGCGAACAGGAGGCGCAGCGCCATTTCGAAGCGGAAGAGGCGCGCAAGCTGCGCAAGGAAGCGCTGCGCGGCCAGCTGCGCGCACGCCGCGAAGCCGATGCGGCCACCGCCTTGCAGGAACACCAGGAGTTGCAGCGCAAGGCCATCGTCGCCAAGGCGGAAGCGGCCTATCGCGCCGAGCAGGAACGCGCGCGCAAGGAACAGGCCAGCCGCGCCGCGGTAGCCGCTGCCCCGGTACCGGCATCCGCACCGGCGCCGGAAGCCGAGCACGTGGAACCGGTGCCCAATGCGGAAGGCGTCTTGCGCGACGATTTTCTCGATGGCTCGGGCCAGGGGCCGGAACTGGTACTGATTCCCAGCGGCCGCTTCCAGATGGGCGCGCACGAGACGGAACACAAGGCCGCCATCCAGGCCGGCTCGCAGCAGACGTGGCTCGAGCGCGAAATGCCGCAGCACTGGGTCGGCATCGAGCGCCCGTTTGCGCTGGCGCGCCACCCCGTCAGCGTGGGCGAATGGCGCGCCTTCGTCAAGGCGACCGGCTGGGCGGGCGGTTCCGAGACGGACTGGGACAATCCCGGCTTCGTGCAGAACGACCAGCACCCGGTGGTGGGCGTGAGCTGGAATGACGCGCAGCTGTACCTGGCTTGGATGAGCGAACGCACGGGCCGCCAGTACCGCCTGCCCAGCGAAGCGGAATGGGAATACGCATGCCGCGCCGGCACGCGCACGGCCTTCAACGTGGGCGACACGATCAGCACCGAGCAAGCCAACTACGATGGCCTGTACGTGTATAACGGCGGCCCGCGCGGCGTGTACCGGGGCGGCACGACGCCGCTGGGCACTTTCGCGCCGAATTCCTGGGGCCTGTTCGACATGCATGGCAATGTGTGGGAATGGGTGCAGGACGTCGTGCACGACAATTACGAAGGCGCGCCCGTCGATGGCAGCGCGTGGGAAGAGGGCAGCGACAGCAGCCGGCGCATCCTGCGCGGCGGCTCGTGGCTGTACCACCCGCGCTATTTGCGTTCGGCCCTGCGCAACGGTTTTTCCACCGTGCTGTCGAACGATATCGTGGGGTTCAGGGTGGCGCGCACGCTCGACTAGGCAAGTCCTGCGTACAGCGTCGTCACGCCGTGTTCCGTATCTCATGACCAGTTTTGCAGGGCAGCGGGCTGCGCCAAGCGGCCAAACGGTGTAAATTGTGGCTTTCCAAACGCACCAAGGAACGCCATGACCATCAAAGCCATCCGCGACCAGTCGCTACCCATGCGCCACATCGTGCACGTGCGCGACCACATCATTTCCGCCGACGCCTCGGTGGAAGAGGGCGGCGGCGACGCCGGCCCTTCGCCGCACGACCTGTACGACGCGGCCCTGTCGGCCTGCAAGGCGCTCACCGTCGTCTGGTACGCCAGGCACAAGGGTATCCCGCTGGAACACGTGGAAGTGTCGACCGAGCGCGATGCCAGCGAAGAGCGCAAGGGCGTGTACCGCCTGGCCGCCACCCTGCACCTGACGGGGGAGCTGACGGATGCGCAGCGCCAGGAATTGCTGGCCGTGGCCGGCAAATGCCCGATCCACAAGCTGATGACGGCCGTCACCACCGAAATCACGACGGTGCTGGCATGAGCGCGGCCATCCTGAAAAGCCACGAAAAGGACCTGGGCGGCGGCTTCGTCGTGCGGCGCTTGCTGCCTTCGGCGGCCAAGCAGGCCGTCGGCCCCTTCATCTTCTTCGACCATTTCGGCCCCATCGACGTGGCGCCCGACGCCAACCACGACGTGCGCCCCCATCCGCACATCGGCCTGGCCACCGTCACCTATCTGTTCGAGGGCGCGATCGACCACCGCGACAGCATCGGCTCCTACCAGCGCATCGAACCGGGCGCCATCAACTGGATGACGGCCGGGCGCGGCATCGTGCATTCGGAACGCACGCCGCACGACCTGGCGGGCCAGCCGCACCGCACGCACGGCTTGCAGCTGTGGGCCGCGCTGCCCAAGGCGCACGAGGAGGACGAACCGAGTTTTACGCACACGCCGCAAGCCGACATTCCCGTCGTGCCGCTCGATGGCGCCGTCGTCAAGGTCTTGATCGGCACGGCCTTTGGCCGGACGTCGCCCGTGCGCACCTACATGCGGACGGTGTACCTGGACGTGGCGCTGCAGGCGGGGCGTACATTACGGCTGGAAGGCTTGCCGCCGGAAGCGGCGATCTATCCGATCAGCGGGGACGTGCTGGTCGATGGCGTGGCGCTGGCGCCGCACACCATGGCCTTGCTGGAAGCGGGCACGGTGCCTGTCGTGACGGCGGGCAGCAGCCCGGTGCAGTTCGTCGTCATCGGCGGCGAGCCGCTGGACGGCCACCGCTTCCTGTTCTGGAATTTCGTCTCGTCGAGCAAGGGACGATTGTCGCAGGCGGCCGACGACTGGACCGCCCAGCGCATGGGGAGCGTGCCGGGCGAGACGGAATTCATTCCGCTGCCGAAGGCGCCATTGCGTCCTCCGGCATAAGCGTTTCGTCTAGAAACGCGCGCGCAAGGTCAGTTGCGCCTTGCGCGGCTCGCCATAGAAATTGCCCCACGCCGGCGCGCCCACCGTCTGGTAGTAGCGCTTGTCGAGCAAGTTCGTCACGGACAGCGACGCCGTCCAGTTGCGGCCGACCTGGTAGGCGCCGCGCGCGCTGAACAAGGCATACGCGCCTTGCGCCACCGTGACGTTCTGCGTCACGCGCGAGCTCTCCGTCTGGAAGTTCACGCCGCCGCCCACGCTCCACTTCTGCAGGGCGCCGGGCAGACGGTAGTCGCTCCACGCGCGCAGCATGTGGCGCGGCGAGTAGGTGCTGGCGAACATCACGCCCGCGTTCGACGTCTGCTCCAGATATTTAAAATTGTTCAGGGTGTAGCCGGCGAACAGCTGCCAGCCCGGTGCCACTTCGCCGCTGATTTCCGCATCGACGCCTTCGCTGCGCACCTTGCCCGCCGAGAAATAGCACTCGGTGCCGCTGGAGCAGGTGTTGACCAGGTCGAGTTCGGCGCGGTTGCGCTGCTCGATGCGGAACAGCGCCAGCGAGGTGTTCACCTTGCCGTCGAACAGTTCACCCTTGACGCCCACTTCCAGGTTGCGCCCCTTGAGCGGGTCGAGCAGCGCGCCTTCGGCCGTGCGCTGGTTTTGCGGCTGGAAGATGTCGGACACGCTGGCATAGCCGGACCAGCGCTTGTCGAATGCGTAGATCACGCCGCCATACGGCGTGACGACGCCGTTTTCGCGGTACGGATCGATGTACACCTCGCCCGTGTCGCGGTACACGCTGCTCCATTTGTAGTTCGATACGCGCGCGCCGGCCACCACGGTGAGCGGATCGCTGACGCTGAAGCGGGCCACGCCGTAGGCGCCCGTCTGCGTCATTTTCGTCACGCTGGGATCGCCCCGGTAGCTGTTTTCGCGGAACCAGGCGTCGCTCGGTTCGGCCACGCCGTGATTGGGCCGCAGCGGGTTGTTCGGCTGCTGCAGCAGTGCCAGGCTGAAATCGCTGTCGCTTTCCAGGCGGTTCGTGTTGATGCCGGCGCTGAAGCCGTGGCGGCGGCCGAAGGCGTTGAATTTGCCGTCGAGCGACAGGTCGAGGCCCTTGTTGGTGCTGCCGTAGTCGAACACGCCGCCATACATCATCATGCCGGCCATGGTGGCGGGATCGATCGCGCCCTGGCTGAACATGTATTTCACGTCATGCCGCTCGCGCGTGTAGTTGGCGCTGGCCTTGAACAGCCAGTCGGCGTCGAAGCGGTGCTCGAATTCGGCGAAGACGGCCGTCTGGCGGCTCGCCCAGCGGTTCCAGTCGGCGCCGAGGAAGGTTTCGCGCGGCAGTTTCGGGTCGCTGCCATCGCGGTAGCGGGCCATGCCGGAAAAGAAGGGCGTCGAATGCAGTTTCTCGTAGCTGGCGCCCGTCGTCAGCTTGCTGCCCGGCGCCAGGTCGAATTCCAGCACGCCATACAGCACGTCGGTGCGGCTGTCGGCCACGTCATAGAAATAATCGCGCTGCTCATGCGCGGCCACGGCGCGGCCGCGGATGCTGCCCGACTCGTTCAAGGGGCCGGTGACGTCGACTTCGCCGCGCACGTCGTTCCAGCGGCCGGCGCTCAGCGCCAGCTGCACCTGCTTTTCCGCCAGCGGACGCTTGCGCACCATGTTGATGGCGGCGCCCGGCGAACCCGTGCCCTGCAGCAGGCCCGTGGCGCCGCGCACGATTTCCACCCTGTCCAGCACGGCCGTGTTGCTGGTAAAGCTGTTCGCCTGCGGGTAGTACATGGCGCGGTTCACGCCGTCGAACTGGTAAGTGTCGACCATGAAGCCGCGCGAATACACATAGCGTCCGCCCATGGGGCTGTCGTACATGGTGATGCCGGTGGTGTTGGCCAGCACGGCGTCGATGGTGTTGAGATTCTGGTCGTCCATCTTCTGGCGCGTAACGACGCTGACGGACTGGGGAATTTCGCGCAGGGTCTGCACGCCCTTGCCGACGGTGACGGCGCGCGCCGCATACGAATTGCTGTGCTCACTGACGGGGTCGCGCTCCATGCTGGCGCTGACCGTCACGGGCGCCATGGTCTTTTCCACGCCGGCCGCCGCTGCGGAGGGTACGGCTGCCTGGCGCAGCACGTAGGCGCCGTTCGGCAGTTGCACGGCTTCCAAGCCGCTGCCGGCCAGCACCTGGGCAAAGCCTTGGGTCACGCCAAAGCTGCCGCGCACGCCGGGCGAGCGCAGTCCCCGCGTCTGCGCCGGGTCGGTCGACAGGCTGACGCCGGCGGCGACGGCAAAGTCATTCAAGGCGGTGGCCAGCGGGCCGGCCGGTACGGCGTAGGCTTGCGGGGCGGTGGCGGCCTGGCCTTGCGCCAGGGCGGGCGCGGCGACAAAGACGGCGGGGGCGGCGCAAGCCATGGCGATGACGGCCAGGCGGATGGCGCGCGCGGCGGGATGGAGGACGGGGGTGGTCAGCTGCATGCTCGGTCTTTCTGCTCAGAGGGATAAGAAAATGGCCAATGAATCGGCTTCTTACTTGTGAAGCCGAAGCAGCCGGGCAAAACACCAACCCCTGGCGCAAAAAAACTGACAATAATTATGTGGCCCGGGCCGCCACCGTGGCCCAGTAGCGCGTGAAGTACGTCACTTGCAGCCCGTGCGAGGCGCACAGGCTTTCCAGCACGGCGTCGATATCGTCGAGCCGATACGTGCCCGTAACGGGCCGCCGCGCCACGGACGCGTGGCACGCGAGGCGCCCGCGCCGGTAGCGCGCCAGTTCCTGCACCAGTTGCTGCAGGGGCCAGTCGGCGGCCACCAGCATGCCGCGTAGCCAGCTGTCCTGGTGCGCGGGCATGGCCTGCACGTCCTGCGTGCCGGTTGCGCTGAAACGCAGCTGCTGTCCCGCTTGCAGGCGGCGCACGGCGTCCGGGCGCGCCGCGCAGCGCACTTCCACGGCGTGTTCGTAGACGCTGACCGTGCTGCCATCGCCGTCGCAGCGCACGCCGAAGCGCGTACCGAGCGCGCGGATCACGCCGTGCGGCGTGTCGACGAGGAAGGGGCGCGCATCGGACGCCGTCGTGATCATGATTTCGCCATGGTGCAGGCGGATGCGGCGGCGCGCGGCGCTGTAATCGACGTCCAGGGCGCTATCCGTATTCATCTCCATGCGCCCCCCATCGGCCAGGGTCACGTGGCGGCGCCGGCCCGGCGCCGTGCGCAAGGACGCCGTCCACGCTTGCCATGGGGCGGACTGCAGGCCCGCCTGGCCTAGCGCGATGCCGCCGCCGGCCGCCACCAGCAGGGCGAGTATCTTGGCGGCGCTGCGCCGGCGCTGCTGCGCCGCCTGCAGGGCAGGCATCGCCAGCGCCGCCGGTATCGCGCCCAGCTGGCCGTCCATGCGTTGCAGCAGCTCCCAGGCCCGCTCATGTTCGGCGCTGGCGTCGCGCCATGCCTGCAGGGCGGCCGGGTCGGCGCCGCCGCACTGGAGTTCCACGTGCCAGTGGGCGGCGGCGGCCAGGACCTTGCGGGCGATAGGAGTGGACGAGGATGCGCCGAACATCAGCCGGCCGCCAGCATCAGGCATTCCGTGTAGGCGCGCACCAGGTGCTTTTTCACGGTGGGCAGGGACACGCCGAGCCGCCGGCTGATGTCGACATAGCTGAGCTCCTCGATCTGCGCCAGCAGGAAGATGGCGCGCGTGCGCGCGCCCAGGCGGTCGAGCAGGCGATCGATGGCCAGCAGGGTTTCGATGATGATGGCATGCGTTTCGGCGCTGATCGATACCGGTTCGGCTTGCTGCGCCAGCGCTTCCAGGTAGGCCTGTTCCAGCGCCTGGCGCCGGTAGCGGTCGATCAGCAAGCCGCGCGCGATGGTCGCCAGGTAGCCACGCGGCTCGCGCAGCGGTGCCAGCGGTGTCAAATCGCGCTTGCCCAGCAAGCGCAAGAACGTGTCCTGCGCCAGGTCGGCCGCCTCGGCGCGGTTGCCCAGCTTGCCCCGCAGCCAGCCATACAGCCAGCCGTGATGCTCGCTGTACAGGGTGCTCAGGTGATTGGCATGGGTGGGACTGACGGTACTCACTGCGTTCTCCAGGCAAGGGAAGAGCTGGGCTGACGGAACGCGGGGGTGCCGGCTGGCTAGGCTGTTTGAGAATGATACTCATTATCACATTGCCATGCGACCTCCGTCAATCGGCGTCAGCCACCGAGGCGCCAGCGTTCCTGCCACTGTTGCAGATCCGTCCAGGCTTGCTGCAGGGCAGTGGCGGACCAGTGCAGCAGGCTGTCCAGCGCCAGGACGCTGCGCTGCCAGTGGATGCCGTCAAAAAATACATGGTCGGCCACGATGGTGGCGGCCAGCCAGGCGGCGATGATGACGATGATGTCGTGGCGGCCGCTCTTCCACCAGCGCAGCGAGTGGCGGCGGAATATCCACGGTACGCCCAGCGGATTGGGCCAGTCGGCCAGCAGATGCATGATGCCGCCGGCGGCAAAGCCGAACAGGGGCGGGGCCCACGGGTGATGCGGCAATTGCAGATACGTGTAGACGAGCAGGGCGATCCAGGCCAGGCCCCAGTGCGTCCACGTGCGGTGCGTGATCCACAGCTTGTGCGTGCGCGCCCACCAGGCCACTTCCAGCCAGTCCGGCGCCGTGCCGCCCAGCGCCCCCATGACAAAGGCGAGCATGCTCAGCACTTGATAGGGGCCACCGGCGCCAGCGTGCGCGACCAGGGCCGCGGCGATCACGCCGGCAGCCCAACCGGTCGCATGATGCGCTTTGTTGGAAGCCATAGGAAATGTAAAACGCCCTGCGGGCGCCGTGTGAAATGTCAGCTGGTATTAACTGGATGAATATACAGTATGCAGGGGCGTGAAGGGCGGCTATTTGCGGAATATCTGCTGATAATTTGTTAAATTGTGTGTCGGGATAGCTTGGTCAGCGGACTCGGCAATGCATGCCGGGTCAACAACCATGTTGTGCGGCTGATAATGTATTTGGCGCAGGGCGCGCTATGCTGAAAGCAGTTTGACGTTTTGAAGAGGTGTCGCCATGAAAATTCCGCGCGAATTGCAGATTCCCGCCCTCGTGTTTTCGCTGGAAGCGGTGTTCATTATTGGCTTGTCGCTGATTTTCCTGGTGCTGGTACCGCGCTAGCGGTCAGGTGTCAGGAGGTGCTGTATCAGGCCGTTTGCATGGTTGCGCTGTCGCACAGGGCCGCGCCTTCGGTGCGGATGATCCAGCACTCCGGATACGGTTCGCTGGCGAAGCGCTTGTGCCGCGCGAAGCCGCTCAGCTTGTCGAGCGCGGTGGCGGGGGCCAGCGCCGTTTCCTTGCCGCTGGCCGTGTCCAGGTGCCAGAAGCCGCCGTTGCGGTGGAAAAGCACGGGCAAGCCGCTGGCTTGCGGCGTGGCAAGGTGGCTGGCCGGCGTGGGCTGGGTGTCGGGCAGCAGCAGATAAAAGCATTCGGCGCGGGCGCCGTGGTCGATGCGGTGCAGGATCACGCCATGCGCGAGCAGGGCCGTGACGCTGAGCACGACGATGCCCTTGATGCTGGCAGACAATTCGATGCGCATGCCCAGGCGCAGGGGTACGGGTTTGTGCTTGCCGGGCCAGACGCCGTCGAGCAGCAAACCATAGCGCGACACATCCTCGATTTCAAAGCCTTGCTGGCCGCGCCGGATAATGGCGTGGCGGCCCGACAGGCGCCGCGTCAAGCCATTGTTGTCCTGGCCATCGGGGCTGAAATGGCTGAGCAGTACATCGGCTTCCGGATCCACCAGTTCGAAGCGGCCCAGCATGCATTCTTCCAGCGCGAACAGGCGGATCTGGCGCTGTTCGCCCGCTTCCGGCGCCGCATTGACGAGACAGGCGGCCTGGCTCGGGTGCGGATGGCAGTGGCTGGCGGCGGGAAGGTCGACTTCGATCAACTCCTCGTCCCAGGCGATGGTGGTAAAGCCCATGTCGATCTTGCCTTGCGGCGCGGACAGATCCACGTGGGCAATGCCGGCATTGCGCGCCGTCACGTCGAGGTTGCAGCCATCGCCGCCCGTCACGCGGGCGATCGACGCGTCGTCGGCCATCACGCGCACGTTCTTGTGCGTACTGAGGAATATCTGGTGGATTTCCGTCAGGGTGGCGTCGCGGCGCGGCACGAGGATGACAAACGTGCATACCCATTTCTGCGCCACGGCGCCGTCGACGTGGCTGTGCACTTCCACTTCGATCTGGTATTGCCCGTGTTCCTTGTTGCGCGAGGAAAACTCGACAAACACGGGACGCCAGTCGCCGCGCGTGGTGCGCACGAAATCATGCTGCACGTGCCCGCGCGGGATCAGGTCCGAGCGCAGGCGCAAGGTCAGCTGCGGCGCGCAGGCGGCACTCATGCCGCGCAACTCCATCTTCAGGGTTTGCCGTCCGCCTGCCGCGCGCGGGTCGAAGCCGCTGATGTGCAGGTGGGCTTGCACGGGCTGGTAGGCGGGAGGGACCGGTGATGGCGCGACGGGCGCTGGCGTGAACGCCGGGGGGGCGGCGCAGGCCCCCACGGAGCGGCTTACCGTTTGAATGGCGGCATCGCGAATGACAGCATCGCGACTATCAGAATCATGTGCAGGGGCGTGCGGAAGCGCCGTTGCCGATGGCTCGGAACGGGCGCTGCGCAGTGCGGTCAACAGGTCGTAGCTGCTGGGGGCAGTCGTCGCTTGCGGGTGGTTGCCCGCGCAGACGGTATCCCCAGGCAAGACCCAGAACGTACAGTGCGGGTGCTCCGGGTTGCTGCATTTTTTCATGACATTCTGACTCGAATCGAGCGGGGACATTCTGCCCTCTGTTATACATGAGAGCTTACGCGCTTTTGCGCCTGCTTGGCAACTTTCGCGGCAGCGGAATGCGCTCTTTTTGGCCAAATTCGTTGCCCTGGTCACACCTCGTCATGCATGCCCTGGAAATAATTGCTCAAAAACACATTTTATATCTTTCTGGATATGTTATTTTGATATGTCATGGACTTGCTTCCCCATTCATGCGCCCCCTGGTGCCGTTTTTTGCATTATGCTGGCGCAACAGTTCCCCACGCGCCGCCTGACGCCGAAAGACGACCATGCCTGCCCAACGCCCGCTCCAGCTTGCCATTGCCTATGGCGCCACCTTGTGCGTCTTCCTGGCCATCGACGCCCTGTGGCTGGCGGTGCTGATGAAGCCGGTGTACGCCGCAGCCCTGGGACCCTTGCTGGCGGACACGCCCCGCTGGGGCCCGGCCGTGCTGTTTTACCTGCTGTACGTGCTGGGGCTGGTGGTGTTTGCCATCCTGCCCGGCCTGCGCGCGCGCCGCGGGCCCACGGCGGCGGCGCTGGGTGCGCTGCTCGGGCTGCTTGCCTATGGCACTTATGATTTGAGCAACTATGCGACCTTGCGCGACTGGCCGCTGGCCTTGACGGCGATCGACATGGCCTGGGGCGCCGTGCTGTCGGCCGTGTCGGCGACTGCCGGCTACCTGGCCGCTAGCCGCCTGGGACGGTGAACTCCGCATCGAAGCGCAGCGCCAGCACGGTAAGGTTGTCGCTATGTAAACCTGTTGGCGGATGGGAGAGGAAATCGTCCAACAGGGCGGTGACGGCCTGTGCCGCAGTCTTGCCGGCACACAGGGCGGGCCAGCGGGCCGTGAGAGCCAGCGGGTCGTCGCAGGCCCAGAAGCCGTCGCTGGCCAGCAGATAGTGGGCGCCGGGCCGCACGCGCAGCACGCGGCGGTCGCCCAGATGCGCGAGGAAGGGCGGCAAGGTGGCCGCATCGAGGCCCATTAATGGCTTGTCGAGCTGCAAGCTGTCGCTGATGGCGTTGCCTAGGATAAATGCCTGCGAGATTTGCGGATGGTGCTCGCCATGCACGGTGGCCCGCCAGCGCGTCTCGTCGAGCGCGCCGCGCATGGCATACACGGTGGCCGGCACGTGGTCGACGGTGAGGATGCTGGCCGCCCCGTCGGCAATTTCATACAGGCGCGAATCGCCCACGTGATACAGCAGCGGCGCTTCGCCGGGCGGCACTTCCAGCAAGGTCAGGGTGGTGCCGGGTGGACGCGCCTGGGCTGGCGTCGTCCTGGCGAAGGTATCCTGCAAGCGCGTGTGCAACTGATCCAGCCTGGCAGCCAGGCTGGCCGTATCGAGGCAGGCGGGCACGGCCAGCAAGCCTTGCACGGCCGCTTCCGCCGCTTCGCGCCCCTGGCCGTGGCCGCCCATGCCGTCGAGCACGGCCGCGCGCACATGGCCGCGTGGCCAGCCAGGCACCTGGCAGTGGAACGGCGCCTGGCGCGACAGGCAGACGGCGTGGCCGCTGGCATCGATCAGCAGGAAGTTATCCTGGTTCTCGCGGCGCGGCAGCGGGCCGGCGCCCACGCTGCTGCCGGCGGCGGCATCGAGCCAGGGGGCGAAGTCGAGCCCGTCTTTGATTAAATGCATCGGTTGTTGCGGTCCAGGCGGCCAGCAATGTTGATCATAGGACACAGCTTAGCCGAAATCGTGCGGGAGCGATACCTTGCCTATTTCGCAAAAAAACCTGCGGCAGCAGGCTGGCGCAGGTCTCTTCGGGGTGATGCAGGGCAATGCTTAGCGGCGATGGCCCCAGCCGTGGCCATGACCGTGGCCACGGTCATAGTAGTCGCGGCGGTCATAATCACGGTAGTAGCCGCGGCCCGGTTGCACGTAGACGACAGCCGGCGGGCCGTAGTAGCGCGGTGGCGGCGCGTAGTACACGGGCTGCGGCGCCGGTGCGTAGTACACCGGTTGCGGCGCAGGCGCGTAATAGGTTTCGCGGTAGCCGCCGCGATAGCCGCCACGGTCGTAATAGCGGTCATTTGTATTGATGCTGTTGCCGACGGCGGCGCCGATGACGCCACCGACGATCGCACCATTGCGTCCGCCGGTGCTGTTGCCAATGGCCGCCCCGACAACGGCGCCTGCAACGGTATTGAAGTCGCGGTCACCGGCGACTGCGGCCGAAGACACCGCCACTGCCGCTACCATTACCGCACCCAGGAGTTTCTTGTTCAACATGGCATTTCCTTCCATTCCGGCGAGATCACAATGATCTGCATGAACTGGACTATATCCGCTGCCGCAAGCTTGTTCCACGTCTAATACAACTTATTACAATCCTGCCCCGGTGGTAACAAGTCAGCGCGTACGCGCCTGCCATTCGGGACGCAGCAGGCTGTACATTTTGGCATCGCGCATCACGCCATTGATGAAGAAGGCCTGGCGTATCAAGCCCTCCTGGGTAAAACCGTTCTTTTGCGCGATGCGCTCGGAGCCGAAGTTCAGCGGGTCCATCAGCAGTTCCAGCCGGTGATACGGATAGGCGCTGAACAGGTAGTCGACCACCAGGCGCGTCGCCTCGCTGATGTAGCCTTGCCCGTCGCGCTGCCGGTCGAACAGGCGGTAGCCGATCTCGCGCGAGGCCGGCGTGCGGCTCTTGAAGTGCGTGATCGTGCCGATGATGTGCTGGGCCTTGTCTTCGATGAGGAACAATTCGCTGTCTTCGGTAACAAAGCCCGTTTGCAGGAAGTCGCGCCGCATGGCCTCGGGCGACTTGAATTGCAAGGAGAAAAACTCGCCGCGCGAGGGCAAGTCGTTGACGAGGGAAATATAGGTGTTCAGGTCGGCAGCTTGCAAATGCCGGACGGTACAGAGGGTTCCCTTGAGCATGTCGGTTTCCGGTGGCGATCACGAATCCTGATGGTAATCGACTCCGGGGGAAACAGGCAATCGATCCCGTAAAAGTTGCTGCAATGACAGAATAAATACGCTATCGTAGAAAGCCGCGCCTTGCCCATGGCCACGGCGCACCCGTTTCGACTTCGTTGACTGGAACTGACATCACATGCATACCATCCTGACTGGCGCGCCACTGCGCCGTTCCGCTTTATTCCTTGCCCTGGGCTGCATCGTCAGCGCCGGGACCTTTGCCGCCGCGCCAGGCAACACGCCGCAAGCGCTGGCGCAGGTGCGCGACACGGCGCTGCAAAGCGACTGGGCCTACGCCCGCCTGGCCGACATGACGGATTTGATCGGCCCGCGCCTGTCCGGCTCCGCCGGCGCCGCCGCCGCCGTGCAGCAGGTGGCGAACACCATGCGCCAGCTGGGCGCCACCGTCACCCTGCAGCCCGTGAAAGTGCCGCACTGGGTGCGCGGCGTGGAAACGGCGGAAATCGTCGACTATGCGGGCCGTCCGCAGGGCGTGTCGCAGCGCGTGGTGCTCACGGCCCTGGGCGGCTCGGGCGCCACTGCGCCAGCTGGCCTGACGGCGCCCCTGATCATCGTCAAAAGCCTGGAAGAACTCAAGGCGCGCGCGCCGGAAGTGAAGGGCGCCATCGTGCTGATCGACACACCGTTCGACCAGGAGATGGCCGAGCGTGGCCTGGCCGGCGTCACCTATGGCCAGGGTTCGCGTTTCCGTTTTAATGGCCCCAGGGCCGCGGCGGAGCTGGGCGCGGCCGCCGCGCTGGTGCGCTCGATCGGCGGCGCGAACTTCCGCATTCCGCATGCGGGCGCCACGGGCCTGGACGACAAACAGCGCATTCCGGCCGCCGCCGTCACCGTGGAAGACGCCCTGCTGATCGGCCGCCTGGCCGCGCGCGGTCCCATGAAGATGCACCTGACCCTGACGCCGCAAAACCTGCCGGAAGCGGACAGCTACAACGTGATCGCCGACTGGGCGGGCACGGACAAGGCCGACGAAGTGGTGGTGGTGTCTGGCCACCTCGATTCCTGGGACCTGGCGACGGGCGCGCACGACGACGGCGCCGGCGTGGTGGCGGCCATGGGCGTGGTGGAGACACTGAAAAAGCTCGACTACCGCCCGCGCCGCACCATCCGCGTGATCGCCTGGATGAACGAGGAAAACGGCGGGCGTGGCGGCCAGGCCTACTTTGAAGCCCACAAGCAGGCGCTCGGCAAACAATATGCGGCCATCGAGATGGACAGCGGCGCAGGCCGCCCGTTCGGTATCAGGGCCAGCGTGGGACCGAAGGCGGAAAAACTGTTTGCGCCTTTGCTGGCGGCCCTGCAGCCGATGGGCGCGCACGCATTCACGCGCCGCGACGCGCTGGGCACGGGCGACCTGCACCGCCTGGAAACGGCCGGCGTGCCCAGCTTCGAGCCGCTGGTCGACAGCCACAGCTACTTCCACTACCACCATACGCCGGCCGACACCCTGGACAAGGTCGAGCCGGATAACCTCAAGCGCAACGTGGCCCTGATGTCGTCGCTGGCCTGGTTCCTGGCCAATATCGACGGCGAGATCGGCCGCGCGCCGGAGCAGGGTGAATAAGCGCCAATGTCGCTACCCGACCTGAACCTGTTGATTACCCTTGATGTGCTGCTGGCCGAGGGCAGCGTCACGCGCGCGGCGCGGCGCTTGCGCTTGAGCCCATCGGCCATGAGCCGCGCCCTGGCGCGCCTGCGCGAGACGACGGGCGATCCGCTGCTGGTGCGCGCCGGCCGTGAACTGGTGCCCACGCCGCGCGCGCTGGAGCTGCGCGAACGGGTGGGCCACCTTGTGGGCGAGGCGCTGGCCGTGCTGCGACCGGCGGAGCAGCTGGACCCGCGCCAGCTGGCGCAAACGTTTACGCTGCGTTCGAGCGATGGTTTCGTGGAGAATTTCGGCCCGGCGCTGCTCGCGCACATCGGCGCGCAAGCGCCTGGCGTGCGCCTGCGCTTCGTGCAAAAGCCCGACCGCGAAAGCACGCAGCTGCGCGAGGGCAGCATCGACCTGGAAACGGGCGTGATCGGCAGTCTCACCAGCCCGGAAGTGCGCACGCGCAGGCTGTTCGGCGACCGTTTCGTGGGCGTCGTGGGCAGCGGTCATCCGCTGGCGCAGGGCGACATCAGCGCCGAGCGCTATGCGGCCGGCCAGCACGTGCTGGTGGCGCGGCGCGACCAGGATACGGGGCCGATGGACGACGCGCTGGCCGCCCTGGGATTGCAGCGCACGATCGCCAGCATCGTCGGCGGCTTTACGGCGGCGCTGGCGCTGGCCGCCGGCTCCGACCTGATCGCCACTGTGCCGGAACGCCATACGGGCAATCTGCGCGCCGGCATGTTCACCTTTGCGCTGCCGCTGCGCATGCCGGAGCTAACCGTGTCATTGATGTGGCATCCGCGCATGGATGCCGACCCCGCCCACCGCTGGCTGCGCGGCTGCGTGGTCGACGTCTGCGCGGGCCAGATCAACGCGGGCTGATGCCTCCGCGCGCATCATGCGGGGTCTTCAGCCCTGCCTTGGGAGCGGCCTAGCGTGAAAATCGCCAGCGCCGCCAGAATGAGCGCGCTGGCCACGCCGAAGGTGGCATGCATGCCGACGATCGTGGCCGCTGGCCGGGCGTTGGCGATATCGCCGGCGCCCGCAGCGAAGACGGCGCCCATCACGGAGGCGCCCGTGACGAGCCCCAGATTGCGCGACAGATTGAGCATGCCGGAGATGACGCCGCGCTGCTCGGGAGCGATATCGCCCATCACGGCCGTATTGTTGGCTGCCTGGAACAGCGCATAGCTGGCCGTGAGCAGCATGATGGGCGCGGCGTAGCCGGGAATGCCCAGGCTGGCAGGCAGCAGGGCCAGCGCCATGCAGGCGGCCGCCGCGCCGCCCAGGCCCGCGCCGCCCATGCGCCGCGCGCCGTAGCGGTCCACCAGCCAGCCGGACGGCACACCGCAGAACGCGGCCACCAGCGGCCCGGCCGCCAGCACCATGCCGGTGGCGGCAGCGCCCAGGCCCAGGCCGCGCGCGAGATAAAAGGGGCCGACCACGAGGGTGGACATCATCACAGTCGACACCAGCATGCTGGTCGCCAGGCCGGCGCCGAGCACGGGCGCGCGCAGCATGGTCAGGCGTATCAGCGGCGCCGGCGCTTTCAGTTCAACGCGGACGAACACGATGGCGCCCACGCAGGCGGCCAGCAGCAGCGCCACGTTGCCCACGCCGAAATGGCCGCGGCCCAAGGTCATGGCCAGCGCATAGGCGGCCAGGGTCAGCGCCAGCAGCACGGTGCCGCGGTGGTCGAACACGGGCCGTTTGGCGTTGGCGCTTCGCCGGTCGGCCGGCAGGTAGCGCCAGGCCAGCAGCAGCGCCATGCCGGCCAGCGGCACGTTGACGAGGAAAATGGCTTGCCAGCCGAAGCGCGCGATCAGCAGGCCGCCCAGCGCGGGACCCAGCGTGGTGCCGACGGCCGACATGGTGCCGAGCAGGCCCATGGCGCTGCCCGTCCTGGCCTTGGGCACGGTGCTGCCGACAAAGGCCATGGTCAGCGCCATCATGACGGAAGCGCCCAGGCCCTGCAGTGCGCGCGCGGCAACCAGCAGCCACAAGGAGGGCGCCAGCGCGCACAGGATGGAGGCGGCGGCAAACAGCGCGATGCCGGCCAGCAGCAGGCGGCGCCGGCCGACCATGTCGCCCAGGCGCCCCACGCTGACGATCAGCGCGGTGATGGCCAGCAGATAGGACAGCACGATCCATTGCACATCCTGGAACGGCGCGTGCAGGGCCCTGGCCATGTCGGGCAAGCCCACGTTGGCGATGCTGGTGCCCAGCGCGGGCAGCAGCATGGCCAGAGACAGGCTGGCAAGCGCGCCGCGCATGGGTAGCGTGATGGTCTGCTGCTCGGGTGGTGCGGATGTTGACGGTGGTTGCATGGCGTGGCGGATCCTCGGATAGGGTCGCCACATGGTACTGAGGGATTTGGCATGGCGGAAGACGCAGCATGTGCATTGTGTTATTGCGTCTGACGCCATGTGAGGGAACTACATCACCAGGCTAGATCGCATTGAGCGGTATCTTCAGGTAGCGCACGCCGTTGTCTTCCGGCTCGGGCAGCTTGCCCGCATTGATGTTGACCTGGATGGCGGGCAGGATCAGGGTCGGCATGTCGAGGGTGGCGTCGCGGCCCGTGCGCATGGCCACGAATTGCTCTTCCGTAATACCGTCGCGCAAGTGGATATTGCTGGCGCGCTGTTCGGCCACCGTCACTTCCCAGCGCGGCGCGCGGCCGTTGGGCGGGTAGTCGTGGCACATGAACAGGCGCGTCTGCGGCGGCAGCGACAGCAAACGCTGCACGGAGCGGTACAGCAGGGAAGCGGAGCCGCCGGGAAAGTCGCAGCGGGCCGAGCCCACGTCCGGCATGAACAGGGTGTCGCCCACGAAGACGGCGTCGCCGATCTGGTAAGCCAGGTCGGCCGGCGTGTGGCCGGGCACGTGCAGGACGCGCACTTCCAGCTTGCCAATATGAAAAACCTGGTCCGGGGCGAACAGCTGGTCGAACTGCGAGCCGTCGGCGCGCGCACCGTCCTGGTGGTAGACGGCCGCGAAGGCCTGCTGCACCGTCTGGATGGCGGCGCCGATGGCCACGTCGCCGCCCAGCTGCTGCTGCAGGTAGGGCGCGGCGGACAGGTGGTCGGCATGTGCGTGGGTTTCCAGCAGCCAGCGGCACTGCAAGCCATGTTCGCGCACGAAGGCGATCACCTTGTCGGCCGAGGTGGTCGAGGTGCGGCCCGCCTTCGGGTCGTAGTCGAGCACGGAATCGATGATGGCGCAGTCGCGCCCATCGGCCTCATACACGACATAGGTGACGGTGGCAGTGGCGGGGTCGAAGAAAGCTTGGATTTGAGGAGTCATCACGGCGGCAAGAGACGGGCAGGGAAGGCTATTATATCGCCAGAGTTCGCTAAAAAATGCTGCAATTCCATGTTCAGCATGCGAAAAACGCATAAGCGGCCGAGGCACGCGCACTGCTGCCGTGCGCACCCTGGGCCTTGCCGCGTGCTAACCTCATTGCTACAAGGAGGAATTCATGAACGATATCACTGCACGCAGCGAACAGTACCGCGGTTTTACGATTTCCGTGACCCCGCAAAAGGATAACGACGATCTATGGGATTTTACCTACCGCCTGCAGCGCGAAGGGGAGCCCGAGGCGCAGGCGATCACGCGCAGCCGCACCCTGGGCGGTTATGCGGCTCCCGAGACGGCATGCGCGGCCGGCCTGGAAGTAGCCCGCACGGAAGTGGATAACCTGCTGCGTCCTTGAGCCAGCGTAAATCGTTTAGCCCGAAAGTGAGCCTGGCTACGGCCGGCGCGTGAAACACGTCGCTGCCGGTCGCGCTTCATGCTACGATTTCCATTATTGAGTCAGTCGCCAAGGAGGCACCCCATGAATAGCAGTTCCAAAATTCACTATAAAGGCTGGGAAATCGTTCCCCTGGCCGTGCCCACCACCGACGGCAAATGGTCGGCCAGTTGCGACATCGAGCGCGCCACGGCGGAAGGACTGGAAGTATTCGAAGGCTCGACCATGCAATTCGTGCGCGACGACGAGGAGGGCGCCATTGCCGCCGCCTGCGAGGAAGCCGTGCGCCAGATCGACAACATCATCGCCAATCCGCTGGTGCGGCTGGCCTGATCCCTCACCTTTCCGCACTCATCTTGCAGCCGGCACCCGCCGGCTGTTTTTCTTTCCGCTCCTGCTTCCATTGATTTCACCGAGTCCTGTTGCATGTTTCAATATTTTGTTTCAATGTGAAATTATGAAACAATATTGAAACGTTGTTCAAGCCAAACGTGACATCGCTGTTACCAGGCGGTACAGCCGTGGAGCAGCGCCGGCGCGCGCCTTCCCCCTGTTTTCACTCTGCCGTCACGTCTTTTTTGCGACGCCGCGCCGGCCTGGCACGGCATTTGCAATACTGGTGCTCATAGCCACTCCGTGAAACATTCGGGACCATCCGAAACCCATAAGGTGAACACATGACTCAATACTCCGCAGGTGCCGCATTCCGCAAGGCCGTCCAGGAAGAATCCCCGTTGCAAGTCGTCGGCGCCATCAACGCCAACCACGCCTTGCTGGCCAAGCGCGCCGGCTATAAAGCCATCTACCTGTCCGGCGGCGGCGTCGCGGCCGGCTCGCTGGGCTTGCCCGACCTGGGCATTTCCAGCCTGGACGACGTGCTGACCGATATCCGCCGCATCACCGACGTGTGCGACCTGCCGCTGCTGGTCGACGCCGACACGGGTTTCGGTTCGTCCGCCTTCAACGTGGCGCGCACGGTGAAATCGATGATCAAGTTCGGCGCGGCCGCTCTGCACATCGAAGACCAGGTTGGCGCCAAGCGCTGCGGCCACCGTCCGGGCAAGGAAATCGTGAGCAAGGAAGAAATGGTCGACCGCATCAAGGCGGCCGTCGATGCGCGCACGGACCCGAACTTCGTCATCATGGCGCGCACCGACGCGCTGGCCGTCGATGGCCTGGAAGCGGCACTGGAACGCGCCGTCGCCTGCGTCGAGGCGGGTGCCGACATGATATTCCCGGAAGCGATCACGGACCTGGACATGTACGCCACCTTCGCCAAGGCCGTCAACGTGCCGATCCTGGCCAACATCACGGAATTCGGTTCCACGCCGCTGTTCACGCTGGACGAACTGCGCAGCGCCCACGTGGGCCTGGCCCTGTACCCCTTGTCGGCCTTCCGCGCCATGAACAAGGCGGCCGAAAACGTCTACCAGGCGCTGCGCCGCGACGGCACGCAAAAGAACGTCGTCGACACCATGCAAACGCGCATGGAGCTGTATGAATCGATCAATTACCACGATTTCGAGCAAAAACTCGATGCGCTGTTCGCCGCGCAAAAGAAATAAGTAAAGAAGCAGGGGCCGTATGCGGGCCCCGCAGTGACGCAACCGAGACTAGTCAATTTTTGGAGAAATCAATGAACGCACCGCAAGCCGCCACTTTCAAGCCTAAAAAATCCGTCGCCCTGTCCGGCGTCACCGCCGGCAACACGGCGTTGTGCTCGGTCGGCAAGACCGGCAACGATTTGCACTACCGCGGCTACGATATCCTGGACGTGGCAGACAGCTGCGAGTTCGAGGAAATCGCCTACCTGCTGGTGCACGGCAAGCTGCCGACTTCCGCGGAACTGAAAGGCTACAAGGCCAAGCTGAAATCCTTGCGCGGCTTGCCGTCGGCCGTAAAGCTGGCGCTGGAAGCGCTGCCGGCCGCCGCCCACCCGATGGACGTGATGCGCACGGGCGTGTCCGTGCTGGGCTGCACCCTGCCGGAAAAAGACGACCATAACGCGCCGGGCGCGCGCGACATCGCCGACCGCCTGATGGCGTCGTTCGGCTCCATGCTGCTGTACTGGTACCACTACAGCCATAACGGCAAGCGCATCGAAGTGGAAACGGACGACGACTCGATCGGCGGCCACTTCCTGCACCTGCTGCACGGCGAAAAACCGTCGGCGTCGTGGGAAAAAGCCATGCACACCTCGCTGATCCTGTATGCGGAACACGAATTCAACGCCTCGACCTTCACCAGCCGCGTCATCGCCGGCACGGGCTCGGACATCCATTCGGCCATCACGGGCGCCATCGGCGCGCTGCGCGGTCCGAAACACGGCGGCGCGAATGAAGTGGCGCTGGAGATCCAGAAACGCTACGACAACCCTGACGAAGCGGAAGCGGACATCCGCGAGCGCGTCGCCAACAAGGAAGTGGTGATCGGCTTTGGCCATCCCGTCTACACGATTTCCGACCCGCGCAACGTGGTCATCAAGGAAGTGGCCCGTTCGCTGTCGCAGGAAGCCGGCTCCACCAAGATGTTCGACATCGCCGAGCGCCTGGAATCGGTCATGTGGGAAATCAAGAACATGTTCCCGAACCTGGACTGGTTCTCGGCCGTGTCCTACCACATGATGGGCGTGCCGACGGCGATGTTTACGCCGCTGTTCGTCATTTCGCGCACCTCGGGCTGGGCCGCCCACATCATCGAGCAGCGCATCGACAACAAGATCATCCGCCCGAGCGCCAACTACGTGGGCCCGGAAGACCTGGAATTCGTGCCGATCAAGGACCGCAAATAATGACCCCTAATATGAACACACTGCACCGCAAGGCTTTGCCGGGAACAGGGCTGGACTATTTCGACACGCGCGCCGCCGTCGATGCGATTCAGCCAGGCGCCTACGCCACCTTGCCCTACACCTCGCGCGTGCTGGCCGAAAACCTCGTGCGCCGCTGCGACCCGGCCACCCTGAACGCCTCGCTGAGCCAGTTCATCGAACGCCGCCGCGACCTGGACTTCCCGTGGTTCCCCGCGCGCGTGGTCTGCCATGACATCCTGGGCCAGACGGCCCTGGTCGACCTGGCCGGATTGCGCGATGCCATCGCGGCCCAGGGCGGCGACCCGGCCCTCGTCAATCCCGTCGTGCCCACGCAGCTGGTGGTCGACCATTCGCTGGCCGTCGAATGCGGCGGTTTCGACCCCGACGCCTTCGCCAAGAACCGCGCCATCGAAGACCGCCGCAACGAAGACCGTTTCGACTTCATCGACTGGACCAAGAAAGCGTTTAAAAACGTCGACGTGATCCCGCCGGGCAACGGCATCCTGCACCAGATTAACCTCGAGCGCATGTCGCCCGTGATCCAAGTGCAGGACGGCGTGGCCTATCCCGATACCCTGGTGGGCACGGATTCGCATACGCCCATGGTCGATGCGCTGGGCGTGATCGCCATCGGCGTGGGCGGCCTGGAAGCGGAAAGCGTGATGCTGGGACGCGCCTCGTGGATGCGCCTGCCCGACATCATCGGCGTCAAGCTGACGGGTAAACCGCAGCCCGGCATCACGGCCACGGATACCGTGCTGGCGCTGACGGAATTCCTGCGCAAGCAAAAGGTCGTCTCGTCCTATCTGGAATTCTTTGGCGAGGGCGCATCGCACCTGACCCTGGGCGACCGCGCCACTATTTCCAACATGGCGCCGGAATTCGGCGCCACGGCCGCCATGTTCTACATCGACGAGCAAACCATCAAGTATCTGAAGCTGACGGGCCGCGACGATGAACTGGTCAAGCTGGTGGAAGTCTATGCGAAGGAAACGGGTTTGTGGGCCGACAGCCTGGCGGACGCCCAGTACGAGCGTGTATTGACGTTCGACCTGTCGTCCGTCGTGCGCAATATCGCCGGGCCGTCGAATCCGCACAACCGCGTGCCGACGTCGGAACTGGCCGCGCGCGGCATCTCCGGCGTGGTCGAGAACGAGCCGGGCAAGATGCCGGACGGCGCCGTCATCATCGCGGCCATTACCAGCTGCACCAACACGAACAATCCGCGCAACATGATCGCCGCCGGCCTGATCGCGCGCAATGCGAACCGCCTGGGATTGACCCGCAAGCCATGGGTGAAATCGTCGCTGGCGCCCGGCTCGAAAACCGTGGAACTGTATCTGCAGGAAGCGGGCCTGATGCCGGAACTGGAACAGCTGGGCTTTGGCGTCGTGGCCTTTGCCTGCACCTCGTGCAACGGCATGTCGGGCGCGCTCGACCCCGTGATCCAGGATGAAGTGGTGTCGCGCGACCTGTACGCCACGGCCGTCCTGTCGGGCAACCGCAACTTCGACGGCCGCATCCACCCGTACGCAAAGCAGGCTTTCCTCGCCTCGCCGCCGCTGGTGGTGGCCTACGCGATCGCCGGCACCATCCGCTTCGATATCGAAAAGGATGTGCTGGGCCATGACGCGGATGGCAAGCCGATTCTGCTCAAGGATATCTGGCCGTCCGACGAGGAAATCGACGCCATCGTCGCTGCCAGCGTCAAGCCGGAGCAGTACCGCAAGGTGTACATTCCGATGTTCGCCGCGCAGGCGGACGACGGCATCAAGGTCAGCCCCCTGTACGACTGGCGTCCGCAGACGACGTATATCCGTCGGCCGCCATACTGGGAAGGCGCGCTGGCTGGCGCGCGCCCCTTGAAAGGCATGCGTCCGCTGGCCGTCCTGGGCGACAACATCACGACCGACCACTTGTCGCCATCGAACGCCATCATGCTCGACAGCGCGGCCGGCGAATACCTGGCGAAGATGGGCTTGCCCGAGGAAGATTTCAATTCCTACGCCACGCACCGGGGCGACCATTTGACGGCGCAGCGCGCCACGTTTGCCAACCCGACCCTGAAAAACGAGATGGTCATCGAGGACGGCAAGGTGAAAGCGGGTTCGCTCACGCGCATTGAACCGGAAGGCACGATCTCGCGCATGTGGGAAGCCATCGAGGTGTACATGGAGCGCAAGCAGCCATTGATCATTATCGCCGGCGCCGACTATGGCCAGGGTTCCTCGCGCGACTGGGCCGCCAAGGGCGTGCGCCTGGCCGGCGTGGAAGCCATCGTGGCCGAAGGCTTCGAGCGCATCCACCGCACCAACCTGGTGGGCATGGGCGTCTTGCCGCTGGAATTCCTCCCCGGCGTGAACCGCAAGACCCTGGGCCTGGACGGCAGCGAAACCTACGATGTCGTGGGCGAGCGCACGCCGCGCTCCACCCTGACCCTCGTCATCCACCGCAAGAACGGCGAAACGGTGCAAGTGCCCGTCACCTGCCGTCTCGATACGGCGGAAGAGGTGTCGATCTATGAGGCCGGTGGCGTGCTGCAACGGTTTGCGCAGGATTTCCTCGAGTCTTCGAAAGCCGCGTAATTCACGATTGATGCAACGTAAATCAGGGGTCAGACCCGGCGGGTCTGACCCCAGCTCTTTGCCTCTGGGTTTAATCAGCAATTCAACGCAGGAACTCTAATGACCCACACCCCCCAAATCAAAATCCCCGCCACCTATATGCGCGGCGGCACCAGCAAGGGCGTGTTCTTCCGCCTGCAGGATTTGCCTGCCAGCGCGCAAGTGCCGGGCGCCGCGCGCGATGCGCTCCTGCTGCGCGTGATCGGCAGCCCCGACCCCTACGGCAAGCAGATCGACGGCATGGGCGGCGCCACCTCGAGCACCAGCAAGACGGTGATCCTGGCGCAAAGCAGCAAGCTTGACCACGACGTCGACTATCTGTTCGGCCAGGTTTCCATCGACAGGCCCTTCGTCGACTGGAGCGGCAATTGCGGCAACCTGTCGGCCGCCGTCGGCTCGTTCGCCATTGCCAGCGGCTTGGTGGACGCCGCCCGCGTGCCTGCAAACGGCATCGCCACGGTGCGCATCTGGCAAGCCAATATCGGCAAGACCATCATCGCCCACGTGCCCATGACGCAGGGCGAAGTACAGGAAACGGGCGACTTCGAACTCGATGGCGTGACCTTTCCGGCCGCCGAAGTAAAGCTGGAATTTCTCGATCCGGCCGCGGAGGAAGAGGGCGGCGGCGGTGCGATGTTCCCTACCGGCAACCTCGTCGATGACCTCGACGTGCCTGGCATCGGCGTGTTGAAAGTCACGATGATCAACGCCGGCATCCCGACGATTTTCGTCGATGCGGACGCCATCGGCTACACGGGCACGGAGCTGCAGGACGCCATCAATGGCGATCCGGCCGCGCTGGCCCGCTTCGAGACCATCCGCGCGCACGGCGCGCTGCGCATGGGCCTCATCTCCCATCTCGACGAGGCGGCGAAGCGCCAGCACACGCCGAAAGTGGCGTTTGTCGCCAGGCCGGCCAGCTACGTCTCGTCCAGCGGCAAGCAGGTCAACGCGGCCGATATCGACCTGCTGGTGCGCGCCCTGTCCATGGGCAAGCTGCACCACGCCATGATGGGCACGGCCGCAGTTGCCATCGGCACGGCGGCGGCCATTCCCGGCACCCTGGTCAACCTGGCGGCGGGCGGCGGACTCCGCAACGCGGTGCGCTTCGGCCACCCGTCGGGTACCCTGATGGTGGGCGCGGAAGCGGCGCTGGCCGATGGCGCATGGAGCGTCACCAAGGCGATCATGAGCCGCAGCGCGCGCGTGCTGATGGAAGGGGCGGTGCGCATTCCCGGCGACGCGTTTTAAGCTGCCAGGTCCGGCGGGGCCGATACGCATGCAGATAAGTTGATATTTCTGCTAGCAACGAAACGGAGCGACAAGGAAAATGGCGGGGCGCCAAGGCGTGGCCCTGGCGACCTCCCATCTTCCCGACAGGTAAAGCGATGCTATTCAACTCATGGATCTTCCTGTTTGCCTATCTGCCCGTCACGGTGGCCGGTTTTTTCATCCTCGGCCGGCGCAAGCAATTATGGGCTGCCGCCTGGCTGGCGGCGGCTTCGCTGTTCTTCTACGCTTACTGGGATTACCGCTACCTGCCGCTGTTGCTGGGTTCCGTCGTCTTCAACTACGGCTGCGCGGCCTGGCTGGCAGCCAGTCCCCCGGCGCGCAAGAAATGGATACTGGCTGCCGCCATTGCCGCCAACCTCGGCTTGCTCGCCTACTATAAATACGCGGGATTTTTCCTTGCCAGCCTGGCGCAATTGCTGGAGCGGCCCATGCCCGCCCTGCACGTGATTCTGCCCATCGGCATTTCCTTTTTTACTTTTACCCAGATCGCCTTCCTGGTCGACACCTGCAAGGGCAAGGTGCAGGAAAGCCGCTTCGTCCACTATCTGCTGTTCGTCACCTATTTCCCGCACCTGATCGCCGGCCCCGTCTTGCATCACAAGGAAATGATGCCGCAATTTGCCGACCGGCGTACCTTCCGCCTGTCTGCCAGCAATATCGCCATCGGCAGCACGATTTTTTTCATCGGCCTGGCCAAGAAGGTGCTGGTTGCCGATAATATCGGCGCCTATGCGGCGCCCTTGTTCAGTGATCCCGTCGCGCCATCGTTGCTGGTCGCCTGGGCTGGCGTGCTCGCGTATGCGTTCCAGCTGTACTTCGATTTTTCCGGCTATTCCGACATGGCCATCGGCTTGTCCCGGTTGTTTGGCGTGCGGCTGCCCTTGAACTTCGATTCACCCTATAAATCGCGCAATATCGCCCAATTCTGGCGCCGCTGGCACATGACCCTGTCGCGCTTTCTGCGCGATTACTTGTATATCCCGCTGGGCGGCAAGCGCTGCGGCCCGCTGCGGCGCTACCTGAACCTGATGATCACCATGGTGCTGGGCGGCCTGTGGCATGGCGCCGGGTGGAATTTCATCGTCTGGGGCGCGCTGCATGGCGCCTACCTGGCCATCCACAAGGGCTGGAGCGCTGTCGCGCGGCAGTGGCATTTGCCGTCCGATACGCGGGTGGTGAACATCCTGGCGACGATCCTCACTTTCACTGCCGTCTGCCTTGCCTGGGTCTTCTTTCGCGCGCCCGACCTGGCGACCGCCCTGACGATCATCAAAGGCATGGCAGGCGGCTTTGGCCTGGCCTTGCCCGATGTGCTGGCGCCCCATCTGCTGCCGCTCCAACCCGTGCTGGGCGCCATGGGCATGGCTTATTACCTGGGCGGCGGCACGGCATTCATTGAAAGCTGGACGTGGATAGCGGTGGCTGCGCTGATTACCTTTGCCTTGCCGAATACGCAGCAGATCATGCGCCATTTCGATCCCGCGCTGAATTTTCAGGCGGGAGGGGAACGCATGCTTGCCTGGCGCGCCTCGCCTGGGTGGGCGGCGGCCATCGCCGTGCTGGCGCTGGCAAGCATGCTGGCCCTGAACCGTCCCGCCGAATTCCTGTATTTTCAATTCTAGGGGGAGGGCACATCATGACAGCGTCTCCTTTCAAATCCTATCTGGCCATCCTGGCGCTGCTGCTGGCGGCCGGTGCCGTGCTGCTGGGCGCCTTCGTCTTCGTCGTCGATCCGTATGGCTTGTACGGCGTCGTCCGGCGCGACAACTTCAATGCCGTCAAGCCGGGCCTGAGCCGCTACCAGAACCAGATCAAGCAGGAGCATGCGCTGCGCAGGCAGCCGCGCTTCATCATCCTCGGCAATTCGCGCGCCGAGATCGGCTTCGATCCGCGCGCCAGCGCCTTGGCGGCGCTGGGCGCCGGCTACAACCTGGCGATACCCGGCACGGGCCTGGCCACGTCCGCCAGCCAGTTTGCGCAATTGCGCCAGGCGGGCGTCCGGCCACGCACGGTCATCGTGGGCATGGAATTCATCGATTTTCTCAATCCCGCCGTCGCGCCAGTTGCACGCTCGGCGCCAGCCGCCGCTGCGCCTGCGCATGGCCATGCGTTCTGGCGCTTCGATGCGCTTTTCTCGCTGGCGTCAGTCAAGGATGCCGTGCACACGCTGCGCATCCAGCATGATGGCGAAGCGGCGACCATGTCGGCCGACGGCTTCAATCCCTTGCTCGACTATGGCGGCCATGCGCGCCGCGACGGCTACCACAAGATGTTTGCGCAACGGGCGCAGGAAAGCGCCGCCAACTTGCGCCGCAAATCGACGCGCGGCCTTGCCACCGAAGACTTTCAATTGCTGCGTAATTTTCTGCTGGCGATGGCGGCCACGCAGGCCGATGTCAAGCTGGTGATCTATCCGTATCACGCGCAAATGCTGGCCATGTTCGAGGTTGCGGGGCTGTGGCCCTTGTTCTAGGAATGGAAAGCACAGCTGGTGCAGGAAATTGGCGCGGTCAGGGCGCGGTACCCGGACGCACGCATTTCCCTGACTGATTTCAGCGGTTATGGCGCGTACAACTGCGAGCCGATACCCGCCGCCAATGAGCGGGGCACTGCCACCCGCTGGTACTGGGAAGCGGGGCATTTCAAGAAGGCGCTGGGCGACATCGTGCTGCGGCGCGTGATGTCGCCACAGGACAGTGCGCCGGACGACGGGCAGTTCGGCATGTCGCTCGATGGCGCCAGCCTGGCGCAAAACCGCGAACGGATCGCGCAAGAGCGCGGCATCTGCGCGGCGGCGCAGCCGGCCTTGTTTTCCAGGCAGCTGCTGGCTGAACAGCATGGCCAGGGCGGGGGACGCAGATGAACAGATAAGTAAAAAAGCATGGAAAACTACACTACCGGAGGAGACATGAATTTCGCAAGTTTTTATCAACGCTCGATCGATACGCCCGATGCTTTCTGGCGCGAGGAAGCGGAAAAGATCGACTGGAACACCCCGTTTTCGCAAGTGCTCGATTATTCGCGCCCGCCGTTCGCCAAATGGTTCGTCGGCGGCACCACCAATTTGTGCCACAACGCCGTCGACCGCTGGGTGGACAGCCAGGGCGATGCCGCCGCGCTGATCGCCATTTCCACGGAAACGAATACGGAGCGCACCTACAGTTTTCGCGAGCTGCAGCGCGAAGTGGAACGCTGCGCCGCCACCTTGCTGTCGTTGGGCGTGGTCAAGGGTGACCGTGTACTGATCTACATGCCGATGATCGCCGAGGCGGCGTTCGCCATGCTCGCTTGCGCGCGTATCGGCGCCGTGCACTCCGTCGTCTTTGGCGGCTTTGCCGCCAACAGCCTGGCCAGCCGGATCGACGATGCGCAGCCCAAGCTGGTGTTTTCCGCCGATGCCGGTTCGCGCAATGGCAAGGCAATCGCCTACAAGCCGCTGCTCGACGAAGCCATCCGCATCGCCGCGCACAAGCCGAGGCAAGTGCTGCTGGTCGATCGCCATCTGGTGCCGATGGAACTGACGCCAGGCCGCGACGTCGATTACGCGGCCCTGCGCGAGCGGCACCTGGACGCGCGGGTGCCCGTCACCTGGCTCGAATCGAATGAACCATCGTACGTGCTGTACACCTCGGGCACGACGGGAAAACCGAAGGGCGTGCAGCGCGACGTGGGCGGCTATGCGGTGGCGCTGGCGTCGTCGATGCAGTACAACTTCTGCGCCAAGCCCGGTGAAACCTTCTTTGCCACCTCGGACATCGGGTGGGTGGTGGGGCATTCCTACATCGTGTACGGCCCGCTGATCGCCGGCATGGCCACCATCCTGTACGAAGGCTTGCCCATCTGTCCCGATGCGGGCATCTGGTGGAGCATCGTTGAAAAATACAAGGTCACGCGCATGTTCTCGGCGCCGACGGCCATCCGCGTGCTGCGCAAGCATCCGGTGGAACTGATGCGCAAATACGACCTGTCGTCATTGAAAGCGCTGTACCTGGCGGGCGAGCCGCTCGATGAAACCACGTCGCAATGGATCGCCGACGAACTGAAAGTGGACATCATCGACAACTACTGGCAGACGGAGACTGGCTGGCCCATCCTCTCGGTGGCGAAAGGCGTGGCCGACACGCCGACGCGCCTGGGCAGCCCCGGCCTGGCCATGTACGGTTACCAGGTCAGGCTGCTCAACGAAGCGACGGGCGAAGAGTGCGGCGCGAACGAAAAGGGCGTGCTGGTGCTGGAAGGTCCGCTGCCGCCGGGTTGCATGCAGACGGTGTACGGCGACGATGCGCGCTTCGTCGACACCTACTGGTCCACCTTCGGCGAGCGGCAAGTGTATTCCACGTTCGACTGGGGCGTGCGCGACGCGGACGGCTATTATTTTATTCTGGGCCGCACGGACGACGTCATCAACGTGGCCGGCCACCGCCTGGGCACGCGCGAAATCGAGGAAAGCATCACCAGCCATCCGAACGTGTCGGAAGTGGCCGTGGTGGGCGTGGAAGACAAGCTCAAAGGCCAGGTGGCGATGGCTTTCGTGATCCTGAAGGACCCGCAGGGATACGACAGCGTGGAAGCGAAAGCGGCGCTGGAACGCGAAGTGATGGCCGTGGTCGACCGCCAGCTGGGCGCCGTGGCGCGGCCCGCGCGCGTGCTGTTCGTGGCGCAGCTGCCGAAGACGCGTTCGGGCAAGCTGCTGCGACGCTCGATCCAGGCCATCTGCGAAGGGCGCAGCCCGGGCGACCTGACGTCGATGGACGACCCGGCATCGCTGCAGCAGATCCAGGCAGCGCTGGCATAAGCGCCATGCTGAGCGTGAAGTTTATCATTCGATAAACTTCACGCTCAAATGCGGTCGCTTTCCTTGCGCACGACCCGGCCCACGATCAGGCAGTCATTGCCGCGGCACAGCTTGCGGTGGTATTTGCGCTGGTCGGGGTTGTCCGACGTCAGCCACCATTCGCCGATGTCGCGCGCCATGCGCTTGACCACCGGCTCGCCTTCGTAATTGATGGCAAACACGATGCCGTCGGCCGGCCGGTTGTCGGCCGTATTGATGATCACCACGTCGTCCTCGTACAGCGCCGGTTCCATGCTCTCGCCCTTGACCTTGATCGCCACCAGTTTTTCAGGGTGGTAGCCATTGCGCTCGACCCAGCTGCGCGGCACGCTGATGGTGCTGCCGTCGTGCGTTTCCGGTTCGATGGCAAAGCCCGTGATGCCCGCCGACAGACGCAATTTGACCTTGCGAATCGGGTAAAAACGCTCATCCTCGCCATCTTCCACCACCACGGGCTGCGCGCCGGCCAGCGCGCGCGCGGCCATGGTCGCCTGGTCGGGCGCCGCGCCCTGGTCGAAATACATGCTATCGAGCTGCAGGTCCGCTTCCAGCTTGCGCGCGATCTTTTCGCTGAACGCGCGTCCCTCGCGGTAGGTGGGCGAGAGGATTTGCGAGATGCGCGCCTCGCTCCAGCCGCTGACGTCGGAAATCTTCTTGCGCGTGTTGTCGTAGTGCTCGCGGATCAGGGCCAGCAGGCGGTCGCGTCTGTATTGATACATATTCATCTCCACATTAAACCCGAAATTTACCGTTTGATAAATTACCAAATGCTTGACTTTAACATTAGCGATTGATAAAGTCTACTTGTTGCCTGTCGCAAACGCACTACAGCGTCTGCCGGCTGGCGACGCTACGGGAGGGCAGGCAGATGTTGAACGGTAGTCAGTTGGTTGCAAGCAGGGCGGCGCCGCGGCAGGGGCGCCAGTTACAGGGACGCGGCAAGAAGTCGCAGCTGCACATCGCCCGCATCGCGCAGTACATCGGCGAGCAGGGCCAGGCCAGCGCGGCGCAGTTGTCCGCCTTGCTGGGACTCGATGCGGGCACCATGAGCCGCTATTTGCGCCACATGTGCGGCATGGGGCAGATCCATCTGGCGCAGCGCCATTGCACCGAGCCGGGTCGCCAGCGGCCCGCCCTGTATGCGCTGGGCGAGCAGGACGACGACGTCGATGGCTGGGCCGAGCTGCCGCCGCAAGTGCGCCGCACGGCCAGCTGGGTGCGCGGCACGGCCAGCCGCGATCCGCTGGTGGCGGCGCTGTTTGGCCCGGCGCAAGAGCAGGGCAGCAAGCCATTTCTCAAATGAATGACAGCAAGCAAGCTGCCAAGCGCAGCTTTTTTGCCGCAACTGAAAGCACATCATGCATATCGATATCACCGCCGCAGGGGCTGCCTGGATCAAGCTGCTGGGCGTCCCCTTGCTGGCCGCCTTCTTTGCCACCTTGCTCAGCTTCATGGTCATGTGGCCACGCAACTGCAAGGAAGCGCTTATCCGTATTTGCTCCAGCATCATCATCGCAACGTTTGCCGGTCCCGTCCTGGTGTCGGTGGTGCTGGCGTGGTGGCCCGGCTTGTTTGACAGCGCGCAAACGGTGGCGGCGCTGTATGGCTGTGATCCGGCCACGGGCTTCCTGTTCATCGCCGCACCGCTGATGGCGCTCGTCGGCTTGCCGGCATGGTGGCTGGTGAGTGCCAGCGTGCGCTGGTTCGACCGGCGCCGCGACAAGGATATCGGTGAACTGGCGGCAGATGCGGCCGCTGCCGTCAAGGAGATGCGGACGCGACGTTGACGGCGCTGGCGTCCTCTTTTAGTGCATGCGCATGGCGGCGCGCCTGAAATCGGTGCGAAGGGGGAGGGTACCATGCGCCTCGTGCTGGTTTGTCACCACAAACTGTATACAATCCACCTGGCACGAAGCGTGCATGGCTACCTTGGTCGTCCCATCCCAGGAGCTTCGCATGCATCATCGGTCGCCAGTGTGTTCCCGTCGTCCCGTTTCTCTCTTGCTTTTCCCTTTCATCCGCGTCCATCCGGGGCGCGGTCACCCAGGAACTGGAGCGTAAATGGCCTCTCCCCGCTTGAAATCCATCCACCGCAGCACTCCCGGCAGCGCGCCTGCGGCGCCGTCCCCCGTCGATGAAATCCTGCCGGCCGGCAAGTTGTTTACCTTGGGCTTGCAGCACGTGCTCGTCATGTACGCGGGCGCCATTGCCGTACCGTTGATCGTCGGGCGCGCCCTCAAGCTGCCGCCCGAGCAGGTGGCGGCGCTGATCAGTGCCGACCTGTTCTGCTGCGGCCTCGTGACCCTGATCCAGTCCCTGGGCATAGGCAAGCATTTCGGCATCCGCCTGCCCGTCATGATGGGCGTCACCTTTGCCGCCGTCAGTCCCATGCTGGCCATGGCGAACAACCCGGCCCTGGGCATCACGGGCATCTTTGGCGCCGTGATCGGTGCCGGCGTCGTCTCGATGCTGATCGCGCCCTTCATCAGCCGATTGCTGGCCCTGTTTCCGCCCGTCGTCACGGGCAGCATCATCGCCGTGATCGGCGTGTCGCTGATGCGCGTGGGGGTGAACTGGGCCATGGGCGGGCCGCCCGCCATGGCGCAGATCGCCGATCCCGCCTTTGTCAAGATGGCCGCTGCCGCCACGGCGGCCGGCTTGCCCGCGCCGGCCGGTCCCGTGCCCATGATCGCCAACCCCGGTTACGGCGCGCTGGACAACATGGGTATCGCCGTCTTCGTGCTGGCCGTTATCTTGCTGGTGGCCAAGTATGGCCGCGGTTTCCTGTCGAATATCGCCGTATTGATCGGCATCATCGCCGGCACGGCGCTGTCGTTTGCGCTGGGCAAGGCCGATTTCGCCAAGGTGGCCGGCGCCAAGGCTTTTGCCATCGTCACGCCGTTCCAGTTCGGCATGCCGACTTTCGACCTGGTTGCCATCGTCACCATGAGTCTCGTGATGATCGTCGTCATGATCGAGTCGCTCGGCATGTTTTTGGCCTTGGGCGAAATGACGGGCAAGCGCGTCGGGCAGGCCGACATCAGCCGCGGCTTGCGCGTCGATGGCCTGGGCACCTTGATCGGCGGCATCTTCAATACCTTCCCTTACACCTCGTTTTCGCAAAACGTGGGCCTGGTGGGCGTGACGGGCGTGCGCAGCCGCTGGGTCTGCGTGGCGGCCGGCATCATCCTGCTCGTCATGGGCGTGATCCCGAAGATTGCGCAAACGGCCGAAGCCGTGCCGGCGTTCGTGCTGGGCGGGGCAGGGCTGGTGATGTTCGGCATGGTCGCCGCCACCGGCATCCGCATCCTGGCTGGCGTCGACTACAAGAGCAACCGCAACAACCTGTTCATCGTGGCCCTGGCTATCGGTTTCGGCATGCTGCCGCTGGTGGCGGAACAGTACGCGCAGCACATGCCGAAAGTGCTGTCGCCGTTGCTGCACAGCGGCATCCTGCTGGCCGCCATCGTCGCCGTGCTGCTCAATCTGTTCTTCAATGGCTTGACGTCGCAGGAAAAGGCGCAGGAGCAGGCGCGCGAGAACAGCCATGGCAGCGATTGAAACGCAGCCTGGCGCCGCATGCCGGTCAGCCAGGCGGCAGCACCCTGAGCTCGACGCAATTGCGTCCCGCATCCTTGGCGTGGTACAGCGCGGCATCGGCCAGGCGCAGCAGGGTGTCCGGATCGGCGGCGCCCGGTGCCGACTGGACCGCGATGCCGACGCTGATCGTCACCTGCAGCGCATCCGCGCTCACGTGGGCGATGCCCAGCTCTTCGATGGCGCGCCGCAGCGCTTCGCCGATCTGGCGCGCTTCATCCGCCCCGGTGTTCGGCAGCACGATCGAAAACTCTTCGCCGCCGTAGCGCGCCGTCAGGTCGCCCGCGCGCCGCATGCCGGCCGCCAGCGCCTGCGCGACCCGGATCAGGCATGCGTCGCCGGCCTGGTGGCCGTGACGGTCATTGAAACGCTTGAAATAGTCGACATCGAGCATGACGACGGCAAGCGGCTGGCCGACGCGCGTGGCACGCGCACATTCGGCGCGCAGCACGTCGTCGAAATGGCGCCGGTTCGCCAGGCCCGTCAGGCCGTCGGTGATGGACAGGGTCGCCAGCTTGCGGTTGGCGTCTTCCAGCTGTTCCGTGCGTTCGGCAACGCGCCGTTCGAGACTGTCGTGCAGCCTGGCGCTGGAGATCGAAATCATCGCCTGCGCACCGAGCATGCGCAGGAACGCGACGCGTTCTTCCGTGAACGACGCTTCGGCCAGCCGGTTCTCGAAGTACAGGATGCCGCCGATCTGGCCGCCATGCCGGATCGGCAGGCACATGACGGCGCGCGGCCGCTGCAGCTGCACGTACGGGTCGGCGGCAAAGCGCGAGGCGCCCGTGATGCAATCTTCGATCACCTCGGCGCCCGTGCGCACGACGTAGCGCAGCAGCGACAGCGGGAACTGCGGGTCGCTGGAGGCGTTCAGGTCGAGCTGGCGCGATTGCAGGACGGTGACGGCATCACCATCGATATTGGCCTCGAGCTGATAGCTGCCTTCGGATAGCAGAAGCAGGCGCGCCACCTGCGCGCCGGCGTTTTCACACACGATGGCAATGAGGCGCGTCAGCACATTGCGCAGGCCCACTTCGTTCGACAGGATCTGTGACGCTTTCAGCAGCGACACCAGATCGAGCGCGGAACTGCCTTGCGTATGTGGGCCAGGCTGCGGCTGCGTGCCGCGGCCGTCGACCCTTGACAGCAGCGCGCCATGGCGCGCCCGCAGTTGCGCCACCTTGCCCTGCGCGCCCCACTGATCGTAATGCGCGATGGCGTCCCTGATGAAGACGCCGGCCACGCGCGCATGTCCCTGGTCGAGCCAGCATTCGCCGCACAATTCATTGCCCAGCGCCTGCATGTTGACGTAGCCGGCCAGGCCGGCCGCGTCGATCGCCTGCTGGTAATGACGCGTGGCCAGCTGCAGCTCTTCCCGGTAGCGTGCCATCTCGGCCAGCACCAGCAGATGTTTGGCAGCGCTATTGTCCGAGCCGTGCCTGGCCCATTCAGTGAGGTTTTCCTGCAGCGTGCCGATCACGGTCAGCATATCGCCCGCATCGGGGCGCGCAGGATTGCGCCGCAAGGCGCGGATCAGGATCAGCGCGGCGTAGAAACTGCACTCGGCAACCTTGGCCTGGCCGCGCATGATCTGGGTGACGTTGCCGAGCTGGCCGGCCAGCAGCTCGGCGTCGGCGCCGTCGAACAGGTAGGCGTTGCGTATCTTCCCCTGCAGGAAGTAGGCGCGGTACAGGTGCGAGCCGCCATACTGATCGAGGAAGCGCGCCTCGCTGAAGGTGGCATCGTCGTAGCTGTCGTGGCGGGGCAGGAGGCCCATCAGGCATTTGATCGGCTGGATCGCGGCGGCGACGCAGCAATCGGCCATCGCCTGCTGCCCGTTGGCGCGCATCAGCGCCAGGTCGTGCTCGATGTCGTGCATCAGGTGCGGCAGGTAGTCGCCGAGGATGAGCCGGTCGGTGGCGCGCACGGCCGCCACCACGCCGACCTGCACGAAATCGGCGATTTCCAGCGCCCAGCCAAACGCCTCTTCGTACAGCGCGTCGGAGCTGCGCAGCGGCTGCGTCCAGTGGTTGCTGAGCGCGCCGAACATCAGGCCCGTGAGCGTGCGCGTCTGCAGGTTGGCACGGCGCCTGGCCAGCGCCATCGCCATTGCGCCGAATTTGTAGCCGCGCGCGATGTCGCCGCTGTACAGCGCCACCATCATCGCGTAGCCGACATAGGCGACGGCGCTGAAATCGCTGTTCCCCCGCTGTATGGACAGCCGCGTCATCGACACTACCATCAGCGCGCTGAGATCCTGCTGGCCGGCGTAGTAGCTGGCCATCCACAGGCCCTGCATCATCTGCATCGCGGCCACCGCGTCCGGCTCGCACATCTCATCGGCCGCCAGCAAGGTGTCGGGCGCCTGCGCGCCAGGTTGCCGCCCGATGTCGGCGAGGATATCGGCGAAGCGCGCCTTCATCTGCGCCACGTCGTGCGGAATGTCGATCTGCAGCAGCGCCAGGCCGTCGCGCTGCACGGCGATGGCGTCGAGCAGGCGGCCCTGTAACTGATACTGGTGCGCCTGGATGGCAATGCAGCGCGCATGCTGCAGCGGCGTCAGGGGGAGGGCGCGCACCAGTGGGTAGATCGCCTCGGCGGCATCGAACTGGCCGCACAGGTAGGCCGCTTCGGCCGCGCCCAGCTGCAGGTCGAGCCAGAGGCCGGCGTGGGCGCCCCATGCCGGCGCAGGCAGCAGGTCGAGACCTGTGCGCATGTGCTCGAGGGTGGACTGGAACGCGGCGGACCGCCGTGCCTTGACGCCGGCCTGCAGATTGAGCGCCGCCAGCTGTACGCGCTCGTCCGCATCGTTGATCAGCGCGCGGCCCGCATTGAGCTGTTCGACGGTCTCGAACAGCGTCTCGTCGATACGTTTCGGCGCCGCATGCCGCAACAGCAAGCGGCCGATGAGGAGATGGTTGGCCGCGCGCGCAGCGTCGCCGGCGACCAGGTAGGCGGCCTGCTGCACCCGGTCGTGCAGGAAGCGGTAGCTGACGCCGCTGTTGGCGGCATCGGTGTCGCCATCGAGGTACTTATAGCGTTCGTCGAGCGGCTGGATCAATCCTGCACTAAGCGCCGGCCACAGGTCTTGCTGCGTTTTCCGGGGCGCGCGGCCCACTGCCAGCGCGAGCGTGTCGAGCGCGAAGCGGTTGCCGCACGAGGCGGCCAGTTGCAGCAGGTGCTGCGTCACCGTGGGCAGGCGGCGGATTTTCTCCAGCAGCACCTCGACCACGTTGTCGGTATATCCGGCCTGCTCTATCGCGGGCAGGTCCCAGTCCCAGCAATCGCCGGCGGCCCGGTAGCGCAGCTGGCCCGTCTCATTGAGGGAGGCAAGGAACTGGTTGAGGAAAAACGGATTGCCGGCCGTCTTGCGGTAGCAAATGCTGGTCAGCGGCGCGCAGTCGGGGGCCGCCACGCGCACGGTGGCCGAGACCATTTGCGCGACCTGCGGCTCGGTCAGCGCGCCCAGCAACAGCGTGGACAGGCGCACGTCACGGGCGAGCAGCTTGTCGCGCAGGGCGATGAGCGGATGCGCGGCGCTCACTTCATTGTCGCGGTAGGCGCCGATGAACAGCAGGCAGCTCTTGTCGCACGAGACCATCAGCAGTTCGATCATCCGCAAGGTAGCCGCATCGGCCCATTGCAGGTCGTCGAGGAACAGCACCAGCGGATGCCCGGCGCAGGCGAATACCTCGACGAAGCGGGGGAAGAGGCGGTCCAGGCGCAGCTGGGCCTGTGCCGGTGCCGACGCAGGCATCGGATCGGTGGGGCCGACGATCAACGCCAGTTGGGGAATCAGCTCGACCAGCATGCCGATGCCGCTGCCCAGCGCCGCATGCAGTTTGGCGGACCACTGGCGCAGCGTTTCCTCGGGCTGGCCGAGCAGCTGGCGCACCAGCCCCTGGAAGGCCTGGATCAGCGAAGCATACGGCACGTCGCGCTGGAGCTGGTCAAATTTCCCGGACAGGAAACAGCCGCGCCGCGCGATGATGGGCTTTTGCACTTCGTTGACGACGGCGGACTTGCCGATGCCCGAATGGCCGGCCACCAGCAGCATCTCGCACCTGCCCGCGGCGCTGCGCTCAAACGCCGCCAGCAGCTCGGCGATGGCATCCTCGCGCCCATGCAGCGTTTGCGGCACGAGGAAGCGGCCGTTGTGGTCGGACAGCTTGAGCGCCTGCGCCGGCTGTTGCGCGCGGCAGGCTTCGAGGTCGCTGCGCAAGCCTTGCAAGCTCTGGTAGCGCTGATCGGCATTTTTTTCCAGCAGCCGCTGGATGATCGGCAGCAGCTGGCCAGGCAAATTTTCCAGCGCCGGGTGCGACCAGTCGGGACTGCGCGCAATGTGGCAGTGCACGAGTTCCATCTCGTCGTCCGTCTCGAATGGCGCCTGGCCGGCCAGCAGTTCGTAGAAGGTGGCGCCCAGCGCATAGAAATCGGCGCGCCAATCGACCCGCCGGTTCATGCGCCCCGTCTGTTCCGGCGCCATGTAGCGCAGCGTGCCTTCCAGCGTCTGCAGATTGACGATGCCCTGGCTTTCGTAGGGCAGTTCGCAGGCGATGCCGAAATCGATCAGCTGCAGCAGGCGCCGCTCGCCATTCCACACCAGGTTCGAAGGATTGATGTCCTTGTGGATCACGCCCTGACGATGGACCTCTTCCAGCGCCGCGCACAGTTGCAGGGCGATGTCGAAAAAGTCATCCAGCGCCAGTGCGGGCTGCGACGGCGTCCTGCGCGCCGCCACCTGCGCGCGCAACACCTGGTCGAGCGCCTGGCCGCCGGTATCTTCGAGGACTATCGTCCAGCACCCGCCGTGCAGCTGCAGCGCCAGCGGATGCGCCACGCCAGGATGACGGCAGTGGCGCGCGATCGCATACTCGCGCTTGAATTGCGCCAGTTGCTGAAAGGAGGGGAAGGGCTGATTGGGTTTCTTGACGATCAGCGCGGCGCCATCCGCAGCCCTGGCGCGATAAACCCGTGAGCGGGCACCGCTGTGCAGCTGTTTGATGATCTCATGATCGAAAAGGGAGCGCATGGGCTGGGCTAGCAGTACACAGACGGTTGCGGGAGCCTGAAGGCGCACATTTCGGAATGTTACTTGATTGTAAGTATTATATCAGCAGGGAACCGTGGGGGAGCCAGCGGGCTGATGGGGAGTGTTGTAAAAATGCCAGTGGGGAGGGAATTGATCGGGGTGGAGGTCGCGGCAAAGCGGGAGTGGCGGACGTGCCGAACGTGTTGGAAATGGAGGAGGGATGAGTGTGTGCTGCTTACCGGTCAGGTACAGGCGCGCGCCTTGGCCTCGCCGACCTCGGCGATGGTGCCCAGACGGATCAGCTAAAATTTTAGAAAAACATTCTCACCCTAAAAAAATCACAAGGAGAATCATTGTAATAATCCCACTTATTACAAAACCCCAATATATTATTCTCTCGGAATTGGACATTTCATCGAGACGTTGCCCTAGATTTTTTGTGAGAATATTTTTATATAATTCTTTAGGACTTTTCTTCTTATCCATATTTTCGTCCCCTGGAAATTTTTTACCAAATTGAAATGGTGGACTTTCTCAAGCGGCCAGGGTCACCATGATGGCGCCGGCGTCGCCCGCGTCATCGGTGACGATCAGATGGAGCTTGAAGCGGTATTCGAATGAAAGCGAGGCGATGCTATTAGCCATCACGTTACCCTCGTCGGCAAAAGATAAGCTAGAGGTCGGGCGCGCCCAGCGCGATGCCATATCTACCGCTTGTTGAGGCATAATCATGACGTAAATTTGGCGTAATCGCTACCGGTTTTTGTCGGGTTTAATCTGGATCAGGGGAGTGGCGAGACGTAAAAAAGCCACTAACCCCTTGGGAGTTAATGGCTTTTTGATGTTTCTGAATCCTGTGCGCTGGTGCCGGAGCCGGAATCGAAAACCGCTCTGTTAACTCAGCCAATATCCAAAAATACCATCATAAATACCATCATTGGAGAAAAAGTTCTTCGTTACCATTCCACCTGGAGCGGTTGCTGGTGACTTCAGACAAATAGTCTAGTACAAAAAACGTCAAATGCTAGTACTCGCGTTGAAGTTTTTTTGACTTTGTATTTTCGTTCCTGCAAGCATCAGCAGTGAGGGAATACCTTCTTGAAAAGCATGGCCGAAACTACTGCGATTTTTTGAGGTGGCTGCTTCTGTATTGCGGTGTCCGCTTACGCCCCATTGCGGACCTTCGATACCTGTTCTCGCCCGCTGAAGAACCCATTAATGAGCCAGCCTTTCACAGAGCTGGACTAAATCACTTCCTGGTAACGTCTAAAGAAGCAATCAACTCGGCAGCTTGTTTTAAGTTCGCTGGCGCATTCTCAATCTGGCTTTGCCGAAGTGAAATCTGAACGTCAACATCACGATATGAGAAGAACAAATGACAAATTTCTGTTTCGTGACAAATAATAGAGCCGACGGAATATGTCGAATCGTCGCGCGTCGGCTTTCGTCGGAAGTACCAGACATCTCTCCCACATAACTCTGTACATCTATACCATCCAAAGGAGGTAAGTTGAAGTGCAGACCCTACCGTTCCTTCGGCAACGGTAACGTCAAATGGCGACGGAAATCCATTAGCTCGTCGCTCTGCACTCGACTGCAACTGAACGCCCCATTTCCCATAATAAGGCCCGTTGGGAATCTCTAAAAAAGCGCCTTGTGTACTATCGAGTACACCGCTAGTCGCTCGCAGCGAAGAAGCGCTGATTATCGCTGGGTTTGGAACTCGAAACGTGACACTGGCGATATTTAAGTCCATGTTTCGCTGCGACCAAAAGTGCGCGAGTGTGCCCCCTAACGCAAATAAAAGAAAAAACGCGCCTACTTTGTTCTTACTCATTGCCCTTCTTTCACTCAGACGGCAGCTTCTGGCCGGTACCGGCATCACAGTTTCTGATACAGGAATGTTGGACACGTTCCCGCCCCATCTTTGCTAAATTTAACCACCTGCGTCAGCACAGCGGCGACGTCATGATACTCGGTCAGCGGTAACACCTTGTCTTGGTCGGTATCACGCTCACAAGACAAGACAGCGTTGGATTCGTAGCGCAGAACATGCAACAACGCTTGCAAAAACATATCTGGGTTTGGCCAAAGATATGCACGTTTACGGTCAAGTGTAGGCAGTAGAGCAATCACTTTTCCCTCACCGTCGCCACACTTCACAAGCTTGCCAAGCAAAGTCTCGCCCACATAGCAAAGCAATTCGTCAGTCTCTCCGAAGGGCGTGACAAACGGTTTTATCGAAATAGTTTCTACTTGTGCCGGAATGCGTAGCCAAAATGAATCCGGTGAGAATACGAACGTTGAGGTCATTACAAATCTGGTGAGGTTGAAGTAAGGTACTGACTGTCTGCTCTTGGCCGAATCCAGCCAATCTCGTCCATGAGCTATACCGGGTCTAAGTCCTGGGGAAATTGACCGGCTCGCTCCCACTGCTCTTGATCGAGGTCCTCCGCCAAGTCACGCAGATGCCAAGCCCTGTTCAAGTGCGCAAACACATGGCCGAGATCAATGCGAAGATTTACCTCATCGTAGTCAACCTCCCTACTCATCTCCGATATGAGCGTGGTCAAGTGTTCTTGCGCATCTTCAAGCTCGCACATCAGTGTGGTCCATGCTGCCGGAGCGCTTTCTTTACTAATCATCGGGCAACCTTAAACTACACTTTAATAACGTCATGCACTTCCGCTCTTGGCCGGCTGCTGTTGTTGGTGGCTTTCGCCCCATAGCGGAAGTCCGTCTTATAGGCATAACCACTGACGGAGCTTTTCGATATACCTAATTTGATTTAAGTTCCGGCAATATTTGATTCCAAACGTTTGCCATGAACTCGGAGATACTGAACTGTTCTTCTTTGTCGAGTTTTCGAAGAGCTGGTTCGGCCCAATATTTTATCGTAGACGCATAAAGGCTCGGGCGTTGGCGTAAAAATGTGGCAAGAGACGCCAAAGAACTTTGGCTGTCCATGCTGAGCTGAAGTGCCTCATCAGCCGACGCGATGGTTAGTGCCATTAAGGAATACAACTCATCATCCGTTAAAGCTGTGTCCTCCAATGCTCCAAGGAACACCGGCAACAATTCAGCATTCGCGTTTGTGATATCCCAGTCCTGCATCTGCGAGTCCCAATTCAAGCAAAAGCGTTCAGCAAGTTTACGTTCAGCTTGCGGCACGCTATGTCGCTGCAAATGCTCTAATGAAGGTGAGCAGTAGGTTCATATTATCGTGCGATGGTAGAAGGTCCGTTTCTGGCCGAACCCGGCCCTTCGCACAAGCATAGCAGGTTGTCAGGTGGGAAATCCAGCGCATCCCATGACAGGCAGGAACCGACCCAAACCGGCCATTTCCTCTCAGCAGCGAAACGAGAAATTCTAAGTTTTAATTTCTCTACAACAGCCTTTCCATGGCCCTTGTCGATTACATTGTCCGTTGGGATGGCATCAACCATTGAGACGTCGAGCGAACAGCTTCACCCTTGAGGACTTGCGACATACGTGGAGAGTGGAACGAGATAAAACTGTCTTCCGGCCCATTGAGTTCGATTTTCCATGAAAACGAGGAGTACCCGTTCGGGTAGGTAAAGACTTCCCGCTGGATCTCACCAATCGTCATTGGTTGAAGCGATGCGGAGCACGACGCGTAATCAATCGATATTACCAAATCTGTTACTTCATGGAAGACGAGATCAGCAGGCGACACAACGAACGAAAACCGCCCACCTTCATCTATTGGCGAAATCCATTTGACGATGTAGTCGATGTCTAGAGTCAGTTGGCCGCTGCACCCGTCATCCCCTTCGGCGATGCGAAATGCATGAATAGCATTGTCATGCCAGCCGAGATCTTCGAATCGGTCAGTCGTCATAGCTTCCGGTTTTAAGTTGTTTTGTTCCACGGGGATATCCTGTTGTGCGACTGTCCGCTTTTGGCCTATTGTGTTGAAAAACTCTTGGCCAAGACCTGTCACGATGCAGTAAATGTATAGGAAAATTGTACGCAGTGGCGGTGTTGGGCTCGCTTAGCTCATCACTAGTGTCACTTTCTGTTTTGGCGGAAGCAGCTTTTTGGCCATTCTCCGCAGATTTTGCGCCGTCGCCGCCAGCAGAAACTCATCGTGGGCGCCGCTGGGGCCGCGCAAGCGCAATTGGCCGAGTTTAAGGATGCGTTTGAGGTGGGCAAATAGCATCTCGACTTTTTTTCGCTCTCTACGCGATTGCCGATAAGCGTCTGTCTTGCCAATGGCCCGTGCCACGTCGCGTGCAGGTTCATGCGGGCTACGGTCGATCTTACGGATGTCCATATTGGGACAGCATTTTAATTTGAGCTGGCAGGCCTGGCAGTCATACAGGCTGGCTCGATAGCGAAATGGGTTTTTCTGCTGGCTACGCTGAGCGGGTTTCAAGTACTTGCCAGCAGGGCAAACATAACGATTGTTTTCACTATCGAAGATGAAATCGGTACGGCTGAAAGTGCCGTCGTGATGTTCGGATTTGTCCCAGACAGGAACATGCGGGGCGATCTTCTTTTCATCAACCAGCCATCCCAGCATTGCAGCAACACCGTAATTCGTATCGCCCACCAATCGGTGTGGCTTGATAGCGAATTTCTCCTCAACCCGGTTGATCATCGTTTTAGTGGCCTCGAGCTCAGCTATCTTGCTCACTGCGGATGCCTCGACATCGACAATCATTCCCGCTTTCAAATCGATCAGGTAATTTGTTGAGTAGGCAAAAATAGCCGGCCCTGCAGCGGCAGTCCAGGTTGCAGACGGATCCGTCAGCGAGATTCTTTTTGGCGGCACCGGATTAACTTGGTCCAGAGCTGCCAGATACTCTCGCACCGGTCGACTTGCCTGCTCAGGATCACCCCAATCGATAGCGGAATCGCCTGAACAGGAACGTTGCCGCTGGGCGTCAGCCTTGATCATGCTGGCGTCGGTTGCAAACCCTTCGCCCTGTACCAGGCCTTCTGTCATGCAACGTCGAAGAACCGCATCGAATAGCTGGCGAAATGCATCGTGATCGCGAAAGCGGCCGTGTCTATTTTTGGAAAAACTTGAGTGATCCGGCACCTTATCCTTCAGACCCAACCGGCAAAACCAGCGGTAAGCCAGATTCATGCCGACTTCTTCGCACAGCCTCCGCTCGGAACGTATACCGTAGCAATAGCCAATGATCAGCATGCGGGCCATGAGCTCGGGATCGACTGATGGTCGACCGGTATGACTGTACGACTGAGCCAAGTTCTCGCGAAACTCGGTCAGGTCGAGGTACTGATCCACCGCTCTCAGTAGATGGTCTTCGGGAACGTATTCGTTTAGACTAATCAAGACGAACAACTCCCGTTTGGTTTCCTGACGTCCCATCATCGCAGCCTCCGTCTTTTCTTTGCTTAGACAGCGGCAAATCGTGAAGATCGCGTGCTCAACTGGAGTTTTTCAACGCAATAGGCCAAGAGCGGACGGTCCATGCCCGCTCACAGAGCATTAACTGTTACTTTGGTACCTGCGACCAGAAAGAAAGACGATGAGTATTGATAGTTCTGACGTTGTCGACGGGTTAGGAATATCGAAGGCTGATGGAAAAGCCGTACTTATAATCTCGGATCACCTTCCTTGGGATGATCAAGAGGCGCACTTCAGTCTGATCGAGAGAAAAATCGGGGCCTATCTCGCGTTTATTACCAGTGGACAGGTGGCCGAAACGTTGCCAGCAGCACAGGGTAAAGCTGTTCGAATTGAACTGGTCTACGAGCATGTACCTACTACGGCAGCAGGACGATTCTTGACGGCGACCCGAACCCAACTGCAGTCTAATGGCGTCGAGTTCATTGCAATGAGTCTGCCCAACGGCTATTGATGCCAGTTGCAATCAGTTAAGCGAAGGTCTGTTCTGGGGCGGAAGCGGACGGTACCATTGGGGCAAAGCGCCACCGGTAGCTAAGTGCTGATCCATAGTGCTTGGCAGATGAGAACCCGATGGGGCGTGGCAGGGGCCGGTGAGGCTTGCCAGTTCCTGGTGTGCGATTTCGTTGCTGTTTGATCCAACGACGAGATCGGGTCTGTCCTGTTTATCTCCTGCCCAACCGAGACTCTTGCCGCGCTCAAGCAAGAGCTGGTCATCCCTCGCCGTACGGGCGGAGAGGGGTGACATGCACGAACAGCTTGCAGCGGTAACAGATGAAACGACGTTTCTGAAGTTGATCCGTGCGGAGCGACCTGTATCGCCGCTGTAGCAGTCGTTCGACTGATACAGCATGTGCCTGTACGCGCCGCCTTGTGCCTTGTCGCCGCCGTGCCGCGCTTCTAGACTGGGGCCTTCTCAACGCTGCGACTGCCTGCCATGACCGATCTCTTGCCCCTGATGAGCTATTGCTTTGTGATGTCCGCCACGCCCGGTCCGAACAACGTCATGCTGGCCACCACCGGCGCCAATTTCGGCTATCGCGGTGCGCTGCCGGTAATCCTCGGCATCCAGGCCGGCATCTTCGTGCAGACCATGCTCATGTGCGTGGGGCTGGGCAGCGTGTTCGTTGCGTACCCGATGGCGCAGCAGCTGCTGCGGATCGCGGGCGCGCTGTACCTGGTGTTTTTGGCCTGGAAACTTGCCGGCGCCTCGGTGGCGGGAAGCAGCGCGCCGAAGGCCGTGTCGTTGGCGCAGGCGGCGCTGTTTCAGGCGCTGAACCCGAAGAGCTGGCTCAAGGCGATCACCATGGCGTCCGTCTTCATGCCTGCGCAGGGCAATATGCTCGCCAGCGCGCTGCTGGTGTCCGTGATCGGCACCGTGGTAGGCATGCCGTGCAACGCCATGTGGGCGCTGTTCGGCGTCGCTATCCGCAGCGTGCTGAAAGCGCCCCGCAACCAGCGCATCTTCAATTTGACGATGGGTGCCATCCTGCTGGTCCTCGCCCTGACGTTTTTACGCTAGACTGCCACCATGTTCGCCATCGACCGCTCCTCGCCCATCGCCCTGTTCAAGCAGATCGAGGTCGCATTGCGCCAGCAGATCGCGCAACGCATCCTGCCTGGCGGAACCAGGCTGCCGTCGATCCGCCAGCTCGCCACGCAGCTCGCGGTGAGCACCAACACCGTGGTGGTGGCGTATGACAGGCTGGTGGCCGCGGGCGTCATCGATACGCACGGCACGACGGGTTTTTTTGTGCGCGCCCCCGCTGACGCCGGCCGCGCCGTTCCCGACGAGGTGGCGCTGGAAGCGGGCCAGGAGCAGGAGCCGGTCTGGCTGAGCCAGCAAGTGAACGACCAGCGGCCGGGCGTGCTGCTGGCCAGCAGCGGCGCCTTGCCGCCCACGTGGCTGCAGGACGCGCTGCCGGCGGCGGCCGTGCAGCGTGGCCTGGCGCGCAGCGCGGCCGGCATGGCCTCGCGCTGTCCGCCGCAAGGGCTGGCGGAATTGCGCGAGCAGATCGCGCTGCTGTTGCGCGGCATCGGCATCGCCGCGGATGCCAGCCACATCCTCACCACCTTCGGCGGCACCCATGCCATCGATCTGATCTGCCGCACGTTTCTGCAGCCCGGCGATACGGTGCTGGTGGAAGACCCCGGATACTTCCTGATGTTCGGCAGGCTGTGCCAGGACGGCGTGCGCCTGGTGCCCATCAAGCGCCGTCCCGATGGCCTCGACCTGGACGAACTGGAAGCGGCCTGCCGCGCGCACCGTCCGCGCCTGCTGTTCGTGCAGACGGCTTTGCACAATCCCACCGGCTGGAGCAGCAGCGCCGCCAACCTGCACAAGGTGCTGATCATGGCGCAGCAGCATGGCTTCCTGATCGCCGAAGACGACGTGCACGGCCATTTCCAGCCGGGTCACAGCACGCGGCTGGCGTCGCTGTCCGGACTGGACGGCGTGATCTACTACTCGAGCCTGTGCAAGGCGCTGAGCCCGGCCTTGCGCATGGGCTACCTGGCTGCGGCACCCGCCTTGCTCAAGCTGCTGATGCGCACCAAGATCCATTCCATCATGACCTTGCCTGCGCTGAACGAATACGTGCTGCTGGAAGTGCTCAAGGCCGGCAATCTGCGCAAGCACCTGGAGCGGCTGCAACGCAAGATCATGGTGGCGCGCAACGCCAGCACGCGGCAACTGAGCGCGGCCGGCGTGCTGTTCGAGCAGCCCGGCGACGCAGGCATTTTCCTGTGGGGCAGCATGCCCGAAGGGCTGGACGTGGACTTGCTGGTGCAGGATGCCTACCGCAACAAGATCCTGCTGATGCGCGGCGCCGCGTTCTCGGCCAACGACACGCCCGACCAGCACATCCGCTTCAACGTCGCCTTCAGCCAGCATCCGCGCGTGAGCGCCTACCTGGAAGAGCGCCTGCGCGCGGTGGCTGGCGCGCGCTCCAGCCTGGCCCGCGCCTTCCTTTAGTTTTTATTGGTATTCTGGAGCGACGATTTTTTCGTCAACGTGTGAGCAAGGAAGCGCCATGCACAAACAGATCATTCTCAACCTGCCCGTGAAGGACCTGGACAAATCCAGGGCCTTCTTTTCCGCCCTCGGCTTTACTTTCGATTCCCGCTTCAGCGGCGAGAACGCGGCGTTCCTGAACATCGTCGACGGCAGCATCCAGGCCATGCTGACGACCGAAGATTTTTTCCAGTCGCTGATCGGCAAGCCGGTGGCGAATGCGAAGGATGCCAATGAAGTCGTCATTTGCCTCAGTTGCGAAAGCCGGGAAGAGGTGGACGGCCTGATCGCCAAGGCCGCGGCCGCCGGTGGGCGCATACCGCATCCGCCCGAAGACCAAGGCTTCATGTATGACCAGGGCTTCGAGGATATCGATGGCCACCTGTGGAACCTGGTCTGGACGGCGCCGGAAGCCTGACGCGAACCGCTGGAATCAGTTTTTCGTGCGCACCTGGCGCACGTGGTTTTCCAGTTCGCTGAACGACGGGCGTTCCGTGGCGGAAATGACCTTGCGGCCGAATTCCACGGCCAGGGCCGGGGCGTAGCCGTTCAGGCTGGCCAGTAACGTCACTTTCACGCACTGGTACATCTTCGCCGTTTCATGGTGCTTGCGGCGCAGCAAGCTGGCCAGGGGCGCGATGAAGCCGTAGGCCAGCAAGATGCCGATGAAGGTGCCCACCAGCGCCTGCGCGATCAGCACGCCCAGCTCGGCCGGGGGCAAGCCGACGGACGCCATCGTGTGCACGACGCCCATGACGGCGGCCACGATGCCGAAGGCGGGCATGGCGTCGGCCAGCTGCGAAATCGTCTGGATCGGCATTTCCGCATCTTCATGGTGCGTCTCGATCTCGTTATCCATCAGGTTTTCGATCTGGTAGGCATCCATATTGCCCGACACCATCAGGCGCAGATAATCGGTGATGAATTCCAGGATGTGCTCGTCGCCTAGCGTGTACGGGTATTTCACGAAGATGGCGCTGCGGTACGGGTCGTCGATATCGTCCTCGACCGACATCAGGCCTTCCTTGCGGATCTTGCTGAGGATTTCATACATCAGCCCCATCAGCTCCATGTAGCGCGCCTTCGTGTATTGCGAGCCGTGGAACAGGGTGGGCAGGGCGGCGAACGTGGCGCGGATGGCCTTGGCGTCATTGCCGACAAAGAAGGTGCCTAGCGCGGCGCCGCCGATCATCAGCAGTTCCAGCGGCTGGAACAGGGCGCCCAGGTGACCGCCCTGCATGGCGAAGCCGCCGAAGACGGAAAACAGCACGACGAGAAATCCGAGGATGACTAGCAAAACCTACTCCTTCATAATATTGCCATATCGCAATATTGTAGTTTAACCTGATTCTGCCGCTGTGGCCGCTTCTGGCTGCAATTGCTCGATGAGAAAATTGATAAAAGCGCGCACTTTGGCGGGCAGCTGGTGGCGGCTCGGGTAAAAGGCGTACAGGTCGGCCGGCGCCAGCGCGTAGTCTTCCAGCACCACGCGCAGGCGGCCGCTGTCGAGGTAGCGGGCCAGGTCCCATTCCGAGCGCAGCAGGATGCCGTGGCCGTCCAGCGCCCAGCCCAGCACCACGTCGCCATCGTTGCTGGCCACCGTGCCGCGCACTTTCACCGTGTGGGTGGCGCGGCCACGACTCAGGCGCCAGATGCCGTAGGCGTCGTCGTTCTGCCGGTGCACGATGCAGCGGTGCCGCGCCAGGTCGTCGGGCGTCTGCGGCGTGCCGTGCGCCTGCAGGTAGGCGGGCGAGGCGCACAGGAAGCGCCGGTTCGACATGATGCGCCGCGCGGACAGCCGCGTGTCGGGCAAGTCGCCGAAGCGGATGCCCAGGTCGTAGGCCTGCTCGACCAGGTTGATGGGGCTGTCCGTCAGCTGCAGCTGGACTTCCAGCTGCGGATGGCGCAGGGCGAATTGCGACAGCAGGGGCGCGATCACCGTGCGCCCGAAACCCAGGGTGGCGTTCACGCGCAGCAACCCGCGCGGCTGCGCGCTGCCGCTGGCCAGGGATTCCTCCATGGCGCGGATATCGTCGAGGATCTGCCGCGCCTGCGCCAGGTAGCTTTCGCCATCGCCCGTCAGGCTGATGCGCCGCGTGCTGCGGTTCAGCAGGCGCACGCCCAGGCGCTGCTCCATCAACTGCAGGCGCTTGCTGACGGCGGGCGGCGTGATGCCCAGCTCGCGCGCCGTGGCCGACAGGCTGCCCAGCTTGGCCAGCAGCACAAAAAAGGCCATTTCCGTCGTGGCGTCGCTTTTCATTATTAACTTCAAGTGAAGAATGGTTTAAATTGATATAGATTATACGACTAACTATCGCGGTTAAGCTGGCGTCATTGTTTTCACTCACAGGAGACCCGCATGAAAATCGTCGACATCCGCGAAAAGACCATCCCCATCTCTTCCCCCATCCGCAACGCCTACATCGATTTCAGCAAGATGACCCTGAGCCTGGTGGCCGTCGTCACGGATGTGATGCGCGACGGCAAACCCGTCGTCGGCTACGGCTTCAATTCGAATGGCCGCTATGGCCAGGGCATGCTGATGCGCGAGCGCTTCATTCCCCGCATCCTCGACGCCGATCCCGCCTCGCTCGTCACGGATGACGGCGGCAACCTCGATCCGCACAAGGTGTGGGACTGCATGTACACCAATGAAAAGCCGGGTGGCCACGGCGAGCGCTCGGTAGCCATCGGCACCATCGACATGGCCATCTGGGACGCCGTGGCGAAGATCGAGAACAAGCCGCTGTTCCAGCTGCTGGCCGAGCGCCACGGCACCGGTGTGCCGGATAAAAAAGTGTTCGTGTATGCGGCGGGCGGCTATTACTACCCGGGCCAGAGCCTGTCCGCCTTGCAGGACGAGATGCGCAGCTACATCGACCGCGGCTACACGGTGGTCAAGAAAAAGATCGGCGGCGCCTCGCTCGATGAGGACTTGCGCCGCATCGACGCCATCATGGAAGTGCTGCAGGATGGGCAAAAGCTGTGCGTGGATGCGAACGGCCGCTTCGACCTCGATACGTCGATCGCCTACGCCAAGGCGCTGCGCCAGTACGACCTGTTCTGGTACGAAGAGGCGGGCGACCCGCTCGACTTCGAACTGCAGGCTACCTTGCGCAGCTACTACGACAAGCCGATGGCGACGGGCGAAAACCTGTTTTCCATGCAGGATGCGCGCAACCTGATCCGCTATGGCGGCATGCGCGCGGACCGCGACTGGCTGCAGTTCGACTGCGCCTTGAGCTACGGCCTCGTGGAATACTTGCGCACCCTGGACATGCTGCACCAGCACGGCTGGTCGCGCAGCCGCTGCATCCCGCACGGCGGCCACCAGATGTCCCTGAATATCGCGGCGGGCCTGGGCCTGGGCGGCAATGAATCGTATCCCGATCTGTTCCAGCCGTTTGGCGGTTTTCCCGATGGCGTCAAGGTCGAGAACGGCCACATCACCATGCCGGACCTGGTTGGCATCGGCTTCGAGGGCAAGGCGAACCTGTATGCGGAAATGCGCGCCCTGAGCGGGCAGTAAGCGTTATTCGCCGCGCTGCCAGAAGCGCAGCCGGTTGCCGAACGGGTCGGCCACTTCCAGGATGCGGCCCCAGTCCTCGTCGCGGATGCCGGGCCGCGCATACGGATAATCCCTGTCGCGCAATTCCGCGTGCAGGGCGGCGATGTCGTCGACGGGGATCAAGAGCGCCGCGCCCGGCGTGGCGTCGCCGTGGTGTTCGGACAGGTGCAGCACCAGGTCGCCACGGGTCACCTGCGTGTACAGCGGCGCCGTCGGCTCGAAGCGATGTTCCCAGTCGACGGTAAAGCCGAGGAAGCCGAGGTAGAACTCGCGCGCCTTTTCTTCCGAGAAGATGCGCAGGATGGGGATGGCAGCATGCATGGCGGCGCTTTCGACAGGTGGGAAAGCCGCCATTCTAGCCGCAGGCCAGCGCCTGGCGTTTCACCTGCGCGGCGGGGCTGGTCTTCTCCCAGCGGAACAGCCACATGATGATCAGCTTGGTCGTGGCGCTGACGCTGACCAGTAGCAGCAATGGCCAGCCTGTCGACAGGCCCATGACGCAGGCAAAGAAGATGGTGCTGACATCCATCGCCAGGATGAACTGGCTCATCTTTAACGACACGGCGCCCGTCCTGCCCGAGCGCCAGATCAGGCGGATCTGGTGCGCATAGCCTTGCGCCAGCAGCACGGTGACGGCGACGATCAGGCTTTGCGAGATCACGCGCTTTTCGTCGCTGAAGGTGGGACCGAAGGCCAGCCCCGCCACACCCGCGCCCAGCAGCAGCGCGCAGGCCAGCAGCGCATTGCGCGATGTCGTGCTGCGGCGGTCACGATATATCTCGAACAGGATGCCCAGCGCGATCAGCGAGGCGATCAAACGGGGCCAGACGATGTAGTGGTTGAACGGCGTGATCGAATAGCCGTAGACGAAGAACGCGCAATATGCAAGGAAGCTGACGGTGAATTGGTTGATGGACAGGATGTCCGTCGTCTTGCCGGCGCCGATGCCGGCATCGCGCTTGCGCTGCCAGATTTTTTGCAGCTGCGACCACAAACCAAACAGGCTGACGACGATGAAGAGGGAATTGAGGCTGCCGGCGAAGGCGTACAGTGAACTCGATGGCAAGGTGTCTCCTGGATGGCAAGGCAGGACGCCTTGTCTATACATTTTATTTGTGCAGAATGTTCTCATGAAGTAAATTGCCACGCTAGCAATATTGTTTGTCCGGATGACTTTGCCCATACTTGCCGGAACTCACCTATTCCTGCACTTGCCTCTATAATCACGGCATGACTTTCTTATCACACCAAGCCCGCTCCGTGCTGGCCAGCATAGGCAAAATGGCCGTTTCCCTGATTATCCTGTTGACCGCACTGTGGGGCGCGCTGGCGCTCTGGTACCAGCTGTCCGGCGGCACGGCCGCGCAAGGCATCGGCGCGCTGCTGTGGGGCGCGCTGGGCGTGGCCAGCATCGCGCTGTGGTGGATGCGGGGCGACATGCGCGTGCTGCTGCCGTATGCGGCCGGGTTTATCCTGCTGCTCGTGTGGTGGAGCTTCATCACGCCGAAGCAGGAAAGGGTGTGGGCCGATGACGTGGCGCGCAACGTCACGGGTACGGTCAAGGGCAATCTCGTCACCCTGGACAATGTGCGCAATTTCGACTGGCGCAGCGATGACGACTACACGGTCAAGTGGGAGCAGCGCAGCTACGACCTCGACGAACTGCGCACGGTGGACACGGCGCTGTCGTACTGGACGGGGCCTTACATCGCGCACACCCTGATCTCGTTCGGCTTTGCGGATGGGCGCTTCCTGACGTTTTCCATCGAGATCCGCAAGGAGAAGGGCGAGCGCTTTTCCGCCATCGGCGGCTTCTTCAAGCATTTCGAAATGAGCCTGATCGCCGCCGACGAGCGCGACATCCTGCGCGTGCGCACGAATGCGCGCGGCGAGGACATGCACCTGTACCGCGTCATGATGTCGAAAGCGGCCATGCGCTCGCTGTTCCTCGCCTACCTGGACGAGGCGCAGTCGCTGAAGAACAAGCCGCAGTTCTACAACACCCTGACGGCCAACTGCACCACCATCGTCTTCGAGATGGTGCGCCGCATCGTGCCGGGCCTGCCGCTCGATTACCGGCTGATGGCCTCGGGCTACCTGGACCGCTACCTGTTCGACGTCAAGGGCCTGGTGCCCGGCCAGACCTTCCAGCAGCTGCGCGATGGGGGTCACGTCACGGCGCGCGCGCGGGCGGCCAACGACGATCCTGATTTTTCGCACGCGATCCGCCGCGCCATGCCGGGCTATGACGAAGCGGGCCATCCGACGCTGCAAATGCCACGCCAGTAGCCGTCTGCCTTATACTGTCGCCATATCCGACCGGCCGCCTTTCGCGGCCGGTCTCACTTTACGAATAAAGAAGGCCCGCTATGCCATTTTCCTCACTGGGTCTGATTCCCGCCCTGGTCCGCGCCGTCGACAAGGCCGGCTATGCCGCGCCGACGGCCATCCAGGCGGCCGCCATTCCCGCCATCCTGCGCGGCAGCGATGTGCTGGGCGCCGCGCAGACGGGTTCCGGCAAGACGGCCGCCTATGCGCTGCCGCTGCTGCAGGCGCTGATGGCGCCCGCATCCGGCCCGCGCCAGGTGCGCGCGCTGATCCTCGTGCCCACGCGCGAGCTGGCGGCGCAGGTGGGGCAGACCGTGCACGCGCTGGCCAAGCCGCTGCCCGTCAAACTGAAGATTTCCGTGCTGTTCGGCGGCGTGTCGATCAATCCTCAGATGATGGACTTGCGCGGCGGCGCCGATATCGTCGTCGCCACGCCGGGCCGCCTGCTCGATCTGGTGCGCCAGAACGCCGTCAAACTGGGCGGCGTGTCGCTGTGCGTGCTCGACGAGGCCGACCGGCTGCTCGACATGGGTTTTTCCGAGGAGATCAACGCCATCCTCGCGCTGCTGCCCAAGCAGCGGCAAAACCTGTTCTTCTCCGCCACCTTCCCCGACAGCGTGCAGGCGCTGGTCGACGGCCTGCTGAAGGAACCCGTGCGCATCGAAGTGGCGTCCGAACCGCAGGACCAGCCCGACATCGTGCAGCGCGCCATCACGGTCGACGTGCCGCGCCGCACGCAGCTGCTGCGCTACCTGATCCTGCAGCAGCAGTGGGATCGCGTGCTGGTGTTCGTCGCCACCAAGTACGCGGCCGAACACGTGGCCGACAAATTGCAGCGCGCGGGCCTGCACGTGGGCGCCTTCCACGGCGAATTCAGCCAGGGCACGCGCAGCCAGCTGCTGGCCGACTTCAAGGCGGGGCGCTTGCAGGTGCTGGTGGCCACCGACGTGGCCGCGCGCGGCATCGACATCGCCGGCTTGCCGGCCGTCGTCAACTATGACTTGCCCCGTTCGGCCGTCGACTACACGCACCGCATCGGCCGTACGGGCCGCGCCGGCGAAAGCGGCACGGCCATCAGTTTCGTAACGGCCGATACGGAAGCGCATTTCCGCCTGATCGAAAACCGCAACGACTTGCGCATCGTGCGCGAAGTGGTGGCCGGTTTCGAGCTGACGGAACTGCCTACGCCAGTAAACCCCGTCACGGATACGGTCAATGGTGGCGTGAAGGGGGCGCGGAAAAGCAAGAAGGACAAATTGCGCGAAGCGGCAGCCATGGCGGCGAAAACGGCCGAGGGCAATTAAATCCTCCTTATGTGCGCTAGCCGCTTGAATGACCACGCTTCCCGGACTAAGATTGTGTTTCTATAAAGCAAGGGGACGGGAATGCACAGGAACATGATCAAACGGGTGGCCGCTGCCGCCTGCATCGCGGCGCTGGCCGGTTGCGCCGGCATGGGCGGCAAAAATGAGGGCAGCGGCATGCAGATGCCGGGCAAGGCGCCCGCCGACGCCGCCGTGGCCGCCACCTGGTACAACCCGCCCAGCGAATTTCCCGGCATTTGCCTGACCCAGTTCAAGGATGGCAGCCTGCGTTTCGATGGCGGCTTCGCCTTCTACAATCCGGGCCGCTGGGCCTACGATGGCGCTACCTCCGAACTGCGTTTGCAACTGGCGCCGACGCCATCGTTTGAACTGTCGCACGCGCAAATCGTCCAACACATGAACCTGCTGCGCATCGAGGCGGCCAAAAATACGCTCGTGTATGGCGTGAAAGCCGACACCAAGGCCATCGGCCTGGGCGGCTTTGTGTTTTACCGCGACACGCCTTGTCCGGCAAGGCGCGGATAAGTGCTGGATAAGTGCCGGATTAGTGTCATACGGGAATATTTAGTCGTATAATTTCAAGGCAAGCTGGCTGCCGCGCAACATGGTCTCGCGCGGCAAATTCTCCTTCCAGGCAAGCTCCGATATCGCCATGGCGATGAGAGGATGGTCCGATGGATGTGTACGACGAGCATGACATGCCAGGGACGGCGGTGCCTGCGGCGGCGCCGCGCACCTTGCTGCTGGTCGATGACGAGCCGAATATCCTCGCTTCCCTCAAGCGCCTGCTGCGGCGCGACGCCTACCATATCCTCACGGCCGGCAGCGGCCAGGAAGGGCTGGACGTGCTGGCCAGCCATGCCGTCGACGTCATCGTGTCGGACCAGCGCATGCCCGGCATGCTGGGCGCCGACTTCCTGCGCAAGGCCAAGCTGCTGTGTCCGCAAACCATACGCATCATGCTGTCGGGCTATACCGAATTGCAGGCAGTCACGGACGCCGTCAACGAGGGCGCCATCTTCAAGTTCCTCACCAAACCCTGGGAAGACCATCAGCTGCGCGAGCATATCGCCGAAGCGTTTCGCCTGAAGGGCATCGACGACGACAATGTCCGTCTCAATGCGCAGCTGCGCGAGGCCAACCAGGCGCTGGCGGCGGCGAATGCCGCCATGCAGGCGCTGGTGCACCAGCAGCAGCACCAGATCAGCCGCGATGAGGTCAGCCTCGGCATCGCGCGCGAATTGCTGCAATTTCTGCCGCTGCCCGTGATCGGGCTCGATGAAGACGGCATGATCGCCTTCATCAACGCGGCGGCGGCCAATCTGTTCGAGCGGGGCGCGGCCCTGCTGGGCAACGAGGCGGCGATCGTCTTGCCGCAGCTGTTCGACGGGCAGGGCGCACCGCGCCTGGCCGCCATCGATGGCCAGCCGTACGCCGTGGCCGTCCATCCGATGGGCCTGCATTCGCGCTCGCGCGGCAGCCTCGTCACCCTCAGTCGTCATGGAGTGGTACATGAGTGAAAGCGTGAGTGAAAGCGGACGCGAGATTTCCATGGAGCAGGCGCAGGAAGGCATGGTGCTGGCGCGGGCGTTGAACGACGCCAGCGGCGCCGTGCTGCTGGCGCAGGGCGCCACCCTGACGGCGGCGAATCTGACGGCCTTGCGCAGGCGCAATGTAGAGCGCTGCCACGTCGTCATGGATGAGGTGATCGACCCCGCCGCTCAGGCGCACGCCGAGCAGGAGCGGGCCCGCCGGCTGGAGCGGCTGGCCGTGCTGTTCCGCGCCACGCCGCCCGATTCCGCAGGGGCGGAACTGCTGGCGCTGCTGCAGCGCTACCGGCAAGGGAGCGTCACATGACACGGCTCAGCTTTGAACACATCATCCGCCAGATACAGGAACTGCCCTCGCTGCCGGTGGTGGTGCTGGAGCTGCTGTCGAGCATGGACCAGGACGACACGGACGTGCACGTGCTGGCGCAAAAGATCGAGCTGGATCAGGCCCTGGCGGCGAAGACCCTGCGCATCGCCAATTCCTCGTTTTACGGCATGCAATCGAAGGTCACCAGCATTCCGCAAGCCGTGTCCGTGCTGGGCTTTCACAGCATCCGCACCGTCGTCACGGCCTGCGCCCTGACGGGCAGCTTCGCGCACGTCAGCGGCGGCTTCGATTTCCAGGCGTTCTGGCGCCATTCGCTGGCCACGGCGATTGCCGCGCGCCTGCTGGCGCCGCACTTGCGTGTCAATCCCGAAACGGCGTTCACGGCCGGCCTGCTGCACGACCTGGGCACCCTGGTGCTGGTGACGCGCTTCCCGGCCGAGCACGCGCTCGTGCGTAGCTACCGCCAGGCGCATGACTGCCAGATGGCCGAGGCGGAACTGGCCGTCATCGGCATCGACCACGCGCAGGTGGGCAGCGCCCTGGCCGCCTACTGGAAGTTTCCCGAGGCGATACAGCAGGCCGTCGCCGACCACCACAGCATCGACCGCCTGGCAGCGGGCGGCTTGCCGCTGGCCGTGCACCTGGCCAATGCCGTCGCCTTGGCGCTCGACCTGGCCGGCGTCGACGATGCGCTGGTGCCGCCCCTGTCGGAGGGGGGCTGGCGCAGCGTCGCTCTGGACGAGCAGGCCTGGCTGGCGCTGCTGCGGCAAACGGAACACACCTTCGATGAAATGTCGCGGATCATGCTGGCATGAACAGGATAGAGGCCATGGAAACAGACGCAGGGCAGACGCTGCCCGCCACGCCGGAACGCCGCCAGGGCGACACCATCGCGCTATCGGCATTTTTCGATGGCCATCCCGTGGCCACGTTCGCCATCGACACGAACCACGTGGTGACGCACTGGAACAGCGCCTGCGAGCAGCTGCTGGGCTTTACGGCCGCCGAGATGGTCGGCACGCGCGAGCACTGGAAGGCGTTTTATCCGCAGCCGCGCGCCTGCCTGGCCGATTTGCTGGTGGCCGACGATATCGCGCTGGGCGAAAACGACCTCTACCTTGGCAAGCTCAAGCGTTCTTCCGTGATTCCCGGCGCCTACGAGGCCGAGGATTTCTTTGCCGATATCGGCCCCGACGGCCACTGGCTGCATTTCACGGCGGCGCCCCTGCGCGACCGCCAGGGACGCCTGGTGGGCGCCATCGAAACCCTGCGCGACGTGAGCGAGCGGCGCCTGGCGGAACTGGCGCTGCGCAAGGCGCACGACAACCTGGAACACCTGGTGGCCGAGCGCACGGCCCAGCTGGCGGACATGAACGAGCGCCTGGCCGACGACATCCGCCAGCGCCAGATCGCCGATCTGGAATTGCGCGAGCGTAACTTGGCCCTGACGGAGTTGAACAGCAAGCTGTCGCTGGCGCAGCAAAAGCTGCTGCAGTCGGAAAAACTGGCTTCGATCGGCCAGCTGGCCGCCGGCGTGGCGCACGAAATCAACAATCCCATCGGCTATGTGTTTTCCAACGTCGGCACCCTGGAAGGCTATCTGGATGACCTGTTCAGCATGCTCGACGCCTACGAAGAAGCCGAGCCGGCCGTCGCCGACGCCGTGGTGGCGGCACGCCTGCGGGCGCTGCGCGAACAGATCGACCTGGACTTCCTGCGCACCGACATTCCCATGCTGATGGGCGAATCGAAGGAAGGCATTTCTCGCGTGCGCCGCATCGTGCAGGACCTGAAGGATTTTTCGCGCACGGATGCGCACCAGGAGTGGGTCTGGGCCGACCTGCGCCAGGGCATCGATACCACGCTCAATATCGTGAATAACGAGGTCAAGTACAAGGCCGACGTGGTGCGCGAGTATGGCGACATTCCCGACATCGAATGCCAGCCTTCCGAGCTGAACCAGGTGATCATGAACCTCGTCGTCAACGCGGCCCACGCCATGGGCGAGGAGCGCGGACGCATCACCCTGCGCACGGGCAGCGACAACGCGACGGAAGTGTGGATCGAGGTCGAGGACACGGGCGGCGGCATCGCGCCCGAACACCTGTCGCGCATCTTCGACCCCTTTTTTACCACCAAGGCCGTCGGCAAGGGCACGGGACTGGGCCTGTCGCTGGCCTACACCACGGTACAAAAGCATCACGGCCGCATCGACGTGCGCAGCGTCATCGGCAGCGGCACCACCTTCCGCATCACCTTGCCCATGCGCCAGGCGCAGGCCGTCGCACCATGACCGAACAGGACAGCATGAACACGAGCACCAGCGCCAGCATCGCGGCCGCGCCACCCACCATCCTGTGCGTCGACGACGAACCGAATATCCTGTCGTCGCTGCGCCGCCTGTTCCGCCCGCACGGCTACCGCGTGCTGACGGCCGACGGCGGCGCGGCCGGCCTGGCCCTGCTCGAGAGCGAGACGGTGGACCTGGTCATTTCCGACATGCGCATGCCGCACATGGACGGCGCGCAATTCCTGGCCCAGGTGCGCCAGCGCTGGCCCGGCACCATCCGCCTGCTGCTGACCGGCTATGCCGACATCCAGTCCATCCTCGACGCCATCAACCAGGGCGAAATCTACCGCTACGTGACCAAGCCCTGGGACGAGAACGATATCGTGCTGGTGGTGCGCCACGCGCTGGAACGGCGCGCGCTGGAGCAGGAAAAACTGCGCCTCGAAGCGCTGACGGCCAGCCAGAACGTGGAACTGCAGGCGCTCAACGCCAGCCTGGAAGCGAAGGTGGCCACGCGCACGCAGCAGCTGAAACAGTCGCACGACGAGGTACAGGCGGCCAACGAGCGCCTGAAGGCCACGTTCGTGACGACCATCAAGGTGTTTTCCAACCTGATCGAAATGCGCGGCGGCAAGCTGGCCGGCCATGCGCGGCGGGTGGCCGATCTGTCGCGCAAGCTGGCGCAGGCGCTGGGCCTGGAAGGGCAGGACGCGCGCGACGTGTTCATCGCGGCCCTGCTCAAGGATATCGGCAAGCTCAGCCTGAGCGACGACGTGCTGGAGCTGCCGGCCAGCGCCTGGACGGGCGAACAGCTGGCCGCCTTCCGCAAGCATCCGCTGCGCGCCGAACAATTATTGATGGCGCTCGACGAGCTGCGCGCCGTTTCCGTGATCCTGCGCTCGCAGCTCGAGCGCTTCGACGGCGGCGGCTTTCCCGATGGCCTCGTGGGCCTGGCCATTCCGATGGGCGCGCGCATCCTGGCGCTGGCGTCGGACTACGACGGCTTGCAGATCGGCGCCATGGTGCAGCGCAGCCTGCGCGCCGAGGAGGCTCGCACCCTGATCTACGACAGCGTCGGCAAGCGCTACGACCCGGCCGTGGTGGCCGCGTTCCGCGCCATCATGGAAGAGACGGAGCCGGCGGCGCGCGACCTGACGGTGCTGTCGGGCCAGCTGGAACCGGGCATGGTGCTGTCGCGCGACCTGATCAGCCGCGACGGCCTGATGCTGCTGGCGGCCGAACACGTGCTGACGGCCCGCGTGATTTCCCAGCTGCTCGATTTCGAAGGCAAGAATGGCGGGCGCCTGAGCATCCGCGTGTATGTGCCCGTGAAGGAAGGTTAGGGCGCTGCCTGGGCTGCCGGCGGCGTGACGGGCAGGTGCACGGTAAAGCGCGTGCCGCGGCCCACTTCCGAGGCCACCTCGATGCGTCCGCCGTGCTTGTTGACGATGCCGTACGACAGCGACAGGCCCAGGCCCGTGCCGCTGCCCACGGCCTTGGTGGTGAAGAACGGTTCGAAGATGCGGTTCAGGTGCTCGGGCGCGATGCCTGCCCCCGTGTCGCCGATCTCCACCCACACCCAGTCGCCGGCATGGCCGGTGCGGATGCTGATCACGCCGTCGCTGCTGATGGCCTGGCCCGCGTTGACGAGCAGGTTCATGAATACCTGGTTCAGCTGCGAGGCCAGGCACAGTATCTGCGGCAGTTCGCCATAGTGTTTCTCGATGCGCGCCTTGTATTTCAATTCGTTGGCGACGATATTCAGGGTGCTGTCCAGGCCCGCATGCAGGCTGGCCACTTGCCAGTCCGTCTCGCCCACGTGGGAAAACTCCTTCAGCGCCTGCACGATGTCGCGCACGCGTTTCAAGCCATCCATCGATTCGCGCACGAGGTCCACCATGTCGTCCTGCAGGAAGGCCAGGTCCGCCTGCTCGCGCACCTGGGCCACGCGCGCGGCCAGGGCCGGGCCATCGGGTGGCTCGCGCATCGCCGCTTCATACTGGGCGATGACGTCGAACAGGGTGCCCACATAGCCTTGCAGCGAACTCATGTTGGAGTTGACGAAGCCGATCGGGTTGTTGATTTCATGCGCGATGCCGGCCGCCAACTGGCCGATGGAGGCCATTTTTTCCGATTGCAGCAGCTGGTCGTGCGCTTCCTGTAACTTGCTGATCAGTAGTTGCTGCTCTTCGCCGCGCGCCTGCAGCATCGCTTCCATGCGCTTGCGTTCCGTGATATCGGTCAGCGAGCCGATCACCTCGAATGGCACGCCATGCTCGTCGCGCACGAGGCGCAGGCTGTCGTGCATCCACAGATAGCTGCCGTCGCGCACGCGGAAGCGGTATTCGTAGGCGCGCGCCCCCTCGACGAAGATCTGCGCCAGGCTGGAAAAGATGCCGGGCGCATCGTCGGGGTGGATGTGGTCGAACCAGAAGTTGGGATCGGCCACCATCTCCTCGGGCTGGTAGCCCAGCACATTCAAGGCATTGTTGCTGACGAACGTCATCTTGAAGTCGCCGCTGGGCACGGTGCAATAGATGATGGAGGGCGTATTGTCGAGCAGGTATTGCAGGCGCACGGCCGTGGCCGCTGACGCATCGTCGCCAGGCGCCGCGCCGGCATGGCGGCCGGTATCGGGAGTGGAAAGGTCGAAATCCTCGAACTGCATCGTCACACCTCGCTGCCTGCACGGCATAGCTGTCATCCTGGCTCGATTATGCCTGATTCCGCCTGCCTTGGGCCGCCCTCGAAGCGTTCAGGGAGCCAGCGGCTGTTCGACGACCGCCATGCGCCGCGCGATCTGCTGTGCCGCCTGCGTATCGCCCGCCTGTTCGGCGCGCAGGCGCTGCACGCCCAGCCAGGCCAGCAGCGGACGGCGCCAGCCCTGGTCCGAGGCGGTGGCGACGGCCGTGTCGAGCAACTCCGGCGTGGCGCGGCCCGAGCGCAGCAGCACGCCGGCCGCCACCAGCTGCGACAGCGGGTCCTTGATGGCCGCCACGGCGCTGGCGGCGGCCGTGTCCGAGCCGGCGCTGGCGGCCGCGCGCTGCGCTTCCGGCAGCAGGGCGGCGTCGGCCGCCTGCGCCTTGCCGGCCAGCCAGGCGGCATACGCGCGGTCGGCGTCTGTCGCGTCGGCCTGCAGGGCGTCAAAGCCGACGCAGTCCTCGAAGGCCAGGCTGGCCACGCGCGCAGCGCAGCGCAGCAGTTCGATGCGCGCCACCAGTTCGAGCTTGCCCGTGCCGGCCACCTGGCTGCGGGCGCGCCGGAATTCCGTCTGCTCGACCAGGGCGTTGCCGCTCAGATAGGCCGATTGAAACCGTTCGACGGAACTTTGCGCATTCATTTTCCAGTCCGGCACGGGCGGGCCGCTGGAGCAGGCGGCAAGGGCTGCCAGGGCCAGGGCGGACAAGGCGAGATTGAGTTTTCTCATGGCAGTTTGATCTCCGGATTGCGCTTGAACGGCCATTTGCGGTTGATTTCATTGACCAGCTGTTCGACCTTGCGCAGATTGCTTTCCACGTCGGCGCGCAGCGGGCCCAGGTCGGCTGTCGCCGCCTTGGCGTTGGCGCCCACGGCTTGCGCTTCGACCAGCACGGCGTCGACTTTTTTCAGGCTGTTGCGCGTGTCGGCCAGCAGGGCGTTCAGCTGCACGATGGTCGCCTGCGCATCCGTCATGACGCCCTTGTCGCCAAACACGCGCGTGTCGGCATTGGCCACCAGGCCATTCGTGCGGCGCGCCAGCTGGTCCGCCGTGATCAGCAGGGCGTTGGCCCGCTCGATCAGCAGGCGCGACTGCTTGTCGTCGCCCGTCAGCAAGCCCATGGCGCCGCCCGGACCGCTGAGCTTGCCGGTGACGGCCTGCACGTTGCGCATGGTGCCGTCGAGCGCGGAATCGGTGCCCGTCAGGTTGCCCAGGTTGTTCAGCAAGTCTTTGGCGGCGGCCAGCAGGCGGGGGATTTCCGCCGCCATGTCGCCCACCAGCAAGTCGCGCGTGGCGTCGTCGGGCAGCGGCGGGTCCGTCAGGATGCCGCTGTAGGCGCGCAGCTTGGCGCCACCGACGATACCCCGTTCCAGGGTGAAGATGGAGCTGGTGCGCAGCCAGTGCGCGTCTTTGCGCGGCACGTCGATGATGACGCGCGCGCGGCCGTCAGGCGCCAGTTCGATGCGCTGCACGCGGCCGATGGGAAAGCCGGAAAAGGTCAGGTCGGCGCCCACGCCCACGCCGTCCGAATCGTCGGCCGTCAGCACCAGGGTTTGCGTGGCTTCGAAGGCGCCGCGCGCATACATCAGGTAGACGACGGAGCCGACCACCAGCACGAACATGAAGACGAGCAGGATGGCCGCCTTCAGTTCGGCGTGGCGCACGGGCGGCGGGGCGGGCAAGACGGCGTCGGGCGCCGTGACGTCGGTCTGGTCGGGATTTGGAGGTTGGCTCATGGCTTCTGGCTCTGGTATGGATGGATCAAGGTTAGCTGGGGGTGGCGGGCATCAGTAGTAATTGCCCATCAGCGAAGCCACTTCGACCAGCAGGATGACGGAAAACAGGCGCAGCATTTCAGACAGTCCGTGCGCGGCCCACAGGCGGTTGCGCCGGCCGTGCGGCTCTTCCGGATAGTAGGAGGAGGCCAGCGGGATCAGGGCCACGGCAAAGCTGAAGAAGATGACCTTGAGCGCTAGGATCAGTGCCACGGCCGGATTGAAGATTTGCCCCACGACGCGCGTGTAGCCTTGCAGCGCCCACGGCGTAAAACCGTAGATGGTGATGTAGGCGAGGACCAGCGAGGTGACGCAGCTGACGATGGCCAGCATCCACACGGCGAAGATGCCAGACATGACGCGCGGAAAGTATTCGCGGCGCAGCAGGTCGACGCCCTGGCGCTGCATTTTCTCAAGCATGCCGGACGAGCGCATTTGCGCGAACGCAATGCCGTCGGGCAGGGTCAGGCGCAGCGCGACGAACAGGGCGGCCGTCAGCGGTATCAGTTCCAGCACCAGCACGCGCACCACCATTTCCAGCGCATAGCGCGACAGGCCGTAGCTTTGCGCGCTGACGACGACGATGCGGATCAGCACCAGGCTGACGAGCGCGCAGGCCACGCTGAACCACACGAGATTGGGCGCCGTGTTCGTCACCAGGCGGTGCGCGAGGATGGGGCGGTTGTCGCGGTTATAGCTCGACGGCGACAGGGCCAGCGAAAACACGAGGATGGCGAAATGCAGCATGCGCCACCAGCTGACCAGCCAGGCCATGGTGGCCCGGTGCAGGCGGCGCAGGCTGATGATGAGGGAGACGGATAGGGTCATCATGGCATCTTAACATCAGGCCGTCCCGGCTGGCAGGGCTGGCGTGCGCGGGCCGCTCCCGCCGCTATTGGCTGCCTACGCTGGCGACGCTGTGGATAATCGCGTCGGCCGCCGCCCGCACGCGGGCCGAGCGGCTCAGGTCGGCATGCATGACCAGCCACACGTCATAGCTTTCCGCCCGCTCGGGCCAGATGCGCACGAGCTGCGGGTCGATGTCGCCCAGGTGGGTGGCCAGCTCGGCCACGCCCAGGCCCGCGCGCGTGGCTTCCTGCAGCATGGCCGCCGAATTCACTTCCATGGCAACCCTGGCGTTGGCGACGGATTCGCCGGCGATTTTCTCGCCATGGCGCGGCGTCACGGAATGGTGGTAGATGACGATGTCGTGCCCTGCCAGCGCCGTGCCGCGCACGGGCTCGCCCCGTTCGGCCAGGTAGCTTTTCGACGCATACAGGCCCAGGCTGCGCTTGACGAGGTGGCGCGAGATCAGGTCGGGGTCGGTGGGGCGCACGCCGCGCACCGCCAGGTCCGCTTCGCGCCGCGTCAGGCTGGCCAGCGCGGGCGCCACGTTGAGCACGATGCGGATGTCCGGATGGGCCGCGTGCAGCTGCTGCATGGCGCGGATGACGAAATGGCTGGCCATGGTGTCCGTGGTGGCCACGCGCACCAGGCCGGACAAACGGTTGTCGACGCCCTGCATCTCGCGCTGCAGCTTGTCGGCCGCCCGCTCCATCGCTTCGGCCGCCGTGAGCGCCAGCTCGCCGGCCGGCGTGGGCACGTAGCCCGACGGCGTGCGCAGGAACAGGGTGGCGCCCAGCGAGCTTTCCAGCGCGGCCAGGCGGCGCCCGCAGGTAGCTTGGTCGATGCGCAGCAGGGCGGCCGCGCCGCGCAGGGTGCCGGCCCGGCCGATGGCGAGGAAGATGCGCGCGTTATCCCAGTCCATCCGTTTCCTTGTGGTAGGTGATGCATTTTTGCATCAAGGTGCCGATTTTATGCCTGTTTACTGCATCGTGCAACGCTCGCATAATGGCTGCCCCGCTGTCTTTGCAAGGAATACCATGTCCGCCCCCACACCGCGCCGCGCCAGCGGCTTGATCCTATTGACCCTGGCTTTCGGCTTCGTCATGGCCATGCTCGACGTCACGGCCGTCAACGTGGCCCTGTCCGATATCGCGCTGGACCTGGCCATACCGCTGACGGGCCTGGTCTGGGTGGTCGACGGCTACACCCTGACGTTTGCCGCGCTGCTGCTGGCTGGCGGCGCGCTGGCCGACCGCTACGGGCCGAAAGCCGTGTACCAGGGCGGCCTCGGCGTCTTCATTGCCGGTTCGATCCTGTGCGGCGCCGCGCCCGACGGGCATTTTTTAACGGCCGCGCGCCTGCTGCAGGGCGCGGGCGCGGCCCTGTTCATGCCCAGTTCGCTCAGCCTGCTGACGCACAGCTTCGACGACGAGCGCGAGCGCACGCGCATGCTGGGCGCCTGGTCGGCGCTCGTGGGCGTGGCTGGCGCGTCCGGTCCATTGATCGGCGGCATCCTCGTGCACGAGTTTGGCTGGCGCAGCGTGTTCTGGGTCAACGTGCCGCTGGGCGTGCTGGCCATCGTCATGGCGCAGCTGCTGCTGGCCGCGCCCGTGCGCCAGCCGCGCGATCTATCCCTGTTCAGCCATGCGCTGGGCGTGGCGGCGCTGGCGGGCCTGAGTTTCGTGCTGATCGAAGGACCCGTGCTGGGCTGGCTGTCGCCCGGCGTGCTGGCGGCGGGTGCGCTGACGGTGCTGTCGGCCGGGCAATTGCTGCGGCGCGAGCGCAGCGGCAGCCATCCGCTGTTGCCGCGCGCACTGTTTCACAGCAGTAGCTTTGGCGCGGCCAATGGCGTGGGTTTCCTGATCAATTTCTGCGTCTTCGGCCAGCTGTTTTTATTGAGCCTGTTCCTGCAGCAATCTGGCGGCGCCGATGCCTTGCAGTCGGGCTTGCGCCTGCTGCCCATGATGGCGGCCTATACGGTAGGCAATTTCATGGCGGGAAGTATTGCGGCCCGCCATGGCACGCGCTTGCCCATGCTGGCCGGCTTGCTGGTGGGCGCCGTGATGGCGCTGTTGCTGATGGGCTTGCGTCCCGGCACGCCGTTTGCGCTGCTGGCGCTGGGCACGGCCGTCATGAACGTGGCCATCGGCATCGCCATTCCCGCCATGACGGCCACCGTGATGCGGGTGGCCGGCAAGCAGCATGCGAACAGCGCGGCGGCGGCCCTGAATGCGAACCGGCAGATCGGCGCCCTGGTGGGCGTGGCCCTGATCGGCAGCATCCTGCACATGGTGCAGGACTGGTCGCTGCGCTTGCCGCTGGCCTACGCGACGATTGCCGTCGCGTATGGCCTGGCGGCGGGCCTGGTCTACCGGCATGTGCATCTGCCGAAGGTCGTGGCCGCCTGACAGTTTATTGCTCGCGCGTGCTGCGCCATTCCACCAGTTCTTCGATGGTGAGGATCGGCATGCCGTGCAGTTCGGCAAAGCGCTCGATATCGTCGCCGCGCATCATGGTGCCGTCCGGGTTCATCAGTTCGCACAGCACGGCGGCCGGGTTCAGGCCCGCCATGCGCGACAGGTCGACGGAGCCTTCCGTGTGGCCGCGGCGCTCGAGCACGCCGCCGGGCGCGGCGCGCAGGGGGAACACGTGGCCGGGGCGCACCAGGTCGGCGGGCTTGGCGTCCGGGGCGATGGCGGCGCGGATGGTGGTGACCCTGTCGGCGGCCGACACGCCCGTCGTGACGCCGTCGCGCGCCTCGATGGACACCGTAAATGGCGTGCCGTAGCGGCTGCCATTGTCTGACGACATGGGCGGCAACTCCAGCGCGCTGACGACGTCCGTCGGCAGGCACAGGCAGACGATGCCGCTGCATTCGCGGATCAGCAGAGCCATGGTTTCGTGCGTGATTTTTTCGGCAGACAGGATCAGGTCGGCTTCGTTTTCACGGTCGAAATCGTCGAGCAGGATGACGGGGATGCCGGCGCGCATGGCGGCCAGGGCGGATTGAATGCGACCTTCGAGGTCGTTGGAAAGCAGGGTATAGCTGTTGACTAACATGGTGAAACGCTCCTCGCATAGGCGAAAAACGCTGCAGGGCAAGCGAATAGACGCAGCCGGCCGCATCGACAGGTCGAGCGGACATCGCGTTTACTGCACATCTTCTTTCATCCGGACTATACCGTCGGCCCCGGAATCACACCGGATCTGCTGACCCTGCCAAACGAGGTTGGACAGGCGCTCGCGGGCTTGACCGTTGCCGGTCTTACCGCCGGTGGGGAATCGCACCCCGCCCCGAAGACGTATTGTTGTGCCGGTCCACATGACCGGCGGCAATACTTTAGCACAACTGAAAAAATCTGGCGGGGCACTGCCGAGTTTGTTATCCGGTCAAGTTGCCCGGGGAAAGCCGTTTTTCCTAAGCTGTTTTTAATGGCGGAAACACGATTTCAGTGTAAGGTACGCTTACTGAATCTTACCGTTGAGAATACATGAAGCTGAGTAAATTACGCCTGGTCTCGGGCGCCGTCTTGCTGGCGTGCGCCTGCATGGCGCAAGCAGAAATCCGTTTGAGCGATCCCTTGCCGCTGGCACCAGAAGTAACCGTTGGAAAACTGCCGAACGGCTTGACCTATTACATCAAGAAAAATGCCCGTCCCGCGCAGAAAGTGGAATTGCGCCTGGTAGTGAAAGCCGGTTCCATCCTGGAAGATGACGATCAGCAAGGCCTGGCCCACTTCACGGAACACATGGCTTTCAATGGTTCCACGCATTTCAAGCGCAATGAACTCATTTCGTATCTGCAATCGATCGGCGTGAAGTTCGGCGCCGACTTGAACGCCTACACGAGCTTCGATGAAACCGTGTACGTGCTGCCGATTCCCACGAACAAGAAGGAAAACCTGGAAAAGGGTTTTCTCGTGCTGGAAGACTGGGCGCATGGCTTGAAATTCAACCCGGCCGACATCAACAGCGAGCGCGGCATCGTGCTGGAAGAGGCGCGCCTGGGCAAGGGCGCCAGCGACCGCATGAACAAGGTCTTGTATCCGAAGCTGCTGAACGGTTCGCGCTACGCGGAACGCATGCCGATCGGCAAGGAATCCGTGCTGAAAACGTTCAAGCCGGAAGCCATCAAGCGTTTTTACAAGGATTGGTACCGTCCCGACCTGATGGCCGTGATGGTGGTTGGCGACGTGGAGCCCAGGCAGGCGGAAGCGATGATACGCCAGCATTTCGGCAAGCTGAAAAATCCCGCGAAGCCGCGTCCGCGTCTGTATGCGGAAGTGCCGCAGCGCTCGCAAACGGAAGCGCTGGTGATCACGGACAAGGAAGCGCCCGATGACAGCGTCTTCATCCGCTACCCGATCCGCGCCGCGCAGGAGCCCGTCACCATTGCCGACTACCGCCGCCAGATGATCGAAAACCTGTACGGGCACATGCTCAGCGCGCGCATGCAGGAATTGACGCAGCAAGCCAATCCCCCGTTCATCCAGGGCGGCAGCAGCATGGGCAAGCTGGTGCGCGGCTATGAATCGTTCAGCGCGTATGCCTTGCTGGGCAAGGGCGGCGTGCAGCCGGCCGTCGATGCGCTGGTGCAGGAAGACGAGCGGGCGCGCCGCTTCGGTTTCAGCCAGGATGAGCTGGACCGCGCGCGCAAGGACATGCTGCGCAATTACGAGCGCGCATACAGCGAGCGCGACAAGTCCGATTCCTCCGGCTTCGTGGCCGAGTATTCGCGCAACTTCCTGGAGCAGGAAGCCATCCCCGGCATCGCCAATGAATTGTTGTACGCGCAGGAACTCTTGCCGCAGGTAACTCTGCAGGAAATCAACGAGACCGTGGCCAAGGTGATTCCTGACCAGCAAAAGAAACTGGTGGTCTTCATGGGCGCCGAGCCGAAACCGGGCGCCAGCGTGCCGACGCAGCAGCAATTGCTCGACGCGGTGGCAAAAGCCGAGCAGCAAAAGGTCGAGCCGCGCACGGAAAAAGTCCTCGCCAGCAAGCTGATGGACGGGCCGCCTGCCGGCGGCAGCATCGTCTCGGAAAAATTGAACAGCGCCGTCGGCGTGACGGAACTGATCTTGGGCAATGGCGTGCGCGTGTTGCTGAAACCCACGGACTTCAAGAATGACCAGGTGCTGATGGGCTCGACCCGCTTTGGCGGCCAGTCGCTGTTCGGCGACGCCGACATCTACAACGCCCGCTACGCGAGCGCCGTGGTCGGCAGCATGGGCTTGCGGGACCTGGCGCCGCTGGACTTGCAAAAAGTGTTGGCCGGCAAGACGGTCAACGTGGGCGCTTCGCTGGGCGAACTGAGCGAAGGCTTTGGCGGCTCGGCCAGCAGCGCCGACGTGGAAGCCATGCTGCAACTGGTGTACCTGTATTTCAATGACGTGCGCAAGGATGCGGGCCTGTACCAATCCTTCATCGGCAAGCAGCAGGACCTGGCGAAAAACAGCATGGCGCAGCCGGAAGCCGTGTTTTACGATGCCATCCAGCACGCCATGTTTGGCGACAACCCGCGCGTCGACGGCGTGCCGCGCGCGGCCGACTTCGACAAGGTGGGCCTGGACCGCTCGCTGGAAATCTTCCGCCAGCGCTTTTCCAGCGCGCGCGACATGACCTTCATCTTCACGGGCAGTTTTGATCTCGGCAAGATCAAGCCGCTGATCGCCAGCTACCTGGGCACCTTGCCCGTGGGCGAGGTGGCGCACGCCTACCGCGACGTGGGCATGCGTCCGGTAAGCGGCATCGTCAAGAAAGATATCTACATGGGCAGCGAGCCCAAAAGCACGATTTCCATCACCTTCAATGGCGACGTGGCGTATTCGGACGAGCAAAAGCTGACCCTGCAGGCGCTGGGCGAGGTGCTGAACCTGAAAGTCATCGAAGTGCTGCGTGAAAAGATGAGCATGATCTACGGCGGCGGCTTCGAAACCTCGATGGGCCAGCATCCGTACGGCCATTATTCGGTGGCCTTGAATTTGCCGACGGGACCGGAAAACGTGGACAAGGTGATCGCCGCCGCCTTTGCCGAAATCAACAAGATGAAGACGGACGGGCCATCGGCGGCCGACCTGGAAAAGGTCAAGCTGAACTGGATCACGCGCCAGCAGAAATCCTTGCGAGAAAACAACTACTGGATGAATCAGTTGATGGGTTCCGTGACGCAGGGGCGCGACCCCGCGCACATCCTGCGCTACGAGCAGCGCGTGCGCGCCATCACGCCGCAAGCCGTCAAGCTGGCGGCGCAACGCTACCTGGACATGCACAATTATGTGCAGGTGGTGTTGTATCCGGAACGCAAAAATATTGCTGCCAAGTAATTCTCATATTGGATCAGCATGGGCGGCAGCGTGGCGAAGCTGTTAAACTGCCGCTTATTGATGTGATCGCAATTTAACAAGCAAGGAATGCACGATGGCTAAGAAAGAAGAACTCGATCCGGAAACCCTGGAATTGATCAACTGGTGTATCGAAGTCGAAGGCTTCCTCGTGGCTGGCGGCGCCACTGTGGCGCAGGCGCAGGACCATATCGAAGAGCAGGTCGAGTGGTTTACCGACCAGTTCTACGACGGCTTGACGCCGGAAGAGGCGGCCAAGGAAGCCTTGGCCTGATCCTCTGACAAGACTCACAGCGGGCGGTGCCTGCCGGGCACAGCCCGGTAGCGCCGCCCGTTTTGCTTTTCTGAAAAGATTTCTATCGGGCAATAATTTTCCTATTTATTTCCAGGCACCCATGACACTCCGTTCGCGCATTCTCCTCCTGTGCTTCAGCACCTTGCTGGGCATCGTCCTCATCGCTTCATTCTCCCTGTATTCCTTGCGCCAGACCATGATGGCGGAAAGGGTCGAGCAATTGACGGTGCTGGTGGAACTGGCCAACGCCTCGGTGGAAAAGGCGTACGCACTGGAACAGTCGGGCAAGCTCACGCGTGAGCAGGCGCAGCAGCAGGCCAAGCTGGCCATCGGCAGCTTCGCCAAGGACGAGATGTATTATTTCGTGCGCGATTTCAGCACGGACTTGCTGTACGTGCACCCGAATGCGTCGCGCATCGGCGTGCCGCAAAAGAACATGAAGCAGTCGGGCGACCGCTACCGCGCGGCCCTGGCCACCAGCCGCATCGGCCTCGTGCAGGCGGACGGCACGCGGCCCGGCTTGCCTGATCCGGTGGCGAAGATGTATGCCGTGGTGAAATTTGCACCGTGGGACTGGCTGATCGGCACGGGCACCTATATCGACGACATCAACCACAAGTTCTGGGCCCAGGCGGGCGTGCTGCTGGCCATCGGCGGCGCGCTGATGCTGGTGGTGGGCGCCCTGGCGGCCCTGATGCTGCGCCGCATCCTGGGCCAGCTCGGTGGCGAACCCGACTATGCGGCGGCCATCGTGGCGCAAATCGCCCAGGGCGATCTGACGACGCACATCGATACGCGCCCCGGCGATACGTCGAGTTTGCTGATGGCCATCAAGGCCATGCGCGATAACCTGGCCCATCTGGTGAGCCAGGTGCGCACCGATGCGGAATCGATTTCCACGGCGTCGGGCGAGATCGCCTCGGGCAACCACGACCTGTCGGCGCGCACGGAGCAGCAGGCGGGATCGCTGGAAGAAACGGCGTCGACCATGGAAGAGATGACCTCGACCGTGCGCCAGAATGCGGACAATGCGCGCCAGGCCAACCAGCTGGCCATTTCCGCCTCGCAAGTGGCGACGCAGGCGGGCGGCGTGGTAAGCCAGGTGGTCGACACCATGGGCGCCATCAATGCTTCGTCGAAAAAGATCGGCGACATCATCGCCGTCATCGACGGCATCGCCTTCCAGACGAATATCCTGGCCCTGAATGCGGCCGTGGAAGCGGCGCGCGCAGGCGAGCAGGGCCGTGGCTTCGCCGTCGTGGCCAGCGAGGTGCGCAACCTGGCCCAGCGTTCGGCCGCGGCCGCCAAGGAGATCAAGCAATTGATCGACAGTTCCGCCGAGCAAGTGGGCGCCGGTGAAAAACTGGTGGCGCTGGCGGGCGAAACGATGGAAAAAGTCGTTTCCAGCGTGCAGCACGTGACCGATATCGTGGCCGAGATTTCGTCTGCCAGCGCCGAGCAAAGCGCCGGCATCGAACAGATCAACCAGGCCATCGTCGAGATGGACAACATGACGCAGCAAAACTCGGCCCTCGTCGAGCAGGCCTCGGCGGCGGCGCAAGCCATGAACGAGCAGGCGGCGGGCCTGGCGCAGATCGTCAGCGTGTTCAAGGTGGGTGCGGTGGCAGGGGCGCCGCGTCCGGCGCCGGCGGCCCAGCGCCGCTTGGCCCGCTAAGTTTTCGTTATAGCGGGAACTTATCGCCTGGCCATCTGTCAAATTCTTCTTGGTCCTTAGCGGACGTACAGTAGAGGTAAGCATGACAGATGGTTTTTCCTATCACGCGGCATTTGCCCGCAACCTGGGCTGGGTCACGCAGGCGGAGCAAAACAGCTTGCGCGGCAAGCGCGTGGCCATCGCCGGCATGGGCGGCGTCGGCGGCGTGCACTTGCTGACCCTGGCGCGGCTGGGCATCGGCGCTTTCCACATCGCCGATTTCGACACCTTCGATATCGCCAACTTCAATCGTCAGGCCGGCGCCATGGTCTCCACCCTGGGCCAGCCCAAGGTGGCCGTGCTGGCGCAGATGGCGCGCGACATCAATCCCGAACTCGACATCAAGCAGTTTCCCGACGGCATACACGACAGCAACCTGGCCGAGTTCTTTGCCGGTGTCGACCTGTACGTGGACGGCCTGGATTTCTTTGCCTTTCCGGCCCGTCAGGCCACCTTCGCTGCCTGCGCCCGCCTCGGCATTCCCGCCATCACGGCCGCGCCGCTGGGCATGGGCACGGCCGTGCTCAGCTTCATGCCGGGCGGCATGACGTTCGAAGAGTATTTCGGCTGGGGCGACTTGCCCGAGGAAGAGAAGGCCTTGCGCTTTCTCGTCGGGCTGGCGCCGGCCGGCTTGCATGCTCGCTACCTGGTCGACCCGTCGGCCATCAATCTGAAGGAGCGGCGCGGGCCGTCGACCATCATGGGGTGCCAGCTGTGTGCGGGCGCGGCCGCCACGGAAGCCCTGAAAATTTTGTTAAAACGCGGCAAGGTGATGGCGGCGCCGCACGGCGTGCATTTCGACGCCTACCGCAACAAGCTCGTGCATACATGGCGTCCCGGCGGCAACCGTCATCCGCTGCAGCGCCTGACGATGGCCATCATCAAGCGGCGTCGCGCCGCACAGGGGGCATAAATGGCGCAAGCACTGCTGAACGATCCCGTGCTGGAAAACATCCTCGACCAGGCGCGCTGGGCCCCCAGCGGCGACAACACGCAGCCGTGGCGCTTTGAAGTCGTCGACGCGCGCCACGTGGTCGTGCATGGTTTCGATACGCGCAGCCATTGCGTGTACGACCTCGACGGCCATCCCAGCCAGCTGTCACTGGGGGCTTTGCTCGAAAGCATGGCGCTGGCGGCCAGTTGCCACGGCTTGCGCATGGAGGCGCGCCGGCGCCTGTCCATGCCCGACACCTTGCCCACCTTCGACGTGCGTTTGGTCGACAGCCCCGGCATGCTGCCCGATCCGCTGGCGGCCTTCTTGCCGCAGCGCAGCGTGCAGCGGCGCCGGCTCAGCACGCGCAGCCTGCGCGCCAGTGAAAAGGCGGCGCTGGCGGCCAGCTTGCCACCGGGCTACTCAGTGCAGTGGTTCGAAGGCGGGCGCGCGCGCCTGGCCTGTGCCCGCCTGATGTTCGACAATGCGAAGCTGCGCCTGACCATGCCCGAAGCGCACAAGGTGCACCGCGACGTGATCGAATGGGGCGCGCGCTACAGCAGCGACCGCATCCCGGAGCAGGCGCTCGGTGTCGATGCGATGACGGCGCGGCTGATGCGCTGGGTCATGCACAGCTGGCGCCGCGTGGATTTTTTCAATACCTGGCTGGGCGGCACCATCGCCCCGCGGCTGCAGATGGACTTGCTGCCGGGCCTGTATTGCGCCGCGCATTTCGCGCTGCTGGCCGATGCGCCGCCGCGCCATGTCGACGATTATGTGGCGGCCGGCCGCGCCATGCAGCGATTCTGGCTGACGGCCACGCAGCTGGGGCTGCAATTGCAGCCGGAACTGACGCCGCTGATCTTTGCCCGCTACGTGCGCGAACGGCGCACTTTTTCGCGCACCGATGGCATGCAGGAAATGGCGCAGGAACTGGTGGTGCAATGCCAGGGCGTGCTGGGGGCGGCGGCGGTCGAGCGGGCCGTGTTCCTCGGGCGCATCGGTGCGGGGCCGGCGGCCGGCGCGCGTTCCTTGCGCCGTCCGCTGCAAGAGTTGCTGGTGGCGCCCACTGCTGGGCCATAAAGGCACGCAGCCTGCGTCAGCGGCGCCGCCGTGGCGCCAGGCAAGCGAGCGCTGCCAGGCCCGCCGCCAGCAGCGGCAAGGTGCCCGGCAGCGACACGGGCGTAACGCCAGGTACGTAGGCCAGCTCGGAACTGTTCAGCATGTTCAGCACGAGGGTATAGCTGCCTGCCACCAGCTTATCCGTGACGGCGCCATATTGCCCGCCGCACGTCTTGCCGGCGCCCGTGCCCGTGGGCGCGCCGCAGCCGCTGGGGTCGTAGGTGAATACGCTGCCGCCGGTGAGCGGCGTTTGCGCGTAGCCCGCATTGAGGTTGGCGGCGTCGGCCAGTTCGGTGCCGCCCAGGATACCGGAGCCCAGGCTGCCGTCGGGCGCCCAGTTGAAAACGATCTGGCCATTGCCATCGATGATGGTAAACGTCATCGCCATATTCGCCGTGGCCGCCGAGTCCGTGCCAGCCAGGGCATCCAGGTACAGCTGCATGAAGGGCAGGGCCTGGAAGTCGAAGGCCAGGGTCGCGCCCGGCTGGCCGACGACGAAATTGATGGCCAGGGCCGTGCTGGAACCATTGCGGCCCGAGGCGTCGGCGCTGCCGCCGCCCGTGAGAAAGGTTTCCGCCGCATTCACCGTATGCGTACTGGTCGAGCCCGGCGGAAACGGGGGAATCTGCGAGCTGATGATTTGCGCCTCGCCGCGCGCATAGGCGGCGTTGCCCATGCCTTGCTGGGTAAAATCATTTTGCCCCTTGGTGACGGCGCCGCGTGTCGCTTGCGGCGCGTCGATCTCATTGCTGCCGCCATTGATGATGCTGCTGCCGTTCAGCGTGGCGGTGGTGCGCGACAGGTCGATGTTGCTGAGCAAGGTAGTGGAGCCGGTGGGATTGCTGATGACCAGGCCAAAGACGCTGGTGTAGGAATAGCCATACGCGGCGGCGCTGGCGGTGCCGCTGCTGGCCAGGAACAGCAAGGCCAGCAGGGCCGTTGGTAATCGGATGCAAGAAAATGTAGTCATGAAAATCCTCATCTCCTGGTCGGCCGTGTTGTAAGGAAAACCGACAGGCTTGCTACATAAAAAAGGCGAGGAAACTCCCTCGCCTGTAAATCCCCCCTGTTGCCTGGTTCAGACGGCAAGCTTGCGGCGGCGGGCATAGCCCAGGCCCGCCAGACCCAGACCAAGCAAGGCCAGGGTGCCCGGTTCGGGCGTCGCGGCCTGTTTCACCAGGTCCACGCTTTCCACCGCATTCAAGGTCAATGTGTAGTTGCCAGCCGTTAAAGCATTGCTGACGGAGCTGAAGTTGCTGCCGCACACTGTGCCGACACCGGTGCCCGTGGGCGTGCCGCAACCGGATGGGTCGTAGGTGAACAGGTTGCCGCGCGTGAGGAAATTGGTCGCCAGGCTGGTGTTCAGGTTGGCGCCATCGGCCGCCTCGGTGCCGCCGAAGATGCCCGAGCCGATCACGCCATCGGGCGTCCAGTTGAACACCGTCGCGCCGGCCGCGTCCGTGATGGTGAAGGTGACGACCAGGTTGGCCGTGGCCGTGGACAGCTGCCCGACCGTGCTTTGCAGGAAGACTTGCATGAAGGGCGAGGCCAGGAAGTCGAAGCTCAGCGTTGCCGTGGGCGAGCCGACGACGAAATCGACGGAGAACCCCGTGGTCGAGCCGTTGCGCCCGGACGCATCGGCCGTGCCGGCCGGTCCGTCAAGGTGGGCTTCGGCCACGTTCACCGCTTGCGTGGAAGTGGAACCCGGCGGGAACGAAGGGAATTGCGTGCTGACGATCTGCGCATCGCCGCGCGAAAAGGTGCCGGTGGGGCCTTGCTGCGTGAAGTCGTTTTCGCCCTTGGTGACGGGGCCGACGTTGGCGCGTGGGGCATCGAGCGAGCCGGCGCCGCCATTGATGACGCTCACGCCATTCAGGGTAGCCGTGCTGCGCGAGATGGTGGTGCTGTTGGCGACCGTGATCTGGCCCGTCGGCACGGCGATCACCAGGCCGAAGATGTTGTTGTACGAATAGCCGTAGGCGCCCGCCTGTGCGCTACCGGCGGCGCACAGCAGGGCCAGTGCCGCTGCGGCCGGGAGCAGTTTCAGTTTCGAGAGTTTCATTGTATTCACCTCGTGGTTGAGTGAGTCTGGAAGGTTTGCCTGAGACCTGTCGGCAGGTGCTCATGGCAAGTACCTAGCGACTTCCATGCCAACGCATGAGGTTCGTTTGAAATCAATGACTTGGCGCGCTTTTGTTGACGTGGTGCAGGTGTTGCCGGACTCGCTGTAAGAAAAACCGACGCCACCCGTCAAGGCTGGGCGCCTTGTGGCAACGAGCCCAGCAGGGCGTGCATATGGGGCAGCAAGCGTTGCCCGGGCACATAGTCGCGCATGGTCGTGGCCAGCTGACGTGCCGCCAGCCTGGCCCGTCCATCGTCGAGCATGCGCGTGGCGGCATGGCGCAAGGCCGTTTCCTGGAAGCGGTCGGCGCGCAGCAGCAGGCCGGCACCGGCGCCCACGATGCCGTGCATGTTGAGGAATTGGTCGAGGTTGCCGGCGATGCCGATGACGGGCACGCCTGCCGTCAGCGCCTGCTGGCTGGTGGGGCTGCCGCCGTTGCAGATCACCAGGCTGGCGCGCCGGGCGGCCGCGTCGCCCGGCAAAAAAGGCGCGACATAGGCATTCGGCGGCACGGCATCGACGCGGATGGTGCCGGCCGTGGCCGCCATCACGGTGACGGGCAGGGGCGCCAGCGCGCGCAGCACGCGCGGCAGCAATTGCCCCTGGCCGGAACTGCCCAGGGTGACATAGATGATGGGCCGCCCGCTGCTCAGTTCCGGGCGCTGCCACCAGTCCGGCAAGTCGAGCGGCGGCGCCCAGATGATGGGGCCCAGGTAGTCGTGCGTGGGCGGCATGCCGTGCGGCGGGAACAGCTGCGGAATATCCGCGTACAAGGTGCGGTCGGCATCCGTATAGATGCGCCGCAGGTCGCTGCCCAGCGATGGCAGGCCATGCCGGCGGCGCACGCGGTTCAGGGGCACGGCGTGCGAGGCGAAGGCCAGCGGGCGGATCAGGCGGAACAGGGGATCGGCCAGCCAGATGGGCAGCATGCCCGTCAGGGGCAGGCTGGGCACCGTATAGTGCTGGCGCACCCAGGGACTCCAGTAGGCATTGCTGACGGTAATGTAGGGAATGCGCTGCAGGCGCGCGCTGACCGACAGCGACAGGCGAAAGTCGCCGATCACGAGGTCGGGCTGGACGGCATTGAGCAGGCGCAGGTCGTCTTCCACATACGCGTGCAAGGTGCTTTCCGTATAGACGGGCTTGCCGTGCGCCAGCGCCTGCAGAAATTGCAGCGATGAAATACTGTCGATACGCCAGCGCCGAAAGGGGACTTGCTTGAAACAAAAGTCATAGCCATCGGCACAGGCAAAATGGACTTCGTACTCTTCCTCGTCCAGCTCCTGGGCCAGGCTCAGGGGACGGCCGACATGGGCCAGGGTCACTGCCTCGGCCATAAAGAGGATTTTCTTGCGCGCCATGGGGTCGCTTGCACTCGTGCGGGAGGGGATGCCTGGCAAGTTGGAGTGGCGCCACGCCGTTTAGTTCCCGACCGCGCGCCACTGGCGGGCGCCAGGAGTTGGGCGCATCGGCTACAGTGAGGCAAAGGAGATCACCATGCAGCCACAATCCCGTTTTGTCCCGCTGCGTGCGCACAGCACGCCCGAACCCGATATGCCGCCACCGCCGGAAGGCGATCCTCTCACGCCACCGCCGGAACCGCCGCCGCACATCGACCCCGTGCCGGTCGAGGAACCCACGCCGCCGCCGCCGCCCGTGAAAATGCATTGAACGGTTTGCCAGCCGCAGCGTTGCGCCATGGCCAGCTGTGGCCGGCGCGCGCCTTGTTTATTTCCAGTTGGAAATGGGAGGCGCGGGACTCGTCAGGGCCACGCCATTTAAACAACAAAAATGCGCATAAATGTTGCCGAGTGGATACATATCAAGCGCTAACTGCCGAGTGTCATGCGGCCGTCACGATTCTGTTCTTATAATGAGACATCATAAAAATTCTTGTACAGGAGACCATCGTGGGCAATTCCTTGCATAACAAAATCTACCTGGGCCGGCGGCCTGTGATCACCAGCAAGAATCTCGTGGCGCTGGTCGTGGCGGGTGCCGTGGCTGGTTGCGGCCTGGCTTGGCTGCTGTTGCGCAGCTATAAATAACGGCCGTCGCGGCCGTGTTTCCGCTGCCTGGCCGCCTGGCCGGCGGCGGTAGATTCACGTTGCCTGTTGCCGATGCGCAGCGGGGCGCGTACCATGGGGGCCGAACACCTGGCCTTTTATGGAAAAGTAATGAAGAACGAGAAATTAACAACTGATGAATATGACGCGCTGGAGCAAGTTGCACGCGGCATCAAGACCGAGCGCCCCAGTGCTTGCGTTGCCCGCAATGCCAAGCGCCTGTCCGGCCTGAAGCTGCTCAGCTATGCACGCGATGGCCGTCTGTCCATCACCGACAAGGCACAACAGCTGCTGTTCCTGCGCCGTTGCATCATGGGGCTGCGCGCCGTCGCCGCCGATCCGCTGACCAAGCTCGATACGGACGTGGCTTACTTCCTGGGCAAGAAAGCCCACATCGTGGCGCGCGCCGAAGGCGAGGGCCACGACATTTCCGACAAGGGCCGCGACTCGCTGGCCGATATCGACACCCTGGGCCTGTAAGGTCCGCAACCGGCCCCTGGGGCCGGTTTTCACATCCCCACTCTTTTTATTATTTCCCCTTTGGAGAACACTTTGGACAGCGCGATGAACTGGTCGGCCCACGAACTGACGATGACGGTCCTGATGACGCCCGATATGGCCAACTTTTCCGGCAACGTGCACGGCGGCACCATCCTGAAATACCTCGACAGCGTCGCCTACGCCTGCGCCAGCCGCTATTCGGGCAGCTACGTGGTGACCTTGTCCGTGGACCAGGTGATGTTTCTGCAGCCTATCCACGTGGGCGAGCTGGTGACCTTCCTTGCCTCGATCAATTACACGGGCACGACCTCGATGGAAGTGGGTATCCGCGTGGTGACGGAAAACATCCAGCAGCGCTTGGTGCGCCACGCCAACAGCTGCTATTTCACGATGGTGGCCGTCGATGCCAACCGCAAGCCGGTGGCCGTGCCGCCTTTGGCGCTCGAGACGCCGGAACAGCACGCGCGCTTCGAGCAGGCCAAGCTGCGCAAGCTGTCGCGCCAGAAGGTGTCGAAGAAGTAAGTGCCGCGGACATGAAAAAACGGCCACCAGAGCGATCTGGTGGCCGTTTTTTATTGCCTGCCGCCTGCTGGCGGCATGGCGCCGTGATTAACGGTCGCCGTAGCTGCGGCGTGCGCCGTCGGTGCTGCGCGGGTTGGAACCCTTGTAGCCGCCGCCGGTGCTAGGAGCGCCGTCCTTGCGTGGTGCGCCCGGCTTGCTGAACGTGCGTTGGCCTGGCTTCGCGCCGCCACGGTTGTCGCCTGGTTTCCAGCCGCCTGGACGGGCGCTCGAACGTGGTGCCGATGCCGTTTTCTTCGGCTCGAAACCTTCGATGACATTGACCGGGATCAATTGCTTGGTGAAGCGTTCGATGCGCTTGACGTTCATGCCTTCAGCGTGGTTCACCAGCGAGATGGCCAGGCCATTGCGGCCAGCGCGGCCGGTACGGCCGATGCGGTGGACGTAGTCTTCCGGGAACTTCGGCAGATCGTAGTTGAACACGTGGGTGATCGTTGGCACGTCGATACCGCGGGCGGCAACGTCGGTGGCAACGAGCACTTTGACCTGGCCGCGGCGCATGCCGTCCAGGGTGCGGTTACGCGCGCCCTGGTGCATGTCGCCGTGCAAGGCGGCAGCCGAGAAACCGGCGATGTTCAGACGGTCGGCGATGGTGTCGGCGTCACGCTTGGTGGCGGTGAACACAACAGCCTGGTCCAGCGATTCGTCGCGCAGCAGGTGGTCCAGCAGGCGATTCTTGTGCGACAGATCGTCGACGAAGTGCACGCGCTGGGTGATGTTTTCATGCTTGTTGCTCGAGCTTGCCACTTGGATGACCAGCGGGTTCTTCGTGATGCGGCGCGCCATGTTGCCCACGACGCCGTCCAAGGTTGCCGAGAACAGCATGGTTTGACGGCCTTCCGGCGTCGCTTCCACGATTTTTTCGATGTCGTCGATGAAACCCATGTCCAGCATGCGGTCGGCTTCGTCCAGCACCAGGATTTCCAGTTGCGAGAAGTCGATCTTGCCCGAATCCATGTGGTCGATCAGACGGCCAGGGGTGGCGACCAGAATCTCGGGATTCTTGGCCAGCAATTGCATCTGTTTAGGGTAAGGCATGCCGCCCAGGATCGACACAGCCTTGATGCGGCGGATGCCGGTGCTGTACTTGTCGGTGTTGGTGGTCACTTGCAGGGCCAGTTCGCGCGTTGGCGTCAGCACCAGCATTTTTGGCTGGGCAGCCTTGAAGCGTGGACGCTCGCCGCGGGCGCGCGATGCTTGCATTTCCTGGTTCGGCGTCTTGCCGGCGGCGCTTTGTTCGGCGCTGGCCAGTTTGTGCAGCGACGGCAGCATGAAAGCTGCGGTCTTGCCCGAACCGGTCTGCGACGAGACCAGCAGGTCACGGCCTTCGATCGCGGCTGGAATCGCTTGCGACTGTACCGCGGTTGGCGCGGTGTAGCCCGATTCGGTCAGAGCGGCGAGGATGGACGGATGCAGGCCTAAGGATTCAAATGTCATTCTTTTCTTTCGTAAAAATCAGCGTTCTTGCAAAAAGCAGAACGCAAAATAGCAACGCCAACCAAAACGAAATGACTCAACTAGAAAGAAATTTCGGCACAAAAGCTTTGCGCCGGGACGGTGTCAGGTGCGACACACAAGGCGGGAGGGCTTTATAAGCGGCATCCTGTGGATGCGCTAAGGCTTGCGAAGCTGCTAAGTTTGTAGTGCATGACTGCGGTGTTGCCATCGCTTCAAGGGAACATATTGCAGCGCACAACGACACTATACCGTATTTGCCGTCGTTTTGCACGGGCTAAATGGGAAGAAACGAAAGTCCTGCCACGTTTTTGGGCGTATTTCCTCTATGAAATAAGTAGAAATACGCAGTTTTCGCCCTTTTAGCTGAGCATGGCCACGATGTCGGCGGGCAGCGGCGGCGCCTGTCGCGTTTCCCTGGCCAGATTGATCTGCCGGGTCACCTGCGCCAGTTCGACCAGGCTGCGTTCCAGCTGATACGTTCCCTTTGCATGCAGCCAGGCCAGCACGTCGGCCAGGTGCCAGATGGTGGCGCTGCCCTCATGCACGGGTATGGGGAAGCTGTGGCGGTGCTTGCTCATCAGCTTGTGCAGGTTTTGCCGGGAAAGGCCGAGTACCTGCGCCACGTCGGTCAGGCCCACGAAGTCGGGGGCGGCCTCGACCAGCACGGCATCGGGCACGATGGCTTTGACGTCGGCCAGGGCGCTGAGCAGCGCCTCCCTGGCATTGGCCGCCTCGCGCGTGAATTCCAGCGCCAGGCGTCCCGCTTGCCCGATACCAACGAGGGCATCGTCGCAACCGCCGCCGCCCAGGCGCTCGGCCAGCGCATCAAGGTCGTGTTCGTGGTCGGGCAGGCTGTACTTGAGAGTAAAGATGTAATCCATGATTGTTAACCCCTGGATTTGCGCTGCATGCAGTCGTGCAGCAGTTTGTTGAAAGTGCAATTATCGACCACCCGGCGGATCGCCCGCGCGTGGTTGCCCGGGTTTTTCGGCGTGCTCCAGATGCAGGCGATACAGAATTCGCCGCAGCGGCAGCCGTCGTCATTGTAGGGGCGAGATCTTGCCCCAGGCATGGCTGCCGCCCACTTCCACGCGCCAGCCCTGGCTTTCCGCGTGGCGCAGCGCCGCTTCGATTTCTTTCTTGGGATGCGAGGAGCGCGCCATGCGATGCCTCCAATGTAGGTCGATTTTTATCGGTTGTCAAGTGACAACCGATAAAAATCGACCATCACCGCATCACTCTACTTCGGGATTGACGGCCATCACTTGCGAAAAGCCGCCATCGACGTAGGTAATCTCGCCCGTGATGCCCGAGGCCAGGTCGGACAGCAGAAAGGCGGCCGTGTTGCCGACCTCTTCGATGGTGACATTGCGCCGCAGCGGTGCATGCTCGGCCACAAAGCCCAGCAGTTTGCTGAAATCTTTGATGCCGGAAGCGGCCAGGGTCTTGATGGGGCCGGCGGAAATGCCGTTGGCGCGGATGCCGCGCGGCCCCAGCGATTCGGCCAGGTAGCGCACGGATGCCTCCAGCGACGCCTTGGCCAGGCCCATGGTGTTGTAGTAGGGCACGGCGCGCACGGCGCCCAGGTAGGTCAGGGTCAGGACCGACGCGCCCGGATGCAGCAGGGGCAGGGCGGCCTTGGCCATGGCGGGAAAACTGTAGGCGGAAATATCGTGCGCGATGCGGAAGCTGTCGCGCGACAGGCCGTCGAGGAAGTCGCCGGCGATCGCCTCGCGCGGCGCGAAGCCGATGGCGTGCACCAGGCCGTCCAGTTGATCCCAGTGGCGCGCCAGGTCGTTGAAGACGGCGCCGATCTGTTCATCGCTGGACACGTCGCAGTCGAACACCAGTTCGCTGCCGAATTCCGCCGCAAACTCCGTGATGCGCTCCTTGAAGCGGTCACCCACATACGTGAAGGCGAGCGTGGCGCCTTCGCGGTGGCAAGCCTTGGCGATGCCATAGGCAATGGAGCGGTTCGACAGCAAGCCCGTGATGAGGATTTTTTTGCCTTGCAAGAAAGCCATGACGACTCCTGTCTGGGTAGGTGGGCGGGGTAGGCGGATGTACAACCGGCCGCGACAGCAAGGCTGTGGCGGCCGGTAGGGTGTCTCAATACGGATCAGGCGATCAGTGACGTGCCTTGGCGCGACTGTTGCCACCGCGCTGGATGCGCGGTTTTACCAGGGAAATTGGCGCGGCTTGCACCTTGCCGCCCTTGGTGGCGCGGCGCACGGCCTTGGCGACGCGTTCCGGGCGGTCCGCTTCCAGCAGCATGGTGGCGCTGTCGGCGATTTCCTGGGTGATGTCGTTGTTCATCGTGGCCGAGGTTTTCGGCACGAGGATGGTGGAGCCGGCGCGCAAGCGGGTGCGCTGGGGAATGTTGTTGGCCTGGCGCAGCACGTCGGGCGTGGTGCCGAATTTCGACGCCAGCGTTTCGATGCGTTCGCGCGCATTGGTGATCTTGTGCGTGGTCCAGCTCGACAAGGCATGGCCCCATTGCGCCAGGTTGGTGGTGAACTTGGCGGCGTTTTCCTGTGGCAGCAGAATCTTGGTCTTTTCGCCGCCGATGATGACGGGGCGGTTAAATTGCGGATTCAAGGCCTTGAATTCATCCATCGACAGTTCGGCCAGCTGGGCGGCGACGGTGATGTCGATGTCACTCGTCTTGTCGATGGCCGTGAAGTAGGGCTGGTTGTCGACCACCGGCAGGGTCAGGCCATACTGGGACGGATTGGCGATGATGTTTTTCACCGCTTGCAGCTTGGGTACGTAGTTGCGCGTTTCGGCCGGCATCAGGTCGGCCAGGCTTTCGAAATCGGTGGGCTTGCCCAGCGACTGGTTTTTCTTGATGGCGCGCTGCACCGAACCTTCGCCCCAGTTGTAGGCGGCCAGGGCCAGTTGCCAGTCGCCAAACATGTCATACAGGCGCTGCAGATAGGTCAGGGCCGCATCGGTCGAGGCCAGCACGCCGCGGCGCTCGTCCTTGAACATGTTTTGCTTGAGGTTGAAATCGCGTCCCGTGGCGGGCACGAATTGCCACATGCCGGCCGCGTTGGCGCTCGAAAACGCTTGCGGGTTGAAGGCGGATTCAATGAACGGCAGCAAGGCCAGTTCCGTCGGCATGCCGCGCTTTTCCAGTTCCTGCACCACGTGGAAGATGTAGCGCGAGGCGCGCGCCGTCGTGCGTGCGATGTAGTCGGGGCGGGTGGCGTACCAGTTGACGTGATTCGCTACCAGCTGGTTGTTGATGTCGGGAATCGCATAGCCGCTGCGGATGCGGCCCCAGACGTCGGCTTCGCGCAGCGGATCGGAATTGTCGCTGAGATTTTTCAGCAGACGGTCGGTCTTTTGCAGGCGGTTGTCGAGGGTGGGGAGTTTTGCCGTGACCTGGGCGGTCATCGGGATCAGGGCCGGTGTGGCGGCGGCGACTGGCGCGTTATCGCTCTCAACACCGGCTTCGTACGCCTGGCTGAGGGCGGGCGCAAGCGCCAGGGCCAACGCCGCCAGGACGGTAGATTTAAAGGAGTTTTCGTGCATAGTGTTCCATTGTTGTCGTCGGAGAAACATCGGACAGACCCATGATCAAGGTGCGAGTGTACGTATATCCCCATGCCGGAGTCAAGAATTATGTCAGCATGATGACAGCACATAGCTATCAATAGCGATGTTTCCAGTCTCTAATAATGCAATTATGACAAATTTAATTTGCCCAATGCGTGATTCGGCCGCTGTTATAGCATACAAGGCGCCGGCTCTGGCGCAAGCCTGGCAGCCGTCCGGTATGAGGCTGCGCAAAAGTGCGTACAATTTGGCTTTGGCCGGCCATTCGGCTGCCGGCCGCTTTATTGATAGAGAGTCAAGTATATGAACACCCCGCCGCGCCACGACGACGACAACGCCGTCATCATCGCCAATACCGTTGCCTGGCTGGAAAAGGCCGTGATCGGCCTGAACCTGTGCCCGTTCGCCAAGGCCGTGCACGTCAAGAAGCAGATCCGCTATGTGGTGTGCGAATCGAGCAATCCAGAAGATTTGCTGGCGATGCTGATGGACGAGCTGCAAACCCTGGCCGACACGGATCCCGAGCAGATCGACACGACCCTGCTGATCCACCCGTACACTCTGAACGATTTCCTCGACTACAACGAGTTTCTCGACGTGGCCGATGCGGCCGTGGAAGACATGCACCTGGCTGGCGAACTGCAAGTGGCCAGTTTTCACCCGAACTACCAGTTTGCCGAGACGTTCGAGGACGACATCAGCAACTATACGAACCGCTCGCCATACCCGACCCTGCACCTGCTGCGCGAAGACAGCATCGAGCGCGCCGTCGAGGCCTTCCCGGAAGCGTCGGACATCTTCGACAAGAATATCGCCACCCTGGAAGCGCTGGGCACCGAAGGCTGGGAAAAGCTCGGCCTGCCGAAGGTATCCTGATGGCTGACGAGGAATTGCCGCCGCGTCCAGACACGCCCTGCGTGGCCGTGTGCTCGACGACTTTCGATGAAATCTGCCGCGGCTGCGGCCGCACCGTGGTGGAAGTGGCCCACTGGGTGTCGATGACGGATGAAGAGAAGGAAGTGGTGTGGGTGAGGATACTGGCGCAAGGGTATCCGCGCAGGAATACCTGATTTAACCCAACGGCAACTGCTGGGGTCAGACCCCCTCACATGTCAGCGATGACTTTGTGGGAGCGGCATTGAGGGTCTGACCCCGGTACTGTTGACGCTAACGATCAATAGCTGCCGATGAAATCTTTCTTGCCGACTTCGATACCATTGTGACGCAGGATGTCGTACGCCGTCGTCGCGTGGAAGAAGAAGTGCGGCAGCGCGTAGTGGAACAGATAGGTCTGGCCTGTGAAGTGCTTGGTCTTTTCGCCGCTGCCCGTGGTGATGGCGCGCGTTTCGCTGCCGTCGATGTCCGCTTGCGGCAGGCTTTCCAGGAAGGCGATGGTTTTCACGATGCGCGCCTTCAGCTCCGCGAAGCTCTGTTCGCTGTCTTCGTACGGTGGCACGGCCACGCCGGCCAGGCGCGCGCCACAGCCCTTGGCGAAGTCGGTGGCGATCTGGATCTGGCGCACGAACGGCAGCATGTCCGGGAACAGGCGGAAGTTCAGCAGGGCGTTCGGATCGATTTTCTTGTCTTGCGCGTGCGATTCCGCCTTGTCCAGGATGGCGGCCAGACTGCCCAGGATCTGTTTGAAGACGGGGATCGAAGCGGAGTAGATGGAGAAGGTCATGGTGGTTCCTCTAGGTAAAGTGGCGCGATGATAGCAAGCTGCGCGTTTTTCTGCTGGCGCCGGCCGGGCGCGCCGGCTCGCGTGTGGTTTTTCCACCCTGTCTATATGACATGAGGACACCGCTGGCGTGTGTTTATTGGTGACTTCCCCCGCTTTTTCCATGCATAATTGCTCCTCATAAAGTTTCTTCCCGCCTCACCACCGATTCCCCTGTAAAGTTCAATGATCGCCCGCCTGATCCCTGTCGCCCTGTTGCCGCATGTTTAATTCACCTTACCAGCGCCTGCGCGCCAGCCTGCGCGTGCTGTACGGCTCGTCGATCTATGGCGCCTTGCTGCTGGTGGTATTCGGCGGCCTCGTCGTGCCCGCCATCTTCGGCAGCTATGTGCTGGTCGGCGTGCACGAGCGCCAGTCGGCGCGCACCAGCCTGAACGAGGCCTTGCAGCGCAATGCCGATATCCTGGCGCTGGGCATGCAGGAGTCGCTGTGGAACATGAATGCGGAATCGGCCCATTCGCTGGTCGAGTCGGTGATGCGCGACCGTGCCGTGCTGCTGGTGAAGGTGCTGGGACAGGGTGACACGGAATTCATCAGCCTGCAGGCGCCGCAGCGGCCCGTGGGCAATCTGTACCGCGCCGAGCGCGACATCCTCGTGCGCGGCGAACGCATCGGCCACGTCGTCGTCGAAATGGACGATGCGCGCAGCCAGCAGGAGCTGCGCGAAAAGCAGATGTCGTATATTTTCGTGCTGGGTGCGCAGCTGGCCGTGTCGATGGCGCTGATCGTGCTGTTCCTGAACCGCCGCCTGCTCAAACCCCTGCGCCGCCTGACGCGCTTTTCCGACCGCCTGTCGCATGGCGATTTCGACACGCCGCTGGCGTCGCACAGCAATGACGAGCTGGGCCGCCTGACGGCGCAGCTCGAGCAAATGCGCGCGGCCATCGGCCAGCTGTTCGAGGACGTGGGCCAGCGCGAAGAGCGTTTCCGCACCATCGTCACGCAGGTGCCGGGCGCCGTCTTCCGCTACCGGCCCGATGGCCCCATCGATTTCGTCAGCGACGCCATCGAAGACATTTCCGGCTATTCGGCGCGCCAGTTCATGCGCGGCACCACGCATGCCTGGGCCGACCTGATCTGCCCGGAAGATCGCCGCGAACACCGCCGCGCCGTCCGCCAGGCGGTGCACGACGGGCGGCCGTATGCGCTGGAATACCGTATCGTCGACGCTTTCGGCATCGAGCGCTGGGTGGCCGAGAATGGCCAGCCGCAGGCGGGCGAGCCGGGCATCATCTGGATCGACGGCATCATCGCCGACATCAGCCAGCGCAAGCACCACGAGATGCGCATCGAAGCGCTGCTCACCGAGCAGAGCGCCATCCTCGACAACGTGATGTTCGGCGTGATGTTCGTGCGCCACCGCCGCATCATTTCCGTCAACCGCCGCTGCGAGGAATTGTTCGGCTACGGCCATGGCGAGATGACGGGCAATTCCACCGCCATCGTGTTTACGACGTCGTATGACTTCGAGGAGGCGGGCGAGCGCCAGTATCCGATGCTGGCCAAGGGCGGCGACTTCAGCGAGGAGCGCCAGTACAAACGCCGCGACGGCAGCCTGTTCTGGGCGCTGGTGAGCGGCTGCGCGCTCGACCCGCTGCGCCCGAACGAAGGCAGCATCTGGGTGTATGCCGACATCACGGCGCGCAAGGAAGCCGAGGAAAAGCTGCGTTTGTCGGCCACCGTGCTCGAACACATCGCCGATGGCGTGATGGTGGTCGACGCGGAGGGCATCATCGTCACCGTCAACCCCGCCTTCACGCAGATCACCGGTTACGCCGAAGCCGAGGCGCTGGGGCGGCACGCGTCGCTGACGCGTTCCGAGCGCCACGACGCCGCGTTTTACCAGGCCCTGTGGGATGAACTGGCCGTCTCGGGCTTCTGGCGCGGCGAGATCTGGAACCGGCGCAAGAACGGCGAGGTGTACCTGGAATGGCTGACCATCAGCGCCGTGCGCGACACGCGCGCCGTCACCACCCATTACGTGGGCGTGTTCAGCGACATCACCCTGATCAAGGAATCGCAGGAAAAGCTCGACCACATGGCCCATCACGACCCGCTGACGGCGCTGCCGAACCGGCTGCTGTTCCACGACCGGCTACAGCACGCGCTGCTGCGCGCCGCGCGCGACCAGGAACAGCTGGCCGTGCTGTTCATCGACCTGGACCGCTTCAAGAACGTCAACGACACCCTGGGCCACCATGTGGGCGACGAACTGTTGCAAAAGGTGGCCGGCCAGCTGGCGGCCCGCCTGCGCGAAGGCGATACTTTGGCGCGCCTGGGCGGCGACGAATTCATCGTCCTGCTCGAACGCATCGACGGCGAATATGGCGCCACGCAGGTGGCGGAAAAGCTGATGACCATGTTCGACCAGCCGTTCACGGTGGCCGGCCATGAACTGTTCGTCACCTGCAGCGTGGGCATCAGCCTGTATCCGGACGACGCGCTGGACTTGAACATGTTGATCCGCAATGCCGACGTGGCCATGTACCAGGCCAAGGCGCGCGGGCGCAACGGCTACCGCTTCTATGCGCCGTCGATGACGGGCGAGGGCGTCGAGCGTCTGCGCCTGGAAACCTTCTTGCGCCGCTCGATCGAGAAGAACGAGATGTTCCTCAATTACCAGCCGCAGGTGGAAATCGACACGGGCCGCCTGGTCGGCGTCGAGGCGCTGGTGCGCTGGAACCACCCGGAACTGGGCCTGGTGCCGCCGGCCCGCTTCATCCCGCTGGCCGAGGACAGCGGTTTCATCAACCAGCTGGGCAAATGGGTGCTCGACGAAGCATGCCGCCAGATGGTGCGCTGGCAGGCGCAGGGCTTGCACGTGCCGAAGATGGCCGTGAATTTATCGGTAAAACAGTTCGAGCGGGGCAGCATCGCCGGCATGGTGGCCGCCATATTGAAGGAAACGGGCCTCGAGCCGCAGCGCCTGCAGCTGGAAGTGACGGAATCCGTCATCATGAACACGGGCGACGCCCTCGGTTTCATCAACGACTTGCACGCCATCGGCGTGGGCCTGGCCATCGACGACTTCGGCACCGGCTATTCCTCGCTCGCGTATCTGAAACAGCTGCCCGTGCAGACCCTGAAGATCGACCGCTCCTTCATCAAGGATATCTCGACGGACGTCAACGACGAAGCGATTGCGATTGCCATCATCCAGCTGGGCAAGAGCATGCAATTGTCGGTGATTGCCGAAGGCGTGGAGACGGAAGAGCAGGCCGCCTTCCTGCTGCGCCATGGCTGCAAACTGGCGCAAGGTTATTTTTATAGCCGTCCGGTGCTGGCTCAGGATATGCTGGAGCGCTGGATCGATCATTAACTAATAAAGGGTATCCCATGGCCGCAGAAAAAAACACGTCGCGCCGCCGTTTCCTGCTCGGCGGCCTGGGTCTCGGCGTGGCCGGCGTGGGCGCCCTGGTGCTGGGCTGGGGCGTGCTGCCGCCGCGCCAGCGTCTGCACGGCAGCGCGCCGCTGCCGCTGCAGGATGGCGCCGTGGCCCTCAACGGCTGGCTGGCGATCCAAACGGATGGCACGGTGATCCTGGCCATGCCGCGCAGCGAGATGGGGCAGGGCGTGCATACGGCCTTGCCGATGCTGGTGGCCGAGGAACTCGACGTGCCGCTGGCCAGCGTCAGGCTGATCCAGGCGCCCATGGATAAAATCTTCGGCAATGTCGCCATGCTCCAGGATGGCTTGCCTTTCCACCCCGACGACCACGGCCGCGTCAAAGCGCTGGCGCAGTGGACGGTGGCCAAGGCGGCGCGCGAACTGGGCGTGATCGTCACGGGCGGCTCGTCGAGCGTGAAGGATGGCTGGGGTCCCATGCGCGAGGCGGGGGCATCGGCGCGCGCCATGCTGGTGAGCGCTGCCGCCGCGCTGTGGCAGGTGCCGGCCGCGCAGTGCCGCACGCAGGACGGCGAAGTGCTGCACCCGGACGGCCGGCGCGCCAGCTACGCCAGCCTGGCGCAGCGCGCCGCCGCTATCGATCCGGGCACGCCCGTGCTGAAACTGCCCAGGGATTTCAAGCTGATCGGCCAGCCGGCGCCGCGCCGCGATACGCCATCGAAAGTCAATGGCAGCGCGCGTTTCGGCATCGATGCGCGTCCGCCCGGCATGCTGTATGCGGCCCTGCATTTGCCGCCGCGCCTGGGCGATACCCTGTCCGCGTTCGACGCGGCGCCCATACTCGCCATGCCCGGCGTGAAAAAAGTGCTGGACCTGACGCCGCAGCTGGCGCAGCGCAGCATTTCGTGCGCGGCCGTGGTGGCCGATACCTGGTGGCGCGCCAAGCAGGCGGCGGCCACCTTGCCGACGCAGTGGAAGGCTGGCCCGCAGGCGAACTTGTCCAGCGCCGGCGTCTACGCGGAGTTTGCCCGCCTGTTGGATAGCGAAGCCGGATATGCCTACCACGCCAGCGGCGAAGTCGAGGGCAAGGCGGTGCAGGGCATGCGGCAGGTCAGCGCCGAGTACCGCGCGCCGTTCCTCGCGCACGCCGCCATGGAGCCCGTCAACTGCACCGCGCAGGTGAAAAATGGCAAGGTGATGCTGTGGGCCTCGACGCAGGCGCCCGGCATCGCCGTCGACGTGGCGGCGAAAGTGGCCGGCGTCGATGCGAAGGACGTCAGCATCGAGGTGCTGCTGCTCGGCGGCGGTTTCGGCCGCCGCCTGGAAGTGGATATGGTCGCGCAAGCCGTGGCCATCGCGCTGCAGTGCGATGGCGCGCCCGTGCAGCTGGTGTGGACGCGCGAGCAGGACACAAAGCACGATATGTACCGTCCCGCCGCGCTGGCCCGCTTTGCGGCCCGCCTCGACGAGCATGGCCGCATCGCCTCCTGGGACAACAAATCCGTCAGCGGCTCCATCACGCACCAGTTTTTGCAGCGCAATTTCGGCTTGCCCGGCGCGGGGCCGGACAAGACGACGGCCGAGGGCGAATTCGACATGCCGTATGAAATCGCCAACCAGCGCATCGCCCACGTGATCGCCGACAGCGCCGTGCCGGTCGGCTACTGGCGCTCGGTCGGGCACTCGCACAACGCGTTCTTCAAGGAAAGCTTCATCGACGAACTGGCCCATGCGGCAGGGCAGGATGGCGTCGCTTTCCGCCGCGCCATGCTGGCCAAGCATCCGCGCCACCTGGCCGTGCTCGACGCGGCAGTTGCCAAGGCAGGAACTCCTCCGCCCGGCCATGCGCATGGCGTGGCCTTGCACCAGTCGTTCGGCAGCATCGTCGCGCAAGTGGCGCAGGTGTCCGTGGAAAACGGAGAAATTCGCGTGCAGCGCGTCGTATGCGCCATCGATTGCGGCATTGCCGTCAATCCGAACATCATCGCCCAGCAGATGGAATCGGCCGTGCTGTTCGGCCTGTCGGCGGCGCTGGGCGGCGAGATCACCTTCAAGGAGGGAAGAGTGGAGCAGGCCAACTTCCACGACTATCCCGTGCTGCGCATGGGGCAGGAGCCGCATGTGGAAACCATCATCATCGCCAGCGCGGAACACCCCGAAGGCGTGGGTGAACCAGGCACGCCGCCGATTGCGCCGGCCGTGGCCAACGCCGTATTCAGCTTGACGGGGAAAAGGCTGCGCAGCCTGCCGCTGCGCCTGGCGTGACGTTTACTCTGCCAGGGTGGCGGCCAGCAAATGGCGCAGATTACAGTCCTGCTGCCAGTCGCGCCGTTCCTGCGTGCTGGTGGCCAGCGCCGCCAGTTCTTCGCTGCTGAGCGCCTGCTGCGCCTGCACCATGCGGTGTGCCAGGCCGCCGTCGGGCAGCACGGTGCCGAAGAAGGCGACATTGTCCTCGCGCTGGATCAGCAGGGTGGGAAAGTTGTCGATGTCGAGGTCGCCCACCACGTCGGCCTGGTCTTCGATGTCGATCCAGACGAAGACGGTGTCCGGGTGGCGCGCGGCCAGCTCCTCGAACGTGGCGCGGTAGGTGCCGCAAGTGCCGCACCACAGCGCGCACAGGCAGGCCACCGTCCAGCGCGGACCGGCCAGGGTTGCCGCGACGTCGGCGCGGTTATCGGTCGTGAGGGTCAGGCTGTGCATGGTCGTTTCTATTAGTGGGCGGATGGGCGCGGGCGCCCGATGCGCGTATTCTACCGCGCCCGGCGATGCCAGTCCCGGGAATGCATGGGCTTGTTTAGCCGTGTTTTTTGATGCTATACACCTTTCTGGTGGATAATGCTGATAATTGCGCGCTGATTACGCTGGTCCTAGCTGTTTCCTGGCCCCGCAGCCTGACCCCTCCAGTCTGTTTTCATGCCCTGCCCGGTGTCAGCGCTCCCGCCTTTGTTTATTTTTATTATGGAATTAGCCAGCTTATGTTGAGTTACCGCCACGCCTTTCACGCGGGTAATCACGCCGATGTGTTGAAGCATTATGTGCAGATTCAGTTGTTGCAATATCTGAATCAAAAAGATACCGCCTATAGTTATATCGATACCCACTCCGGCGCAGGCGTGTATGCGCTCGACGGCGGTTATGCCTCGAAAAACGCCGAATACGAAACGGGCATCGCGCCCCTGTGGGACCGCACGGACTGGCCGGCCTCGCTGGCCGAGTACATGAAGCTGATCAAGGAAATGAATCCGAGCGGCAAGATGCGCTACTACCCGGGTTCGCCGTACTGCGCCGACAAGGTCAGCCGTGAGCAAGACCGCCTGCGCCTGTTCGAGCTGCATCCGGCGGACGCCAAGATTCTGGCCGACAATTTCCGCAAGGTCGAGGCGCATGCGCTGGCCCAGGGCGAGCGTCCGACCGTGCGCGGCAAGCGCGTGCTCATCACCAAGGCCGACGGCTTCCAGAGCCTGAAAGCCCTGCTGCCGCCGCCATCGCGCCGCGCGCTGGTGCTGATCGACCCGCCGTATGAAGACAAGATGGATTACCGCAAGGTCAAGGACACCCTGGCCGACGCCCTCGTGCGCTTCCCGTCCGGCATGTATGCCGTCTGGTACCCGGTGCTGCAACGCATGGAATCGCGCCAGTTCGCCGACAAGCTCAAGCAGCTGCCCAGCTCGGACTGGCTGCACGTGACCCTGACGGTCAACACGCCGTCGCCCGATGGTTTCGGCTTGCACAGCAGCGGCATGTTCATCTTGAATCCGCCGTACACCCTGGAGCCGATGTTGCGCGAAGTCATGCCGTACCTGGTGAAGGTATTGGGCCGTGACGATGGCGCGAAGTTTGTGTTGGAAACGGGCAAGGGCGGCCAGAAAAATACAGGCACAAGAAGAGTGTAGTCATACTCTGCTTGGTAGTGCCGCAATAAAAAACGCCACGATCATTTGATCGTGGCGTTTTTTTATGATCGGGAGATTACTGTCCCAGCAGTAAGAACACGGTCGGTTTCTTGTGGAAATCAGGCGCCTTTCCGGCGGCTAATTGTTTCTTCCACTGTCCGCCATTCCACGTCTGCACGCTTTCCGTGTCCAGGCTCAGGTCGGTAGCGACGCAGATCAGGGTCGATGGCGCGCATTGCGCCACGAGGGCTTCGAGCATGGCGGCGTTGCGGTACGGCGTTTCAATGAAGAGCTGGGTCTGCTTTTCATTGCGCGAGCGGCTTTCCAGTTCCTTGATGCGCTTGGCGCGCAGGGCGGCGTCCGTGGGCAGGTAGCCGTTGAATGCGAAGCTCTGGCCGTTCAAGCCGCTGGCCATCACGGCCAGCAGGATCGACGAGGGGCCCACCAGCGGGCGTACTTTGATGCCGTGCTGATGCGCCAGACGCACCAGGTCGGCGCCGGGATCGGCCACGGCGGGCACGCCCGCTTCCGAGACGAGGCCCGCGTCGCGGCCCGCCAGCAGGGGCGCCAGCAAGCCGGCCAGCGCTTGCGCCGGGGTGTTCACGTTCAGTTCGGAAATCGTGATTTCCTGCAATGGCTTGGCCAACGGATGCTGGTTGCCGATCAATTTCAAGAAGGCGCGCGCCGTCTTGGCGTTTTCCGCAACGAAATAATCGAGCTGCGACGTGATCTGCCGTACTTGCTCTGGAATGATGTGGCTCAGCGGGTCGCTTGCGCCGTCGGACAGGCCGAGGTGGTTGGGAATCAGGTACAGGGTGCCGGTCATATTGTTAGCTTTGTATTGGCCGGGGTCAGTCCCTTCGGGATCGGAGTGCGCTCCACTGGAACGCACTCCCCCGTCGGGTCTGACCCCAGGGTGATTAAAATGTAAAAAACGTCACACCCGCCTTGCGCAGCATGCTTGTGAGGGCGATCAGCGGCAAGCCGGTGAGGGCGGTCGGGTCGGTGGTGGCTATGCGTTCGAGCAGGGCGATGCCCAGGCCTTCGTTCTTGGCGCTGCCGGCGCAGTCGTACGGCTGTTCGATGCGCAGGTAGGCGTCCAGTTCGACGTCGGGCAAGTCGCGCACCGTGACGAGGGTCTGGACGTCTTCCACTTGCGCCACGGGAGGATTCTGGCGGCCGTCGAGCAGGCACAGTGCCGTGTGGAACACGGTCTCGCGTCCGCGCATGGTTTGCAGTTGCAGCAAGGCATTGGCATGGTTGCCGGGCTTGCCGATCTGCGCGCCGTCGAGGGTGGCGACCTGGTCGGAGCCGATGACGAGGCTGCCAGGGTAGCGGTCGAGCACGGCCTGCGCCTTGGCCTGGGCCAGGCGCAGGGCCGTGGCGCTGGGGCTTTCGCCCGGCAGGGGGCTTTCGTCGAGATCGGGGACGGCCACCTCGAAAGGCAGGCGCAGGCGTTGCAGCAGTTCCTTGCGGTAGGTCGAACTCGATGCAAGAATCAAGCGCGATGGGGCGGAAGTTGGTATCATTCGGTAGTGGATGGCGGCCGGCATGGCCGCGCTGGTCGATGTCAGTGGGATTTCACGCAAATTCCAGGGCGCAGAGCCCACAACTGAGGCTCCATGCGGCATGACGGTGTTGATGAAATGTCATGTTGATGGCAATGATTGCGTCAAAAAAGATGCTTAGCCTTTGACTCCGTGCTAAAAACCCTGTTATTATCGCAGGTTTTCCGGGGAAATTTTCTACCAATGAATGCTTTTGTGATCGACGCCTTTGATTTTTGTCGTATCAGCGGGAGCCGCGAGGGTGTAACTCCTGTCGCTGAAATGACCCGGTTGACCAAGGATTGTGCAGATAGTTCCGGCGAGATCGCCTGGAAGATCGTCGGCGGCACCAGCAAGCTGGGCTACCCGCAACTGACCTTGTCGGTCAACGGCACCGTTCAGCTGGTTTGCCAGCGCTGCCTGACTCCGTATGCTTACGTGATCGATTCTTCGACTGTTCTGATGCTGGGCAAGGATGACGAGCACGCGGACGAGATCGAAGAAATTATCAACGATGAATCGATCGACGTGATCGTCGGCAGCCGCAGCATGGATGCCGCGGCCCTGATCGAAGATGAAGCCTTGCTGGCCCTGCCGCAGGTACCCAAACATGACGTCTGCCCCGATACGGCGCAGCTCGATGCTCTCAAGACTGAAAAGAAGTCGCCGTTTGCGGCCCTGAAAGACTTGAAGCCAGAATAAGTAGTAGTTGTAGTTTATAGGGGGCCTCAAAAACCGCAGGTTTGTGAGATCCCGCTTAGAGAACGTGTCAAACGCGTGTAGTAATCGAGTATGGCAAGTGTAGTGAAATGTAGTTGTAATAAACGATGTCGGTCCGGGCTATTTTCGGGTAGTCTTTACCGCTGGGATACTCGATTCGCATGTATTTGCCAATCGATTGTGCTAAAATTTTAGAACTTATGTATTAGGAGTCATCATGGCAGTTCAACAGAACAAGAAAACCCCTTCCAAGCGCGGCATGCACCGTTCGCACGACTTCCTGGTCGCGCCGCAATTGAGCGTCGAGCCAGTTACCGGCGAAACACACATGCGTCACCATATCAGCCCTAACGGCTTCTATCGTGGCCGTAAAGTGTTGAAGACCAAAAACGACGAGTAATCGACGTTTTTGTTGGGTAAGATGAAAGCGGTGTTGCGTGGTTATTCGGCGTGGCGCCGCTTCTTCTTTTTTATCGGCTGCAATTCATCTTGCACACCCGTCATTTTGAATCACGCTGTCCAGGTCTGTGCATGATATGTTGCGCCCTGCATATGCTCCAGTCCGATTCACATCTTGCCGCACGCCCGCAGCGGTATTGAATCAACACAAATGACAATCAAAATTTCTATCGACTGCATGGGCGGAGATCACGGTCCCTCAGTCACTATCCCCGCAGCAATTTCCTTCGTAAAACATGAACCTGAAGCCGAACTGATCCTTGTTGGATTGGAAGACGTGATCCGTGCCGAACTGAAGAAACATAAAGCCGACACGCATCCGCGCCTGTCGGTATTGCATGCCTCCGAACAAGTTACCATGGACGATCCCCTGGAAGTGGCCCTGCGCCGCAAGAAGGATTCCTCCATGCGCGTGGCCATCGAACAGGTCAAGAACGGCGTAGCGCAAGCCTCCGTTTCCGCCGGTAATACGGCAGCCCTGATGGCCGTGTCGCGCTATGTATTGAAAACCATGTCCGGTGTCGACCGCCCGGCCATCTGCAGCATCTTGCCGAATCAAAAGAACGGCCCCACCTACATGCTGGACCTGGGCGCCAACGTCGATTGCGAACCGCATCACTTGCACCAGTTCGCCATCATGGGTTCCGTGCTCGTTTCCGCCATGGAAGGTATCGAACGGCCGACGATCGGCTTGCTGAACGTGGGCACGGAAGATATCAAGGGCAATGAAGTGGTGAAACTCACCTCGAAGCTGCTGCAGGCCGACCACGAGCGTGGCGCGCTGAACTTCTACGGCAACGTGGAAGGCAACGATATCTTCAAGGGCACGACCGACATCGTCGTCTGCGACGGTTTCGTCGGTAATGTCACCCTGAAAGCCATCGAAGGCCTGGCGCGCTTCATGAAAGACGTGCTCACTTCCGAATTCAAGCGCAATCCGATCACCATGCTGGGCGCGCTGATCGCCCGCGGGGCCCTGAAAGCCATCGGCAACCGCTTGAATCCTTCGCGTTACAACGGCGCCAGCCTGCTGGGCTTGCGTGGTCTCGTCTTCAAGAGCCACGGCAGCGCCGATGCCTATTCGTTTGAATGGGCCTTGCGCCGCGCTTTCGATGCGGCAAAAAATGACGTGCAAGCGCACCTGGCCAGCCTGATCGCCGAGCTGATGCCGCGCACGCCAGTTCCGGACGAACCTACATCAACAAGCTCTACCATTTAGTGGACGGGTACTTGCATGACTGTTTTTAGCAAAACTTACAGCAAAATTATCGGCACCGGCAGCTACTTGCCGGAAAAGCGCGTCACCAACCAGGACTTGACCGAACAGCTCGCCGCCAAGGGCATCGAGACGTCCGATGAATGGATCGTCTCGCGCAGCGGCATTTCGGCGCGCCATTACGCGGCGCCAACGCAAAATTCCTCGGACCTGGGCGTGGAAGCGGCCAAGAAGGCCCTGGAAATGGCTGGCCTGAACGGCAACGACCTGGACCTGATCATCGTCGCCAGCTCGACCCCCGATTTCTTCGGCAGCTTCCCCAGCACGGCCTGCATCGTGCAAAACAAGCTGGGCATCACGAACAACTGCGCCGCCGTCGACGTGCAAGCCGTCTGCAGCGGTTTCGTGTATGCGGTGGCCACGGCCGACAGCTTCATCCAGTCGGGCATGCATAAAAACGTGTTGGTGATCGGCGCCGAAGTGTTTTCGCGCATCCTCAATTTCGACGACCGCGGCACCTGCGTGCTGTTCGGCGACGGCGCCGGCGCCATCGTCATGACGGCGTCGAAGGAACCGGGCATCCTGGCCACCAAGCTGCACGCGGACGGCCGCCACTCGAACATCCTCAGCGTGCCGGGCAGCCTGGCTGGCGGCGCGCTCGACGGCAGCGCCTTCCTCTACATGGATGGCCCGGCCGTCTTCAAGCTGGCCGTGTCCGTGCTGGAAAAAGTCGCGCACGAAGCCCTGGAACACGCCAACATGACGTCGGACCAGATCGACTGGCTGATCCCGCACCAGGCGAACATCCGCATCATGAACAGCACGGCCAAGAAACTCGGCTTGCCACTGGAAAAGATGGTCGTCACCGTCGATCAGCATGGCAACACCTCGGCCGCCTCGATCCCGCTGGCACTCGACATCGCCGTGCGCGATGGCCGGGTCAAGAAGGGCGACAACGTCATGATGGAAGGCGTGGGCGGCGGCTTTACCTGGGGCGCCGTGTTGGCAAAGATGTGATGGCCGGAGGCTGATTTCGGGGTCCGACCCGTCGGGGGAATGCACTCCAGTGGAGTGAATTCCGATCCCGCAGGGACGTACCCCAGCAGTTGCATTTGGTTCGCTGAATAAATAGTAAAAAAACGGAGTCGACATGACACAATTTGCATTTGTTTTCCCAGGCCAAGGCTCGCAAGCGATCGCGATGCTCGACGGTTTCGCCGGCAACCCCGTGGTTGCGCAAACCGTGGCCGAAGCGTCGGACGCCCTGCAATTCGACCTGGGCAAGCTGATCGCCGAAGGTCCGAAGGAAGAGCTGGACCTGACTACCAACACGCAACCCGTGATGCTGACGGCGGCCGTGGCGTTCTACCGCGCCTGGCTGGCGGCCGGCGGCTCCGTGCCGACGGTCGTCGCCGGTCACAGCCTCGGTGAATACTCGGCGCTGGTCGCCGCCGGCGTCATCGACTTCAAGGATGCCGTGCCGCTCGTGCGTTTCCGCGCGCAGGCCATGCAGGAAGCCGTGCCCGTCGGGCAGGGCACGATGGCTGTCGTGCTGGGCCTGTCGGACGACGACGTGCGCGCCGTGTGTGCGGAAGCGGCGGCGGAAAACCCGGCCCTCGTGGTCGAACCCGTCAATTTCAATGCGCCAGCGCAAGTGGTCATCGCCGGCCATACGGCTGCCGTCGAGCGCGCCTGCGAACTGGCCAAGGCCAAGGGCGCCAAGCGCGCCATGAAGCTGCCCGTTTCCGCGCCATTCCACTCGTCGCTGCTGAAGCCTGCATCGGACCGCTTGCGCGAGTACATGGCCGGCTTGACGTTCTCGGCGCCGCAAATCGCGCTGATCAACAACGTCGACGTGGCCGTCGTCAACGACGTTGCCGGCATCAAGGATGCGCTCGTGCGCCAGGCGGCCAGCCCCGTGCGCTGGGTGGAAACCATGCAAAAGGTCGCTGCCGACGGCATCACGCAAGTGATCGAATGCGGTCCGGGCAAGGTCCTGATGGGCCTGGCCAAGCGCATCGATCCGGTGCTCGTGGGCGACGCCATCGTCGACCAGGCATCGCTGGAACGCATTTTGACGCAGCTCAAGTAAACAGCAAACGGCAGCGCAGCTGTGACTGCCGTCAGCCATCTTTAAGGATACTCATGAATTTAGCAAATCAAGTCGTGCTGGTCACGGGCGCCTCGCGCGGCATCGGCCGCGCCATCGCCACCGAACTGGGCAAACAGGGCGCGACCGTGGTCGGCACCGCCACCTCGGAAAGCGGCGCGCAAGCGATCACCGATTACCTGGCCGCCGAAGGCGTCACGGGCAAGGGCCTGGTCCTGAACGTGACCGATGCGGCGCGCTGCGCCGCCGTCGTCGATGAAGTGCAGAAAACCTACGGCAGCCTGTCCATCCTCGTCAACAATGCGGGCATCACGCAAGACCAGTTGGCCATGCGCATGAAGGATGAAGAGTGGGACAGCGTCATTTCCACCAACCTGTCGGCCGTCGGCCGCCTGTCGCGCGCCGTACTGCGCGGCATGATGAAAGCCAAAACTGGGCGTATCATTAATATCACGTCGGTCGTGGCGTCGTCGGGCAATCCGGGGCAAATGAACTACGCGGCGGCCAAGGCCGGCGTGGAAGGCATGAGCCGCGCCCTGGCGCGCGAAATCGGCAGCCGCAACATTACCGTGAACTGCATCGCGCCGGGCTTCATCGATACCGACATGACCAAGGCCCTGAGCGAAGAGCAGCACGCGGCCCTGTTGACGCAAATTCCCCTGTCACGCCTGGGCAAGCCGGAAGACGTGGCGGCAGCGGTAGCCTTTCTGGCCTCGCCGCAAGCGGCCTATATCACGGGCACGACCCTGCACGTGAATGGCGGAATGTACATGAATTGATGTGAAAGATAGGCGGGGCGGGCGTTTGTGGCATGATTCAACGACCGTTTTTGTCTATAATCGCATCTTTTAGCAGCAGCTTCGGTCGAATTAGCAGCAGACACCGAAATTAGTATTCGGACGCGCAAACCTGATAAAATGCGCGCACTTTCCGTAACACACACTTTGGAGCCATAACATGTCGGATATCGAACAACGCGTTAAGAAAATCGTCGCTGAGCAACTGGGCGTTGCAGAAGCAGACATCAAAATCGAATCCTCCTTCGTCGACGATCTCGGCGCCGATTCCCTGGACACCGTGGAACTGGTCATGGCCCTGGAAGACGAATTCGAAATGGAAATCCCTGACGAACAAGCTGAAAAAATCACCACCGTGCAACAGGCGATCGACTACGCCACCGCACACGTCAAGGCCTAAGCCTGTCTGACCGACTTCAGGAGAATCGCTTGAGCCGTTCTAAAAACCGTCGTGTTGTTGTCACCGGCCTGGGCTGCGTTTCACCTGTCGGCAATACTATTGCCGAGGCGTGGGGCGCAATCATTGAAGGTAAATCCGGCATTGCCACGATTACCAAGTTTGATGCACAGCCATTCACCACGCATTTTGCTGGTGAAGTCAAAGGCTTCAATATCGAAGAATACATCTCCGGTAAGGAAGCCCGCCACATGGATACCTTTATCCATTACGGCATGGCTGCGGGCATCCAGGCGATGCAGGACTCCGGCCTGGAAGTGACCGAAGAAAACGCCGAGCGCATCGGCGTGATCATCGGTTCCGGTATCGGCGGCTTGCCGCTGATCGAGGAAACCAAGTCCGAGTACGAAAAGCGCGGTCCGCGCCGTATCTCGCCATTTTTCGTGCCTGCCTCGATCATTAACATGATTTCTGGCAACCTTTCGATCAAATATGGTCTGAAGGGCCCGAACCTGGCGATCGTTACTGCGTGTACCACCGGTTTGCACAGCATCGGTGCCGCAGCGCGCATGATCGAGTACGGCGATGCCGACGTCATGATCGCCGGCGGTGCTGAATCGACCGTGTCGCCGCTGGGCCTGGGCGGTTTCGCCTCGGCACGCGCCTTGTCGACCCGCAACGACGATCCGGCAACGGCATCGCGTCCGTGGGATACCGACCGCGACGGCTTCGTGCTGGGCGAGGGCGCTGGCGTCATGGTGCTGGAAGAGTACGAGCACGCGGTGGCCCGTGGTGCCAAGATCTATGCCGAAGTGCATGGTTTCGGGATGAGCGCAGATGCTTATCACATGACCTCGCCGCTGGAAGATGGTAGCGGCGGCAGCAAATCGGTGATCGCGGCCCTCGATAACGCAGGCTTGAACGCGGATCAGATTCAGTACCTGAACGCGCACGGCACGTCGACCCCGCAAGGCGACGTGGCGGAAGTGATGGGCATCAAACGCACCTTCGGCGAGCACGCCAAGAATCTGGTTGTCAACTCGACCAAGTCGATGACGGGCCATTTGCTGGGCGGCGCGGGCGGTCTGGAAGCGGTGTTTACGGTCCTGGCATTGCACCATCAGGTGTCGCCACCGACCATCAACATCTTCAACCAGGATCCGGCTTGCGATCTCGATTTCTGTGCCAACACGGCGCGGGATATGAAGATCGATTATGCAGTGAAGAATTCGTTCGGCTTCGGCGGAACGAATGGCACGCTGATTTTCGGTAAAGCGAAATAAGCAGGAACTTTCAAGCGCTCGCTACGGTCAAACCGTAGTGAGCGCTGATTCGGCGCCAACGTTCGTTGGCGCCTGAATTTGCCCGGCATGTTGCCGGCGCGCCTTTTTTTTCCCATGAAGTATGTCAATCGCAGTAGCGGCTGTCATCCGCACGCCTGTCTGTTTGCGTCTGTTGCAAGCGGTGCTGGGATCGTGCGCCTTGCTGGCCGCCTGGCCCTTGAGCGGCACGTGGCCCGTTGCGGGCCTGTCCGACGCCGGTGCCGGCCCCGGCCACCTGGTGGGCGGGTATGCGCTGGGCTGGAGTGGCGCGCTGCTGAGTGCGGCTGGCGGCGTGTTTTTGCTGGCTTTGCCGCGCAGGCGCAGAAAGCCGCAGACGCTTGATATTTCGCCGGTTGGCCAGTTGCGGCTGGCGGTATATCTGGAGCATGGCGGGGCGCCGGAAATGGATGCCAGCGAGATGCCGGAGCCGGCTGTGGCGGTGTCTCCGGCAGTGCCGGGCCTGCGCCTGTTGCCGGGCTCGACCCTGTGGCCGTCACTGCTGGTGCTGTGCCTGGCCGATGCCGCAGGGCGGCGCACGGAGGTACTGGTGCAACGCGGAGGCAGCTGCGCCGCCTTCCGCCCGCTGGCCGTGGCGTGCCGGGCCATCGCAGCGCGCGGTGGGGAAGAATAAATGTGGGGTGAACACTGAACTTCTTGCAGCGGGCCAACTCTATATCCATACAGGCGCCCACGCTGCATGACTACAGGGACATTGGGCGTGAGGACAGAGCGCGAGTATGATCAGTTGCTGGTCGAGCGGGTGCAGGCTGGCGACAAACGGGCATTCGATGTGCTGGTATCGAAATACCAGCGTCGCTTGATGCGTCTTGTGTCGCGCCTTGTGCATGACCCGGCGGAGGCCGAAGATGTGGTGCAGGAAACCTTTATCAAGGCGTACCGGGCGCTGCGCCATTTTCGCGGCGAGGCCGCGTTTTATACCTGGCTGTATCGCATCGGCATCAATACGGCCAAGAATTATCTCGTTACGCAAGGGAGGCGCGCTGCCACGTCCAGCGATGCCGACGCCGAGCAGGCGGAATCCTTCGATGATGGCAATAAATTGCGCGACAACAATACACCCGAATCGGTGCTGGCCAGCAAGCAGATTGCGGCTACCGTCAATGCGGCAATGGATGTGCTGCCCATCGAATTGCGCACGGCCATCGTCCTGCGCGAAATCGAGGGCCTGAGCTATGAAGAAATATCGGAGATCATGGCGTGCCCCATCGGCACCGTGCGCAGCAGGATATTTCGCGCGCGCGAAGTGATTGCGGAGAAATTGAAACCGTTGCTGGACATGCCAATTGACAAGCGTTGGTAATCTGGGGAGTATGAGGTTGGCATGGCTGCGTCCGGTTTCCGCACCGATCTTCTTGAAATGGCAGGACCCATCATGGATACGCATACACGATTGCACGAGACTATTTCCGCCCTGGCCGATGGCGAGCTGGCGGCGAGCGAACTCGAACTGGCTTTTGCCGCCCTCGACACGGATGAGGGGCGGCAAGTATGGGAGGCCTATCGCCATATCGGCGACGTGCTGCGTTCGGAGCAGTGCGGTCATCCACTGAGCGCCCGGTTCCATGCGGGGCTGGCCAGCCGCCTGGCCGCCGAGGCGGCGGCTGCCCATGCCGAGCCGCTGCTGCCCCTGTCCGCCGCCCTCGTGCCGCCGGGCACTGCCGAGCCGCTGGAGGCGGGGCCGCTGGCGCAGCGCTGACGCATTTTCCATCTTATGCCAGGCTTAACGTTCCCGTCGCCCTCTTGACACTGGACTTCGGTACGATTGACACTGTGAACAGGCAATATCTTGCTTTTGCGATATATTGTTGCTGCCATGCGCGCTGCGGGGTGTGTTTGCCCTCGGGGTTCCGTCGTGACGGCCAATCATGCACGCAGGCAATCGCCTGATCCGTTTTGATCCGTTTACATATTCGAAAAGATACTTTCCATGAAAAAAAACATGTGTGCCGCCAGCAAGTCGTTTTCAGTGAAGACGCTTTCCGCCTTATTGTTCGGTACGGCTGGCGTCTTCCTTGCTCCCACCATGCTGGGCCTGGCGCCACAGGCGCAGGCCGCCGTGCCTGCCGTAAAACTGCCTGATTTCTCGGACCTGGTCGACGCCGTCGGCCCGGCCGTCGTAAATATCCGCACCACCGAGCGCCTGAAGATGAACGGCCCCGGCATGGGCGGCCAGGATGAGCAGGAAATGCAGGAATTCCTGCGCCGCTTCTTTGGCGGCGCCATGCCGACGCCGCGCCAGCAGGCGCCACGCGGTGGTCGCCGCGCCGTGCCGCAAGAGCAGGAAGTGCAGCGCGGTGTCGGTTCCGGCTTCATCATCTCGGCCGATGGCTATGTGCTGAGCAATGCCCACGTGGTCGATGGCGCCGATGAAGTCTACGTAACCCTCACGGACAAGCGCGAATTCAAGGCCAAGGTGATCGGCGCCGATGCGCGCACCGACGTGGCCCTGCTGAAAATCGAGGGCGGCAACCTGCCGCGCCTGACCATCGGCGACTCGAACAAGATACGCGTGGGCGAGTGGGTCATCGCCATCGGCTCGCCGTTCAACCTGGAAAACACGGTAACGGCCGGCATCATTTCCGCCAAGTCACGCGACACGGGTGATTACCTGCCCCTGATCCAGAGCGACGTGGCCGTCAACCCCGGCAACTCGGGTGGTCCGCTGATCAATATGCGCGGTGAAGTGATCGGCATCAACTCGCAGATCGCCACCCTGTCCGGCGCCTACAACGGTATCTCGTTTGCCGTGCCCATCGATGAAGCCATGCGCGTGGGCGAGCAGCTGAAAAAGACGGGCAAGGTCGTGCGCGGGCGCATCGGCGTGCAGATCGGCGAAGTGAGCAAGGACGTGGCGGAGTCGCTGGGCTTGCCGAACGCCAAGGGCGCGCAAGTGTCGATGGTGGAGCCGGGCGGTCCGGCCGACAAGGCGGGCATCAAGCCGGGCGACATCATCCTGAAATTCAACGGTGCCCAGATCGAGCGTTCCTCCGACCTGCCGCGCCTGGTGGGTGGCGCCGCCGTCAACGGCAAGTCCACGCTGACCGTTTGGCGCAAGGGTGCGCAGCAGGACATCCCCGTCACCGTCGTCGAGCTGGAAAGCGAAAAAACGGCGAAGAAGGGTGTCAAGGAGCCGGAAGCGCAAGCCGTCAATGCTCTGGGGCTGAAGGTCAGCGACGTGCCGGCCGCGAAGAAACAGGAACTGAAGATCGACGCGGGTGTGCTGGTCGACGATGCCGATGGCGTGGCGGCCCTGGCCGGCCTGCAGCCTGGCGATGTGATCTTGCAACTGAATAACGTTGCCGTGAAAGATGCTAAACAGTTCAATGCCCTGGTCGCCAAGCTCGACCCGAAGAAGACGTCGGCCGTGCTGGTGCGTCGTGGCGATACGGCGCAATTCGTGTCGCTGCGCCCGTCGGCGAAGTAACCATGTGATCATCCCGCACTCCGGCTGCGGCCGGGATGCGGTATCCTGCCCGCCATGCACTTCACCCTCTATTCCCGCAGTTATTGCCACCTTTGCCAGGACATGCTCGACGCCTTGCTCCTGCTGCAGCCGCCCGGAAAACCGTTTACGGTGGACGTGGTCGACATCGACGCGTCGCCCGACGCCTCGCTGCTGGCGCGTTTTGACGAGCTCGTGCCGGTGCTGTTCGGCGACCTGGCGCAGCCCGAGCTATGCCATTATTTTCTCGACGAGGCGGCCGTGCGGCGCTGCCTGCTGTAGCTTGATTGTCAATATTGACACTGCATTGCACCATTCTGGTGCCGAAAACAGCGGAAAATGTCGGCTTGCCCCGGTGCTGGCCTCATAAGACGGGCTTTCTACTCTGAAATCCGGTAAAATGGGGAGGTCGAAAAAGCTACTGTCCGAGGCAGCAGCTTCTGTCGCTTCAAAAGCGCTCGCCTGGGCATGCAGATGTCCTGCTCGGAGCGCTTTTTTTATCATGAGCGGGGCGCCGGGTTTGGCCCGGGCATGATCCCCTTGATTCCTGTTAAGCAGTGTCGTCACTCGCACATATATTAGTTAATGAACAACATACGCAATTTCTCCATCATCGCCCATATTGACCACGGTAAATCGACCTTGGCTGACCGCATCATTCAATTGTGCGGCGGCTTGTCCGACCGCGAGATGGAGGCGCAGGTGCTCGATTCGATGGATCTGGAGCGCGAGCGCGGCATTACCATCAAGGCGCAAACGGCGGCCCTGCACTACAAGGCCCGCGATGGCCAGATCTACAACCTGAACCTGATCGATACGCCGGGCCACGTCGACTTCAGCTATGAAGTGTCGCGCTCGCTGTCGGCGTGCGAAGGCGCGCTGCTGGTCGTGGACGCGTCGCAAGGCGTGGAAGCGCAAACGGTCGCCAACTGCTACACGGCGCTGGACCTGGGCGTGGAAGTGGTGCCCGTCCTGAACAAGATCGACTTGCCGAACGCGGACCCGCCGAGCGCGATTGCCGAGATCGAAGACGTGATCGGCATCGACGCCGGCGATGCCGTGCATTGCTCGGCCAAGACGGGCTTCGGCGTGCTCGACGTGCTCGAACAACTGATCGTCAAGGTGCCGCCACCGAAGGGCGACCCCGATGCGCCGCTGCAGGCGCTGATCGTCGACTCCTGGTATGACGCCTATGTGGGCGTGGTCATGCTGGTGCGCGTCATCAACGGCACCCTGAAACCGAAAGACAAGATTCGCCTGATGGCCACCGATTCGGTGCAACTGGTGGAAGACATCGGCGTGTTCTCGCCCCGTTCGCAATCCTTGCCGCAATTGTCGGCAGGCCAGGTGGGCTTCATCATCGCCGGCATCAAGGAATTGAAGGCGGCGAAAGTGGGCGACACCGTCACCCTGGCCAACCGTCCCGCCGCCGCGCCATTGCCTGGCTTCAAGGAAGTGCAGCCGCAAGTGTTCGCCGGCCTGTTCCCCGTGGAAGCGAACCAGTACGACGCGCTGCGCGACTCGCTGGAAAAGCTGAAACTGAACGACGCGGCCCTGATGTACGAGCCGGAAGTGTCGCAGGCGCTGGGCTTCGGCTTCCGCTGCGGCTTCCTGGGCTTGCTGCACATGGAAATCGTGCAGGAGCGCCTCGAGCGCGAATTCGACATGGACCTGATCACCACGGCGCCAACCGTCGTGTATGAAGTGATCCAGCGCGACGGCACCATGATCAACGTCGACAATCCATCGAAGATGCCCGATCCGTCGCGCATCGAGGAAGTGCGCGAGCCTATCGTGACGGTCAATCTGTACATGCCGCAGGAATACGTGGGCTCCGTGATCACCTTGTGTATCGGCAAGCGCGGCATCCAGATGGACATGAGCTACCACGGCCGCCAGGTCAAGCTCGTGTATGAAATGCCGATGGCCGAGATCGTGCTGGACTTCTTCGACCGCCTGAAATCGACGTCGCGCGGCTATGCCTCGATGGATTACGAGTTCAAGGAATACCGCGCGGCCGACGTGGTCAAGGTCGACATGCTGATCAACAGCGAAAAAGTCGATGCGCTGGCCATCATCGTCCACCGTTCGAACAGCCAGTACCGTGGCCGCCAGGTGGCCGCCAAGATGCGTGAACTGATCCCGCGCCAGATGTTCGACGTGGCGATTCAAGCGACCATCGGCGCGAACATCATTTCGCGCGAGAACGTGAAAGCCTTGCGCAAGAACGTCTTGGCCAAGTGCTATGGCGGCGACATCAGCCGCAAGAAAAAATTGCTGGAAAAACAAAAAGCGGGCAAGAAACGCATGAAGCAAGTGGGTTCCGTGGAGATCCCGCAAGAAGCATTCCTGGCAATTTTACAAGTGGATGGTTAATCAATGAACCTGCAAGTGATTTTAGGAAATTTCGCTTTAATCCTGTTCGTGCTGATGGTGTTGACGGGCCTGGTCTGGTGCCTGGACGTGTTTTATCTGTCCAAGCAGCGCCGCAAGGCGGCCGACCGTGCCCTGGCCGAGTTCGATGCGCGCCAGTCCAAGCTGGCCGCCGAGGGCATCAAGTCCGATGCGGGCGGCAGCCGCGCCAGCATCGAGGCGGCCCTGTTGCGCCAGCCGACCTGGGTCGAGTACTCGGGCAGCTTCTTCCCCGTCATCGCGCTCGTGTTCTGCCTGCGCTCGTTTTTGTACGAGCCGTTCAAGATCCCGTCGAGCTCGATGGTGCCGACCTTGCTGGTGGGCGATCTGATCCTGGTGAACAAGTTCACCTATGGCATCCGTCTGCCCATCGTCAACAAGCGCATCATTGAAGTCAACGATCCGCAGCGCGGCGACGTGATGGTGTTCAAGTATCCGAAAGACATGTCGCAAGACTATATCAAGCGCGTGATCGGCGTACCCGGTGATAAAATCACCTATGAAAACAAGCGCTTGACGGTGAACGGCAAGGAAGTGGCGTACACGCCGCTGGACGACTACCTGGACGACGAAAGCACCGTGTACCACAAGCAGCTGGAAGAAAACCTGACGGGCGTCAGCCACCGCATCCTCAACGACGAGCCGGCTCCTACGTTGAACTTGCGCGAAGTGAAGGATTTTCCGCACAAGGAGGCTTGCGACTACAACGAAGACGGCTTCACGTGCGTGGTACCGGCAGGCAACTACTTCATGATGGGTGACAACCGCGACAATAGCGCGGACAGCCGCTACTGGGGCTTCGTGCCGAACGAGAACATCGTCGGCAAGGCTTTCCTCGTGTGGATGAACTTCAGCAATCCGAAAAGAGTGGGTGGCATACACTAAGCCGCCCGCATGGCTGTCGCGCCGATTCCCCGCGCGGCGGCCAGCCGAATTACTCAGATGACACAGAAACAACAATGAATCTTCAGCTATTGCAAACCCGTTTAGGCTATACGTTCCAGGATGCTGGCCTGTTGCAGCAAGCCTTGACGCATCGTAGCCACAGCAGTTTGCATAACGAGCGGCTGGAATTCCTCGGCGACTCCATCCTCAACTGCGTGGTCGCCTCCATCCTGTACGAACGTTTCAAGTCCATCGACGAGGGCGATCTGTCGCGCCTGCGCGCCAATCTGGTCAAGCAGCAGTCGCTGTATGAAATCGCGCAGAAGCTGGAATTGTCGCAATTCTTGCGCCTGGGCGAAGGCGAACTGAAATCGGGCGGTTTCCGCCGTCCTTCGATTCTCGCCGATACTCTCGAAGCCTTGCTCGGCGCCATCTTCCTCGATACGGGTTTCGATGCGGCCAGCACGGTGATCCGCGCTTTCTACATCCCCATCCTTGATTCGGTCGATCCGCAAACCCTGGGCAAGGATGCCAAGACCCTGCTGCAGGAGTTTTTGCAAAGCAAGAAAATTTCGCTGCCACAGTACAACGTGGTGGCCACCCACGGCGCCGCCCACAGCCAGGAATTCGAGATCGAATGCCTGGTGCCGAAATTGAACATCCAGGTCTACGGCCGTGGCGGAAGCCGCCGCGCCGGTGAGCAAGCCGCCGCCAAACTGGCGCTGGACGTGGCCGAGCAGGCGCTGCTGAAGTCGCCTGCCGCCAGCCGCAAGCCCAAACCGCGCGCCGCCCAGCTCAAGCTGGCCGGCATTGCCACCATCCAGAGCGACGACGCGCAAGCTCCTGCAGCCCCGGCGATCGCCGCTCACACTAAACAGAATCGACACTAGCATGACAGCCACCAAAATGCCCGACAACTTCCGCTGCGGCTATATCGCCATCGTGGGCCGCCCCAACGTGGGCAAATCGACCCTGATGAACGTGCTGATCGGCGCGAAGGTCAGCATCACTTCGCGCAAGGCGCAAACGACGCGCCACCGCATCACGGGCATCCAGACGGTGCCGGACGCGCAGTTCATCTACGTCGACACGCCTGGCTTCCAGACGCGCCACTCGAACGCGCTGAACAAGACGCTGAACAAGACCGTCACCAACACCCTGATTTCCTCGGACGTGATTTTGTATGTGATCGAGGCGGGGACGTTTGGCCCGGCCGACCAGCAAGTGATGGACCTGCTGCCGAAGGAAGTGCCGTGCATCCTCGTCATCAATAAATCGGACCGCGTGAAAGACAAGGCCGTGCTGCTGCCGTTCGCGCAAAAGGTTGCCGCCATGCGCGACTTCGCCGCCATCGTGCCTGTCTCCGCCAAGCTGCATTTCCAGCTGGAAGGCTTGCAGAACGAAATCAAGCGCTTCCTGCCGGAAAACCAGCCGATCTTCGGCCCGGACGACATCACGGACCGCAGCGAAAAATTCCTCGCCTCGGAAATCGTGCGCGAAAAACTGTTCCGCTTTGTCGGCGACGAACTGCCGTACACGAGCACCGTGCTGATCGAGAAATTCGAGCAGGAAGGCGATCTGCGCCGCGTGTTCGCCGCCATCCTCGTCGAGCGCGATACGCACAAGTCCATGATCATCGGCAACAAGGGCGCGCGCCTGAAGGAAGTGTCCACCCAGGCCCGCCTGGATATGGAAAAGCTGTTCGGCGGCCCCGTGTACCTGGAAATCTGGGTCAAGGTCAAGTCGGGCTGGGCCGACAACGAGGCGGGCTTGCGCGCCTACGGCTACGAGTAATCCGCAACCCGGGGGCGACGCCACACGCATGAGCACCACCACGCCAGCGCTGCACGATCCTGCGCCAGCCTCCATCGTTGTCCCTGCGCCGGCGGCCATTGCGCCGCCGGCCGCAACTGCCGCATCCGCCGCGCCCCGGCGCAGCCGTCCGCCCGCGCGCGACGGCAAGGTCACGGGCCAGCCCGCGTTCGTGCTGCACAGCTATCCGCATAAAGAAACCAGCCTCATCGTCGACGTGTTTACGCGCGAGTACGGCCGCATCGCGCTCGTCGCCAAGGGCGCCAAGCGTCCCCATTCGCAGTTGCGCGGCGTGCTGCAGACCTTCCAGCCCCTGCAGGCCGGCTGGACGGGCAAATCCGAATTGCGCATCCTGACGGGCGCCGAGTGGGTGGGCGGCATGCTGCCGCTGGAAAAGACCGCCTTGCTGTGCGGCTTTTATCTGAACGAATTGCTGGTGAAATTGCTGGCGCGCGACGACCCGCATCCCGTCCTGTTCGACCACTACGTTGCCACCTTGAATCAACTGGCGCACAATGAGCCGGCGCCCATCGTGCTGCGCAAGTTCGAACGCGCCCTGCTCAAGGAAACGGGCGTGGCGGCCGACCTGACGCGCTGCACGGGCACGCGCCAGGCCGTCGATGCGGGGCAGGTCTATGTGGTCGACCCGGAGCGGGGGCCGCGCCCGGCGCGCGCCGCCGACGCCTGGCCCAGGATCACGGGCAAGACCCTGCTCGACATGGAGCGCGAAGATTATCTTGACGCGGCCACGCAGGCGCAAAGCAAGCTGCTGATGCGCTTTTTGCTGGCCCATCAACTGGGAGGCGCCACCTTGAACACGCGCCAGATACTGATCGATTTAATGCAGCTGTAATAGACTTCAGCACTTTACGGACACCATCATATGAGCTTTTTGCAGCCTTCCGGCCCCGTCATCGACCTGGGCGTCAATATCGACCACGTGGCCACCTTGCGCAATGCGCGCGGCACCGCGTATCCGGACCCGATCCGCGCGGCCTTGCTGGCCGAGCAGGCGGGCGCCGACGCCATCACCCTGCATTTGCGCGAAGACCGCCGCCACATCAAGGATGCGGACGTGATCGCCATCGCACCGCAATTGCTTACACGCATGAACCTGGAAGCGGCCGTGACGCAGGAAATGATCGACTTCGCCTGCCGCATCAAGCCGGCGGACGTCTGCCTAGTGCCGGAAAAACGCACGGAAGTGACGACGGAAGGGGGGCTGGACGTGGTGCGCTACTTCAAGGAAGTGCAGGCGGCCGTGCAGCAATTGCAGGGCGAGGGCATCCGCGTGAGCCTGTTCATCGATGCGGACGAGCAGCAGATCGCCGCCGCTGCCGAGCTCGGCGCGCCCGTGATCGAGCTGCATACGGGCCGCTACGCGGACACCGAGGGCGCCGAGCAATTGGCGGAGCTGGAACGCATCAAGGCGGGCGTGCTGTTCGGCGTGGGCCGCGGCTTGAAGGTTAACGCGGGCCACGGCTTGCATTACACCAATGTGCAGGCGATTGCCGCCATTCCCGATATTGCGGAACTGAATATTGGCCACGCCATCGTCGCGCATGCCGTGTTTGTCGGCTGGGAAAACGCCGTGCGCGAAATGAAGGCCATCATGGTGGCCACGCGCCTCGGGCACAGCGCCTATTAAGCGATAGCAAGGAGGCAGCATGATCTACGGCATCGGTACCGATATCTGCAAGATCCCGCGCATCGAGGCGGCCCTGGCGCGCCATGGCGAGCGCTTCGCGAAAAAGATACTGGGACCGCAGGAGCTGGAAAAATTCCGCGCCCGCAGCGCCAAGAATGCCGTGCGCGGCGTGCGCTTCCTCGCCACGCGCTTCGCGGCAAAAGAAGCGTTTTCCAAGGCCATCGGCCTGGGCTTGCGCATGCCCATGACGTGGCCCGCCGCGCAGATGCTGAACCACCCGAGCGGCAAGCCGATGATCGTCTGCAGCGGCGTGCTGGCCGAATTCATGGAAAAACACCGCCTGAGCGCGCAAGTGACGATCAGCGATGAAGAAGAGTATGCGGTCGCGTTCGTGATCGTGGAGCAAGCAGTGTAACTATGATTGCGCAATGAGCCAGCAATGACTGAAGCAATATCCGACCTCAATTCCACAGAAACGCCGCCCGATCCGCGCGCGCAGGTGCTGGCCACCGTCGCCAAGCTGCCGAACCTGCCCGGCGTGTACCGCTATTTCGATGCCGCCGACAAGGTGCTGTACGTGGGCAAGGCGCGCGACCTGAAAAAGCGCGTCTCCAGCTATTTCCAGAAGAACCTGGCCAGTCCCCGCATCGCCATGATGGTCGAGCGCATCGCGCGCCTGGAAACGACCGTCACGCACAGCGAGGCGGAAGCGCTGATCCTGGAAAACAATCTGATCAAGGCGCTGCAGCCGCGCTACAACATCCTGTTCCGCGACGACAAGTCGTATCCGTATTTGAAAATCACGAATGGCGATGCGCCGCGCATGGTGTATTACCGGGGCGCGGTGGACAAGAAAAACCAGTATTTCGGGCCGTTCCCCAGTTCCTGGGCCGTCAAGGAATCGATGCAGATCCTGCAAAAGGTGTTCCTCATCCGCACCTGCGAGGACAGCGTGTTTGCGAACCGCACGCGGCCCTGCCTGCTGCACCAGATCGGCCGCTGCAGCGCGCCGTGCGTGGACTTGATCAGCAAGGAAGACTATAAAAACGACGTGGAAAACGCGGCGCGCTTCCTGCGCGGGCGCCAGAGCGAAGTGCTGGCCGACCTGGAAAAGAAGATGCATGCGTTTGCCGCCGAGCTGAAATTCGAGCAGGCCGTGGTGGTGCGCAACCAGATCGCGTCGCTGTCGCGCGTGCTGCACCAGCAAAGCATGGAAACGACGGGCGACGCCGATGTCGACATCATCGCCGTGCTGGTCCAGGGCGGGCGCGCCTGCGTCAACCTGGCCATGGTGCGCGGCGGGCGCCACCTGGGCGACCGCGCCTACTTCCCCAGCCAGCTCAGCGATGCAGCGGCGATTGCCGAGGAAGCCATCGAGGTGGAAGTGCTGGCCGCCTTCCTGGCCCAGCACTACACGGAAAAATTCATCCCCGGTACCCTGATCCTGAATGTCGAATTCGACCAGCCGGCTTTGATGGTGGCGCTGATGGAGCAGTGCGGCCACCGCATCAACCTGATTTTCCAGCCGCAGGGACAGCGCCGCCAGTGGCTGGAACTGGCACAGAAGGGCGCCGAGATTTCGCTGGCGCGCTTGTTGTCGGAGCAGGGGTCGCAGCAGTCGCGCACGCGCGCGCTGGCCGAGGCACTGCGCCTGGAAACGGAAGACCTCGACAGCCTGCGCGTCGAGTGTTTCGACATCAGCCATACGCAGGGCGAGGCGACGCAGGCGTCGTGCGTCGTGTTCCACCACCACGCCATGCAGAACGGCGAATACCGCCGCTACAACATCAACGACATCACGCCCGGCGACGATTACGCGGCCATGCGCCAGGTCCTGATGCGCCGCTACGAAAAGGTGGCGAATGGCGACGGCGTGATGCCCGACGTGGTCTTGATCGACGGCGGCAAGGGCCAGATCGAGATGGCGCGCCAGGTGTTTGCCGAGCTGGGACTCGATATCAGCCTGATCGTCGGCGTGGCCAAGGGGGAAGGGCGCAAGGTTGGCCTGGAAACCCTGCTGTTTGTCGATGGCCGCGCGCCGCAGGAACTGGGCAAGGAATCGGCGGCCCTGATGCTGATCGCGCAAATCCGCGACGAGGCGCACCGCTTTGCCATCACCGGCATGCGCGCCAAGCGGGCCAAGACGCGCCAGACGTCACGCCTGGAAGAGATCGAAGGCATCGGCGCCAAGCGCAGGCAAAAACTGCTGTCGCGCTTTGGCGGCTTGCGCGGCGTCGTCGACGCCAGCGTCGAGGATCTGATGTCGGTGGAAGGCATTTCCACGCAACTGGCGGAAGAGATCTACAAGCAATTACATTGATGGATCAGTGGCCTGCTCCGGCGCTGCGGCAAGCGGACTAGGCTAATACCTTGGGGCCATGTAGACTAGTGGCGCTTTCTTCACGCTTTCTTCATGTTCAATTTACCCGTCGGCCGATTGCTCTCTTATGCCTTTTAATATTCCCATCCTTCTGACCTGGCTGCGCGTGGCCCTGATACCGCTCGTCGTCGGCGTGTTTTATTTACCGCCGTCGATGCTGCTGCATGGCGACCAGAACCTGGTCGCCACCCTGGTCTTCATCGTTGCGGCCGTGACCGACTGGTTCGACGGCTTCCTCGCGCGGCGCTGGAACCAGACGTCGGCCTTCGGCGCCTTCCTCGATCCGGTCGCCGACAAGCTGATGGTGGCGGGCGCCTTGCTGGTGCTGGTGCAGCTGGACCGTGTCAATGCCGTGCTGGCCTTCATCATCATCGGCCGCGAAATCACGATTTCCGCGCTGCGTGAATGGATGGCGCAGATCGGCGCCTCGAAATCGGTGGCCGTCAGCTCGATCGGCAAGATCAAGACGGCCGCGCAAATGACGGCCATTCCCTTGCTGCTGTACCACGAAGTGATCTTTGGCGCGATCGACACCCACGTGTGGGGCGAGAAGCTGCTGTGGATCGCCTGCGTGCTGACCGTGTGGTCGATGTTCTATTACCTGCGTCTGGCGTGGCCGCTCATCAAGGAAAAGGCCGGCAATCTTCATTGAAAGGGGTCGTACCCTTCGGGTGCGACCCCAGCATTTTTGCCTTTGGGTTGGGCTATTTCAGCGCCGTATACAACCCTTGAGCAAAGACCGGGGTCAGACTCGACGGGACTCGGCGTCCTCGTCTGACCCCAAATATTTTGCAAAAGACCAGATATTGCCCGTTGACAGCCCCTGTAATCCCTCTATAATGCTGGCCTGTTGTTGATGACGCGGGAGTAGCTCAGTTGGTAGAGCGCAACCTTGCCAAGGTTGAGGTCGAGAGTTCGAGACTCTTCTCCCGCTCCAGT
>NZ_FNHA01000009.1:0-211362 GCF_900103595.1 Janthinobacterium sp. OK676
CGTCACCTGCTGCGCCACCAGGGTGGCGTCGCGGTGGTCGATGCTGCCGGCGTCGATGCGCAGCGCGCCGTTGCCGATGAGTTTGCCGCCTTGTCCATTCAGGGTGCTTGCCGTGATGGCCAGCACGCCAGTGCCCGCATGCTCGATGCGCCCGTTCAGGTTCGTCAAGGTCGCAGCACTCAGACCAAGGTCGCTGCTGTTGACGGCGATACGCCCGCCCGTATTGTTCAGCAGGCCCGTGGCGATGACGGTCTTGCCCTGCCCCGTCTGCACGATATCGCCGCCGCTGTTGTCCAGGTTCGCCACCTGCAGGGCCAGCTGACCCGCACTCAATTGTCCCTTGCCCGTGTTCACCAGCGCCTGCGCGCTGCCCGCGTTGGCCGTGATCGACAGCAAGCCAGGCGTGCTGACCAACGCGCCATGGGTCAGCACATTGCCTTGCGTCGCCGTCAGATTGATATTCGCGGCGCCCGTCTGGCTGCCGCTCAGGTCCAGCGACGTGCCCGTCAGGTTGGCCTGGCCCGCCGCCAGGTTCTGGCCGCTGGCCACGATGCCCTGCGTGGCGGTCAAGCTCAGGTTGCCACTAGTCCCCAGGCTGCCGTCCGCTTGCAGGCCCGCGCCCAATAAACCGCTACTAGCGATGCTGTTGGCCTGCAAGATCGTGTTGCCCAGCGCCGCGATGGAACCGCTGTTCGTCAGCGCGCCACCCACCGTCCACTGCTGGTCGCGGCCCGCGTACATCAATCCCGAGTTACTGAAGTCCCCTGCGATCTTGAATGCCAGATCGCTGCCGGTACTGATCACGCCATCACGATTCTCCAGTTGTCCCTTGCTGGAGATGGAAGCAGCTGCTGCCGACGTAATCCGCCCTTTGGTATTGTCAACACTTCCGGCCTGCAAGGACAGCGTACCGTTACTGGTGATCTCGCCAGCAACGTTGTTCAAGCCCTGCCGGACAGTGAACACGGCGTCCCCGGTACCAGTTTGCACCAGCTGGCCTGCATGATTACTGAGAACATTGACATCCACAGTCAAACGATTGGCCGATGTTACTGCCCCATCATGTTGCATGGCATCGGCGACGATATGCACGGTACCATTGCTGATCAATGTCCCTTGTTCGTCATTCAGAACAGATGCTTGAAGGGATAAGTTCCCGCTGCCGGCATGTTCAATACGCCCTTGCGTATTGGTCACCGAAGATGCTGCGATATCCAGGCCACGGCTATTGACGGCAATGCGGCCGCGCGTATTGTCCAGCAAGCCGCTCGGGGACTTCAGCACAATATTCGTGTCGCCAGCACCCGTCTGGATGATGACGCCATCACGGTTATTCAGACCCGAGAGCGCGACATCAAGCTGGCCGGCACTTAAGGTTCCCTTGTTGTTGTCCAGCACCTGGTTCGTGTTGGCATTTGCCGTAATGGACAGCGTACCGGGCGTGCTGATGACCGCGCCCGCGCTACTGACATTGCCCGCGCTTGCCACCATCGCAATCTGCGAGGCACTGGTTTGGCTGGCATCCAGATTCACTGAGGCCGCATTCAGTCTGGCGGTTCCAGCGGCCAGGTTTTGGCCATGCGCGGCCAGGTCATTACTTACATTAACGGTGAGATCGCCGGCAGCGGCCAAGCCGCCGTCGGATTTGACGCCGGCACCAATCAGACTACCAACTCCACTGCTTAAACTGTCGGCTCGAATACTATTATTGCCATGCGCGGCAATGACGCCGGTATTTGTGAGTTTGCCGCCAAGATTCAAGGCCAGGTTACCAACCGCATACACGCTGCCGCTGCTATAGGCATTGCCACCTTGGAAATTTGCATTGCTTCCAGCGAAAATGCTACCCGCTGTGTTGTTCATATCCGCAAACTGGAAATTTACCTGACCGGCAAACGCCTGCAAGGTGCCTTCGGTATTTTCAATACTCCCAGCCTCAAGCGTCAGGTTCTGTCCAGATGCAACGATGCCGGCATGGTTATTCAGCTCCGAACCTGCCTTGACATCGATGCTTTGGGTGGAGGTAATGCGTCCCTTGGCATTCGACAGTAGCGAAGTCGCTATCGCCGCATTGCCGCCAAACTCAATACTGCCGGCGCGGTTATCCAGACTTTGGGTTGCCAGCAGCGATGCCTGGCCGGAACCGGTCTGGCTGATGCTGCCGCCGCGATTGTCGAGCACTGCGCTCTTGATGCCAATCTGCTGCGCCGACATGGCCGCATCGCGATGATCAAGCTTGCTGGCATCGAGCGACAAGCCGCCATTCGTGATAATTCGTCCACGCTGCCCCAGGAGCGTATCGGCCACCGCCATGGTGAATGCTCCCGTGCCGGCGTGTTCCATCTTGCCATCGACGTTATAGAGCAGCTGTGTGCGGATAGCCAGGTTTTGGCTATTGCTCGCAATGCGTCCGGAACTATTGTTCAGTGTACCTGGCAACTGAAGCAGCAGATCGCTGCTACCAAATTGAGATATCTGCCCACCGATATTGGACAAATCATGCGCGCGCAGATCAATCTGATTGGCGGTCACGACGGCCGCGTCCGTGCGCACTGTAGCTGTTGCGTTGAGGGACAACCCGCCCTGTGTTGCAATACTCGCGCGGCTGGCATCGAGATCGCCCGCGCTTGCCGACAGATTCAACTGTGCACCGGACACCCTGGCATCCTTCAGGTCCAGCTGGCCAGCCGCGATCTGGCTATTGCCGCCCGAGACGCTATTGCCATGGATGAGAATCGTATCGCCAGCCTCAATGCGCAAGTCACCGGCTTGGCGTACGCTATTGTCCGCATTGAGGCCACTGGCAATGACGGCACTGGCAGCCAGATCGATATGCGACCCAGCCCCAGACGCTTGCATCGTGACATTGTTTTGTGCAGCGATCAGGCCGCTACTGGTAATATTGCCCTGTGCCTGCACCTGGCTGTCGCCGCCCGCATACACGGTGCCGCTGTTGGCCACGTCGCCCGTGACGGCGATGCTGGTCTGGCTGCCGCTGCCGGCGGACTGGATGTTGCCGCTGTTGCTCAGCCAGCCGTTCGATTGCAGCACCAGGTTGCCCGCCGTGGCCGCCAGCACGCCCGCATTGCGCACTCCCAGGCCCGCTTCCGTGCCGATCAAAGTAATCTTGCCCGCGTACATGCCACCCAGTTGCGCCACGTCCAGCGCATAGGCTGGCGCCGGGCTCGTGCCGGCGATGCCGCCCGCCACGCCATGTGCCGCATCGATCTGGTTGGCGCCCGTCACCACCTTCAGTTCCTGCGCCCAGATCCCGCCATTGATTTGCGCGGCGCGCGCCAGAATGGCCGTATAGTCGCTCAGCGACGTGTCGAGGCCGCGCCCGTTGATGGTGACCACGCCGCGCTGCACCATGTAGCCGTCCAGGCTACCATCGTTGAGCATCGGCGTGCCCGTCGTCAGCACGACGCGGCTAGCATTGATGAAACCGCCGCCATCGACGCTCACGCCGGCCGGGTTGGCGATGACGACTTCGGCCCGCTGCCCCGCCACTTCCACGTAGCCGCGCAGCTGGCTCGGATTGGCCGAGTTGACTTCGTTGAGGATGACGCGCGCGCTGCCGCCGGCCAGCCACGGGTTGCCCTGCACCCAGCCGCCCGTCTGCGTCTGCACGTTGCCGCGGCTGTTGTTGAGGATGGCGCCATTTGCCGTCACGTCGAACTGACTGTAGGTATTGCGCGAGACGCCCGCCGCGCTCGGCGTCTGGATATTCACCTGCGTCACGCCATTGGCGCTTTGCACCACGGTCGGACGCTGGCGGCCCGGCGCGTTCGGGTCGGCCACGATCTGTCCCATGGCAGGACCGGCGACAAAACTTACCATGCCCAGCGCGCCAAATATCGCCAAGGCCAGCGGCCGCAAGCGTCCATTGATCCCGCCACCGCCATCGCCATCAAATACGCCGCTATCCAGGCCACCTTCGCCCTTGGCCGCCTTGCCTTGCGACGAAGCATTTTCGGCGACGACCATCAGTTGGCCACGGCGTTTGTTGAAGATGATGCGGTACAGGTTCTTGTTCATGAAATGTCCTAATGACAATTAAATGATGCGAAAAAGGGAGAGAACACCTGGTCGATGGCGGCGTCTCACATCGTTATTTTTTAATAGCTGGCATTCAGGCTAAAGCCGGCCGTATGGCTGGCCGTGCGGAACAGCTCGGGCTTGCGCAAGGGCCAGCCGACAAAGGCGTCGTACTGCACGCCCAGCCACTGGCCGCGCAAACCGACGAAGCCGCCCGTCAGGCGCCGCGCAATCAGCCATTCGGCGGACGGTCCCGATACTTCGCCGTGATCCAGGCCGACATACGCTTCCTGGCCGCTGCTGCCCAGCGGCATGCCGAGCTCGTTGCGCAGCAGCCAGCCCCGTTCGGCAGACAGGCTGCTTTCGCCGTCGTAACCACGCACCGTGTAGCGCCCGCCGATGGCAAAACGGTCCTGCGGCACCAGCGGCGTGCGGTTGTGCTGCATGCGCCAGCTGCCGGAATAGCGCAGCGACTGGCCGGCCAGCGTGAACGGGGCTGCCAGGGCCGCGTCGGCCAGCAGCAGCTTGAAGCGCGATGTGCCTTCGCCAAACGCTTCCTCGGGCGCCGCCAGCGCATCCATCGCGCCCGTGCCACGCCGGTATTGCAGGTTCAGGTCCAGGGTGGCCTGGCCCAGGAATTCGCGGTGACCGATACCCAGTTCCCAACCGGCCATGCGGCGGCGCTGCACTTCCACTTCCGTGTCGTCGATGAAGTTTTGCGCCGCGCGCTGCCAGCCGCGCAGGGACACCGTCGTCTTGCGCGACGCGTCGCGGTACACCAGGCGCGACAGTTTCACTTCACGGTTCTGGCTGGCGCCGCTGTAGTTATAGTCTTGATTGATGCCGGCCACGGACTGGTGGTAATGGCTGTCGCTCACCGTAAAAGCCAGCAGCCAGTAGGCGTAGGGAATCGAATAGTGGGCCACCATGCCGCCCGTGCCGCGCGGGCCGTTGCGGTCGCCGTCGACGTTCTGGTTCAGGCTCAGGTAAAACAGGTCGTTCAGGGTCAGCCAGTGGTCGTACGACAGGGTCACGCTGCCCTGCAGCTTGCCCGTCGAGCGCGAACCGCCATCGTCCAGGCCCAGCGCCAGCCGAAACGGCAAGCCCTGCTTCCACTGGATCTGCAGATCGCTCTCGCCCGGCTTGGCGTTGCCGCCCTCGGCCGGCATGATCTGGATATCGGCCTCGGCCGTCGGCACGCGCTTGAAATTCTCCAGCGCCTGCTCCGTATCACGCACATTGAGTAGCTCGCCCGGGCGCGCCGGCACGACATTCCACCAGGTACCTCGGGGATTGGTGCCGGGCGCAAAACCGATCTGGCGGATGCGCCCCGGTATCAAGGTCAACGCCAGGGTGCCACGGCTCAAGTCCTGCGGTTCGGCAAGCACGCGCGTGGTGACATAACCGCGCGCGATCACGGCGTTCTGCATGCGGCCCATCAGCACATTGATGGCCTGCGTGCCCAGGCAGCGCCCCAGCGCAGAATCCGGCGCGCCCAGGTCGTCGCGCCCGGCGGCATCCAATGCCCATTGGAACCGGGCGGCATCCTCGCCCCGCAATTCCAGGTGGTCAATCGTAAAACACGGCGACTCGCCTGCCGGCAAGCGGTTGGCGGACACGGCCGCCGGCGCCTCAAGCAGGCGCACGTCGGGATTGCGCTCCTGCTGCTGGCGCAGGAGGCGCTCACGTTCTTGCTGGCGTATCAATTCTTGGCTAGCATCGTCGCGCTGGCTGGTGCCAGGCGTAGTGGGAAGGGGCGGCGCGATTTCGGGACGGGTCTGCGCGGACACGGCGGCACACAAGGTGCCGCTGAACAAAAATACACCGCACCATGGCGTCAAACGCAGGTGCATATGTTGCCTTACGTAATTATTTATGTAAGGAAATTATAAATTGGTTATTTCTATTCGGCAACTATATTTATTTCTTGAGAACTTTACCTCTTTGGTAACTGCCTTTCAACTATCCAATTACCACTAGTAAAAAGCCGCGCGGCCTTGTCATTGCCGGTTTGTCGCGGGGGGAGATGGGAAATTAGTCCACTCACTCGCACCTGCCACCCAACTCTCGTGGACGATGCGCGCTTCGTGCCGGAACATCAGTAATCGCAGCGTTCCGATGCATTCAAGATACGCCAGGCTGCGCGCCGCGCTGTCATTGGAGAAATTTTGGGCCCCTATAGCAATAGAGACGAGGCAATGGCACGCGCTTATCTGTTACCGCTTTTACCATGGCCACATCGCCGCCATTTTTCACGTCTCGAGCAAGACAGTCAGTTGAGTCATATCGGTATTTAACTTACTTCAGCTCAAAACGGCCAAAGTTGAGATCGTGTACAAATGGCAGAACTGATCCTGGCATTCCGAGTTGCCATCTTGGCTGATTAATTCAGGCCATATGCGAATACTTCCTCTGGGAAAATGATATCAGTGCTTTCATCACGTTTAAAATCAAGCAAAAGCACTATTCGCGTAGCATTGCTCCGATTCCAGGCTTCATGCTCCTGAGTGTCATCAAAGACAAAACAGGAACCAGGTGTCCAGGTACGTATCTGGTTCGAAACACGCAAAGCACAATTTTCTGGAGTAACCAACCCCAGGTGGCAACGCAATACATCGTCCGTATAGCCCCGATGTGGCGTTATATGAGTATTAGCAGCCATGGATGAAAAACCCGCCGTCACCATACCAGGAATTTCCTCGATAATTTCGGTTGTACGCGGACATAGATCACAAAATTTCAGGTTCTTTTCTCCAAAAACATACAGACCAAACACTTTCCAGTCGCCGTTATAAATATCCCTCTCAGGCCATTCCGTCCAATAAGCCGCCCTTAAAGCGACAAGTTCATCCCTGATAACCAACCATTCATTTTGTAAACGAGCAAGAAATGGGAATTCAATGGCTTCTATAAACATAATTCACCTATATCGCTCTTTAGTTCCAAACGCAAAAAATATCCCTGAAGTATAGTCATGCAATGAGCTAACAACAACGCCAGAACGAGAGAAGTATATTGAGAGGTGGATACACGGTGATAATTCTTCCATTTAAGCAGAACAGTCAGTCAAGCCGTATCGGAATTCAATTAAGTGCAACTTAACAAAAGGACTTGCCATTCAAGACGGCATCTGCCCCCAGCTCCTCGGCTAACGGGGCATGAATGGAACGGGATCGGGATCGGGTCCACCACTCCGACATGACCTTAGCCATGCCGATGCCCAAACCATGTCCGATATCGCCACCGCTTTTGACGTCTCCAGCAAGACAGTCTGTCGAGCCGTATCGGCATTTAATAAAGCCCAACTTGCCGAAGATAGAGATGGCAAAAGCTGAGATCGTTTACGAATGCCGGACTAGATCAACCGGACCCTGGCTCCCGCGAATGGCAGGCCTGACACTGGCTCCCGAAAGCGAATTGATCACCACGTCGTTATGTGATCAATACGTTGCCGGTTGCAAGCATATTTCGAAGATTATCTAAACCGCCGAGCTGGACTTCCCACAACCAAAGCTGATGATCCCCAACACGCCGCAAAGAAGAGAATGAATCTGCACGAATAATATCTTCCAAGGTCTGAGAAGCTGAAATCTGTGCATTTAATTGCGTATCATTTAGGACGTTTACTGGATAGACATCTCGAATTTTTTGGAGGCGTACCTCAGGCAGAGACGCATACCATTTATTTAAACGCTTTCGATCCTCAGCAGTCAACTTTCCACCGTCCAGACCCAGGACATGGAATTCGGGTTTTTTTTCAATAAATTCAGAAAGAGCATACCCAAAATCCCATTGGAGCAGGCCAATACACGACATTAAAATGCTTTCAAAAATATCCCCGCCAAACTTCAAGAAGCGCTCCTCAATTGCCAAACAAAACAACGTCTCACCAATCTCTTCAACATAACTTAAAGAGGCCGAAGCAAAACCATCATAACCAGGCTCTGCGCTGCCTTCTGGATTTGCAACCAATGACATCACATGAATATCAGAAAACCCAGATTTCAGCGCCTTTGTGTATACTCTTCCGCCAATTTTGGTTAAATCGCCCTTATAACCCAAACCTTCGGCCGCAAAATATGTTGGTGCAATCCCGACACGATGGAAAATTGACGTAACTAAATCGTAGAACGCCTTAAAGCCATCAGCACCTGGAGCTGGAGTCGTGTAACTATATAGTCCTATTGCAAATGCTTTCTCAGTCATCGAATTCTCTTATCGTGGTTTTGGTGTACGTGTAGGAACGACCACTTTTGGTGGAAGCGGCGTGAAGCCCTGTACTCTGAGCTGCGCGTCCAAGGCGGCAGTCCTACTCCTTAAAATTGCAGGATTATCTGTTGCAGATTGAACCTCTACGCGCGCCACTCGACCGTCATTATAAATTGCTGTTACGTCAGGTCTGCGATTAGGCGAAATAGTTTTTCACGGAGGCGGGGTCACACGGAGGCGGGGTCAGGTCCGCCATTCCGACACGGCCCCAGCCATATCCAACCTAAAACCACTGCGCAATCTCAGTGCCAATGCGTAAGGCTCAGATATCCTGTACCGTATGACGCGACCACTACGACTTGAGTTTGCCGGTGCTCTCTACCACGTTACTTCGCGCGGCGACCGGCGTAGCGCAATTTATCGGGACGATACTGATCGCCTTGCTTGGCAAAAAGTATTAGAACATGTGTGTGAACGGCACCATTTTATCGTGCACAGTTTCTGCCAGATGAGCAATCATTATCAACTGCTCGTTGAAACGGTCGAGGCGAATCTGTCGCAAGGCATGCGCCAACTCAATGGTGTTTATACCCAGCATTTCAATCGACGCCACAAGCTTGTCGGGCACGTATTGCAAGGCCGCTACAAAGCCATCTTGGTACAGAAAGAAAATTATCTGCTGGAATTAGCCCGCTACATCATCTTGAATCCAGTCCGGGCGCACATGGTGGCATCACCCGACGACTGGTACTGGAGCAGCCATCACTACGTTTTGGACGACACAGCGTCTCCATGCTGGTTGACGCGTGACTGGCTCTTGAACCAGTTTGGCACCACGCGCGAAGAGGCGGTCGCCAACTATTCTCGGTTTGTCGCGGCTGGGATGGGCGAAACTAGTCCGCTCGCGCATACCTGTCACCAGATGCTTCTGGGCGATGACGCCTTCGTTTCGGCACATCAGCAATCGCAGCGTTCCGATGCATACAAAGATACGCCAAGGCAGCAGCGCCGCGCTGTCGCGCTATCACTAGCGCAATACAAAGCCCTCTATAGCAACAGAGACGAGGCAATAGCACGCGCCTATCTCTCAACCGCTTTTACCATGTCCCACATCGCCGCCGCTTTTCACATCTCAAGCAGGACAGTCAGTCGGGCCGTATCGACATTTAGTAAAACGCAAGCTGCTGCAGATCGAGACGACTAAGGCTGAGATCGTGTACGAATGCCGGACCTGACCCCGCCCCGGCGCCCCCGGACGGAATGAGACTTCGCCATTTCGACGAAACCTCACCATGCCAATGAAAAGTTACCTATCGATTATCGCAACGAACCTTCTTTAAATAAATCCGCCTCATAACCCAACTCCATCGAGAATTTACCGGCATCAACATTTACCGTAAATTCGCAACGTGTCCATGCTGGCTGATTATTGCTGACCATGAATTGCTGATGCTCACCAACTAAATCAAGAAGTTTCTGAGTCTCTAAATCACTGATGGAGAAGTTTCTTTCGGCGATTCCGTTATTTGAATAAAAATCAAATCGACCAACATCACCCTCAGGAGAAAGTACTGCAATCATCAAAATTATTTTTGCATCTTCCGGAGCGATATGATACAAATATTTTCCGATTTCATTAGATATTTCAATATCTTTCGACTCCATTTTCTATCCTTAAATGACCTACTCAACCTCTCGGATTGATCGTTGTTATCTACTCCGAAAGCTGAATAGTAGCCGTGATCACAACTTCAAATACGAATTCCATCAAGGGTTTGGTGAGTCTCTAACCACGATTTTACCCACAGCGGTTGGCGGCCTCGACCGCTCCATTGCTGTTCTTGATTCTCAGGGTTGCGATACAGCGCAGCCACTGCTTTCTTCGCCCCCTTTGCTGCCGTGTTTGGTACGCCGGCGATCAACTGCGTCAGCGGCACACCGACCCGCTGGGCAATCGCCAGCATTTCCGCACGCGCTTTTTCTAGTTCGCCTTTTTGGCGTGTCTCGATTTCCCGTGATGCTTGCGCTTCCAGCTTTTTTAACTCGACCAGTGACAATGATGAGATATCCATACGAACTCCTTGAAGGTAATACACATTATGAATGACACCTGTATGTGACTTGAGCACGCATGCCAAATCAACGCCATTCTAAAACAATTACCACGTGCCCTTTCAGTCTTCTTGCTCCTTGTGCCATCGAAATACCTAGCTAAAGCGGGTAATTTCGGCTGGAGTCCTGCGATGAGCCCGAGAACAATAGCAAAGGTCCCCGTTGCCACGAATGAAGAAATATGGAACCACGCCCCCCATCTTTGGCATCGACCTGGCTTGTCGCCATGCTTCAAGGGCAGACCTACGACCAGATCGCAGTACGGTTTCGTGTCACCAAGTCGACGGTGTCCAAATCGGTTACCGATCTAGCACGAGATCTACAGTCCATCGTTGGTGTGGTCGGCATCGACGAGGACAGTGCGCCCACTGCCCATGTGATCCGCGCGCATGGAAAAGATTATCTGGAGGCGCTGGAACACTTCGTGCCGCTGGCGAAACATGCGGCCACAACCTCACTTCCGATCATTACCCGGGCGCACATTGACCAGCTGGTGCTGCATACGGCACGGCATAGCCGCTACAAACAGCGCGATATCGCCCTTCTCCTCATGCTTATCCATACCGGTGCACGTCCGAATGAGATCGCCAGGATAACCATCGCCGACTACATCGATGCGTCGGGCCAGCACCCCTCTCCAGTATGGCTGCCAGCTGATGCGGCCACAAATGGCGTAAAGCGCCCACTTCTTCTCGACGCAACAGTCTTGTACTGGCTTGACGCCTATCTTGCGTGGCGCGTGGCCGCTGGATGGGGTGTGAGCGATCGCAGAGAATACCGAGGCCTTCAGGGCGACAGTAGCCTATTTCTGAGCCGGACTGGTGAATCGTTTACCTCGCCATCAGCAAAAGCCACTGCCGAAAAGGGTTTACATGATGTCTTGCAGCGCATCTTCCACTACGCCAATCAGCCTGGTCTGGGTGTGCTGGGCGCGCGCCGATCTGTTGCACATCGGTTGCAGGCCGACGGCTGCACACTCGACGAGATCGCGTTTTATCTTGGGACACGCACTGCTACCGTGCGGCGCTTGCTGGCGACAAGTCCCGGCAAGCCGCCCCATCCAGGCGCCTCCGGCACTTGAACACGACCCATCTTGCCATCGCTCGAACGACCTAGGTTCGCTCGCCCCGTAGCAAAGTGTCTGGACAAGGATCTCGGGGTTGACTCGCGAATGGTCAATGCGAGGATGGTTTATCGCTCATTTTCACGTCACGGAGACCATCATGGACAAAGAAATCGTCAACCGCTCACTGCCGCAAGGCGCTCCGCCAACGGTTCTTGGAGAACGGCCGGCCCGCATTCCCACGGGCGGCACGATCCGCGCCGGCATCAAGGTGCTGACCAAGGCGGCAGCGAGCAATCCGCAAGCGAAAGCGATCTACGAGCAAGGGCTGGCCTCAAACTGTTCGTTTGAGGAGATCGGACAAAAGATTGCCGAGGCCTTCCCGGACATCAAGGCACCGCTGGTGCCCAAAAATGTGGCGTGGTTCACCGTACGTCCGAATGACTTTCCCAATCCGGCTCTGGCAGCGCAGATTCTGGCGGCGTTTGGCGAAGAGCGCGGCGACGGCGTCATCCGGCTGTATCGTTTTCCGGTCATTTTCCCGGCCGACACCTGGCAATTGGTCATGCCACATGAACTGGCCGCCTGGGCACGCAATGACAAACGCTACTGGAGCGAATATGCGTCAGATGGCCATACGCGCTACTGCAAAATGTATGCGCCCGTGCGTTTTGATGAGCGCAGCCAACGCGTGGTGCGTACCTTCGGCGGGCGCCCAGTGCAACTACGACCAGAAAACAATGGCGTCTGCGATCCCGAAAACTGCCCGGAATTTCAGAACCGGCAATGTAATCTGACCGGAAAATTCATTTTCTATATTCCCGGCATTGCCTCGATCGATGCCTTTGTCCTGCACACGAACAGTTTTTATGCCATGAGCCGCGCCATCGAGCGCTTTGAAACCATCTCGTTCATGCGCGGTGGCCGCCTCGCCGGCTTCCTCGATCAGCACCGCACGCCCTTCTATTTCAGTAAAAAGCTGCGCGACGTCTCCCATATCGACCCAAAAACCGGGCAATCCGTGCGCAGCGCACACTGGATCATCGAGCTGGAAGCACCAATCGATGTCTCTTCCCTCCTGATCCAGCATGACGATGAAAGCGCTTTGCACCTGGCCGATCAAGCCGCCCATATCCTGCAGGGGCAAAACGAACAACAAGACATTGTCTCCGTGCAGCTCCGCCCCGATGAGGCACTTGAGGTGCCACTGGAGCAACCGGCACAGAGCGAAGCATCCATGCAGCAGAAAGGGTCCACTGACGCCACGGCATGGGCACCACCTCAGCAGGCCAACCACTGCGGCGAAGAGGAAGCAATCCGCACCCTGTTTGACCTGGCAGCGGCCTATGGTGTGGAGCAGGATCGGTTTGGCCTGTTTGCAGACCGCCAGTGGGGAGCCGGCTGGCGGTGCAATCCGAACGGCCGTCAACGCGTGCTGGCGGAACTGGAACGCTATCAGAATGATCCGGAAGGCTTCTGTGAAAAGGTCAATGCCCGCCTGCGCGCATCAGATACGCCGTCATCCCGGCCGCGCGCGCCAACAGCACCAGCCAAAGGAGAATAGTCATGCACATCGCGCATTTTTCCGATTTGCACTATGCAGTATCGACCTTGCCCGAGGTCGATACGTGCTTCACCTATGCCGTAGACCAGGCGATCGCAAGACAGGCAGAGGTCGCCGTCATTACGGGCGATACCACCGATCATGCCCTGGATGCTCATTCGCCGGCATTGATTGCCCTTGCGCGCCAAGTTCGGCGCCTGGCCGATCATTGCCCGGTGCTGATGCTGCAAGGGACGTTTTCCCACGAACCACCCGGTACGCTGGATCTGTTTTCCCTGCTAGGGGGCCGTTATCCCATACATGTGGCTAACCGCCTGCAGCAAGTCATTCTGAATAGCCGACGTGAATGGAGCGCCTCAGCTCACTGCCGTTTCGATGCCAACGATTGGCGCGACGCGGACTGCGCCCTCCTCTGCTCGTGCATTCCGACCATGAACAAGGCGAATGTGGCCGCCATGGTCGGTGCGGAACAAGCGGGACAAGCCGTGGGGCACTATCTGGCGGACCTCCTGGCCGGCTACGCGCCAGGCAATCTGCTGGCGCGCCAGCGGGGCATTCCCACCATCGCGCTCTCCCACGGTACCGTGATCGGCTGCATGACAGAACATGGGGTGCCGATGGCGGGAATGGACCATGAATTTACCGCAGGCGCGCTGTTTCAGGCACAGGCCAATGCGTTCATGCTGGGGCATATTCACCTGCATCAGGCGTGGGACCACAACGGGCAGGTGATCGCCTACCCCGGCTCCATTGGACGCTTGCATTACGGCGAACAAGGCAATAAGGGTTTCCTGATGTGGGACGTCACCGCGGACCGCGCCAACTGCGAGCTCGTCGCGACGCCGGCTCGCCGCACGCTGGAGCTGGCGTTTGCCGGAGCGCCGGATATGCATGCACTGCACCAATACGTCGCTAGCCACTCCATCGAAGGTGCCTGGGTGCGTATCCGCTGGCAGTGCCTTGAAGAGGAACGCACCACCATCGACCGCGACGCGATCACGGCACTGTTTCGTGGCGCGGCAGGCATCAAGCTCGAAGGCCGTGTGATCCCGATCACCCGTGCCAGAGCGGCGGGAATGGCACGCTGCCATCAACTTGAAGAGCAAGTGCATGCGTGGGCACAGCAGGTCGATACGCCAGCAGCGCCCTTATTGGCGTGCCTGGCCCAGCTAGCTATCCATTCACCCGCCGATATTGCTATGGCTGCGCTGTCAACAGAAACCGTTGCTGGCGACGCTTGTACAAGCGAGTGCCATGCTTCGGGAAACGGGGCTGTGCCGCCTTGAGGTGCGCGTGCTCCGCTTCATACTAAAGAACGAAAGACACTTTGACCAGGAGAGATCACCATGCGCCCTCTTTCCCTCACCTTGACGGGTTTCATCGGTATTCGCGACGGGATGAACAGAGAAACATTGACGCTCGATTTCGAACGCCTCACAGCCGGCGCCCAGCTGGTGGCCATCGTCGGCCCGAACGGACGCGGCAAAACCACCGTGTTAGACAATATGACGCCCTTTGCGACCATGCCGTCCAAGGCAGGGGCTGACGGCCTTGGCAGCTTTTCCTACTACGATGAGGTGTACTTGCCGGTCAACCGCAAGGAACTCCTGTGGGAAATGGCGGGACGGCAATACCGCACCCAGATCATCATTCGGCTCAACGGTAAGCGCAGGAGCGAGGCCTACCTGCATCAGCTCCGCGCTGGCACATGGCAGCCCGTGCAACGCCCAGACGGCAGCCTCTCCGATGGCCGGATGGAATCCTACCAACGCTGCGTCGAGGACATCGTCGGCCCAGCCGCCACTTTTTTTACCACGGCATTCTCGGCGCAGAACAGGCGCCAGCTGGCCCACTACCGCAATGCGGAAATCAAAGTGCTATTGAGTGACCTGCTCGGACTCGAGCGCGTACGCACCAAGGGGCTACAGGCTGCGGAGACGGCCAAACTGCTGCGCTGCGGGCTATCCGGATGGCAGCAGGAACGGCGGCTGCTACAGCGACAGATCGATGACAATCACGAGATATCGCGACAATTGAGCATGCCCGACGGCGCGCTGCAGACCTTACAACGCGGCAGGCAGGCAGCACTGGCAGCGCTGGATGCGAAAAAAAACACCTTGGCCACCCTCAGGGCCGAACAAACCGCCTCCGCAACCTACGTGAACCAGCGCCAGCAGCTCAACCAAACACTGCAGCATCTGCGCGATCGCCTGCTGACACGCAATCAGCAAGTCGATGAACGAGAACATGACCTCATCGCGGTAGGCCAGGCCATGATCCACCAGATCGTGCAGCGGCGGCACGAGCATGCGCAGGAATATCTGGCTGCAGTCAGCCGGCATGCGAACCTGCGGTTGCTCAACGCCGATCACCGACGCGTGACCCGCGCCGTTCGGCGGCTACCGATCCTGACACGCCTGCAGGAATACCGCAGCAATCATGCCGCCATCTGCCGTCAGCTGCATGACCGGCATACGGAGGCAACGTCCCAGCGTGCTGTAGCCCTGCAGAAGATCGATGGATTCAACCGGGAAATCGGTGAGACGGTATGTCAGATCCGAGCACTGCACCAGCGCCTCTCGCTCACCTCCCTCGTTCCCTGCGCGGGGACCGCGCTCCAGGGACAATGCCAGCTACTCGAACACGCCCGCTCAGCCCGTCCCATCATTCCCCAGCACGAACAATCGCTGCGCCGCCTGGAACACGCCCAGCGCCAGCAAACCGAGGTGCTGTCACAGCTGGACGCGCAAATCGCCGCAATGCCAGACACGGCAGAGCGCTTGGCGCGGGCACTGCGCCGCCTGGATCGTACTCGGGAAAGACGCGCAACCAATCAGCAAGTCGCTGCGCGCGCCAGCGAGATCGAGCAGGCACGGGACAGCATTGACGATGTGATCCGCCGGATTCACCTGCTCGCGCAGGCCGTCGACCATGAAACAGATACCGAAAAACAGGAAAAAGCACGCATTGACAAGGAACTGGCAGCCATTGCAGGTGAGCGCGCTCAGATCGCGCAGGGTTTTCGCATGGAACGTGAGCGTATTGAACAGCAACTCGCCGCTCTGCCTTTGCCGTTCGATCCGGTTCGTCTCGCGCAGGCCGAGCAGGAAATCGCGCGCTTCACGGACAAGCTCGCAGAATGTGAAGCACAATTGCAGGAAGCGATCGGGCGCCAGCACCGCCTGACTGAGCTTCAACGCCAGCTACTGGCCCAACGTCAAACGCTAGCCGCCCTGGATGCCCGCATCGCCCATATTGAAGAGCAGACGGCAATATGGTCTCTGTTCGCCACATGCCTGGGGAACGATGGCATCATCGCATTGGCCATTGACGACGCGGGCCCCGCCCTGTCGATGCTCACGAACGATTTATTGATGGCGTGCTATGGGCCACGCTTTACGGTATCCATTCGCACGCTGCTCGAATCGGGCAAAGGGCAATCCAGGGAAGGATTTGACGTCATCGTGCACGACGCCAACACCGGCTTCGCCAAGAGCGCTTCCAAGATGAGCGGAGGCGAGCGCGTCTGGATCAACGAATGCCTCACGCGCGCCATGGCCTTGTATCTAGCCCAGTCAAACAACCGGCGCAGCGAAACCCTCTTCTCGGACGAAGCGGATGGGGCCTTTGATGCCGAGCATAAACGCATGTTCCTTGCGATGAAGCGCCAAGTCATGCAACTGGGTAACTATCAACAAGAGTTTTTTATTTCACACACGCCCGAGTTGGCCGCCATGGCTGACGCCACCATCGATCTCATCTAGTCTTCAATGTACACACCAGTCACCATTGCATCACCCGCCAATCCGCCTTCTGGTATGCACTTCTTACACTCTGGCCGTGCCATCGCTTGAAGAATGCCTGGACAAACAGGGATGATGAGCGAGCTACCGCTCATCATCCCTCATTCATCTGTGCACTTCCACCGCTGTGGGTACAAAGTGCAAATGCCCCCCGTTGTCGTGATACATGCTTGTCAGCATGCTTACTCAGGACGCCTCTGCAAATCGTGGGGCAAGCTGAGCCACCCTGTTTTGCCGCTCGCATATCCGCCTTTGACGGAGCTGGTTTCTCCAACACCGACCGTCTACTGCCTTGGCACAATCACACTTCCATCCGCCATGCGCACGGCATAACCGCATTTCGGCTGCCGTCCTGGCGAGATGCGTGCCTTCCAGCCATAAGGTCTGCAGCGACTCATTGAACAGAAACACCAACGGCATTTCGTCCCGTGCGTCGAAGTAGTCTTCGTAGCCTAGGTGCAGCGCTGCCTGAAATGCTTCCAGCTGCACCAACTCATCGCTGTCCGGACGCCACCTCTCGGCCGCCTCCATGTATTGCAAGACGACAGCAAGACCATGAGCCTCGTTAGCATCGTCCATCATCGCCTCCGTGAGGTTCTACCGCTTCGGCTGACTTCTGATGGCGCTGACGTTGCAACGCCCTTAACTGTTCAACACTGTCGCTGATAGCCGCCTGCGCAAACCCCATCAGCCAGGCATCCCGCAATCCGATCTCCTGGTTAAACAAGCGCGGCACCTGCTCATTGCCCCGCTTGTAGTCGTCATACCCCATCTCCTCAGCGCGATATAACATCACGCTCATCAGGTCGTGTCGACGCCGTTCATCGTAACGGATGTCAAGCGCACGGCAATACTCGTGATAAATCAAACTAATTGTTATGTTGATGACTTCGTTCATGACAATACTCCTCAGTGCAAATGCCCTGCGCCGTCTTCCGTAGCACCACCGTGTCCATAGCAAAGATCCTTTGCTGAACACAGGTGTCCTGTCGTCAGGTCGCAAAAGCAAATGCACGTCCTGTTTGTTCGAATAAACTGCGCGCCGTCCCGAGTGACCACGCGCGCCCCTGGAGGCAGTGCCTCTAATTGTTCAATGAGCGGGTCAACTTCTCCAGCCGCGCTGGTGTATGGACTCCCACTCCTCTTCCAGAGTAAATAATGATGTTTCATGATGTCCTCCATGCTTGAGAGAATTGAAATGTCCTGGGCAAGCGATGCCAGTACACGGCAGGGAACCTGGACGATGCCAGCTTGGCGTATGCTGGCGACTTGAAATCTGCTCAATCCATGCCTATCCTGAGCAACGGTATCGGCATAGAAAACCTTCTATGCCAAATCCAGGATCTGATGAGGGCCACGATTGGCAACAACATGCTGCAACTTGGCGTACATATCCGACTGACGGCGAGAGACGTGGAACGCTTGCGCTACGTCACTGGTTTTGAACCGGTGGGTATCAAAAGGCTCACCGATCTCGACGCTTACATCGCACAATGCAAACAGCATTTGCGGGGGCGTGCCGACGAGATGAGGTTGTTGCATAAGCTCATCGACGAAACGGTCGCCTCATGCCGCACATCGGCCGGCACAATACTTCACCGATCACCAGCTGGCTCCTAGTGCATCCAGGCATGATGCGGTTCCGAGACAGAAGGCTCACGATCATGAATCTTGGCAACGCGACCAGCGGCCGCTATGCCAGACTCGGTCGTGCATCAACGCGCCCTGCTGCCAGCGCGCGCTGTCGGACGACGAGATGCGCTCATACCGACCTGTTGCCCGGCGTCTGTTGCAGCGGTTTCACGCAATGGGCGAGCAATCCCTGGCGGTGAGACTTCCTCGCCCGCCGCGAACGGGCCGGCATCCCCAGATGCCAACCTGCCCAACTGAGCGGCTGCCTGATCCTCGCGTTCCGGCAAACAGGCCAACAGAACTGCTCCCATCGACCTGAACCACCTGCTCGTCCAACCGATCGGGCCGCCGAATACCATATGGATCGCCCAACGGATCCCAGCGCCAATCTTGCGCAGGCGTGCCTGACGCGCTTTTTCCCTTCGCAACACATGCTTACAACGCAAATACAGACCACTATGCTGCAATCGCATTTCACCGTTTTTTTCCAGATGCGCCACCAACTCGGCGGCAATCACTGGGTCTGCCGCGCGCCGATAAAGACTCGCCCAAACCCGCTCCTCCTCAATGTCGACCAAGGAGCGCCGTCGCTTCCCTGCCCTCGCCTCTGCTTCGTGATGCATGATGTCCTCCGCAAAAACAAAAGGGAACGCCGGCATCCTATCGGATGCTGGTGCTCCCTCGTCTACACACGTCCCGCGCCCTTTAACGAGCAAACGAGACAATCTTTTTAGCACTCTCCCTCATCTGGCAACGAATAACCGCATGCGGGGCAATCAATGCTCCAGTGCTGATTGATCGTGCCAGAGTCGGCGCTTTCCCAGCTGTGATACCTGGCCCGTTCATGCAAACATGCCGGGCACTCCGCTTCAAAGCGCTCATTGTCGAGTTCCATTCCGCCAGGCTCGACGCCCCTTCCAAATACACTGGTTCCCATGTTGGTCTCCTCAGCAGGTGCCTTGTCTGGAGTGTAAGTCACTCCGGGCAAGGCGCCGCATCAGCTGGGTTCGCCGCAACCAAAGCTTCGTCGCGATGTGAACAACACAGGCAAATAACGATCCTATGCCTGACCTCAGGTACGGGAACACACTGCCAGGATGACACTGATATGGCATCTGCGCGTACGCTGAAGCATGCGATATACGAGGGTCGCCTGAGCCTGCCCGCAGCAGTGCACACACAACATGCACCTCCCCGTTCACCTCACGTAACCCGGTGCCGCCAAGCAAAATGCAAAGCGGGTATGGCTGATCCTGTAGAAATTGTCGTTGGGACATGATAGCTCTCCAAAAAAAGAAGGCACCATGGCCCCGTATGGAGACCGCGATGCCCCACACACGAGAAGATATGCATGGCTATCGTCCAATACCGATAGTCAAGCGAAAAAAGGCCCGCCATTCCTAAGAACAGGGGCCTAATCTGAGAAGTAACGAGTGAACTGTACTTCCATGGCGCAAACGATCCTTTGCTTGCGCACATCAGCCTGACAAATGCCAGGCGAAGATCGGTTGCCGAAGCAACGTGTCGAGGTCTTACTCGACAGATGAATGACGGGTGACGACCGCAACGCTCACCACGTGAGTGGCAAGATCCTGCCATACATCCGCGATGGATGGGGCAGGAGCAATGTGAGAGCGATTCTCACAGAAAGCACTCTTATTTTTACAGTAGTTCTTGACGAATTCAAGCCGCACCGGGACGAAAGTTCACCGAAAATCGATCGTTCAAGGTTGCTCGATGCGTTCCCAGGCTACTCACCGATAGCGATCCGTACACAGTCGCCGGCTGCAGTCATCCGTCGGCAACCGGATGCCTGTCAACCCATAACTGCTGCGAAGAAGTGAGGAACGGTCAACTCACCTGCTGAAATAAATCCATGCTCCGAAGAAATTATCTGCCTCTAACCACCTGCTGCTTTGACAGGCACATCGTTCACTCTCAAATCTGGCTTGTCTGCAGCAGTCTAAAGCGCTCATGCACCAATTGATTAAAACAGCGCATGAATTTTCCCCCATCGTCACAAGTCACGATCACATGCTTTTCCAGGCGGCCACATCGCGAGACGCGCCGCGTGTCAGCAATCACGCATGATGTGTGACTAAAATTGCATATAACAAACGGCCGCCCCTCCACCGGCGCATCATAATAAGCTTGCGCCGCGAGGCGGGCATCGGCCACTTCGAGCCCCTTGCATCCGCTTTTCTCAATCACCGTGTAGGTGGATCCGGCTGTCCGGCATGCTCGCAACAACTGCTGGTCCCCCGCATTCAGTTCCATACGACGTCCTCCGCGCGCCTTCCCAGCACCAGTTTCACGAGACTAGCGCCGCTGACCAGCACCACTTTGCTTTTGGTCAGATGGGGATACACGGCTGCGCCACTGCGTCCGGTATGCAGAAATAGTCCCGCCCCGAAACCGTGATGGCAAATGGCCTCGCCAAAGGCCGCGACGTGGTGGTGATTCACATGGCCGCCGTAGCGCTTCGACTGCACCGCATACCAGCCCTGCCCCGGCAGCCACACCTTGCCGTCAATCCCGCCATCCCCGGAGTACCGCTGGTTGCGCAATACAAATAGCCCAGCGTCTTCCAGAGCCGAGAGCACCACCTCTTCGAACACCAGAGGATCCACACTGCGCAGATAAGCCAGGCACCGTGCCGCGTATCCCTCCCCCGTGAACTGCCGCACGGCCCGCAACACCGCGCGCGACTGCGCGATACGCCGGCGATGTTCAGTGAGTCGGCGCAACCGCACAGCATTGAGCAACTGCGACGCAGCGCGGACCAGCATGCCGCTCATACCGCGAGAACTGGCCAGAACGGCTTCATAGCGTTCGCGCGGCGGACGCGGCGCGCGCGAGCCCCCAGCTTTTCCCTCCTCGATTCGCGCTCTTCCATCATCACTGGCCACGGCGCGCTTGACCCATCGCGCACGCGGATTCCCTGCCGACCAACGCTGCCAATGTCCCCGTTTCATGATGCCGCTCCCATTAAATCCACTTCATCACTGCGCCGGCCCGCCGGCGAACCCAGATATGCATTGCTGATCTGCGGGCGATGGTGGCCCAGCTGTTCGGCCACCTGCCGATAAGCGTCCGCCATGACCTCACGATCGATTAACAGCTCGCCGCCCCGCACAGGCGGCTGCACCTGCGTGATATCAAAGTACAGATCACCGGCGAACTGGTGCCGCAAGCCGTGTGGCGTGACACCCAGGTCGTTCTTGGTCAGCCCTACTGAACGGACCACATTCGAAAACAGGTCCAGCGACTGTTTCAAGGACAGCCCAGGATGCCCGATATGCCCCCAGTCCTGCCGGGCTAAACAGCGTGCACGCGCCAGCGCTTGCCGTTGCTGGGCTGTACGCACTGCCGCGTAGCGCAGCCGGCCGCCCTTCGTCCCGCGCTTGATGCGCAAAAAGCTAATATAGTGATCGGATCGAGGATGTTGGGCCGGCAAGGCATACGCCGGTACTTCGGCGGCGCGCGGGCAAAACATGACGGCCTCCTTGCGGCGCAGGCCAAACGCGATCATCATCGCCAGCTGCCCTCCCACGTGGCTATCAACCGCATCGACGGCGGCAATGACCTCATCGACGGCAAGACCATGACTCTCCCACCCCTTGTCGATCAGCGCCCCGTAGGAGCGGCGTACCAGAGCCGGATCGTTCACATAGCTCTCGGCACTGCGCACCAGGCCCGGCTTGCCGATCCAGCTGGCGAAGACCCGGATAAAACTCATTTGCTGCTGAATGTAGGCCGCGCTGCAGGGGTATGCACGGCGCGGTATGGTCATCGGCATATCAAGTAGCACATCTGCCGGTAACGGCTGCGCCGTCCAGTACGCCATCAACGCGCGCACGTGCCGTTCCGCCAGGTTCTCCGGTATGGGTTTAAAACCCAATTTGCGCAGCAAAGCGAAAATGCGGTACAACCCCTGGCTGCGCGCCTCCCTGGTGCTATGCGAAATTCCTTTACCGATGCGGGCATGCCGCTCATTGAATGCGTCCAGCAACGCATCGAGCTGCCCCCTCCATTGTGTGTTGTGGGTCATGACTTCTCCCTCCTGATACTCAAGGATTGTCGACTTGGCATGCTGCACTGTCTGGCACGCATGCCCCCGGTGTGGCCATTTAGTGGCATCGGCGCCTGGCCTGCTGCGCCGACGAGGGAGATATGTTCTATCTATTCCAACGCGCTGCCCCTATCTCAGCGTCGATGGCGGATTTTCTATTTGCCCGAAGGCGCGGTGTCTTAAAAATGCTCATGCGAATAACCAGCGAATTTCTCCTTCTGTGTTAGTCCCCGCGTCTTGCGCGAGCAGTGCGGCGCTGGCGCCACAAAGACATTTAGGTGCCCCGGCCACTCTCAATTGAACCAGGACCTTGCCCCTCTTCCCTCACGGTCATCCCACCAGCCCTACCACCAGGCTGCTTCGTGATTGCGCACTAACCAGGTTGATCGAAGCTTCTTCGGCAACGTCACAACAAGGCACCGCGATAGGCTCTTCGTACAGCAGGAAGATTGAATAGGTGATAAATCACTCTCCTGCGGTTCGCGGCCGCAGGCGATACATCGACACTACCAGGATCGTAAATTAGCGACGGAGCGCCGCAAGGCCCTCTCCGATTTGACAAGCGTCTCTTGACGAGAAATCACGCGCGAGCAGTTACCCCCGGCAGGGGCAGCCCGACCTACTTCTTCACTGACATACCACTCAACTCGACCGCAGGGCGCGGCCGATCAACTTCGCTTCGATAGACAGGTAACGACTGCAACGGCATACCACGCTTGCCAGCGCCACATTCGGAACGCGATGTTCCTGGAAGTGGGTCCAGACAGTCGTCACAGAATATGATCAGTTTTTTCGAATGTCAAGCCGATTTTCGGCGCTGAAAATTTGTGATTGAGGTCGAATTTATTTGGTAAGTGCCTCTGGCGAGGATTTCTCCCTATGAAGAACGCCGCGTGGCCATTCCTCTGATTGTAAATGGTTTTGAACATCGGAACGGACTGAGCCAAGTACACAGATGAGCGACGAAAATACGTCCGCGATGCGGCGCAATTCCAGCGCAGATCCGATGCGATTTCACGCCGACATGCACCAGTATAGCCGCGCCGCAGCGCGACTCCAGTCGTTCCCCAGCACGTCTGGATTGGCACTCATTACAAATTCTGGCAAAAAATCAGGGCTTTTCCCATGGAGTACGTACCGCCCCACTATTACTGTTGATCACTTGCAGCAATCAGGAGAACGAAGTGGAACCCATCGTGCGGGCCGTGGACATTGGCCGAGGAAATACCAAATTCATTGCGACGGTCAGCGCCGGTGAGGTGCGCTGCGCGATGTTTCCCTCGCAGGCCCACCCATGTGAAACGATCTATGAGCAGGAAACCTGGGGAACAAAACGCCGTACCGTCTGCGTCCCGGTCGACGATTTGAACTATGAGGTCGGGCCAGACGCTCACCTGGCTTCCGACATCTTCAATGCCAATGTGCTGCAGCACGACAGCTACAGTGCAACGCCCGAATATCTGGCTTTGCTACTGGGTGCACTGCATTACATGCGTCTGGACCGGATCGATCTCCTGGTACTTGGCCTACCCGTGGCCACCTATAAGCTCAAGAAGCAGGTGGCGGCGTTGGAACGCCGCGTGACCGGTGAACACACCCTGGCGGAAGGCAGAAAGATCACGATCGCGCGCGTCAAAGCAATTGCGCAGCCATCCGGAGCCTTGATGTACTGCGGGCTGACCCATGGGCGCCTTGCCCAGATGCGCAAGGAGCGCAATCTGATCATCGATCCAGGTCGGCGGACGTTTGATTGGCTCGTGACGCAAGGTATGCAGCAAATTGACAAGCGCAGCCACTCGGTACCGCGTGGCATGTTTGACGTGCTCCACTCGATCATCGAAGGAATCAGCCGAGCCACCGGCTCTCATTACCGGGAATACGACGCGATCGATTTGGCGCTGCGGACGGGAAAGAAACCGGTCATCTTTCAAAAAGAGTACGACATCGCCCAACACCTGCCGCTCGCGCAGAAAATCCCGGAGCAGGCTGTCGCCGAGATGCTGCACTACGTGGGCGACGCTGCCGACATCAAAAATATTATTCTGGTCGGCGGTGGCGCCTTCTTCTATCGAAAAGCACTGAAAACCGCATTCCCGCATCACGAGCTGCAGGAACTCAAGGATCCGATCTTTGCCAACGTCAAAGGTTTTCAGTTTGCTGGAACAGAACTGGCCAAGCAGGCGGACGCTGCATCGGCACGGACAGATGGCACAGAGCCGCTAGACACGGCGACTTAAATCATGGGCACACCCATCACTATCCGTTTGAGTGTAGAGCTGGAGCGCGCGGACAACCCTCCCCTGTATGACGATCTCATCAGGTTTCCTAAGGGACCGCGCCGCGTGAATCGTCTGCGCACGCTGGCCTATGCCGGGCTGGTAGTACAGCAATCCGGGCAGACCACGTCGACCATGGAAGCACCGTGCCTCAGCAAACCAAATTCTGAACCAAACACGCCGAATCAAGACACCGTCGCCGCGTTGGCATCGATGGAGCTTTTTGGCCCATCAAGAAGCGAATAGGAGTAATCCATGGAAAACGAAGAGCTACCGCGTATCAGTGCTAGCCAACTGGCCGAAATGGGGTTCTGCGAACGCAAGATCGTTTTGGCCGACAGGTTTGGCCCACGCTGCTCGCCCGAACGCGAACAGGCACGGGCCTATGGAGAGCTTCAACACGTGAGGTTCTTCATCGAAACATTGGATTTGAATACCGCGCCGTTTGCGCCAATTGGCCTGAGAGAGCGCTCCGCTATCGAGGCCAACAGTTTACCTAGACGCCCGACCAAACTCTACAGTTGGTTGAACAAGGTATTGCCAAGAAGCCTATCGGCGGTGCGCAACATGCGCGTTCAAATGGGGAAATCCGTTCGAACGGTTTTTTTGAGACTGCGCCAACAACGGTGCTGGTCGCGACATCGACAAGTGCTACAAAGGCGCCAAGCGCGCCTTCGCCTTGTCACACGCATTCATGAAAAAAAATGAACACTTCGACTTATCTATCGATACTCTGGCATGTGAGTTGGGTGCTTCTGTTGCTCTGTGTTGTACGTGGCGTGCGAAGGCATGCCACGTGTCGAACGCGCCCCAGCTGGTTCCCGAACGAATTGCGTTACGCCAGCCTGGCTTACGCAGAGCAAACTTTCTCAATCGACCACCCCATCAAACTCCTGGCGCGTGTTGATCGAGTCTATCGCAACAAAGGAAGACTCACGTTAATGGAATACAAAATCCGAAGTGTGGAGCGCGTGTTCATGTCGGACGTGATCGAACTTTCGGTCCAAAAGATGGTTCTGGAATTGGCAAGCGGCGCCAAGGTGAACGAGTATGGATTTGTCGTTGTTGAGCACCCTGAGATACCTGGGCGTAGAGCCATCAAGGTTTTCTTGCTTAATCACAAACAAATCACGGCATTTTATCACCGCAGAATCGCTTTATTGAGCCAAACGATTTCAGCCGATCACGCGGAATCAATATCGCAGTGTCGCCGATGTGAATTCTTGAAGGAATGCAAAAAGTATCCTGAAAGTACGGTATAGGCCATATGGTGCTCAGAGAATACCCTCTGTGAATGTCCCACGTGATAATGCTTTCACTGGACAGTCAGAGTTTCTTGCGAGCGATAATAAATGGTATGAACTGCGATTTACTGATATGGCGCATAAAGAAGATGCGACAGCCTGGCTTTCTCCAAGAGGTCTCGTATTATGAACTCGATGACCGGAACCGGGCGCTTGAACAGCAGCAAAAGGGAAACTGAATGGACTTACCTTCCAATGTAAGCAAGCAGATCGACTTGCTATCAGAAATGGGCAATGACCTGGCCGATCAAGGCGAATTCAGCCAAGCAGCGGAGAGATGGACGCAGGCCCTTGATCTGCTCCCTGCACCACAGGCTAAGTGGGAAGCGTATACCTGGCTGAAAGCCTCCATTGGCGATGCGCTCCACCACCTTGCTGATTTTTCTGCGGCGCGCGAGGCATTATTCGATGCGCTAAATGGTCCTGATGGCCAAGAGAACCCGTTTGTGCATTATCGCCTTGCGCAGACGGAATTGGCCTTGAAAAATGAAGAAGCTGGTATCGCGGAATGGCTCAAGGCGTACATGCTCGACGGTGAAGATATCTTTACAGAAGAAGAGGATGGGTACATTTTTTTGCAAAAACTTCGGGATGCCGGACTGGTCAGCTCGCAAACATAGTGGATTGTGTCGAGGTGCAAAATGCGTAAAGTTCTGATGATCGTCATCGTCATCTTACTAGCGGGCATTGCAGGATTGTTGGCAATGGACCGCTACGACAAGCACGTGGAAAAGCAAAGGCAGAAAGCGTTCGACGAAAAGTTTTTGCAATAGTAAATCGGTGAAGGCACGGCCTGCAGCAGATCGGGCGACACACACTTAGACCATGGAGCCGAAAATATCGGTGACTTTGGAAGTGGGAAATATTACCGCTCTGAATACGGAGATATTGTGAAATTCATTAATATCGCTTGGATTGAAATCATCGCACTAAATATCGTGGCTTGCGCCGAATTTGTTCAATCACTCAATGGCTTGTTAAAGATCGACACCAATATAGCTGCGCCTTCCCACATACGCCAAGGCAATTTATATCCCAATAGAATTTCAGCCACCACTTACTCCAAAGAATCAGGATGCACGGTACTGCCGATTCATAAAAGTAGCGTCGATGTTGATACGCTTTATGGACGCGCAATGACCCGTTTCGGATTTAAGTCGCCTGAACAGATCACGTTTTACCGAAAAACGGTTGATCGAACTTACTTGGTTGATCAGGGATACAAGCATGAAAAGCAAAGCGGCGCCTTTTACCATTTAGCTCAAACTGTCTCGTCAGGTACACCTGGAAAATCAGGGGCAATGTGGCTCGATCTGACATTTGCTAAAAGTGGTTCTGGCAGTGACGTTACTGCCGAATTTTGCATCGATCCAGATGATCCAGTAATGTCCAGCAACAACATCCGCCAACAAATAAGTGCTCGAATCCAAGAGATTTTCGGCACCTGACGAGGTGCCAGCAGTGCGGGACTCGCACACCCGCCCGCTCCAGGCCTAGGTGAATCACACGTTCTTGGTTGCGCTGTATTGTCTATCTATGCAAGCTTCCAGGCGAGAACATTTGAGGTGAATCGCCACCAGTAGCTGAGACTTTCCTTATTCATAGTTTTTGGAAGTTGTAAAACCGATGGATCGTGCTATGGGCCTGGGTGTTCTGCCAAATACCTGGTGTGCGATCTCGTGGCTGCCTGATCTGACGACGAAATTGGCGTTGACCTGGTTATTCATCTGCCCTGCAGAGACTACCGTCGCGCTCAAGCAAACGATGCTTGAGCTTCGGCGATCCTCTTGACTCTTTCGTGCCATCACAACCGTTAGTTTTAACAATTCAAGAAATTCATGGACCTTGCAGTTTTTGACGTCCTCAGCATATACTGTATTTATGTACAGTAGTTTTGAGAATGATCCACAACCTCGCAAGCCAGCCACCATGCTTTCACCTTCCCTTCAACGTAGCAGCCCTACCACACTGGCCAATAGTGCCTTGCTGCGTGACGTCTGGCGGGCTAGTGAGCTGAGTCGAGGAACAACCAGCACTGTTACTACCGGTCACAGCGTCTTGGATCACGAACTTCCGGGCAACGGTTGGCCGCAATCGACCTTCACGGAGTTGCTAGTTCAGCAAGCGGGTATCGGGGAAATGCACTTGTTGCGGCCAGTGCTGGCACAACTATCGCAACATCGTCGGATCGCCCTGGTGCAGCCGCCGTACTTGCCCAACTCCGCCGCCTGCAAATTCATGGACCTGAGTTGCCCGAACCTGCTCTGGATACGCGCCCCTAGCACCGCAGATGCTCTCTGGTCCACCGAGCAGATCCTGCGCAATGGCAGCTGCGGCGCGGTGCTGTTGTGGCAAGCCAATATTCGCGACGAGGCACTGCGGCGCCTCAATCTGGCGGCGCAGACAACCGAAACGTTCTTCTGGCTGGTCCGGCCGATGAGCGCAGCGGCCGATGCCTCACCTGCACCATTGCGCTTGGCGTTGCGCCCCGCCGCTGGTGGCATTTCCGCTCACATCATCAAACGGCGTGGCCCACATCATGAGGCGCCACTCTTTATCCCGCTGGCAGACATGCCGGCACGTCAACGATTTTTGGACGATCAAAATGCGGTTCTGGTTCAGCGTACACCTCCCACTGTTGCCTCTCGAATGCCTCAGGCCGCGCTGGTGTGAGCCGGGGCCGTATGCGGTGGTCGAGAAAGGCCGCATCATCACCGTCTCGCAGCAAGCCTTTGCCGAAGGCGTGCGCGTCGGCATGCGCCCTGGCGGTGTAGCGGCCGTCTCGCCGGATAGCGTCATCCTGGAGCGTAATCTTGAGCGTGAATTGATCACCAGCAATGCCATCGCGCTCGCCCTCCTCCAGTTCACCCCGGAAGTGGCGCATGCCGGCGACTTCAGCCTGTTATTGGACGTGACTGCCAGCTTGCGCCTGTTTAACGGGCGAGCCGCCATCAGCCGGCGCATTCGCGCTGCCCTGCAAGCGCTTGGGGTGACCGCGCAGCTCGGCACGGCGCCGACGGCCATGGGGGCCTGGCTGCTGTCGCGCTGGCAGCCGGCCAAACGCCAGATCATTGTGCGGCGCACGGTGCACATGCGCTCACTCGAGCGCCAGCTCGACCGCATGCCCTGCGCCTATCTGCCCAGCACGGCGAATCACCTCGAATGGCTAACGGACATTGGTGCCGATCATCTGGCGGCGCTACGGCGCCTGCCCCGCCCTGGCATCCAGCGCAGGATGAACAAGCACGTGCTCGATGAACTCGACCGCGCCTATGGACTCGCTCCTGAACTGTTTGAATGGATCGCCATTCCCGAGACTTTTTCAGCGCGCATCGAAACTTTTGACCGGATCGAACACGCCGATGCCCTGCTGGACGGCGCCACGGGCCTGCTGCAGCAATTTGTCGGCTGGCTGGTCGCGCGCCAGCAGGCCGTGAGTGTTTTTGTTCTGCTGCTGGAGCACGAGCGCGGCAAGACCGCGATCCCGCCCACGCCGATCGAGATCGGATTGGCGGAGCCGACCTGGCGCGACGCACACCTGATACGGCTACTGAAGGAGCGCCTGGCGCGCACGGAACTGGTTGCCCCGGTCATCGCCCTGCGCCTGGAAGCGCGACTGCTCACGGCGATGGCGCCGCCGACGCAAGACCTGTTTCCCGAGCCGGGCGGCAGCCCCGCCGACTATAAGCGCCTATTGGAATTACTCAGCGCCCGTCTTGGCAGCGACAACGTCCTCTCGCCTGTCGAGCATCACGACCATCGGCCGGAGGAAAGCAATGCCTGGGCTGCTGCCACCGAGAAGCGCAAGGCGCTCAACGCCGAGGATGAGGCGTTTGAGCGCCCGTTCTGGCTGCTACCCAAACCCATCCCGCTGCTGCTGCGCGGCGAACGTCCCTTCTATGGTTCCCCACTAAAAATGCTCAAGGGGCCGGAACGCATTGAGGCCGGCTGGTGGAATGATCAAATCGCTGCCCGCGACTATTACATCGCGCAAGGAAGCGACGCGACCTGCTACTGGATCTACCTGGAACGTGTCGTTGACGGCCGCTGGTACCTGCACGGCATGTTCGGCTGATCATGGACAAACCACTCGCTCCCACGCTGCCCGACTATGCCGAGCTGCAGTGCATGAGCCATTACTCCTTCCTGCACGGCGCCTCTCCGCCCGATCAATTGGTGGCGCGCGCGGCCCAGCTGGGCTACCAGGCCATCGCCATGGCCGACGAATGTTCCCTGGCCGGTGTGGTCAAGGCGCATGTGGCCGCGCGGGAGTGGAACATCCATCTCATCATTGGCAGCCAAATGAAAGTGACACCGGAAGACGGCACCCCGCCCTTCACGGTGCTGATCCTGGCCATGGACCGCGACGGCTACGGCAACCTGAGCGAACTCATTACCGCTGCGCGCACGCGCGCCGACAAGGGAAGTTACCTGGTGTGGCCACGCGACATCGCCAACCCCACCGCCCCTCTCGTCCACTTAAAAGGGTTGCCTGGCTGCCAGCTCATTCTGTGCCCCACATATAACGCCCCCTATGAAGAGATCGAGCGGCAAGCCGAATGGCTGGTGCGCAGCGCACCGGGCCGCACGCGCGTCGCTTTGACGTTGCACCACCGCGCGCAGGATGATCGGCACCGCGCCATGGTCGAAGCCATCGGCGCCGAATTCAGTTTACCTGTCGTCGCCACGGGCGATGTCGTCATGCATCTACGCTCGATGAAAATCATCCAGGACACCATGACCGCGATTCGTCTGAATACGCCGGTGGCGCAGTGCGGCTATCAGCTGGCCTCGAATGCCGAAGCGCATCTACGCTCGCGTTTGCGGCTGGGTAACCTGTATCCGCGCGACGCCCTCGATGAAACCCTGCGCGTGGCCCAGCGCTGCACCTTTTCGCTCGATGAACTACGCTATGAATATCCAGGCGAGATCGTGCCGGAGGGGCAGACCCCGGCCAGCTACCTGCGCGAGCAGGCGTATATCGGCGCGCACTGGCGCTACCCGCACGCCATTCCGGACAACGTGCAGGCACAGCTGGAATATGAGCTGGAACTGATCGGCGACATGCAATATGAACCCTATTTTTTGACGGTATTCGACATCGTGCGCTTCGCCCGCTCGCAAAAAATCCTCTGCCAGGGGCGCGGATCGGCGGCGAATTCGGCTGTCTGCTACTGCCTTGGCATCACCGAGGTCGATCCCTCGCGCGGCACCCTCCTCTTCGAGCGGTTTATCTCACGCGAGCGCGATGAACCGCCCGACATCGATGTCGACTTCGAACACCAGCGGCGCGAGGAGGTGATTCAATACATCTATCGCAAGTATGGCCGCATGCGGGCCGCCCTGACGGCAGTCGTCATTTCCTATCGCCCGCGCAGTGTCCTACGCGATGTGGGGCGCGCGCTGGGCGTCGATTTATCGGTGGTCGACAAGGTGGCCAAAGCCTCGCATAGCTGGGGTGGGCGGGCCGACCTGCAGCAGCGCCTTACCACTTGCGGACTCGATCCGCACTCCCCCATCGCCGAAAAATGGGCGGCAATTGCCGAGCGCCTGATGCGTTTTCCACGTCATCTCTCCCAGCATCCGGGCGGCTTCGTCATTTCACGCGGCCCCCTCTCCCGCCTGGTGCCCATTGAAAACGCCGCCATGCCCGAGCGCACCGTGATTCAATGGGATAAGGATGACATCGATGAGCTGGGTCTCCTAAAAATCGACATCCTGGCGCTGGGCATGCTGTCGTGTATCGCCCGCGCACTGACTTTGATCTCGGAGCAGCGTGGCGAGCGTTTTGAACTGGGCGATATGCCCCACGAGGATGCCGCCACGTACCAGATGATCTCTCAAGCGGACACCATCGGCGTATTTCAGATCGAATCGCGGGCGCAGATGTCGATGCTGCCGCGCATGCAGCCACGCGAATTCTATGATCTGGTCATTGAGGTGGCCATCATCCGGCCAGGCCCCATCCAGGGCGGCATGATCAATCCGTATTTGCGCCGGCGCCAGGGCCTGGAAGCAGTGACCTATCCGAGCCCGGAGATCGAGGCGGTGCTGCGGCGCACGCTCGGGGTGCCGATCTTTCAGGAGCAGGTCATGTCGATTGCCATGACGGCGGCGGGTTTTACGGCCGGTGAAGCCGATCGCCTGCGCCGCGCCATGGCCGCCTGGAAAAGAAAAGGTGGCCTGGAACAGTTCGAAGATCAACTCATGAGCGGCATGGCCGAGCGAGGCTACAGCATCGAGTTTGCTACGTCGATTGTTGGCCAGATACGCGGCTTTGCCGAATACGGTTTTCCGGAATCCCATGCGCACAGCTTTGCCCTGCTGGCCTACGCCAGCAGCTGGCTCAAGTGCCATCATCCCGCCGAGTTCCTGGCCGCCCTGCTCAACAGCCAGCCGATGGGTTTTTATAGCCGCTCCTCCCTGGTGCAGGACGCGCGCCGACATGACGTCGAGGTAAGACCCATTGATGTCTGCGCGAGCGGATGGGAAGCATCCCTGGAGCCGGTGGCAAACGGCAGACTGGCGGTACGCCTTGGTCTCAATAATATCAATGGAATGATGCGAGAGGCGGCCTGGCGTATTGAAGAGGCCCGCGCCGCGGCACCATTCAAGAACACGCGCGATGTTGCCATGCGCGCGCAACTCGATGCGGGGGATATGAAGGCGCTGGCGTCGGCCAACGCCCTGGTAGCGCTGACGGGCAACCGCCGCATGGCCATGTGGGATGCTGCGGCGAGCGTGCCGGAGCGGGATTTGATGCGCGCGACGACCATTGCCGAACCCCTGCTGGAGCTGGCGCCACCGACGGAAGCCGATGACATCGTGGCGGACTACCGTCATGTCGGCCTGACACTGGGCCGCCATCCACTTGCGCTCTTGCGTGAACGGCTCAATAAAATGCGCTTTGTACCGTCGGACATCCTGAACACCTTCAGCGATGGCCAGCTGGCCAGGGGCTGCGGCATAGTCACGGTAAGACAGCGGCCGGAAACGGCCAAGGGGGTGATCTTCCTCACCCTGGAAGATGAATTTGGCACCATCAACATTATTGTCTGGCCCACGCTGGTGGAGAAGCAGCGTGCCGAACTGATGAATGCCTCACTCTTGGGGGTGTACGGTATCTGGCAATCGAAGAGTGGCGTGCGCAACCTGATTGCCAAGCGACTGGTGGATTGCTCGCATTTGCTCGGTCAGCTTGATACGAAGAGCCGGAACTTTCACTAACGAGTTTCCTTTCGCAATTAATTATGGCAACAAAGTGCCTACAGCAATCGTAGCGATTCATTAAGCCCGAATCGTCCATCCGCAAGGTGAGGTTCATCTCGCCGCGCAGCCCACGTCGTGGGCGAAGGGTAAGGTCGGAGGCCTTCCAAGGCTGCGCCTCATTCATATTCCCGCCGGCGGAGCTATACGAAGGTATATCAACGCTGGAGCGCGACTTGAACAAAGGACAGCAGGCTATACAAGACAACAGTTAGACCGAATTGAGGTGGCTTTCAGGGGCTTCCGGCTTTGCGAGGAGCATCGCGGTACACAGCCTCATCGCGTCATGGCGGCAGTAAAGCAATCGTCGAGGCATTATCTCACCGCCTCTCTTTAGCGCTGAAAGCGAACGCGCATCCTTGGGCTGCGCGTTGGTCATGCGGCCGATGGCCGAAGCGTCGTCAGCCAGGTTTCGGGAGCGGGGCCTTGGCCCCGCCGCTTTTCCTGAATCTCCGATCTCCCGCCATGAACGCCTCAAGCATGTAAAGGATCAGCGTGATCGCATCGACCACCTCGCCGTAGGTCTACGCGTGCAGCGCGGCATAGCGGTCGAGATCGGTCTTGGGGCTGGCCGGCAGTGGAGACTGTTCAATATGCAGTCGCTCCGCTGCGCGAGCGAAATGCAGCTCATCGGCGACCGCGATGAAGCATCGTAAGTGGTGCAATTCCATGCGTCATCGCGTCCCCGTCCTAAGCCACGAGCTGCAGCGTTTGTATAGCCCCCCCTCCTCTTCACAGCCGCATCAGGCCACCGTCGACCACCAATGTCTGCCCTGTAACGAAGCGCGCATCTTCGCCGGTGAGGAAGGCCACGGGGCCGGCGATGTCAGCGGGCGTACCGAGCCGCTTGATCGCCTGCATCATGTAAACCTGCGCTTTCTGCTCGTTCGGCATGCCGCTCGCACCTTCCGTGTCGGTGATGCCAGGATGAACGGCGTTAACGATGATGTTGTCAGCCGCGAGCTCATTGGCGAGCGCGCGGACGAGACCTACCACACCCATCTTCGAGGTGATGTAGTGAGAAAATCCCATTCCGGGCGGGGTCACCATACCAACCGCGTCGGAACCCACGGCGACGATTGCCCCGCCCCCAGCCTTGCGCATCAGCGGCACGATCGCTCGGGCGCCGATCACATGGGCGTCGAGGTTCACAGCCATCACGCGGCGCCATTCGTCCTGCGTCATCTGGTCAAGCCCTGTGATCGGGTAAATGCCGGCCGCATGCACGAGGACGTCGGCACGGCCGAATTCTTGCTCTACCTTGGCAGCAACCCGCGCCCAGTCGGCCTCACTCGTCACGTCGGCCGCGATGGCTATCGCGCCATTGCCGATCTGAGCAGCTTCCTCCGCAGCATCTTGGCGATTGACGAGGATGACTTTCGCCCCGCGCTGGGCCAAAAGTTTGGCGATGCCGTACCTGATACCCTGCTTGCCGCCAGTGATGATGGCGACCTTGTTTTCATGTGTCTTCATAGATTTGCTCCTTGGTTAAATTAAGGGTTTGCGAGCGCACGCAGCCGTGGCTCGCCTACCTGCGACAGAAAATCGAATTGGGTGGGCTGCCAGCCTAGATCGGATCGTGTCCGTGGATCGCGCGAGCGGCTGCATGCTGATAGCAGTAGCGCCCCGAATGGGCCGAATACCTCGGTCGCCTCCTCCATCGTCAGGCTGCGCGTTTTGACACCTAGGTCACGCGCCACGGCCTCGGCAATCCAGCGGTATGGGATTTCCCCGGCAGCGGCGTGGTACAGCGCGCCAGACTGCCCGCGTTCAATCCCAAGCGCAAACAGCTGCGCCAGATCGGCGCTGTGCACGTTGGAATAGGCGGCGAGTCCGGCACCGATGTAGCAGGCGGCGCCGGTGATCGCAACCGAGCGGTACACGCTCGCGACAGGGCCATTGTCGCCCGGTCCCCAAATCACAGGGGGCCGTATCACCATGCTTCGCAGGCCATGCTCGGCTGCTGCGCGGACAATGGCCTCTGCCTCCACCCGAGGAAGTGCCAGTGGCTCCGGCACAAAGGGGTCGTCTTCGGCAAAGCTGTCCGGACTCCACGCGCCGCCCGTGCGTTGCATGAAAACGCCGCTGCCCGACAAGAAGATGAACGTCTTGCCGCTTCCTGCGAGCGCTTCGCAGAGCGTCCGGAGGATGACCGGCTCGTGTTCGAAGGCGACCTGGGCGGCGTAGATTGTCACCTCTGCTGAACGTGCCGCAGCAAGCACGGGTGCGACGTTGGCGTCAAGATCGCCGCGAATTACAGAAATACCAATAGTTCTTAGGGCAGCTTCGGCGCTATCAGTTCGCGCGAGCCCTAAGACTCGTTGCCCATCCGCCAAGAAGTGCCTTGCTAGCGTGCTTCCAACAAATCCCGAAGCACCAATGATGAAGATATTTTGTGACATGAATGGCTCCTTTGTTTGTAGCGTAGGGCCTATCGATATCTCTGAAAAGCCTATATTATTAGATACCAACCATACAAGGAATAGATACTTTGCTGAATGGCATTTCCCTGGACTACCTGCGAACCTTCGTCGCTGCCGCAGACCACGGCAGCTTTTCGGCTGCTGGTCGCGTAATCGGGCGTGCGCAGTCAGTGGTAAGTCAAACCATCGCCAGTTTGGAGGGACAGCTCGGAGTAGCGTTGTTTGAGAGAGTCGGCCGCTACCCTAAATTGACGCCTCAGGGAACGAACCTGTTGTCCGATGCGCGCCGCGTTGTAACGGGTGCCGATGCGCTGACAGCCAAGGCACGTAGCTTCTCCGCCGGTCTAGAGCCCGAACTGTCCATCGTCGTCGATGTCATGTTTCCGCAGCGGTGCTTTACCGATGCACTCGGCAGCTTCAAACAGCACTTCCCATCCACGCCGCTCAGGCTCCATGTCGAAGCTCTGGGCCGCGTTGCGGAGCTTGTACTCAATGGTCAGTGCAGCCTCGGCATCACCGGGACGCTGCCGTTTCTACCACCAGGGCTTGCAGCTGAACGACTATTCAGCGAGGAGATGGTGACGGTGGTGGCGCCGGGATCGCCCTTGGCTGGCAGACAAGGCCCCATTGCATTTAGGGAACTGTCGGACGAAACACAGCTCGTGCTGACCGATCGCTCCTCTCTGACCAGCGGGGTGGACTACGGCGTGCAAGGCAAGAACATCTGGCGGCTTGCTGATCTTGGTGCGAAGCATGCTTTCTTGCGGGCTGGCCTCGGATGGGGTCACATGCCGCGCTGGCTCATCAGTGAAGATTTAAAGGAAGGCAGTCTTGTACGCATTGAGTTGGAAGGCCCGTCGGCAGGCTTATTGCCTTTCCAAGCTACCTATCTAAGTGATCGACTGCCCGGTCCCGCTGGCAGGTGGTTGTTAGAGCGATTCCAGCCGACTTAGCTTCGCATAGCGCCCACTGGCAAGCATGACTCTGCGCCGATAGATGCCGAAAACCCGCTGCCCATCCGTCACTGGCTTAAGAAAATCGAGGTTCAACAATGAAACTTCATGCATCGCGCATTTTGTGTGGCGACGCTACGTTAGCCCTGCTCCAACACTCCCCCGGCTTGCTAAAAAAGGGCCTGAGGCTGGCCAGGCTGCAGTCCGGCATCGAGGCTATGGCAATCAGAACAATCGATCGGCACAAAGCAGGAAGGCCAATCAACTTTTGAATGGAGCGGGTCGTATTGAGGCCGCGCAGGTTCGTATGCTCGGTGATGGTGTACATGGCGACGCATGGATTGTATGTGATTGTGATCTTGGTTGTCCAAAGACCCGTTCCACTTGTTGATTCACCTAGGGAATAAAATGGACGCCCCCCTCCTGACGCAGGCAATGCTGATAAGGCAAGCAGGTCGAAATTAGAAAAAGGAAGGATCCCTGCGGGCCTACGGCGTAAAAGCGCCTAAAGTGGAAGTGTAGAAACTCTACAGGTTTACCGGAGGATCCATCATGATAAATGCTACTACTAAAACCGTGCCGTGGAGTATCAAGGGCAGCAACCGGCCATCGGTAGCTGCGGCCTGGGCTTTCTTCCGACCGAATTTCCTTTTACGCCCCACTGAACCAGTGTCAATCTAGCGCCAGGCGCCGACGCCGATGGGCGCTCCTTGCAACACGCCGATGCAGTGAGACCGTCAGCGTGGTTGCCTGTGCGCGGCGCATGCAATCGGTGCCACCGGCACGGTGCACCGGCTGTTTACCGTGCCATTCAGGCGCTAACGCGGCAAGCGCCGCCTGCGTCCCGTGGCGGCGGCGAACTCAATAGGTATTCAATACTATTCTTTTCAATTCTGATAAAAAATCATAGTGCTACACCGGTCAGCTATCGACGCCAGCGCGTCTTTAACGCAGACCCTACCTGTCAAGCTTATCCGCCGCGTAGGAAAATGCCTTCAACGGAGCCGTGCACAATTGCCGGTCGTGGTAGATCAACAGGCCAGCAAAGGCAACGTACGCTTCGCCAGATAACCGGTAGCAGCCTTCGCTGCCATTATGCAAAGCCTGCGTCGCCAATGCCTCATACTCTTCGATTGCACGCGGCATGGTATGACCGTAGCCAAGTTCCTGCAGGATCGCGCTGGCTAGCGCGACTCGCATTATCAATTGCAGGGAAAACAATGACCCGGCGCCGACATACAAGGACGCTAGCTGCGCATGATGTTGCAGCGATAGTCGGCTGCATGTGGCTTGCGGCAAGGGCTGGAATTCGAGCCACTCCTTCTGTGATGTCGAAAACGCACCACGCAGCAGCAAGGTGAGGCGTTTACGTCCAGGCGCGTGGTCAGAATGCATGAGGCAAACCAGATTTCGCGCAGGCAGTCACGGCGATGGCGATCAACTTACGGCGCGACGCCGATAATGCACTGCCGTTCAAAAGATCGACAGTGGTAGCGACGAAGGGAGGATTGATCGCGCCGAAACCTTTCGGAGCGTCGAACGACATTGGTTTGCTGGTCATCGATGCGCCTAGTGCCGATAAAAGCGGAATCGTAATGCATTTTTGGTGCAAGTCGGCAGTACGGAAAACAGTTAATCACGCCGCTGTACTGGTGAAGGATTCAGGTCAAAAATGCCGCGTCGGAAAAAATATTTCTATACTACTTTGGCGCACTTTAAAGCATATACATTCCTTATTATTCAATTTTCATAGATAGTTTAGAACATAAATTCCAAATGTCTGGCGTACCATAACCAGCATGAAAACCGATATCTACCTCGACAGTAACGCCACCACCGACACCCTCCCCGCCGCCCGCGAAGCGGCGAATCGCGCGATGGGGGACACGTATGGCAATCCCAGCAGTACTCACTCAGCCGGGTTGCGGGCGCGAGCAATTTTGAATGACACGCGAGCGCGCGCTTGTCGCCTGCTCGGTGTCGGCAGCGGCGCACTGATGTTCAACAGTGGCGCCACCGAAGGCATTCAAACGGCCGTTTTGTCCGCACTGTGCTCGCTGCGCGAGCAGCGAGCTCGCGGCGAGCGCACCGGCTCGATTCTTGTGTATGGCGCGACTGAACACAAGGCCGTTCCCGAGAGTCTGAAGCATTGGAATCGCGTGCTTGGATTACATCTGGAAATACATGCCCTGCCCGTCAATGGCTGCGGCATGCACAATCTCGCTGAACTCCGAGCGCTTGCGGCTGATGCGGCGCTCGTGTGCACGATGGCCGCCAATAACGAGACAGGCGCCGTGTCCGACCTTGAAGGCATCGCCGCTGCGCTATCTGGCGGCAATGCCCTTTGGCTGGTGGACTGCGTCCAGGCACTGGGCAAGATATCACTGCATCTATCATCGACGCGTATCGATTACGCACCGTTTTCAGGACACAAGCTGTATGCACCAAAAGGCGTGGGAATGTTATACGTGCGCGCAGACGCACCGTTCACACCCTTGATCATTGGAGGCGGCCAGGAAAACGGCATGCGCTCCGGAACTGAAAATATGCCAGGTATCGCGGCACTTGGAGCAGTGCTTGCAGAGCTGGAAGAAGGCGGTTCATTTCGCAGTTGCGCCCAGTTAGAACAGGCCCGAGAGAAATTGATCGCCAGCCTGTCGCGCGCATTTCCAGACCTAATGATCAACACGCCGCTCGATCAATCTCTACCGACGACCTTGAATGTCACGGTGCCAAGTATTGACAGCGGCACCCTGCTTGATGTCTTCGACGCTGCCGGCATACGTATTTCAGCGGGCAGCGCCTGCTCTGCTGCAAAAGCGCTGCCCTCCTATGTACTGAAGGCGATGGGATTGCCCGATTGGCGCAGCAGCAATGCAGTACGCATCTCGATCGGCGCGGCGACCGACGACGTCACCATCGACGCCGCCTGCTCGCGTATCGAGCAATGTGCCGCTGCACTGCGCATAGCATTCGACGACGGTGCCCACGCAGACGGCATCGTTCGAAACGGGGCCACCTGCCTCGATGATCACCTGCCGCATGCAGACGCCGTTACAGCACCGGGCGGTGTCGCCAATAAAGTCGAGCCGGCGGGCTATACAACGAAGGCGCAGGAGCAGGCCCCGCATGCAAAGGTGGACCCGTCCTTGCAGATCGGTGCCGCTGCTTTGCCAGATTTCCTAAAGCTGCACGTAGGCACCGTCATCGTCGACGTGCGCGACCCGGTCGAGCACGCAGTAAGCAGATTGCCGACGAGCCTGTCGAGTGCCTTGAATATTCCACTGTCACGCCTGGCCGAGGCGGTGCCAAGCTGGCTGGCGCTACCAGAAAGGCCTCCGATCTTGTTCTTTTGCCGTAGCGGAAACCGCAGTACAGCCGCTGGAGTCTTGCTGCGCCAACTCAGTTACGCCTCCGCGTTCTCGCTCGATGGCGGCCTGGCACTGGCGGCCCACTTACTCGACGCCACCAATAAAACAGATGGGGACCCGGCATGAACATGAGCATATTCGACTTGTTCAAGATTGGCGTGGGGCCATCAAGTTCGCACACGGTGGGTCCAATGATTGCGGCACGACGCTTTCTGCTCGAATGCGATGTGCTCGATCAAGCGGTGGCCGTTGAGGTTCATTTGTATGGTTCGCTTGCCTTGACAGGTGTTGGTCACGGGACCGATCACGCGGTCATTCTCGGGCTGATGGGCGAAGCGCCCGAAACGCTCGATCCTGCGACAGTCAGCACAAAGCTGTCGCAAGTCGCAGCGTCGGGCCGCATCACCCTATTGGGCCTCAGACGTGTGCCATTTACTGCCGAAAGCGGATTGCTTTGGCACAAGACGACCTCTTTGCCCGAACACCCCAACGGCATGCGTTTCGTTCTTCACTTGGCCGATGGCAAGGTGACCGCGCGCACTTATTACTCAGTGGGTGGCGGGTTCGTCACGATGGCAGGCGAACAGCAGAGCGCGACGAAACAAGACGGTATGTTACCTTTCCCATTTGCTACGATGTCCGACCTGCTTAAGCTCGGCAAAACGCATGGCATGTCGATCGCCTCCATGCTGCGCGCCAACGAACTGGTGCGCTTCGGCCATGCTGAACTCGATGCTGGCCTTGACCGAATCTGGCACACGATGCGTGATTGCATCGCACGCGGCCTGGAGAACGAAGGAGAATTACCAGGCGGGTTACGAGTCAAACGCCGCGCCGCGCGCTTGTTCAAGGACGCGCACATCGGCGCTAGCGTGCGCCGCAACGAGTTGCCCCACGACGCCACTTATCACGTGACGCTTTACGCTATGGCAGTCAACGAAGAAAATGCCGCGGGTGGCAGGGTGGTGACGGCGCCAACAAACGGGGCTGCCGGCATTATTCCGGCAGTGTTACGCTATTACGCCGAAGACTGCCGTCCTTGCGATGCGGACACCGGCATCCGCGTTTTCCTGCTGGCTGCTTCGGCAGTCGGCATGCTCTGTAAGAGAAATGCCTCAATTTCAGGTGCCGAAGTGGGCTGTCAAGGTGAGGTCGGGGTTGCCTGCGCCATGGCGGCCGCCGGCCTGGTGGCTGCGCTTGGCGGCACCAATGAGCAGGTCGAAAACGCTGCTGAAATCGGTATGGAACACCACCTTGGCATGACTTGCGATCCGATCGGCGGTCTCGTGCAGATACCCTGTATAGAGCGAAACGGCATGGGAGCAATCAAGGCCATTACTGCCGCCTCCCTGGCATTGCGGGGCGACGGTAATCACTTTGTCAGCCTTGACCAGGTCATCGAAACAATGCGTCAGACCGGCGCAGACATGCAAGCAAAGTACAAGGAAACGTCTCTCGGCGGCCTGGCGGTGCATGTCATTACCGTCAACCATACGGCCTGCTGAGGCATCAACCTTGCATTAAAAATGCGTTCCATGTATCGCGCTGGAGGATGGCCTGTCCGGTACAAAATCAGATGTCGAACCACAGGAGCACCGTATGCCACGAGGTCGGCTCTCATGGGCCGCCAAAATTTTTAATAATGTGGTCTCAGCGATTCAAGCAGGCACCATGGCGGCCGGCTACCGTCTTCATTCCGTGCAGCAACTCTTCGAGTGTCGCCAGCCGGTCATCGAGCAACGGCCAAAATCAGGAGTGCAACATCCACCCTCAACCTAGCCCGACGACGTCTCCGCGTTGCCGTTCGCCGAAAAACTGCTCAAACATTGCAATTGCGTGTCGTCCGCGCAGGCTGCTGCCAGAAATTAGTTCAGTTCGGAGGCATCCGGCATACACCGTCCGCCTGACCCGATGGTCCATGCTCAATCCGGCAGCGTTTCGAAATAGCGCTGTGCATCGAGCGCTGCCATGCAGCCGGTGGCGGCGCTGGTAATGGCCTGGCGATACACGTGGTCCTGCACGTCCCCGGCCGCGAACACGCCCGGCACACTGGTCGCGGTGACCATGCCGTCGCGTCCTCCGAGCGTGACAATGTAACCGTCGCACATCTCCAGCTGTCCGGCAAACAGATCCGTATTGGGCTGGTGCCCAATCGCCACGAACACGCCAGCGACGTCGATTCGGCTGATTTGCCCATCCGCAGTCGATGCCAGCACGACGCCGGTAACTTTACTGCCGTCACCGACTACCTCGTGCAAGGTCTGATTGAACTTCAGGTCTATTCTGCCTTCCTCCACCCGCGCCATCAGCCGATCGACGAGAATCGGCTCGGCACGCAGGAGGTCGCGCCGGTGCACCAGTGTGACCTTGCGCGCGATGTTCGCCAGGTACAAGGCTTCCTCCACGGCCGTGTTTCCGCCACCGACGACCAGTACATCCAGGCTGCGGAAAAAAAAACCGTCGCAGGTGGCACAGGCGGACACGCCGCGTCCCATATAGGCCTGCTCGGAGGCGAGACCGAGGTAGCGGGCCGAGGCGCCGGTGGCGATGATCAGAGCGTCGCACGTATAGGTACCGCTGTCGCCCTCCAGCCGGAACGGTTTTTCGCCCAGGTGCGCAGTGTGGATGTGATCGGACGCCAGCGCCGTCTTGAATCGCGCGGCGTGCTGGCCCAGGCGTTCCATGAGTGCGGGCCCTTGCACGCCAAGCGGATCACCGGGCCAGTTTTCGACGTCGGTGGTGGTCATCAATTGGCCACCCTGCTGCAGGCCGGTCAACAGCATCGGTTCCAGGTTGGCGCGCGCGGCGTAGACGGCGGCGCTGTAGCCGGCGGGTCCAGAACCGAGGATCATGACACGGGCGTGGATGGTCGGCTTCATGCGCTTTTCTCCTGCCTGCGCTCTTGCGCGAGATTGCACAGCCAGCGGGCTAGTAGGGGCACCGGACGCCCCGTCGCGCCCTTGTCGGCGCCGGACTTCCATGCCGTACCTGCGACGTCGAGGTGGGCCCAGATGTACTTCCGGGTGAACCGCTCTAGGAAAGCCGCAGCGACGATGGCACCGCCGCCGGGGCTGCCGATGTTGGCGAGATCGGCGAATTCGCTTTTGAGCTGTTCGAAGTACGGTTCCTCGACGGGCATGCGCCAGATCGGATCGCCGGACTGTTTACTGGCCGCCAGCAGCGCCGCGGCCAAGTGCTCGTGTGCGGGACTGGTGCGCGTGAACAGGCCGCTGTTGTGGTGACCCAGCGCTACCACGCAAGCGCCTGTCAGCGTGGCGATGTCGATGACGGCAGCGGGCTCAAAACGTTCCGCATAGGTCAGCGCATCGCACAGAACGAGTCGTCCCTCCGCATCGGTGTTGAGCACTTCAATGGTCAGGCCATTCATCGAGGTGACGATATCGCCAGGCCGCGTGGCACGTCCCGACGGCATGTTTTCGCAGGCTGCGACGATGCCGACGACGTTCAGCGCCAGCTTCATTTCGCCGATGGCACGGAACACGCCCAGCACGCAAGCCGCGCCCGCCATGTCGTACTTCATCTCGTCCATCGCAGCGCTAGGTTTGATGGAAATGCCGCCGCTGTCGAACGTCAGGCCTTTACCAACCAGCACTACGGGCGCCTCACCCGGCGTCCCGCCCCGGTGGCGTAGCACGAAGAAGGCCGGCGACGCTTCGCTGCCGTCCGCAACCGCCAGATAGGCGTTCATCTTCAGCTCGGCGAGCGCGGCGCGGTCCAGCACCTCCAGTTCAAAGTGGTAATCCGCCGCCAGCTTGCCGGCGCGCTCGGCCAAGTAGGTCGGCGAGCAGATGTTCGGCGGCAGGTCGCCCAATTCGCGCGCCAGTGCCGTGCCTTCTCCAGTGGCAAGGCCTTCGGCAAGAGCCGCCTGGGCGGCATCGGTCGGCGGATGCCACAGCACCAGGCTGGCGACACCGGCAGGCAGCGTCGCAGGTTCGCTTTTCAGGCGATCTCGCCGATATGCCAGCTCGTGCGCGGTCTGGGCTGTGTGTCGGATCGCCCAAGCTGCGTCACGGCCCTCGACGCTCGCCAGAGGCAGCGCCAGGATGGCTTCGTCCGCGCTCAGTTGCTGAAAGCAGCGCAGCGCGGTCCGAATAGCCTTGGCGAAGACTGCGTCGCTCAGGGTGTGGTGGTGGCCGAGGCCCACCAGCAGCAAGCGTTGGGCCTCAATCCCCTCCACTTGGCGCAGCAGGAGGCTTGAGCCAGGCTTGCCGCTGACGTCCTTTGCCGCCACGGCAGCAGTGATCGCGCCACTGGCGTCGAGCAGCTCGGCCTCGCGGGTCAGGACGCCGTCTTCGAATACCCCGACCGCGATGCAAGCGGTACGGGTTGTGGCCAGCGAGCCTGCTGCGCCATCGTTGCATTTCATAGTGATCTTCAAGTGTGACTCCCTCTTGTGGAAGCACCCATCTTAAGACGGGCCGGAGAGGTTCGATCGTGACGAAATTGACGATTTCGGCCATACTGTCATTACCGTGTAATCCAGACGGAATTGGGTTTTTCCCGTGCGCTGCACACAGTACGGCACTGCGCATTTCCGTCATAACCGTACCGATTTGTGCAGCCTGCATGCGCTATGCTCGAGGCTTTCCCGAGATCACGCGGCTCATATGACAGCAACCATATATCCCAGTCACCGTTCGCCGGAGACGCTACTCGTCGAACCCCGTTTCGACGAGGCGACGGGCACCGCCAGCTATCTGGTGATGGCCCCGAAGAGCCGCGAGTGTACGCTGGTTGACACGGTGGGAGGCTACACCACTGGTTCGGGTACGATCAGTCACACCGTCGCCGACGCATTGATTGCGCACATTCGCGCCCTCGACGGCAAGCTGATGTGGATCTTGGAGACGTATGTACATGTCAATCAGCTGACGGCGCCGCTTTCATCAAGGACAGGTTCCGTGGCCGCACCGGCACCGGCGCACGAATCACCGAAGTACAGTCGACGTTCGCCAGGCTGTTCAATCTTCCACCGGACTTTCCGACCGATGGCTCATAATTCGATCGGCTCTTTGCAGACGGCGAAACGATTCGCCTTGGCGCCCTCACCTTGGCCGCCATACACACGGCAGGCAGCACGCCGGCCTGCCTGAGCTACCTGGTTGCGCATGCCGAAAGCCCTGATACTCCGCGTGCGGCTTTCGTTGGCGACACCTTTTTATGCCCGATTCGGTACGACCCACTGCGATTTTCCAGACGGGGATGCGCGTCAGCTGCACTAGTCGATTCGCAAGGTATTGTACCTGCCCTGCGACACAATCTTGCACACCGGACACGACTATCATCCCGGCGGATGTCCAACGTAGTTTGCCACGACAGTCGCTGCCCAACGTGCGCTCAACCTTCACGTGATAGGCGAAGCAACCGAGGATAACTTCGTTGCGATACGCACCGCGCGCGACGCCGGGCTTGCACTGCCGGCACTGATGCTGCCTTCCGTTCAGAAAAACATCCGCGTGGGTCGACTGCCAGAGACTGAACCAAACGGCATTGCCTACCTGAAGATTGCACTTAACTCCTGGTGTGCGGCACCGCCATGACCGACATCGTTCTCAGGGGCTGACCGGCGCCAGCGGCACCATCCTGCTGATATCTGCCCCCATGGTCAGTATCGGCTTCGAGACTAAACATGGGCGCAGATCGCACTCCCGGCCGTGGGCATATACGCAGCCACCGGTGGATAAATGGGTCTGCGCACGCAGCGTCCGCGAAGGACTCGGTATCAAGGTCGACTTCTCACTTCCCTCGTAATGCTTGATTTGATTGCTCGAGAGGATCATTGAATAGCGAGTCAAGCTGCTGATCATTGGTTGCTAGTACATCCGCGCTGTGGCTCTGGCCTGGGCCGCCAGGCGCGCCATACGAATTGACTTTTACAGCCTGGACAGCCGCTACAGCCTGGACAGCCGCGGCAGAACGCCTACATTGAGCGCTACAACCACACTGTGCGAGTCCCCCAACCGGCGAAGAAAAATTCAGCCGCATATATCTTATACGGGATCAATCTTAATTACTGCCATAGCTGGAAATACGGTTCTGCCGCTGACAACGATTTACCCAGCTTACCGATTTTAATCCTGAACCGCCGGAAATGTGAATTGCGCAGTAGGATGTCATCGGGGGTGCGATCAATGAGGTCAGCATCGAGGCAATCAGATGAAAAGAACGACCTCAGGAGAGGTCGTCGTGCAAAACGGGCTGCGGCCCGTCAGTTTGGCGGCATGGACGCGGGCTTGCCCTTGCCGTACGCGAGCAGATCAAGCACCCGCAGCCCGGCCAGGTCCTGCTCGACGTTCCCGACCGACGCCGCGCGGCTCGGTGTCTCGTCCTTGAGCCAACGCTTCACCGCAGCCTTGACGTCTCCGATCGTGCATCCGAGTACGCCTAAACGGAATTGCCGGCGTACCGTCAGGTCGATGTCGCGCAGGTGCAACGCCCAGGCCGTGAGCACCGCGTCGAACGGCGACGCCGGATGGTCGAGCTTCTTGAGCACCGAAATGATCGCCTCTTCCAGTTGATCTTCCGTGAAAGCTGTATCCGTCACCCGCTCGAGCGCCGTCGCAAAGTCGGCATAGGTACCTGCCAGGCGCGGATCGCGGAAGGAGCTCATCGTGAACGTACCGGCACCTTCCATGTAAGCGGCAAAGCCGCCGTAGGCGCCGCCGCGTTCGCGCACGGCCGGGTGCAGCAGTTGCGCCGTCAGCAGCTGCGCCGCCACTGCCAGCGCCGGCGCGTCGCGGTGGCACTGGCCGGGTGCCGCCCATGCGATATGGCAATGGTTGACCTGGTTCGGGGCGTACAGCGCCAGGCCGGCCGGCGCAGTCACGGGTGCCGGGAGCGCTCGCGTGGCTGCGCCATGCGCTGCGAACCCCTCAAACAGGCTGGAGAGCGCCCGCGCATCGTCGCCGGAACCGGTGCACAGCAGCGTTTGCGGGCACTCCACCATGCGCGCATGCAGGGTGGCCAGGCGGTCCCTGACCTGGCGCAGGCCATCCGGCGTAGCGACCAGCGCCTGAAGGCCGGTGAGGAACGGGACGAAGGGTGCGCCTTCCGTCGCGTATTCGAACGCACGCAGTGGCGATACGGGGGCGGTCGCAGCCAGGCGTGCGTAACGGTCACCGTCTTGGGTAAGACCGTCGAGATGCTGACGCGCCATCTGGTCAACGAGGAAGCGGATGCGCTCGTCTTCATCGAAGCGAGGCCGGTTGACGTAGGCGTCGAGCATCTCCGCGATCTGCGCGTGCTCCTCGCGCAGCGCGCTGGCGAAGAAGTTCATGGAGACGCGCAGCCCGGCTCGAGTATTCTGCACCGCGTTGACCCCGATGGCGTGGCGGGCGACGCGGGAGCGGCGCCACGCGGCAGCCTCTTCGAAGCCCATGTCCGCAACACCGAGGTCTTCGCGCAGGCTCGCATACAGCTGCAGCCAAGCCCAATCGGCCTCTGGCAACGCGCTTACGTCGACCTGGACTCTGGCATAAGAAATGCCGTTTGAGGGAACCGAAAATACATACTTGCCATCTGCTGCGGCACCGGTATCCGGTAGTGCGAGCGGCTCGACACTGACGTCACCCGGGCGGATGCGTGGTAACACGGATGAATCGCTCGATTGACGCTGAAGAGCATCGAGCGCGGCGTTATCGGTGGCGATCCGTTCCAGGTCGGCGGACGCCAGCGTGGCCTGGGCGGAATCGAGTTTGGCGCGCTCAGTTGCGGCGCGTTGCTTGAAATAGTCAGAGTCCGGCAGAACGTCTGCGTCCAGCCGCGCCGGGTTGTCCAGCAGGTTCCGCACGAGGCCCCGGAAGAAGTCAGGGTCGGCGACGTCGCGGCGCAACTGTTCCAGTATCGCCGTGCTATCAAATGCAGTGACGACGTCGCCGCCACGCATTGCGACGGGTAGGACTGCGAGCATCCGCGACAGGATATTGGGCATCTGGCCGCCCGATGTATCGCGCTGACCGTACGTGATGTCGCGTAGGGCGGCCCGTAGCGTTTCCTCCGGCACGCCGGTGTCGGCGACACGTTCCAGCGTGGCCCAGAGCAAGGTACGGGCCTGAGCTAATTGCGACTTCTTGAGCCCTTCCATGCCGACGTGGAACAGCATCTGGCGCGCGTCCGGGCTCATGCCGTTGATGCGGGCCGGTCGGCCATAGCCGGCCGATTCCATGGCCTTGCGCAGCGGCGCCGAGGCGTCGCCCATCAGCCCGGCCTGGAGCAGGTCCGCGTGGTAGTACACCGTCGGATCGGCAGACTCGCCGAGGATCCACGCAATCTGTACCCCGTTGTCATTCTCTCCGGCCTGCGACGGAATTGCGATGGTGGCCTTGCGTGGTGCGTCGACCGTGGCCAGCTGCGGCAGCCGGCGCGGTGCGCTGCCGGTGCGTTCCACCAGCACTCGCTCGGCGATGCGGCGCTGCACATCGGCCGCCGCGATCGGTCCGGACGACATGAAGACGGCCTGCGACGGGTGGTAGTGCGTCGCATGGAAGTCCTTCAGCATGTCATGCGTAAGCGCCGGGATGGCGAGCGGATCGCCACCGTACTCGACTTCGTACGTCGTGCCCGCGAGCAAATGCCCGGTCAGGCCACGATACAGTGCGCGCATCGGGTCGGCGAACGCACCCTTCATTTCGTTGAAGACCACGCCCTGGTAAGCCAGCTTGCCGTCCTCCAGTGTGTAGCGCCAGCCTTCCTGCAAGAAGTTCAGGTAGTCGAGCTGGGGGAAGAACGTGGCGTCCAGGTACACATCGAGCAGGTTGAAAAAGTCGTTGCGGTCCGTGCTCGCGAACGGATACGCGGTGCGGTCTGCGTACGTCATCGCGTTCATGAAGCTGGCCGTCGAACGGCGCATCATCGAGAAGAACGGATCGCGCACCGGATAGCGACGCGAGCCACACAACGCGAGATGTTCCAGGATGTGCGCGCGGCCGTCGTTCGTCTGCGGGACAGTCGGGAAGCCGACGAGGAACGTCAGGTCCCCGCGCTCCGTGACCAGGTGGATGTGGCGCGCACCGGATGAAGGCTCGACGTATTCCTCAACCGTCGCGCGCAGGTCCGGAATCTCGTGGGTTCGGATTTTTTCGAATGTCGTCATGGGATGGTGAAGTAGGTGCTCAGGTGCGTTTCAGTTGTGCGATCAGGACATCGGCGGCACGGCGATTTGCGTAGGCGTAAGCGTCACGGTCAAGTTGCGTTTTCCATTTGACCTTGGCCGCGACGTCCGGATGGTGCTCTTCGAGTAGCGAGAACACGGTGATACCCTGTTCCTGCAACTCGGGCTTGGCAGCCAGGTGCGTGTCCCACATCAGTTTGAGATGGGCGCGGATATCGTTGTCGTGCTCGACCGTGAAGCCGGATTCCATATCAGCCTTGTGACCGGCGGCCTTGCTGTAGACGCGCAGGGTGTCGAACACGACCGCCTTCGACGTCGTCGGATCCCAAGCAGCAGTCTCGACGCATGTCGCTAGGCTTTTCAGCAATTCCGGCTCAACCGTATCGGTCAACGCCGTTGCGGCGCAGCGCACGAGACGCCATTCGGCCGGTGCCGGGCGTTCGCCTTCCAGCACCCTGCGTTGCAGATCCTGCACCTGTTCGGAAAGGTGTTTCAGTTCGGCCGGAATGTCCGTCATCTTGCCGATGAATTCATCGGCATCGGCCAGGACACTCATGACCACGGCGCTGCCCACTCGCGACACGTCCACCCCGGGACGGACGGCGCTCAGCAGGTCGATACCGAACGCCAGTGCAGCGTCGACAGATTCCTGGGCGGCGGCGACGCCGTCGGCGGTCGTTGCCAGCCATTGCGGCAGGCCGAGCGTGTGCTCCCATTGAGTCAGATCGTCGCTTTCAAGGATGCAGCCGACCAAGCTGCCCTTGGTGCCGTCCCACTTGAGCGGTCCCGGGGCCAGGCCCTGGGATGCGGCATTCCGGCGCAGACGTTCGATGGCAGCGTCGCGCAGCGCCGGATTGGATTGATAGGCGTTCAGACTCATTCAGGCCTCCAGTTTCTCGTCGAGCAGGGCCGCGAGCCGTGTTTTGGATTGGGTGCCGAGCAGGCGGGCGCATTCCACGCCGTTCGAGAACAGCAGCAGCGACGGCAGGCCGCGAATGGCCAGCTGTTCGCCGACTTGCCGGTTCTCGTCCGCATTGACCTTGACGACGCGCACTTCAGGATATTCGTCGGCGAGGTCGGCAAGGATGGGGGCGAGCGCCTTGCATGGGCCGCACCAATCGGCCCAGAAGTCGACCAGGACGAGGCCAGGGACCTTCAGGACGTCGGTCTCGAAGGACGCGTCGGTTGTATTCAGGATGGTCGAAGTCATATTTGTTTCCTATTCAGATTGCGAGAAGCCAGCACGCCCAGATTAACAGTCACGCCACGGAATGTATCCAGGAGCAATAGGCAATTTTTGTCAGACGGTACCGCAGGTAGTTTCAGTACAGTTATGGGTTCCATCGGGGTTAGGTGAGGCGTCGCTTACAGGGCCAATGTCGAGTACATGGTCGTGGAAACGGGCCAGATCCTGCCGGTGCGCGACGCTGACGATCGCCGCATGCGGCAGCGACTCGACGAGGGCCGTGTAGAGACGGGTTTCCAACTCGGGATCGAGCGCGCTGGTCGCCTCGTCGAGGAAGACGAAATCCGGCACATGCAGCAGGACACGCGCAAACGCAACCCGTTGCTGCTCGCCGCCCGACAGCTGATGCTGCCAGTTGTCGTAGGCGGCCAGGTCCTTGATCCGCTGGTCGAGCCCGCATTGCGCAAGTACCCGGTGGCAGCTATCGTCGTCGAAATCCTCGGCCACACGCGGATAGCACAGCGCCTGCTTGAACGGCCCCGTTGGCAGGTAGCTGCGCTGCGGAACGAACATCACCGCCGCACCTTCGGGGAACTTCACGTCGCCGTCACCGTACGGCCACAGGCCCGCGAGCACGCGCAACAAGGTACTCTTGCCGACGCCGGACGGGCCGCGCACAATCCAGCGCTCGCCCGGCGCGATGTGCAGCGGGCCAAGGCGCGTCAGCGTGCGCCGCATCGGATCGAGCAGCGTCAGCGGGCCGGTAGCCAAAACTGGCACCGGCTGGTGCGTCAACGTGAAGCCGCTCATGCGCAGGCGCGCCTTGTGGATGGCCCACTCCAGGTCGCGCAGGCGGTTAGCGAGGGCGATCCATTCGGTGGCCGGCTGGTACGACTGGCTGAAAAAGCTCAGCGTATTGCTGAGCATGCCGAACGCGCCGGCGACGCTGACCACGCCGCCCAGCGTGATCTGGCCGGTCAGGTACAGCGGCAGCGCGGCGATGGTCGGCAGGCCGGTAAACAGGCTCATGTACGCGGACGAGGTCAGCATGACCTTGGTACGCCGGACGATCAGCGCGGTCGTATTGTGCCGAACCCGGGCGAAAAGCCCGGTCAGGCGGCGCCGCTCCGTTTCGGCGCCGCCGTAGAAGGCGATCTGCTCCGCGTTTTCCCGGATCTGCATGGCGCCGAATCGGAAGTCCGCTTCCACGGTCTGCTTTTCCATGTTCAAGCCGACGAGGCGCTTGCCGACCCAGTGCGTCAGAGTCAGGCTGCCGATGTTGTAGGCATAGGCGATGAAGACCAGCGTGCCGGGAATGGCGAACGTCGTGCCAGAGATATCGAACCGCACCACGCGCGACATGCCCCACAGCAGCGCGGTATAGCTGACCATGCTGACGACCATGTTCAGGAAATTGAAGAACAGGGTGAGGGATAGCGTCGTAAACAAGCGCACATCTTCCGCGATTCGCTGGTCGGCGTTGGACAGCATGCCTTCCTGTTCGATGTCGTAGAAGGCATGCGCCGCCAGCCATTCTCGCTGGAATTTCTCGGTCATCCACGTGCGCCAGCGGAGCTCAAGGAAATTCTGTACCGCCAAGCTGACGACCGCCACCGCAGCGATGCAGAGTCCGGCGACGACGGCCGCCGCCAGCACCGGCCAGATATTGTTCCATTTCATGGTCAGCAGGGCGTCCGTCACCTCGCCCGTCAACTGGTTGGCCCAGATGTACAACGACGCGCTACCGAAGATGCTGGCCAGCATGACAGCGAGCATGGTGTAGACTTTCCAGCTTCCCGTCTGTCGCCAGTAGCTGAACGCCAGGGTGGTAAGACTGGGCCGGAGTGGTGCTTGCAGCGTTTTATGCATCGTTCGTGCCCTGTTGTTACTTGAAGCTGCGCTTGACCGTCAGTGCGTACACACGGCTGGTGACGACCGGGATGTATGAGCCGGTGGTCGTGGTGTCGTACAGCAGGCGGTTGAACACGTTCTTCACACCCACCGTCGCGCTCCAGGGCCCAGTCGTATAGTAAACGCTGGCATCTACCTGGGCCCCTCCTGGCAGGGTGAACGGCTCGAACAGCGATCCGAGGCTGCTGCTCTTCCCCGAGATCCCCACGCCGACGCCGAGGCCCTTCAGTTCGGCCCGCTGGAATTTGTACACGGCCCACAGGTTTGCCCTGTGCTTCGGCTGCCCGGCGAACTGCACCGTGGCGTCGCTCACGTTCGTGACCTGCGTGTAGGTGTAGTTGAAAATCGCTTCCAGTCCCGGCAGCAGGCGGCCTTGCGCATCGATTTCGGCGCCTTGGGTGCGCTGCGCCTGTCGCGAGTTGTAACAATCATTGACGCGGTCGTAGACCAGCGAGTTCGATTGCTGCATCGAGAATGCGCTCGTCGTGAGGGTGAATTTGCTGTCGAACAGGTCAAACTTGGCGCCGATTTCGCGGTTGTGAGTCTGCATGGGCTGCACAAAGCCGCCGCCGCACGCCAAGGACGTATTCGGCTGGAAGCCCTCTGAGTAACTGGCGTACAGCGACGTCTCGTCGTTGAGCTGGTACACCAGGCCGGCGCCTGGGGACGTGTGATATATCTTCATGGCAGCATCCTGGAACACGAAATTTTCCGGCGTGCCGTAGTAGGTGCTCGTGATCGCAGGTGTGCTGTAGCTAGTACGCCGCCAGTTGAGCAGCAGGTTCCACTTTTCGTAAGTCATCATGTCCTGCGCGTAGATGCCGCGCTGACGCTGGCCCAATGCGCTGGTCAAGGACAGCGTGGTAGCGCGCTCGCGCAGATCCTGGAAGTTGTACGGCGTCGACGAATACACCGGGACGCGCACGAAATCGCCGGAATACTGCGTCTGGCGCTGGTCGTCGTTCGTATGGTTGAATCCGACCGAGAGCTTGTGGCGCACCTCGCCCGTCGCAAAGTTGAGCCGCATGTAGTGGTCGCCACTGAGTGTGTCCTCTGGCCGAAGAACGCGCGACGCGAAGAACAGCATCTCGGGTTTCGGCGAATCCGACGCGGCACCACTCGCGTACGTCAGACCATTCGGCGAGGAGATGTGCAGGTCGAAATCCTGGTGAGTGTCCTGCAGGCGGCTGACCAGCACGAAGTCGTCGCTGAACTTGTGTTCCAACTGGTAACCGAAACGCCGCACCTTGACGTCGACGCCGTCGGCGCGATTGCCCAGCAGCCGGGTCGGCACGGGCAGGATCACGCCGTCACGGCGCGAGAACGTGTAGCGCTCCAGCGGGTTCTTGTCGTTCGAGTATTCGGCACTGGCGATGAAGTCGGTCTTCGCGTCCTTCCAGCGCAGCGCCTGCAAGATCGACCGGCTCTTCTTGCCATCCATGCCAGCCTGGTTGTGGCTCATGTCCTGCACGCTGCCGACCGTCCGGTACGATAGTCGTTCGTCGTCGCCGATTTTGCCCGACAGGTCAGCCCCGATCGTCTTGTCACCGAACGACCCGTATTGCACGGTCAGGTCGCGGATCGCGTTCGTCTGTGGCTTCTTGACAACGATGTTCACCGCGCCGCCCAGCGAATTGCCGCCGGACAAGATCGCCTGCGGGCCCTTCAGCACCTCGACGCGCTCCACGGCGAGCACATTGCGGTAAACGGCGCTGTTATCGGTAAGGCCGTTCGAGTTCGAGCCCGCGTCGAAGCCGCGCACGCCGAACGTCGTGTTGTTCTGCGGCGTCTTGGCCAAGCTCATGCCGCTGACGTTGCGCAGCGCCTCGGTCAGGTCCGTCGCCTGCTGCGATTCCAGCACCTTGCTGGTGATGAGGGTGACCGAGGCTGGCACCATGTGCAGGCTCGTGCCGCCGCGTGTGGCGGTATCCGAGCGGTCAGCCTTGAACTCCGTCTCTGCCTGGTCGCGCCGCGCCACCACTTCGACCGTCGCACCCGAGGTGACGGAGAGGGTGCCGACGCCGTCGTCTTGCAGGACGTAGCGCGTGCCCGCCAGTGCCTGGCTGATGGCCGCACCAGCGCTCAAGTTGCCATTCACCGCTTTGGCGTGCCCCTTGGCCAGGTCAGCGCGATCAAAATCGATGCGACGGCCACTGATGTTTTCGATCGCTTCGAGCGTCTGCACTAGCAGACCCGCTTTCAGGTCGTAGTCATGCAACGAAGCCCCTTTGTCAGCGGCCGGAGCCTGCTGGGCATGGACGCCGGAAGGCGCGCTCAAGGCGAAGATGCCGGCGAGCGCGCCGGGAAGAATCAGCTTGCGTAAGGCTAAACGTGAATTCTTGCGATGCATGATGGACACCCTTTATAATGATAGTTAGTGTCATCAATATATTCTGTCATACTCCTGTAACAACAGTACAGTATTGGCGCATATCCTCCTTTTCGTACTGACGAATTCATCATGTAGGAATTCGCGCCGCTTGCCAGGAGACCTCATGTCCCGCGGACGTCCCGTTCATCGCCCTGCAATCACGTTCAACAAGGAAGCGCTCACCTCGGCGGCCGGAGGCGGCAAACGTACGTCGCTGGTGGACCGCATCTTTGACCGCATCGTTGCCGAGATCCAGTTGGGCCGGCTCGCGCCGGCCAAACGCATACACTCGGTACGCCAACTGGCCGACGAGTGCGAAGTGAGCAGGGACACAGTCGCGCGCGCGTACGACAAGCTGGTCGCGCACGGATACCTAGAGTCGCGCGCCGGGTCGGGATTCTTCGTTCGGGCGCAGCGCAGGCCGGTGCAGGTGCCCATCGAGATCGGCGCGCTGCCGACGCTGCCTGCCTGGTGGCGTTTCCAGCTCGTGCAGCCTGCCGGAAATCTCTCCAGCATGCCGGGCCTCGGCTTGTTGCCCTCCGACTGGCTGGACGAGACCGGCCTTGCCAAGGCCATGCGCTCCGTGGCGCGGGGCAGCATGCGCAGCCTCACGGGCTACGGCGACCCGTTGGGCTATCTGCCGTTGCGCCAACAGTTGCAGGCCAAGCTGCGCGACCTGCACATCGATGCGCCAGTGGCACGCATCATGGTCACGGCCGGGGCCACGCATGCGCTGCACCTGATCGTCCTGGCCTGGCTGCGGACACCCGGTGAGCATGTGCTGGTCGAAGACCCTTGTTCCTTCCTGCTGCGCGACCGCCTGTTGGCCTCCGGCCTGGAAATGTTAAAGGTACCGCGCGAGGCCGACGGTCCGAACCTCGATGTCCTGCGTGACTACTGCATGCAGTATCGCCCGAGGTTCTTCTTCTGCAATTCGGTGCTGCACAACCCGACGTCCGGCCACATCTCGCCGCACAAGGCCTTCCAGATACTGCGCCTGGCGGAAGAATTCGACCTGATCATTGTCGAGGACGACACGTACAGCGACCTAATGCCGCCCGGCGCCACGACCCCCGCGACCCGGCTCGCGAGCCTGGATCAGCTGCAGCGCGTCATCTACATCGGCAGTTTTTCGAAAACGATCGCGCCTGGTCTGCGAGTCGGTTACATGTGCGCAAACGCGAAGATCCTGGATTGGCTGCAGGTGTACCGGACCGTCAGCGAGATCGCGGCGCAGTCGGTCGGCGAGCGCGTGATCTACCAATTGCTGTCACAGGGCTCCTACCGCCATCATTGCGCGCAGCTGCGCAGCCGGCTCGACGAGTGCCGGCAGCCGGTCATCGAGTCGCTGGGCGCGCTCGGCTGCACCGTGGACCTCGATACCAGCGTGGGCATGTACGTGTGGGCGACGCTGCCGCACGATCTCGACGCCATGCCGGTGGCCGACGAGCTGTTGAAACAGGGTCACCTGCTGGCGCCTGGCGTCCTGTTTTCGCCTGAAAGACATGCCGCGTCGAAGATGCGCTTCAACGTCAGTCGTACGCTAGCCAGTCCGGCGTTACCTGCACTGGAACGTCTGATCAAAGCACGGGCCAGCGCAGGATAAGAATCGGTAGATCCGCCCGATTGGAACATGGCCCGACGGGTTAACAGCAGTACCGGCAACAACACACTAACGGATCAACGCTCTGGAGCGTTTTTTCTACCTCTTCCTGGACATGATAAGTAAGGGGATGCCTCACTCTAGTGTCGAGGCTCATTCCATCACTGGATGCCTCATAACCCGGACGAGGGTTCTTCCACCGTTGCCCCTTCCTCTACCGAGACGCTGTAGGTTCATGACTGGCTCCGTTTTATGTCTTGGCCGTTGCTGGGGCATGGGCTGGCCGATTGCCCAGATGAACCCGGCCAGATCGCGCGCCACCGCCGTGCAAGCCTGCACAGCGACTTGAGCACCGCAATTGGACAGCAGTGTGGCAAAAGATAGACAACGTAAGAGCCGACGAAGCATTGCATAATTGATCGTGTTCGGACCCTGGTTGAATCGCCACGAGTAACTTAGACTCTCCTGATCCGTCATTCTAAAAGATGAAAATCCGATGGATCGTGTTGGGCCTGGGTGTCCTGCCAGGCACCTGGCGTGCGATCTCGTAGCTGCCTGATCCAACGACGAGATCGCGTCTGAAACGTCCATCCCCTGCCATGCAGAGACTACTGCCGCGCTCCAGCAGCAGTTGCTTGGGCTTCGGCGGGTTACTGCAATAACGTTCCGATGGCAGAACGCCTTGCGACGTCAATCTCGGGTTTCGCTTGTCGCGGCGCAATCGATTCGAGTTCTCTTCCGCATCATTTCCGCTCTGCAACGATGCTTTTAAGTTAAATTGTCGTATTGTTCGATTGAATCTGCAGACCCGGAGTAGACATTCGGCTATTCGGGCGCGCTCCTTAATTCGATGTTCATCTTGTGCCGCTTCCGACTCCTTTCAACCGTACCTGTATCAAATCCAGTAAAGCCCGAACCCGCGCGGTCACGGAATACCGATGGCTGTACGCGCCAAGCAATTGCAGCGGCGCAGGGCACAGGTCCAGCGGCACTTCCTGCAACCGGCCCGCGGCAAGGTCCTCCTGGCATGGAGATGCCGCCATGATCGCGAAGCCGATGCCTTGCCGCGCACCCGCCAATGCCAGTTCTCCGCTGTTAACACGATAGCGGCTACGCACAGATACCTTCACGATTTCGCCTGCGGCGTCGAGAAACTGCCAGGGCTGGCCCTTTAACGCGCTCAAGGTGGTAATGCAAGGCAATGACCTAAGTTCGCGCACGTGGCGCGGTATTCCGGTTTTAGCTAGCAGGGCGGGCGCCGCGACCACGATGCTGGGCAGCGTAGCAAGTTCGCGGGTGATGAAGGTACTGTCATCCTGGCGCCCACGATGGAAGACGATGGACAGGTCCATGTCTTCCCGGAGAGCTTCCAGACCGGTCAGGCGCGTGTCGCATTCCAGTTCGACGCCGGGATGGAGGCTACAGAATTCGGCCAGGATAGGCGCTAGCAGCCTTGGCGCTTCGCCTGCCATGCACATCCTCAGGGGGCCACGCAGTTCACGCTGCACTGCGCCAAGCTCTTCCTCGGTGGCGAGCAAGGCGTCGAGCAAGGGTTTTGCGCGTTCGTAGAGCAGCTTGCCAGCTTCCGTCATGCGCAGGTGGCGGGTGCTGCGTTCCAGCAAGCGGACGCCCAGCATGCGCTCCAGCGAGGCGACGTGGCGGCTGACGTTGGATGATGGCAGGGTCAGCAGACGTGCCGCGCCAGCAAAGCTTTGTTCATCGACGACCGCCACATAGACACGGACGGTATTCAGGTCGAGGGCATTGCGCATTATTATCCCGATTAAGGTATGAAAGCTGCCCATTTTTACATACTAGTACTCCACAGTGGCGGAATTTAAGATGCCGTCTCGTCCCATGGATCGCCGTCGGCGGTGCGTCGGGACGAATTGCATAGGAGAGCTTCAGCATGGAAATCGGAATACTTGGCGGCGGCATTGCAGGGTTGAGCGTGGCGCTTGCCTTGAGCAAGCAGGGGTACAGTCCCCGGGTATATGAGCGCCGGGCGGGGCCTGCGACCATGGGAGCTGGCGTGACGCTATGGCCCAACGCCGGCTTTGTGCTAGAGGAACTAGGGCTGCTGCAAGACATCGCTGCAGCGGGAGGCCGGCCGGTGGCAATGCACCGTCGGGATGCCGCGGGCAACTCCCTGGGGGGTATGGATATTGCGCTGCTGGACCAGATTATGGGACATCCGACCCATACGATTTTGCGCCGGGACTTGCAGGCGGTACTGTTGGATCATGTGGCACAGGCCGGGATCCCGGTAGAATTCGGGCATCGGGCGGTGGCGATCAACCTCGATGCTAGCGGCAAAGCCGCGGCGCGGTTCGAAAACGGGGTAAGCATTCGTCCGGATCTGCTAATCGGCGCCGATGGCCGCATGGACTCGGTGGCACGCGCGTTCGTCGCGGGGGACAACACGCCAGTTTATCAGGGCTTCGTGAACTGGGTGGGTGTGGCGCAGGGAGAGAGTGCATTGGTGGACGATATCGCGATTCAGGATTATTGGGGTTCGGGTGACCGCTTCGGTTGCGTGGCGGTCCGGCCGGATTTGGTCTACTGGGCAGCGGCGCAGGCACGGCCATTGCCGGGGGCGGTGCCTGCAGCGGATATGCGTAAGGAGATTGAGGATCTGTTCGCGCGATGGCCGGAGCCTGTCACCCGCATCATCCAGGCGACACCGGTGCATGCCATCCGACTGATTGCCGTGCACGACCTGGAGCCGCTGCACACATGGAGCCGGGCGAATGTGCTGCTCGTGGGGGATGCAGCGCACGCGCCGTTGCCGACATCTGGCCAGGGTGCCTGTCAGGCGCTGGAAGACGCCTGGCATCTGGCTCGGTGTCTGGTTGGGACGGACGGCTGCCTCGATGCAGCCTTGCTGCGCTTCGCGCAGATCCGCGGGCCGAAGACCGCGAAGCTGGCCGAGCAGGGTCGAGTTTTCGCGCGCGGTCTGTTTGCCACTGATCCTGAAACCTGCCGCATTCGCAATGAGCGCGCCAAGGCGTCCGATCCCTTGCGTGATGTGCATGCCTTGGCCACAGGATGGGCGCAGGGTTTGCCGATGGCCGGCTGCACGGACGGCACGCCGGTGGACAGCGTTGGCTCCGGCAGTCTGTACCGCCTCTGAAAGACTGTGCCAATGTAGACACTGCATGGCGTCTCCGGCCGCGAGACGCCTCACTATTGAGCGAGCCTGGCATTTTCGGAGCGTATCGTCATCAGTAGCTTAGACTCTCCTGACCCATGGTTCTTGAAGGATGAAAAACCAATGGATCGGGTTAAGGGCCTGGGTGTCCTGCCGCGCTCCTAGTGTGCGATCTCGTAGCTGCCTGATCCAACGACGAGCTCGGGTCTGGCCCGTCTATCTCCCCTGCCCTGCAGAGAATCCTACCCTGCACGAGCAAAAGCTGGTTGAGCTTCGGCGGGTTGCTGGGACAGGCGGCCGGCGCAACTAGCTGTTTGCCGACGCCGTCGCGATCTACTCAATGATAGGGGGCCAAGCTGAGACGCTCAATGCGCGCTTCGAGTTCCTGTATTCGCTGCTGATCAGGCGTCATTACCTTACTCTGTGGCGTGATGCCTTGCCGCTCCAACTGAAGCTGCTGCAGCCAGTGGCGCAGCAATGACTCGCCGATGCCGACCGACCGGCTTGCCTCCGTATGGCTATATCCTTGATCCAGTACCAGGCATGCCACCTGCTGTTTGAACTCAGGGGAAAACGTACGTCTTTGCTTGCTCATCAAACACTTCTCCATGGCGAGCATTCTCGCCTAAATCAGTGTCTGGGATTAAACCACTACAGTTCAAGCATGGGAACTTTCTGCGATCTTCATGCGAAGACCGGCGATCAGCAGATCGAGGCCAGCGTCAAATCGCGCATCAAAATCCGGGCTGAATAAATCCGCTGCCGCAGCCAAAACATGTGGATAGCCCTTAGCCGCCAGAGCCTCAAACTGGTCACGGTGAGTTGCGATGGCCAGCGATATTTCACTAGGGTCAGCCAGCGGTTGCTCTTCCATCACGAAGCCCATTACGTAATAGATGATGCTGAAGGCCCCCCAAGACGCCAACCGAGTGGAGGCCCCAGCCTCGTACAAAGGGCCGATCAACGCCTCGGCAACGCGAAGTGTGTTGTCGGTGATGACGTAGGTGCCGGCATATACGCGTGCACCGTCCCGCCGCTTGAGCAGCGCATTTCGAATCTCATGTGCGGTCACGCTGACCGCATTGAACCAAGCAGTCGAGGGGGACAGTTCGTCCTGATGCTCGTGCGCGACCCCTTCAATCAAAGCGTCGGCTATGCCATTCATCAAAGCCTGCTTATTGGCGAAGTGCCAATACAGTGATGCTGCTTTGATGTCCAGTTCCTGGGCAAGACGGCGCATTGTAAGACCCTCTACACCTACCTCGTCCAGCAGGTCCAAAGCGGTGGCAATTACGGCTTCACGTTGTATCTTCATAAACTTCTTATTTGACAGACTAACGACGTTAGATTAACATAAATTTTTAAACTAACGATGTTAGATTGAGGGACAGATGAAAAATGAAAATGCGGGTGTGATCGTAGTAGGTGCAGGCCCTGTAGGTTTAACTCTGGCATGCGAGTTGCGCTTGGCAGGAATACGCGTCACAGTACTAGAGCGCCGTGACGCGCCAATAGCGCAGTCGCGCGCGCTAACCATGCACGGCAGGACGGTGGAGATGCTGGCCCAACGTGGCGTGGCTGACCGCTTTCTGGCGAACGGCATAAAGATTCCCAGCGGGCATTTTGCGGGATTGAAGACGCGACTTGACTTTTCGGTGATCGACACCACCTATCCCTACACACTGTTCATCCCACAGAGCGTAACCGAGCAACTGCTGGAGACATGGGCGCTTGAGCTAGGGGTTGAATTGCGCAGGAATGCTACGGTGGAGCGCATTGTCGAAACCGCCGATGGCATTTCCGTGATGGGGCAACAGCACAGCACCCCTTTCGATATTTCTGGCAGCTACGTGGTCGGTGCAGACGGCGCGCGCAGTCTGGTTCGCCAGCACGCAGGCATCGCCTTCCATGGTCTGCCGGCTACGAAGACTGTCATGCTTGGCGACGTTCGCCTGAGCGCACCGCCGTCTACGCCGGGATTCAGTGTAGGCAACGCGCTAGGTGGATTAATGATCGTTCCCTTAGGTAGTGGTATGTTCCGCGTCATCGTGATCGATACGGGCCGAGTTGATGTGCCTGCGACCACGCCCGTCACGCTCGAAGAGTTGTCTGATTCGACCACACGGGTGGCCGGACAGGACTTTGGCCTGCATGCACCGACGTGGCTATCACGCTTCTCGAATGAAACCCGCTTGGCGAGTGCCTACCGCGAAGATCGAATCTTGCTGGTCGGTGATGCCGCACATATCCACCTTCCTGCGGGCGGCCAGGGTATGAACGTGGGCATGCAGGACGCGATGAACTTGGGCTGGAAGCTGGCGGGCGTAGTGAATGGACATGCGCCAGAGTCGCTGCTAGACAGCTACCACAAAGAGCGTCATGCCGTTGGTGCCGCGCTGTACCAAAATACCTTGGCGCAAAGTGCACTAATGATGAATTCGTTTGATGCTCCGGGACAGGCGCTGCGAGAGACGTTCAATGAGCTGATGAAAATTCCTGCTCTTAATGCAGTGCTTGCGCATGACTTGTCCGGCTACGGGATTCGATACCCGGCCTCAGTTGTCGATATTCCGCACGGATGGGCGCTGCTGCCCGATTGGACAGGGCGGCGGCTGCCTGACTGGCAGCTAAAACTGGATAACGGTGGTCAAGCCTCGCTGTTCAGTTTTTTGCGGAGTGGCCATTGGCTGCTGCTGCAACTGACGACCAGTGAGGATCGCGAGGGCGGCAACTACACGCCTGAGCTCGATATGCGATGGGTCGATACGATCAAAGCTGTGCCTGCGGACTCCCAAGTAACACCCGTAGGCGCGCATGCCTTGCTCATACGTCCAGACGGCTACGTGGATCACGCTGTGAGCATCAAAAGGAACGCGTGATAACCACCGTCAGGCCGAATCTGCACGCACTGTAAGCAATATATTCTAAGAGCCGGTCAACGTAGGGGTGAATCGCCACCGCTAGTTAGGTGCCTGGGTGTCCTCGCAGGCCCATGGTGTGCGATCTCGTAGCTGCCTGATCCAACGACGAGATCGGGTCTGCCCTACCCTTGGCGATCCGTAGGCACATTGCAAGACAGTGTCGCCAATCCATAAGCGAGAAAGATAATCATGTTGGATAAGAAATGGTGGCATAACGCCGTCGTGTATCAGATCTACCCACGTAGTTTTCAAGACAGCAATCACGATGGGGGCGGTGATCTGGCCGGCATCATCGGCAGACTGGACTACCTGCAACATCTGGGAATCAACCTGATCTGGCTGTCGCCAGTGTACCGGTCGCCGATGGACGATAACGGCTATGACATCTCCGACTATCAGGATATCGCCGCTGAATTCGGCACATTGGCCGAGATGGAGCAGTTGATCGCAGAGGCGGCCAAGCGCGACATCCGTATCCTGATGGATCTTGTGGTCAACCACACCTCTGACGAGCATGCTTGGTTCGTCGAGGCGAAGAAATCCAAGGATAGCCCCTACCGTGACTACTACATCTGGCGCAATGCAGGCGCAGATGGCTCCCCGCCCGACCAGCAACGTTCGTATTTTGGCGGGAGTGCATGGGAATACGATGCCGGCAGCGGGGAATATTACTTCCATCTGTTCTCGAGACGACAGCCGGACCTGAACTGGGAAAATCCGCAGGTGCAGGAAGAGGTGCATCGCATGATGAACTGGTGGCTGGACAAGGGGATCGGCGGCTTCCGCATGGATGTGATCGATCTCATCGGCAAACAGGTCGACCAGCAGATTATCGCCAACGGCGCACAGCTGCACCCGCTGCTGCAGCAAATGCACCAAGCGACCTTGGCGGCACGCGATGTATTGTCGGTGGGCGAGACCTGGAGCGCCACCCCGGAGACCGCCAAGCTGTATTCCGACCCGGCGCGTCAGGAGCTGTCGATGGTCTTCCAGTTTGAGCACATCGCCATGACTCACGATACCAAGGAAGGGAAATGGAAGCCACGCCCGTTCGATCTGATCGAATTCAAGCAGATCATCAGCAAGTGGCAGACCGAGCTGGCCGATGCCGGCTGGAACTCTCTGTTCTGGAATAACCACGACCTGCCGCGCGCCGTATCCAAATACGGCGACCCCGGCCGTTACCGGGTCGAGTCGGCCAAGATGCTGGCCACCGCGCTACATTTTCTCAAGGGCACCCCCTACGTCTATCAAGGCGAGGAAATAGGCATGACCAATGTACGTTTCGATTCCATCGACGACTATTGCGACATCGAATCGCTCAACCTCTACCACGAACGCACGGCCGCCGGCGTGTCACCAGAGACGATGATGGCTGGCATCCACGCCAACGGGCGGGACAATGCACGCACCCCAATGCAGTGGAACAGCACACACAACGCCGGCTTCAGTACTGGCACGCCATGGCTAAAGTTAAATCCCAACTACTCCGAGATCAACGTCGCGGCCGCGCTGGAACAACCCGAATCGATCTTCTTCCACTACCATAAGCTGATCGCACTGCGCAAGCACTGGGACGTCATGGTTTACGGGAAATACCTGCCATTGCTAGAGCAGCACCCGCAAGTATTCGCCTACCGGCGCAGCTTGGCAAGCCAACAGCTCGTTGTCGTCAACAACTTCTCCGGCGAACATGTCGAACTGGATCTGCCGGCAATGCTGCACGGCATTGCCGGGCAAGGCTTGATCAGCAACTATGCCCAGCGTGACAGCTTGACCGACCACCTCAGCCTGCAGCCATACGAATCGTTTGCTATCGCGTATGAGTGTGAGGCGGGGCGCGGGTAAAACGTTGCTGTGCAATCACATCGAGTCGCGCGATCGCCTGGGTAAATGGCGCTGGGTGGTCGAACGCACACTGGGCTGGCTGCACCACTTCCGCCGATTACGCATCCGCTACGAACGCCGTGCCAATATCCACCGGGCGTTTCTGTCGCTTGCCTGCATACTCATCTGCTGGCGATATATCCGGAGGATGTGTCAGGAGCTCTAAGCCTCGACTTTCTTCTTGCATTTTCAACACAGATTTTTCCAAACAGGTAGACTTGTCACAGATGAGACGGCTCGTACTTATTCATTTACTCAATGGAAAGAAATTGCAATGTCAAAAATCATCGGTAACAATGACGGCCCAGGTGGCAGGAACGAAACATATCAAATTGGTGCGCGCAAAGAGGTGTCACGTGCACAAGCTGTTCGCGAAGTGAAGCAAGGGCTGCATAAAGATACGCATGTTGTCACTATAAATAATCAGGAATATGTCCGCGACAACCCGGACCGCTCCAAAGCAGACAACGTTAATCGGGAAAAATAGTCCATGCGCATTTCAGAAACTATGCATCTCGTTTGACTGTTTGAACAGGAGGTTCCGTGCAACCGCCGTATCTCTCACACTCTACGAAGGCCCTCCTTGACGAATTCGGTGCTGGAAAACATATCCCTGGCGCGGGCAGTGCTTCCGCCCTCAGCGGGCTCTTAGCCGCTCAGCTGGTTTTGACGGTTTGTAGGCTCACGCTTGATAAGGAATCGCATCGCGACCATCACGCAGATTTGCTGGCAATTACCGAACGGCTCCAATTTTTTTCAATTCCTGCGCTTGAGAAGCTTCTGGAGCGTGACGCTGGTGCGTTTAATTTGGTCTACGCAGAGCGAATTGCAAGAGACAACACATCTAATCCGGTACAGAAGCAGTACCACATCAATGCCGAGCACCGGTATATGAAAGCAGCAGTCGCGATTCCCTTGGAGATTGCCGGGATTTGCTCGGAAGTCGCGGACGCTGCCGCCAAAGTATTCGAAGTTGGATTGCGCCATATCAGGGGTGACTCTGGTGTCGCGCTGAGCACAGCCGTATCGAGCATACTCTCCTGCGTTTTCGTCGTAAATCTGAATTTGAAAGACTTCAAGTGGTCGCACTGGTCGCTGCAACGGCAGGCGGAGTGTGACGAGTTACTGCGAAGCGTTTCGGCGAAATTTCAGGCAGTACTTGGCAGCGCTCGTAGCTTGCGGGCAGAAGCAATGCTTGCCGCGCAGCAGTCCGATGAGCCTGAGCCTCTGGTTGGATTCCGAACACGGGCAAAGCAAACATACTCTGATGAGGAAATTGAGGACCGTACCAGAAGACTCGGCCTTCAAATGTGGCAGAGGAGAGAGCAAATTTGGGGCGCACTCCAAGCTCCTAACAACCCGATTAAAGTCTTAGACCCAGAGCGCGCCCTTGGAACCCTCGGCTACAGTTACGAACTAGCTGACGCGCTTGGTACGGTAAGGCATGGAGATAGTTCCTACGAGGTTGCTGGTATCTTTGAAGCGCAGCCCGGCCTGGTAAGGGTGTCTAGTCAAATGCTGCCAGAGATTCGCTTATTCACCGCAGCGCATGAGTTAGGCCATGTAGTTCTTCACCCACATCTGAGGGAAGCGCATCGAGACCGCCCTCTAGACGGCTCTGAGAGAGCTCGCGACCAACTGGAGCGGGAGGCTGACAAATTTGCTGCCGCGTTCTTGATGCCCAGGAAGCAAGTTAGATTAAGGTTTTCGACAGTCTTCGGAAACGCGCCGTTCCTCTTAGATGAGGCAACAGCGTTCGCCTTGCAGATGGATCTGCCAGAGCTTAGGAAGAAAGTGAAGACGCTGCGTGACCTCTCTTTACTGCTTGCCCGCGCCGAGCGGTTTAACGGGAAAAATTTCAACTCCCTCGCAAAGCAATTCAGCGTCTCGGTAACCACAATGGCGATTCGTCTTGAAGAACTTGGCTTGGCGGGCCTCCAGCATCAGCCATAATCGACATCCACATTGGCTAACGAATGAGTCGAGCGCCGCCGTGGCGCAGTCACATTAGCTGCAGATGTCAAGGATGCCACGTCTGGGTGCATGTTAGCGATGCAGTGAATCGCCACCAGTAGCTTAGACTATCCTGATCCATGGTTCTTGAAAGATGAGAACCCAATGGACCATGGTAGGGGCCTGGGCGCCCTGCCAGGCGCCTGGTATGCGATCTCGTAGTAGCCCGATCCACCGACGAGATCGGGTCTGACGTGCCTATCCCCTGCCCTGCAGAGACTCCTACCGCGCTAGCAAAAGCTTGCCTCCCCTCCATAACTGACGGCGAAGGATCGTTTATCCGACCAAGGCACAAGCAGAGCGCCTGCTTATACGCGCGATAGCGGCACATTTGGCTACGATAAACTAGCCCGTCATCTGTTTCTTGCGCTCGGCCAGATCGGGGACTTTGCGCGCTGGCGGTGGATTTTCATCATGACTCGCGCGACCCAGCATTTGGTGGTGTCACGCCGAATATGTACCAGCCGCGCAACATGAGCGCGCGCTGCCGCCGATTCGCTCGCCAGCACTTCCGGCTCGCCTTTGCTGCCCGCCATTAAGGTGCAGTTCCGTTCAAACTTGCGCGATTTTACCAACTGATTTATACCAAAAAACCGATTGCACAGGACCTAGACGCGTTCATGCCTGGCTCGTACCACTCACGCACCAGAGCCGTTTTTCTTCGATAGGCTAGCGCCTGGGCACTTCTGGCTCTCCGCCACCACGTCGATTGTTTGCTTGTTCCTAGTCATATGCACAGCCCAATTCCTATCAGTAAGAACAACGCATTGGCTGTTTCAGGGGGGAGCCTTGCTCACCGTCTTCCTTGGGAAACGTGCCTATAAAAAAGATATCTTTTCCTATTGAGAAATATCTAAACGTCTACATATGATGGCGAATCGCAATAAATTTTCCTGTCTTGCGCAGCAGCGCCAACTTCGCCTCCACCGCCAATATGAACCAGCTGACCGCGCCCCTTACTACAGTGACCCCTACAAAAAAAGCAGAAAGCCTTCTTGAGGCGCTAGCGGCATCCCTCGAAATTTCTCCCAGCAAATACCAGGCGGCTGAACGCAGCTATAAGTCTGTTGGTAAGTGGCTTGACCGCCCTGAGTCGATTTTCGCTGGCAGGAACGTTACGGTTTACCCGCAGGGCTCCTTTCGACTCGGGACTGTCATCCCGCCCCATAATGAGGACGGGCACTACGATTTGGACGTGGTCTGCGAGATCGAGATGGATAAGCTGGAGTTGACGCAGAAGCAACTCAAGGAAAAACTCGGCTACGAGGTGGCCGCCTATGCCGAGGCACATTGCATGGATGAACCTACTGAGGCAAGGCGTTGCTGGACGCTGAACTACGCCGATGGAGCGCAGTTCCATATGGACATTCTGCCGGCACTGCCTGACGGTCAGCGCCAGAAGTTGCTGGCAGAAGCCGCCGGACTGCACGCGGAGAGTTTGTATAAAGCTCTCGCGATTACGTGTCGGCTCGGCGAAAACTACAATCGCCGGACCAACGACTGGCCCGGCAGTAACCCAAAGGGGTACTCTGACTGGTTCCGCGAGCGGATGAAGGTTGTCTTCAATGCTCGCCGTGAGTCGATGCGTCTGTACGAAGCGCGCGCGTCTGTGGAGGAAATTCCCGAGTACCGCGTAACTACGCCAATGCAGTCGGCCATTAAGATTCTGAAAAGGCACCGCGACATGCGCTTCACCGGCGACGAAGAGCTCCGGCCAATCTCCATCATTCTGACGACCTTGGGCGCGCTGGCGTACAACCAGGAAACGACGATTTCTGGCGCGTTGTTCGGCATTCTTAGCAGGATGGAGTTCCATATCAAGTTGCGCAACGGGGTTCACTGGATCGAGAATCCTGCTGACCCGCGCGAAAACTTCGCCGACAAATGGGAAGAGACACCAGGAAAGAAGGAGGCCTTCTATGATTGGCTGCAAACAGCCAAGGAAGACTTTGCGCTCGCCGCTAATGCCAAGTATGAAGAAGAGTTTATTGATGTCCTGGCGCCACGAATGGGTCGTTCCCTGGTCGAAGCAGCAGCTCGAAGTGTGCGTCCAACGACTGGCCAGTACCTTGTGGAGGCGGTAGGTAAACTCCCGAAGCGGCTGCTTGCATTCCGTGATGCGCCGCATCGAAAGCCAATGACGTTCCCATCTTTAACCGGGGTCAATGCCAGCGTTTCGCTGACAATGGACGTAAGCCGCTCCGGTTTCCGTCCCGAGACGCGAACCGAGGACGGATTACCTGTCTGGCCAGGAAGTTCTTTGACTTTCAACGCACACACTACGATTCCGAAGCCGTTTAAGGTCTTCTGGCAAGTGGTGAATACCGGAGAGGAAGCTATTAAGGTGCGGGACCTTCGCGGTGGGTTCGATGAAGGCATAGTACAAGCCGGGGGAATTTCTCGCACCGAAACGGCGAGGTACAAGGGCTCCCACAGCATTGAGTGCTTTATCGTGAAAGACGGCTACTGCTTAGCAAAGAGCGGCCCGTTCATCGTCAACATCAATTAAAAGACCCCTGATGCCTACTTCTTCGCCAACGCCGTCCTCGCATGCTGTAATTCCTCCGGTATCGGTCTCGTACGGCGCAAACGATGCTGAACTTGCCGGCCTAGTAAGCCCTTCCGGCTCCACCGTGACCGTGATGGCGCGGGCCTTTCGATTCATTATTGGGATTCAAAGAGGTGGCAGTTGGTCCGCGCATTCGGGCGAGCTGGGCAAGCTGACGCGCAAAGAGCTTGAAAGCTTAGCGAAACAAGGTGCACTGAATGTGGTGAAGTGGCCCAATACGGTGCCTGATCGTCCAGTGTCGTTACTAGCTTCCACCTTCTTGCCAGGTTCTTCCATAAACAAGGTGGATTTCGTAGCTTGGGACGCGCTCAGGCTGTCGTTCAGAGACCGAGGCCGAGGTCCGGACATGAACAACGCCGCGAAGTTTGAGGTATTAAAAGACGCCGCGAATGTCTGCATGTTCAGGGGATGTGGGAAACGGGTCGATAAGATCGGAAAATCTGCTCGGCCTGGTAACGTGGGACAGCTGGCACATATTGTTGGGTCTGACCCTCAGGGACCGCGTGGACGCGATGACTCGCATATACTGGCAGACAAAGCCGAGAACGTCATGCTTGTTTGCTACGATCACCATCGCCTTGTCGATGTAATCGACCCAGAGGCATATTCGATCGCAGCTCTTCAGGAAATGCGCCGCGAGCACCTGCAGCGGGTAAATTCTTTGCTCGCGCAGCTGGCGTGGGAACGTGCTATGCCGCTAGTTATCAGGGGGGGGATCGCAGGACAGAGTCCTTCCGTAACGTACCGTGAAATCTCGGACGCTCTGGAAGCAATTCAGCTCAGCGCAATGCATTCGGACGGAGAGCACCTATCCATGGCTCCGATCGAAAGGCCTGAAGAGCATTATGGTTACAAGACCCTGTCTCAGCTCAAACCCGAAATCGGCCGTCTGATTACCGCATGCCAGAGTGGCTCCTACCGACCCACTCAGGACAATGCTTTAGCAGTCTTTGCCATTCACGATACCCCGGTCCTAGTACTGGCGGGCCGAATTCTGGGTGAGGCCCGAACGGCGCACGTGCTCCAGCGAACGAGAGGCGCGATGAGTCCTTGGTGCTGGGCCGAACCAAGCAAGAAGAAGTCTAACGTTGATCTGAAGGTTGAAACTAAAACGACGACCGCAACAGGTGCCTCCGCCGGTTTACTGACCATTGCACTCTCAGATAACTACCAAGATGCCTGGCTGCCGGACGCAACGCGCCAAGCCGTAACTTCAGGACAGATGCCTTGGATTTCAATTACGGTGCAAAAGCCTGGTATCAATATCGTGCAAGCCCCGTGCGACCTGGAGTGCATTATGAACGGAGTCCGTGAGAACCTTCGGCGTCTACAGGGCGACCTGCAGGTTAAGGAAATTCACTTGGTGATAGTAGCCCCTGTGTCGGTTGTATTTTCGATTGGCCAGGCACTTCAGCCAGGCAATTACTTGCCCGTTACAGTGTTCCATCGGGTCAACGTAACCAGACCGTTTGAGCCGGCAATTAGGATTCTCAGTGACAAAGTCGAGAACGCTGACGGGGCGCCGCCTATCAGCATATCATTGTAATAAGGGATGGTGAGACGTTCTAATGCTTCACATCGCCTCCGCGTGCCGTACTCATTAAACCTCTACTGAATCGCCACCAGTAGCTTAGGCTTTCCTGGTCCATGGTTCTTGAAAGATGAAAACACGATGGATCGTGTTAGGGCCGGGGTGTCCTGCCTGGCGCGTGGCGTGCGATCGCACAACTACCTGATCCAGCGATGAGATCGGGTCTGACCTGACTATCTCCTCTGCCCTGTAGAGTCTCCTACCGCGCGCTAGCAAAAGCAGGCCTTCCATAGCCATAACTGCCGGCGAAGTATGGTTTATCCGATCGAGGCAGCAGCAGAGCGCCTGCATTCGCGCGCGATAGCGGCACAGTTGGCTACGATAAACTAGCCCGTCATCTGCTTCGTGCGCTCGGTCAAATTGGGACTTTGCACACTGGTGGTGGACTGGTCATCATGAGCCGTCCAGCCCGCTCAATTGCGAAAAGCAGTATTTTGAGCGTCTGAAGACCGTCTAGCGAACTCGTGGCGATTCATTGAGTACAATTTTCACTCCTCTTTCTAGGCAATATTGTTATCTAAGTGATATTTGGCGATATTTTTTTCAAATTTCGCCATTAGTATGACAAGACACTAGGGAGAAAAATCATGCGTATACATGCTTTTACTATGTTCGTCATAGTTGGGATCGGCTTGCTCAGTGGTTGTGCAGCCCAGATGTCCAAATCGATTGGTCAACGGGTTGACGTATCGGAACAATGCCGACAAGTGCAAGAAGATCCCCTGCCGAACGCTGCTCCCAGCAATATACTCACCGCGCATCTTGGCAACTTCAGCGACTGTGATGTATGGCTAAATCAAAGCAAGAAACACTACGAATTCCTGCCCTTGTGCGCATTTGCACAAATCCAGATCAAGTATGACTACGAGTTCTCAACCAGCGAGGCCGAGATGCTCAGGAAAGCGGAGCTAGACAAGTTTGAGAAGGTCGTCACGCAACTGAATGAATTGAGAGACCTTGTCAATCAGAATAAAGATGCACTCGAAAACAGCCTGCAAAGTCCAGAGCAAAACCGTCTGGTTGCCGTAGCAAATGCAGTGAATCAAATCGATCCGGCAGCGATACGCCAAAAGCTCGCTGAGCTGCGCATCAGCATAAACGTACTACGGCAGACGCTGTATAAAGACCGTCAGCTGTTCAGCCAGCAAATGGCCATCGAGTTGGCCGCCTGGGATACCAACTTCCGAGCCACCCTTGACCAGTTTGACCGACTTCTGTCCGGCGACTACCGGCTTGTCATCAGCGACACGCTGCGCAACCAGGTTATAGTCCATGTCGCTCGGCGCAGTCTCGACATGCTGCACAGCGCGTTGAGGCCAGCCGACGCCATCATCAACAAACTGGACCAGCAAGGCTACGGCGCCATCAGCGTCAGCTACATGGCTTTTGGTCCCGATATCCAGAAAAGCGTCAACAAGGCCAAGCTAAAGATCGAAGGCATTTACCTGGAACGGCTGAAAAAAACCGGATCGGATAACCCGGAATACCTGCAGCAATTCATGCGGGAGATGCGGCGCGCTGCCTGCAGCAATCTGCAGCAGGGCACGCAATTTTCCATGCTGACCGAGATCGTCGACACGCTGTTCATCACGGACATCAAGGACGATGCAGCGAACAAAACCATCATCGAAGACAAGCTGGTAGAGTACGATGCGACAGGATCGGCTCACGGCGCCCATGAATTGATCGGCAGCATTAGCGCATCTTATGCAGCGATGGTGGACGGGCAAAAAGCGCCGCCAGCACCGCCCGTCGCGCTGCACGTTTCCCTTGCTAACGAGTGGGCCGCACGCCAGATGCTGCTGGTCGAAAAGATGGAAACAAGGGTCAAGGCCGGCGCGCGCGTGCCCGAAAAAGACAAGGATGGGAAAATCCCGCCGCCAGAAATTATCTTCCCAACACTGGAACAAGTCGATGAGGCCTCCGTAACGCGGATTGCGGACGCCGCCAGTGCCAAGGTCATCGACGACGCCGCGCGCAGCGCACCGGCCTTGCTTGTCAGCCAGACCGGTGTGGCAGGCAACGACCTGCGGGTGGCGATGGCCAACAACATCAACGTATCTGCCGCTGCGTATGCCGTCAGCCAGGCGTCGGCGACGCTGAACGCCAACTTCAACATCAATAACAGCAATGCCTTCAACCCCACCAATACCGTCGCGCCGGTGATCAATGTGGCCCCGTACCCCGCTGGCGGCGGCAGCGGCGGCGGCACTGCCGCCACGCCGGACGCTGGCGCGTCGTTCTGCGCCAGCGGCTATTTTGCCGCCCACAACACAGCATGCGTGCGCGACGGGCGCGACTACGTGGTGACTTTCGCCCCCAGCAAATCCTTCGCCAGCAATGCCTGCAGGAGCCAGACGATCGACACTGAACTGAAACTGTTGGCCGCTGCTGCGGTCCACCATGCTGAAAGCACCGGCGGCCGCTTCAACGCGTCGATTACCGGCCTTGCCTCACCGCCCGCTGGCTCAGCGTCAAACTGCGGCGCCAGGGTCGCGCCCCGCTGCACCTACATCAATCAGATTCGGGATGCGGTCAAGATCGATGGCTGTCCGGCGTCCAGCGCCAAAGACAGCGGCAATCGCATGCTGTCTGCCGCACGAGCAGCCGCTGCCGCCAAAACGCTGGAGGACGCCGCGCCCGGCCTGATCCTGGTGAATGCGCTGTCGGCACAGGGCGCCGACAGCGCCTATGGGGTCGCAAACGAAAATCTCGATATCGATCGGACCGTCGTCGTTCGTCTGCAAACCGTCCGTTAAGCGAGCGGTTTGCACGTAGGTTTTTTCCACAATCCGTATAGAAAATTTGCGTCGACCTAAAGATGTCGGCATACGGCAAAGCAGCACTGTGTCACGTTTCCTTGGTCACTAATGTAGTGGTCAACCCATCCCGGACACTACGTTAAGTTTTTCTTCGGCGACGGCCGGTGCCAGTCCCTGGTTGAACTTATGTGAATTGCCACCAGTAGCTTAGACTATCCTGATCCATAGTTCTCACCTATGGAACGTATTACGGGCTTGGGTGTCCTGCCTGACACTTGGTGCGCGATCTCGCAGCAGCCAGATCCACGGATGAGATATGGGTTGACCTGTCTATCCACCCCTGCCCTGCTGAGACTCCAGCGGCGCTCAAGCAAGAGTTGCCTGGGCTTCAGCGGGTAGCACTAAACACTTTACGGCGCTGTAGCAGAGGTTGTGCAGGGCGCTGACTTTGACTTGATGCGTTGGCGGTGCCAGCGGTTTGGGGCTCGCCGCCACGGTTGCCCCAGGTGGGTGAGCTTCGAACAGTATTGCCGGGGCGTTGTGTTGGTCGCGTTGCATAATATTTTCGCAAGGGAATATATGCGGACTGGTGAAAAGGACTCGGCTAAAAGTGTCCAGCACCGGGGTACTGTCGCGAGGGGGGAAGCAGAATTGAGGTCCTCATTCGCTGTTGTCTGATGGGTCATCTGATCCATCTACTGGCCCACTGAATGATGTGGCCCACTAGGCCATTCGTATTAAACCCCTCTGGTTGACCGTAATCGATTCAAGATCTTTTTCATATCATTTCCCCTCTACAACTATCAATTTAGGTTAAAGTGTTGAAGCATGCCGATTGAATCCGCAATTGGAATCGGTCATTCGCTGTGCGCAACACAACGGATGATTTGTGCCCCCGTGTTGCAGTCCATAGCTGAAGGCAAACCCAGACACCCAATAGCACTTTGGCATCATCATACAAATCTTTTCGGTTTAAATGAATAATAAGTCTCCTTCACTGGTTCATGTGACGCCTCCTGCCGAAGGAGAGCGACGGGCGCTCCGAGGGTATATTGGCCAGTATGAGAAAGCTGGCGCAGCCATTTATGCCGCGCTTGAGCATGATCAACTCCGGTGGGTTGGTGTGGCCGATCGCAGTGCAGGTATAGCTGACGATTTAGTGCTCGGATTTGATGGGTTGGTGGTCGGCCATCAGTTCAAGACATCCCAGTTCCCAAGTACTTTCACGGTGGGGACGATATTTACTGGGGCGAACGGCCTACTGAAACCATTGATCCATGCTTGGCAGTGCTTGAGCAAGGCTAATCCTGATTCCCGCATCGAGATCCGTCTGGTCGTGGATGACATCCCGTCAGTCAACGACAAGCTTGGCGACGAAACACCCCCACACAGCGCGGCATTTCTAGATGAGTTTGAACGTTTCCCCTATAGATCATTGCACGAATGGCGGCTCTCTAGCTGGAGCCGCTTCGTAGATCTACTGCTAGGCGCGTCGAACTTGATCGAAGCCGAATTTGAACGGTTCCTGCATAGCCTGCGTGTTGTGCATGGCGCCGCGGCGGAGTTCATTCAGTCTCACAAGCTCAGCGCCGAACAGTCTCGACTGGCTTCGGAAATTGCCAGAACGCTGCCGAAGCTGGTCTCTGACGCCAGAGACAAGGATAGGTGGTCCCGAGACGAGCTCCTGCAGGAGCTCGGATGGCGGGATCCGACCAAGACACTGCACATCCATAGGTTTCCGGTGGGGACCTACGTGCAGCGCAACAGGGCCACTGAGATGTTCTTGCTGGAGGCGTTGCGTTCCGCCGACCAAGGCTACCTTTCGCTCATAGGTCCGCCCGGTTCAGGCAAGTCGACCCTGCTTCAGGTAGCGCTGGCCACTGAACCGAACATCCGTTTGGTGCGATATTTAGCCTATGTGCCTGGCAGCGCTCAAGGCGTGGGACGGGGCGAAGCCGACAGTTTCTTAGAAGACGTCGACACGCAATTGCGTAACGGTGGATTAGTTGGGCTGCGTCTACGCGACAACTCGCTGCACGAACGCCGCGAACAGTTTGGCGCCCTGCTGAACCAAGCTGGCGCTCGTTACGAGCGCGACGGGATACGTACCATCATCATTGTTGATGGGCTCGACCACGTACCGCGGGAAGAGCGGCCGACACATTCGTTGCTGGGCGAGCTGCCGCTTCCTGCTGCCATCCCCACCGGCGTCACGTTCGTGCTTGGTACCCAACGATTGGATCTCGCATATCTGAAACCTGCAGTTAAAGAGCAGGCGGAGAAGACCGAGCGACTTGTGCGAATGCGGCCCCTCAGTCGCGAAGCGGTTGCTCGACTGGCCGACGCACTTAGTCTAGACCCAGAAATTTCCCGCTTGGATGTGTGCAACATCAGCCATGGACATCCGTTGGCTACTCGGTACCTAATCCAGGCGCTGTTGCGGGCTGACGATGCGGGCCGCAAGCACTTGCTCTCCGGCGGGATGGCGTTCGACGGTGATATCGAGTCACTATACAGGTCCGCTTGGCGGGAAATTTCCAGCGATAGCGATGCCATGAATGTGCTGGGTTTTATGGTTAGAGCCGAAGCGCCTATGCCACTGCAGTTGTTGGCCACGGTGGTGCCAGAGCATGCGATAGAGCGCGCACTCGTGGTTGCGCGCCACCTACTACGTGAAACCTCGCAAGGATGGAGTGTGTTTCACAATAGCTTCCGGCTGTTTGTGATCGCTCAGCCGCGGACACGTCTCGGCAGCATCGATACTGAATACTCCACCCGCGTCTACCGAGACCTTGCACAGTTGGCCAAGGGGGCGCCGCAGGAATCATTGCAGCGGTGGCTTGAACTGCGATATCGGGCTCGCGCAGGTGACCAAGACGATGTGTTGTCGTTGGCGACGCCAGATTGTTTCCGGCAACAACTGGCAGCAGGTCGCCCGATATCTGACATCCACGCCGATATTCGCTTGGCATTGTTTGCTGTCCGCTTGACGCTCGATGCAACTGCTCTCACGCGGCTCCTGCTCTGCAGTGATGAAGTGGGCAGGCGTGAAGCGGCACTGGAGTATGCTGATCGGTTGCCGCTAGCAATGCTGGCTGTCGGCGACATCGATGCTGCTGTCTCATTCGTTCAGGATTTTCCGAATAGAGGCTACAAAGTTGTAGATGCCCTGCTCGAGCGCGGAGAATTCGACCGTGCTAAGGACTTGTTTGATACCCTGGAGCCGCTGTCACAACTCCACACGTCGAAGTTCCAGGACGGTAACCAGTACAACGTTAAAGAGTTTGAAAAGTGGGCGCGGCGTGCCTTTCATTTCCGAGATCACGAGCAAATCCAGCAGGCGATTGATCACTTGGCCGCCTGGGGCTTAAAGCAAAAATCGGAGGTGCTCTCTGAAGAGACGATCGCCGCTTTAAAGCGGCACCTTCGGCGAGAGGTTGCACAGGCGATGCTTGTTCAGTCTGCCGGGATGGACGCAGAAGAGCTCTGCGGCAAGATCGGAGTCTCCGCCGAAGATAGGGCGTCGTTGATGGTTCAAGCCGCGCTCATGGCACATGGCCGTGGCAATTCCGCGCAAGCACTCACTATGTTGGATGCCGCCTCTCAGTTGCCGGAATTTGACGAGGTTCCCAATGGTCTGCGTCGTTCCGTGGCACTTGTTGCAGTGGACTCAGGGCACCACGAATTTGCATTAAACGTGTTCAAAAATCTGGTGGCCCCAATGGTTTCAATGGCCGACGATAAGACTGATCTCTCTGGACTGGTTGAATTGATCAGCGCGGTGATGGATCACGCGAGGCTATGTACCTTGTTGGATAAACCAATCCCGGATGCGACGCTCTCCAAACATCTACCTTGGCAATATCTCCAAACATACACTTCCAAAATTGGCGAGCTTCTTGGGCGCATTTCGAAAGATCACTCCTCTGTACCCGCTGGCGGTGTCCAGATGCTGGCCCGCAACACACTGAGGTACGTGTTGCGACTCAACCCAAATGGTGGCACCGACTCGTATCGCATCGGACAAGCCGTGAGGGCGGTGCCGGTGCTTGCTCGCGCCCTTCTTGAAGTCGCTGCCAAATGCGGCGAGTCGGAGTACCGTGCGGCCCTTCATGAGATCGAGGGTGCAATTGCTGCCTCGACGCTGAGCGGTACCTGGTACCTTCGGCGGACGTTGGCTGTCACGGCGTATCGGATTGACGGAGACCGCGTAACCGCAGCAGCCCGCCTCGGCGCCCTCGCCGGGGAGCTTCGTGAGGATACACCCAGTGAACAGCTTGATGGATTAGCGGATCTGGCCATCTCCTTCGCTGCAGTCGGAGATGTTGAACGTGCAAAGCTTGTGCTGGCTGCAGTACCTGAACAATGCCTCGGATACGCTTTGCCTCCGAAGAAGGATCCTCAATATGCCATCTGGCGGGACATCATGGTTCTTGCGAATAGCGTTGATCCCGAGCAACGGGCTCAGAGGGTTTCGCTGCTTATGCGTCAGGTCTCAGGTATGACGGAGACGGAGGGATCATCTGCAGCCCATCGACTGACTATGTCGCTCATCAACGAGGCGATGCAGGTTGGCCCGCGATTCGGATTCGAGGTATCAAAGTCTCTTGCAGACTTGCACTTGATTCCGTGGCCTAACCGCGTCGACTTGTTGATGATTGGGATGGTCCGTCGCCGTCCCGAACTTTTCATGATTTGTGCTACGGTCTGGTGTGGACTCTGCTTGCCGTTCTACAGGGAGCCGTACTATCGTGATCCACATTACATCGGAGAGTTCATTGACGTTGCCGCTGACGCAGCGAGTTTAGGGCAAATTGCCCAGCTGGCACAGCTGCTGTTGGACGCGATCGAAGTTGCCAGCGGAGCGCATGAGCGACTTCCGCTTCTTCAGCGTCTTCGCACCGCCGCAGCCAAACATGGTTTGAAGTCAGCCGAGCTGGATGCGGCAGTGAAACGCTGGGCATCAGAAGCCCCAGAAGCCCGCCGTTCCAATACGCCGAGCAAGTACGACTCTGAGGCGACTCTTGACGCACTTGAACGCGCGTTCGAGGCGGAGACGGACGAGCTGAATTACAACGCCCCTTACCGCTTTGCTGAGTTGGCTGAGTCCGGCCCACTCAATCTCGTTCAGCGAATGTATGAGCGCTGGGAAACTCTGCAGTCTGATGCGCGCTGCCGTTTCTTGTTAGTAAAGCGGCTTGCTGAGGCCGGCGACTGTGAATATGCTAGAAAGCTTGTGCGCGACTACGAGCAAAGCAAAGATCCATGGAGTTCTTGGAGCCACTGGATGGGCGGCGGCAAGTTCCGCTATTTTGAGGCACGACGACTGCTAGAAGGCGAGAGCATGCACCCTGCTGCCTTTGAGAATCTCGTAGATTCGGTAGTCGCCGGTCAGGAGAGCACGCAATCGTTGCTTACCGAGATTGATTCAATTTTGCCGGTGATCAGCGCGGCGCCGGACTGGCCGGCCATCTGGTCGCTATTAGCCGAGCAGATGGCTTGCACGCGCGAGTTTCAGATTGGCAAGCCCCTCGAGTCAGTCACGCAGCCGCTCAGAGATGACGAGATACTAGTGGAACTGCTGCACTTTGCGCTGCGGCTGCCAGTCACCGAGATTCAACGGCACGCACGAAACTACGTCCTGAAGTTGGCTGTGCAGCCGGGTCAAGGCCAAGCTGTATTTGAACAAACAATTCGACGCCTCCTGGGTGGCGACCTGGATGCGCCATTGCAAGCGCTGCAGAGCCTGTTTGTAGGCGAGCTCGATCATTTCCCTCCCCATCTAGGCGCCACCGTGGCTGCACTAGTCAACCACAGGGATTTCGCGGTTGCGGAGGCTGCTACGTTGCTTGCTAATCGCTGGGGTATTCCCGTCGGAATGGGTCCGCAACCGCTGCCGCTTTTCTACCAGCTCGAACTCGTTGGCTTACCGGAGGTAGGCAGCGCGTTGACGGACGAGAGAACCGGTGCCATGCGAGTCGAGTCAGAGCTTGGATGGACGCAGATGTTGCGCTCCGCGGCGCAGGCTCTAGCAAAAGCTGCAGACGTTGACGAGCTGACAATCCGGCGGCGGGCTGCCATGTTCATCCATCAGTGGGGCGGGCTTGATGCGTTCGGGGCACAGGCAATCACGCGCCTAGAGAGTGAGTTGCGCGCTCTTGAGATGAAGATGACGTATTTGAAGCCCCATGCCTTGATTGCTGCAATAGCGCTTCGTCATGTGGCAGGAGAGCTTCGCCAGGCAGGCTTGCTGAAACCCGATGACATCCCAGTGCTCCTGGAGCGCCTGAATGCGCCAATTCCACCGCAACCTCTGTCGCTTCCACAAGTACGTCCGATCGGCCTGCACCGGCCACTCGTCGCCCGTGACGCTAGCTGGACGGAGGGTGAAAGAGTGTGGGCAGAAAACGTCGTCGGTGATGTTGCTCCTTGGTTAGGCCAACGAGACGAGCATGTCATAGCGGAGATTTCGCGGTTCAAGATCTACAAGCCCCGGCAAACGGAACTTCTGCTTCACCGTATTCGCGTCCCAGAAATTTCTATCGAAAATGAGAGGTTTGATGACTGTTATATGCAGTTACCAGCCGCTGTCTGGATAGGCCGGGTGCTGCCACTAGATAACGATGCGGCGCCGACATTCATCAGGAAGCTGGTATGTTCAATTGACCGTGGGCTAGATTCTGCGACCTATCCCATCGTACTCTGCCCCAACTGGTTGCGAAAACTCCAGTGGCGGGCGCACACCAATGCCTCTGGCGTGTACCTTGACGCCAATGGAAACATCGTAGCAAGAATTGTTTGGTGGCGCGATGCAGGGCCGGTGGATCTCGATGACGATTCTATCTTTGGCGAGGGGTGTTATGTCGTGCTTACAACAGCAGGTCTGGCCCAGTACATGGCTATGCGAGGGAAGTTTGTCATCAACGTTTTTGCAAGTCGAGAGGTTCAGAAACCGCGCGAATATGGCGAGAGGTTCTTCGAGACGGCCAAGAGTAGCTATTCAGTCTAAGTGAACGGCCAACACGCTCTGCTTGTGAAGTTGATGCTGATGTCCTGGCTCATGGATTGATGGATGGACGCGACGGACTATCCGGTTCCAGACTTCCTATCTGTGCGAATCGGCTTGAGCGTCTCGAATTGCTTGGATATTCAAGAGGTGCCAACGATGCAGACGCGGGCAGTGTAGACCGAAGGTTTGAATCGTCGCCAGTAGTGTTGGCTCTTCTTATCCATTGTTCACGGCTGCTGTGCGGTACTGGGGCTGGGGCTGGTTTAAGCTGAATTGCTACGAATTCACTAGACACTCGCCAGTCGCTTGAAATGCGGCTCTTGTAGGATCGCGAGCAGCTTGTTGTTGAAGCGGTGGCGCACGCGCCGTTACGGCCCACCCGACTCCTAAGCCGGACACGTCTGGCCGGTGTGGTACGGTGGCGTGGCCAGTAACGTGCCACCGTCCCATTCCATCATGTAGGAGAGTTGCCGCCTGAATTCGCCCCAACCATGGTCGAGAATGGCACGGTGCAGCCCCGACTTCTTACCCGGCTGCCGGCAGCAACCAACTGATGAACCCGGTGCCGCCCACATCGCGACCAGGTGCTGCGTTGCTAGTCGATCTTGCAGCGGCGCGGGCAGATGGTCGACCAAGTCCACCGCGCTGGCGTGGCCGGCTGTTGACTATTACCCTGAGGCTGCTTCGGTGACTGCCGGCAACGCTGCACGGCATTGCCGGGCAAGGCTTAATCAGCAATTATGCCCAGCGTGACAGCTGGATCGACCACCTCAGCCTGCAGCCATACGAATCGTTTGCTATCGCTTATGCGCGTGCGGCGGGGCACGGATAAAGCGTTGTTGTGCAATCACCTCAAGTCGCGCGATCGCCTGGGTAAACGGCGCTCGGTGGTCGAACGCACACTGGGCTGGCAACACCGCTTCCGCCGCCTGCGTACATGCGGAAGCCAAGAAGTTAGCTGACGGTCTCGATGTGTCATCCCTTTGAAACTAGAGCGTTACGTACCTTTTGCGACACCATGCTCTCATTGGCGGCAACGCATAGATGTCGAGGTCCGATGTAGCTGATAGCCCATCAGGCCTTCAGCTTTTCAAGTTGATCTGCGCTGGGTGCATGAAAATCAGTCCGCGTGCCAAATGACGTCAAGGTACCGGCATCCATCGCGAAGGCCGTGGTGTGATACAGGCTCCCTCCGAATCCACCTCTAGAGCCCCCAAAACCTTGGCCTGCATACACGTTCTTCTCGCCGGCCAGCACCCATACGGGTTCTAGACCAGCACTCGCAAGCTTCGTCAGGAAGTAGTCGCTGGATACGACGCCGGCTCCTGAACCGCGCGAACGCAGTGAGGGGCCCTGCCAACGAAGAATGCCGCCGGCGTCGACGTACTCCGGAGCCTTGCCGCTGCGCAGGTGAAGATCCAGCACATTAATGACGCCTGACGAGGGAAGGTAGAGCGAGAACCCGTCGTCGACCGAGTTGTCGTTGCCGCTGCCTTCAACGTTCAGTGATTCCACGATGCTGGCATACGGAATTGTGATGCCAGCCCTGATGTTCTGTTCCAGCTCGATTTGCCGGGTGTCGCGCCACCCATGCTCTCCTAGGAACGGGCTCAGGGAGTCGCTTTCCCGCAGACGAGACGCGTCGCCCCGATGCCTGCCGAGCAGTTCCTTTGCTAGCTGGGGACCGTTGCCTAGAGCGGTAACAAGGCAGCTGATGCGCGACCAGGCATCCGCGTGCGTGCGCCGCCCCTGGCCCGGCACTATCCAGCGACGAAAGCCGTAAACCGTTAGCCAACCTTCGCCGTCGGGGCTGGTAACCTCGATTTGACCGACTTCATTGCAGAGGTCGCTTTCTACGTGCAACCATGCCAGGAGTAGGTCGGTATCGCCAGATGGTAGTCGGGGTGCAGATGGAGTCCACCATGTGACCGGTGCAGATTGCCAGCCTGTTTCGAGGGTGCTTCGAACGAGCAGCGACGGGTCCAGGTCCCTCTTCATGTCGCGGCCTCGAGGGCCCGGCTCGAATGCCCTGAGCCTACCCTCGTCTTCCCAAGAACACATCGCAAGGTTGTCAGTCATACGGGTTGCTGCCTCTGCGAGTGCGATGTACTGGTACTTCTTGCCGATGCGCTCCACTCGATGCTTACCCATACGGTCGTGGCTGATATTCCCGCCCCTCTCAAACTGCTCGAAGAGCTCCTCGGTCCACCCGAGCTGATGCGCTCGCTCACAAATCCATCGCCGTACAGGGCCATACTCAGGCTCCGACGGGCGCCTGTTGTCATCGCTCATTCGCGTTGATTCAAGAAGGAAGTACTCGGCGAATTCGGCGTATTCGGTGCGCAACGCCTCCGACAGAGTCTCCTTGAAGACCTCGTTGGCTCTCCCGACTTCGGCCAATAGACGCTCGGACTCCCGCCTGCTCGCTGCGCTGAAGGAGCCGCGCATGGGCCGCAGCCGGTAATCGACTGTCAGCCGGCGCAGCGCAAGGTAGGCTTCTGCCTGCTCGGTGGTCACCTTGTCCATGAGCGCTTCCTGCCAGTGCTCGAAAAGTTCCTTCGTGGTGCTGCCAGCACGAGTGCGCGGGGCGTCCACGATGTCGTGCAGCCAGTGGCGCAAGGTGTAGTTGCCGAAGTCACCGTGTTGGTCCGTGGAAGAGCAAATCGAATCGCCGTAGCCGCGGTCTCGGTACTTATTAAGGTCCTCATCCGTCACCGGTTCCAGCGGCCAGGCTGACTTGAACTTTGCCCTGCATGCATCGAGGTTGATCTGCGTGGGCAGCTCCCCGGCAGCTTCGGCGTAGAGCAGGATACCAAAGGCGTAGTCGCGAGTCATGATGTTAAGCGGCGGCTGCTTACCTTCAGCAAAATAGTTTTTCCAGACAGATGCGGCGAGCACCCTGCAACGTGCTCGGTCCATGCCCTGCATTACCGCGCCGTAGCAGGCAGCGAGAAGGCGTTCTGTGATGTATGGGTCGTCGACGGCGGCAAATTGGTCGACGAGCGCAGCAGCGTGACCGAGCTTACAGGACAGGAGGTTCACGAGGGCCTTGGTGGCGCGGTCACGAACGGCCCGGTTGCTGGTAGACAAGAACCAGGTCAGCGTGACCGTCGCGAGCCGGAGACGTTTCTCGTCGACTTCGCTGGCGTCGGCCTCCCAAGCCCAGTCGATGAGCGAGGCGACGGCACCGCCCTCGTCCAGGTCATCTACGGCCGGGAACACAGACCACACAGCGTCCCTCTGCGGCATTGGACCCGGCCACAGTTTGTTGTGTAGCCAGTTGGCATTGAACAAATTCTCAGGCTCGGTGCTTACGAGCAGCATCAAGCCGTAGGCCGAGCGGCCAGTGACCTCGCAGAGCTTGTCCACCCATCCGGCTGTCCGGCTTGTGAACGCCGTCGGGCTTCGCCACGCCAGCGAACTTTCAAAGGCGTCGAGGAGAGACGGGTCGTCGATGGCCTCCGCGGACAAGACATCGAAGATTTCGAGGTTGAACTTCTCCGGCAGTTGCACTGCCAGGGCCTCGATGACCCCGGCAAACCGCCAGCTTTCATACGGCTCGAAGTAAGTGGCCAGCGGCGCGCGCCGGAACGAGCCATCTACGTCTGTGCGGTCGATCTGGCTGATGAGCCGTTTGGCACGTAGGTGGTCCGACAGTCGTTCAAACGTGAATCGGATGATTTCTTTTTGGGAGCCGCCTGGCTGCCACTCGACGTCCTGCGTGAGCACACCTTCAGACATGAAGGCTGAAAAGAGGCTACGCTCCGTATAGCCGCCCGAGCTGTGAACGCTTTCCAGCAGCGTGATGGTGTCTTCCATGGACAGGCTTCCGCCGTCGCCCTGGACCGCGCACGCTTCCAGGAACTGCTCCAACGCCTTGCGCGGAATCGTAAGCTCGGGGATGAGCTTCAGCTCCCTCTGGACTTTGTTCGCCACTGCGGTCAGGTAGAAGTCGAAGATGGCGGTGACGCCGTCCATACCCTTTGGTAGTTGCTTCAGGCCCTCGGCGTCAAGATACTCGCAGCAGGTTCGAAGGAACAGTGGGTTCTCGAACTCCCTGGCCAGGTTCGGAGAACTGGGTCGCGCGATGCCACGTCGGTCGAGGTAGGCCTTTGCTGCGGCGCCGGCGTGTCCTGCGAAACCGGGGTGCACGACGCGCGCGAGCTCCTTAAGCGGGAGGAAGCGGAAGTAGGTGCTGCGAATGGTCAACACCAGTGCCAGTCGAGGGAACCTCTGTACCAACCGGATGAACCCGGACAAGCGCGTCGCCCAAAGCGCGATACCATGCCGCTCGTTGAGGGCATCTATGGCCAGTACTGCCCGGCAGTCAGCGGCTTCAGCTGCGGCGTCGAGCGCGCCGAGGAAGTTGGCATTGGTGACTTGGGCCAAATCAAGCTGACCACGGATTTGCTCCCAGGGATCCCCATCGGTGAGGCTTCCGCTGAGGATCAGAATGAAGGGACGAGCTGCCTCAAGCTGCTTGTGTCCGAAGTCAGCGACGAGGTGGGATTTGCCGATGCCGCCTGGGCCCGAGATGACCAGTTCCCGCTTGTTCATGAGCTGCCAGCGCTCGCTCGCAATCTCATCGCGGACATGGTCGACCGCCGAGTAGAGTTCGAAGAGGTCTTTGCGAAGGAGGTAACGGCTCTTGTCGGAAACCTTGTCTTGGACCTCGGCCAGTGCTTCGGAGATGCTGTCGATGGCTGCGACCGCTAAGGCCGCCCAGCTCTCCAGCGGCACAGATGCCTCCAACGCTGCGGGAGGTGCACCAAGGCTTTGCAGAAGCAGTTCGCAGGTGTGTCGTACTCGGTCGGCAATCGTCAACAGCTTTTCGCGCGACAAGCTACCGGACGCTCCGTCCATCTTGTACGTAATCTCGGCAGCCCAGGTCGCAGGCATCGCGAGTAGTTCTGGATCGCGAGCCACCGCTTGCAAGGCCTGCTGGATGGGCAGCTCCACGTGACTTTCGGGGCTGTAGCGTTCACCCAGGTTGTGGCGCTGTACGTCGAGCTTGTCGCGGAACCAAGCCGAGCTGAACTTGACCGAATCGAACCAGTAGCGTGCCCGTCCAGAGTACATGGGGTCGTCGCGCCCAAGGCGCTCGCCGACGCTGGACGCGCTCCAGAGTTCGATTTCGATGGTGCGCCCGCTGGCTGCTGCTTCGTCGACGCCTTTCTTGCGCCACCTCTCATAGCGCTGAACTTCGCTGGCCTTCCGGCCCGACCGGTTGTCACGCAGGTCGACGGGCAGGCACACGACGAATTTCGTCAGCTGTGGATGGGCGCTAAGGGCTCGCTTCAACGAATCGACCAGGTCACCGACTTGTCCGTCCTCGAAACCGCCGATGAAGTATTTCGCTTGCCAGCCAACTTCGTGACCGTCCGCATAGGCTCGGTAGCACTCGAGCCCTTGGTCTGCCCCTGGGCCCTTGCGGATGAACCGAGAGCCCGCCGCCGGGTCTTCCAGGGCTGCCAGCTGACAGCAGAGTTCTTCGAAGCCGCCGCTCTGAGTTCCTCGATGTTCTCGAATACGTCTAAAGTCCAAGTTCAACGCCAACACTGCCTCCATTTATTTTTCGGCGCTATCCAAACTCAGCTATGACCGCCGTTCCAGCGATCGCTTACGCTGCAAAGTAGAAGCTAGAAGCTAGAATTAACCTACGTAAAGTCCGTTCTTGGCCGTTAACCGCCCAAGAGCATAACAAGTTGCCAATCAGCAAAACTCACGCATTGTCACATGCTTGTGCGAAAGTCCGCTTGGGGCGAAAGCCATCTGTCAGAATCAAGTCCCTGCAGCCATCAACTCTGGTGGCGATAGCCCGGCCGATCTGGAGCCGACATTGCTCAACTATTTAAAGCTTTACAAACACCACATTCCGCACCGGGCCATCGGCGCAAATACGCCCATCCAGGCACTCAAGGAATGGCAGAAGAGGAAGCCGGAGTTATTCTTGGCGCGCATTTGTAACTAGGCGGGACTGGATACCTAGGACTAATCCAGGACCAAACTCCGAAACTTGAACTTCAGGGAAAACATAAAGATAAGCCAAGAATATCGAAATTATCTTATTGTTAATTTCACTTATAATAGTGATGCTAGACATTACATGTCTAGAAAAATCTTCACATCGAGAGAATGCCGTAATTGTTTATTCACTTACCACTGAATACAGTCACTAACACCAGGAAACAGAATGACCAAGAAAACAGAAATTGTGTTCGTGAAAAGCATAAAGGAAGGCGTTGATAGCAGTGATTTTTTCACTCGCGCCATCGCCACTCCAGAACTGTCTAAAGACTTCTTATTTTACAAAACTGACGCCACATCCATCCGCGATGTACTACGTGACTGGATCGTGGAAAACGGTATCTCTAGCCTGTTCAACTACCACATTACTTGCGATTCGATAATGCACCCAGGATTCAAAATTGATGAAATTGAAAATCTGATTCTTGGGTTTATCAGCAGGCTGAATGGTGCAAAACATCTGTTCATCATTGACCCATATTTTTACTCACGTGAGGCTCCTGTCGTTGCACTATTTGAGAAAATGATGACTAATATTTCGGCAACATTGGAAAGAATTACGGTTTTCAGCAAGCGCAGTCCTTCATCTGAGCGATTGCCTATGCATGCCGTCCTTAGAAAGCTAATTCCCGCCATTCAAATTCGCGACGTCGAAACGAATAAATTTCACGACCGCTTTTGGATCGACCCTGACAACTTAAAAGGAGTGGTCATGGGCACGTCCCTCAATGGTGTTACCAAGAAAATTGCTCTGATTGACAATCTTGGCCGAGCAGATGTAACCCAATTGTCTACTATGGCACGGGCGCTACTCTAACGAGGAAAAATATCATGAAATGTATTGCATCGGCCATAATTCTCTTGTTGACACTGCCTGGATGCCAGGAACGCCAGAATGCCACGATTCCCTCGGGTAGGTACCAGCTACTGGTTGATCAAGATGGAAACGCATGGCGTCTGGACTCCATAAGTGGTGAAACAAAGCGCTGTTGGCGAGGGACGCCTGGAGCCGTTGCTCCCAGATGTATCACTGCAGTTCAGACGAACGAATACTGACCGAACTTTAGAAGCGGTTCTGTCGCGTTATTGATCGGTGAGTGAATCGCCACCAGTAACTTAGATTCTCCTGATTCGTAGTTTTTGAAACAAGCGATGGATCGTGTTCGGGTCTGGGAGTCCTGCCAGGCGCTTGGCGTGCGATCTCGTAGCTGCCTGATCCACCGACGAGATCGGGTCTGGCCTGTCTATCTCCCCTGCCCTGCAGAGACTCCTGCCACGCGCTAGCAAAAGCTACTTGAGCTTCGGGAGGCTCATGCATTAACGTTCACGCGGCAAAATGCCTTGCGACCTTTATCTCGGTTTCCACGGGACGCGGCGCAATCGATTCGAGTTATCTCTCGCATCATTTCCACTCTGCAACGATGCATTTAAGTTAAAGTGTTGCGTTGAATGATTGAATCTGCAGCCAGGACCTGACTGTCGCAATTTTTTACTTATTATCGCCTCATGACTGATTACGAAAAAAAGAACCGCCAGAGGCTGATTGCTTTGCTATCCAATCTGCCGTCCTGTGCATCTCCAGAGGGTTGGAAAAACATGGGGAAAATTGCGGTAGGAGGCTTAACAGAAATCGGTTTTTCCAAGAGTTCGGAACTTCTGCTCGTCATCTCCAACAGCGGAAGGGGAGTAATTGACTGTGCGCGAGGAGAAAAAATCTCACGCGATGATGAGGCCGATGGAGAATGGTACGAGCCTGCCCAACTTGTATGCCAGGGCATCGGCCCCCTTGACGGCGAAACAATTCCGATTTCGGGGCTGAACGGTGGTGGCCTCCCGACGTCGACTCGCCGCGCTGAGCGGCTGGAAGTTGTTTCTCCCGACTGGCCCAAGTCTACTTTGATTTTCTGTGCTCCATACAAATCAGCGCTTATCGAAGGCCAACAGGCGGGATGCGTATCGATTGCTTCGGACTATTTGCTGGCATACGGATTTTCGTGGTGCGGCAACTCATTTGCGTACGCGACGAGTAGCGACGTAACAATCTTCACACGTATTGGGTAAATTACCGTAATCGGCCAGGAGCGGACGGTCGTGCAAACGTGCGAGATGCAGAGCATTAAAGTCATTCATCAGTTGAGTAGGGTTAGCTATGCAAGAGGAATCAAAAGAAGAAGTTCGCCGGATTTTGCAGGGAGCCTTTGACAGCCTAAATCTCCATAATGAGCTTCCATCAAGGGAGTCTTACGCGAGACTAAGCGTTGTTGGGCGTCCTGACGTATGGATACTGATCTACGGCGACTACATGGATTTCTCTTATACGGAAAATTCTTCACCGGTCTCACTCATCACCGACGTTTTTGCAGTACTTCAGCCTGCACAGATCATCGATTGGTCGCCCGGCCGGCTGGCATGTGTTCAGTACAAGTCAGCTGACCCTAACATGCTAATTCAAGCGATCGACGCATTACTAAAGAAACTTTATGGACTTACCGACTACAAACTCGCTGGCTCCCTAGAAACGTTTGGACGCGCGTAAGTTTGTGGGAAAGATCCATTATTTGATGGTAACAATCGGCCCAGGCCGTGTAAAAACGCAGAATCAGGCCCTGCCAGGAGAACTATACATGCCGATGCGTGTTGTGCGTCTCGTTAGGCCGCGCAGAGCGCCGTGCCGAGTTTCCGGGTTTCCCGATTGAGGCAGCACGGCAATCGCGCCAATCACGCGCTGTAGGGCCAGTAAAAGGGCATACGCCCTGACCGCTTCCATCATGCCGACGACACCAAGCGACGTTATCAAACGCTTGAGGTTATAGGCGAGTACGTGCAGGCTCATTTCGGTCTTCACGCGCTCCAGGCCTTTCGTCAGGAAGTGCGTCGCTCCCATCCACGACTTGATGGTGCCAAACGGATGCTCTACTGAGTAGCGTCGGATTCGCATGGCGTCGGGACTGTGTTCGAGCTGCACCTGCATGTCGTCGAGCACGTCCTGGTGCTCCCAACGCGTAACCCGGCGCTGCTGGCTCGGCGTGCACTTGTCCTTGAGCGGGCAGGCCTTGCAGTTCGAGCTCCAGTAACGGTTGAGCGTCATGCATTTTTCGACTGCGGCGAAACGCCAGATCAGTGCTTGACCTGCCGGGCAGCGGTACTCGTTCTTTTCCCGATCGTAGACGAAGTCGGCCTTGTCAAATCTCCCATCGGCCTTGGCATTGGAGGTCTTAGTCGCCGGCACCAGCACGGTAATGCCGGCCTGCTTGCACGCCAGGATTTCCTCGCCTTTGAAGTAGCCGCGATCAGCGATCACAGTTAGCGAGCTTGCCTCGATTGCGGTGCGAGCCTTCTTGGCCATTCCCGACAGTTGATCGCGGTCGCTGCCGATATTAGTTACCTCGTGTTCGATGATCAGATGGTGCTTGGCGTCGACCGCGGTCTGCACGTTGTAGCCGACGATGCCTGAGCCTCGCGTCATCATGGAGCGGGCGTCCGGGTCGGTCAGCGAGATCTGCGTTTCGCCAGTCGCCTCCAGTTTCGCTTCGATTTCCTTGAGCGCCGCCATCTGCGATTTCATTGCCGCGATCTTGTCGTTCAGCCGGGCGCTGCGCGCTTGCTTTGTCGCCGGTTCCTGCCTGTCAGCGGTATCGAGTTCCGCCAGATAGCGACTGATGTTCGCCTCGATCTCCTCCATCCGGCGCTTGAGCTTGGCCTGCGTGAAGTTACGATCACTGCTGTTGACTGCCTTAAACTTGCTGCCGTCAATCGCTACCACTGCGTCCGAGAACAGGTCCAGTTGCTGGCACAGCACGACGAACTGCCGGCACACATTGCGTATTGCCTTGCCGTTGGCCATGCGGAAGTTCGCGATCGTCTTGAAGTCCGGCGTAAGGCGTCCTGTCAACCACATCAATTCAACATTGCGCTGCGCTTCGCGCTCGAGCCGACGGCTCGACTGGATGCGGTTGAGGTAGCCGTAAATGTAGAGCTTGAGCAGCAATGCCGGATGGTAGGACGGCCGACCCGTCTTTGCCGGTTGCACCCGCTCGAACCCCAGTTTGCCTAGGTCGAGTTCGTCGACAAACGCGTCGACAACGCGAACCGGGTTGGTTTCGGCAACGTAATCGTCCAGCAGCTCGGGCAGCAGCATTCCCTGTCCTCGGTCTTCGCCCTCGATAAAGCGCTCCATCTTGCACCCGTATTGATGAGATACTTGCTTAACGTTTGACGAATAATTTGCGTTTACCTAACTCGGCGCTTTTTCAACACCTCCGCTGAAGTCGGTAATTTACTCTGGGGACACCTTGCAAGCTGATTCCATCCTCTATCTTGTCGCCCCGGTGGACCGACCTCCCTTTTATCGAGTCGCAGACCATCTTTGGGGTCCAGACGCGAACGTTGATTCAGACGGGAACAGTATGAATCCCGATGACACGCTCTGGACCGAGCTTTCTCTTCGGATGCGCGAAGGTCCGGCAGATGCTGAGGTTCACATCGATCCAAGCTCGTTCGAACCTCTTGTTCTTCAAATTCGCTCACCAAACGCCGGACTCGCTGAGAAAGTCGCGGAATATCTGCTGGTGTCATGCGGTGGCCGGATCACTCACGAACTGCTTCGTTGAAGGTAGCAGTCGCTGCGTGAATGAGCGACGTTTCTACACAGTCTGGGCCAGAAGCAGTCATTTTCATCAGCTAGTTTTCCAAGGACATGATGTGTTATTCGAAGTCGAGAAAAAGCAGCCGAAACAAGACCCAACAGCTGCTCAAGTAAGTTCACAGATTGCGAAGTTGCGCTCATATGGCCCATCATCTTTTGCGTCGTTGACAGATGAGCTTGGGAATTATCTTCAAGTGGCCGGAGGTGGCCTTACCTGCCTACTTGAAAAACGTACTGTAGTTGATGGAAAGCACTTCCGCGCGTATCTTGAGACGCCGAGCGGCATACATCCAGATGGTACTATCCTCGCCTTCAGCGGCGGCCAGGTAAGGCTTCGAGCCGACGAATGGCTATCAGCTCCGTTGGTTACTCAATATTTCACCGCGTTCTTGCACGGTAACGAGCTCCCGCACAGTATCAGGTGGCGAGAAATCACGTCTTTACTCAGCAGTTGAAGGACCGCTTCGGGGCGGCATCCGCCAACGACGGCACCAGCTAAGAGCGGCCATTTGTCGCAACTCGTTTTCCGCCATATACTTTGACGACTACTCGACTCAAGGCTACATATCCATGCGCTACAAACCTTCAGCACAATACATCAAGTCCCTTCAACGTGGCCCTAGGCGAGTTGTAGTTGTGTTGGTGAGCGTCATGCTACTCCTTAGCTACCTAATGTTCCTTGGACCAGCAAAATCCAGGGACGCCCCTACTGGACCATTTCTTTTCACAGGACTCGTCGTTGGCGGAATTGGACTTATGCAAGTTCGACGTCTTCGCAAGACTGCGGCTGAACTTACTACGGTGTCGTATGTGCTTATCGATGAAGGCATTTCAGTCGAATCGTCTGACGCAAGTTATGTGATTCCCTACCAAGGCGTTCACGCAGTTACAATCAAACGTCGCTTTTTCAGCGAGGATATTGCTCAGATCCTGCTCAAAGGCAAAGGCGGAGAGGCCGCGCTTCCTAGTTTGGAAACGCCAGAGCCATTTCTTGTTGCACTCCAACAGCGCGTTGGCTCTGTCCCATTCATCGAAAAACGTTCGTTCCTAGTGTGAATTTGCATGTATTGCTCCGACAATATTCTGGCAGTCAACTGGGTTGCGTCTATGCTACCTACGGCACACATGATCCATCGTTCTTGGCTGATGAAAATCCGATGGAGCGCCTGAGGGGCCCGGGCGCCCTACCAGACGCTTGCTGTGCGATCTCGCGTCTGCCTGATCCACCGACGAGGCCGGGTCTGGCCTGTCTATCTCCCCTGCCCTGTACAGGCTCCTACCGCCTGCTAGCAAAAGCAGGCCTTCCCTAGCCGCAACCGCCGGCGAAGGATGGTTTATCCGATCGGGACAGCAGAGCGCCTGCTTATGCGCGCGATAGCGGCACAGTTGGCTACCATAAACTAGCCCGTCGTCTGCTACGTGCGCATGGCCAAATCGGGTGCGCGATGGCGGTGGAGTTGCGATCACGGCTGACGCGGCATGGTACCTGACGCTATCACGCCAAAAAGGAAGCTTGCCATGGCCGCTTAACCTCTACTTTTAGAGCGCTCTAAAAATGTGAGGGGGGATTACCCCTTAACGGTATCGTAAATTTCCAATGTTTGCGCTCGTAAGATAGACCAGTGATTAATTGCCGCAGCCCAAGATTTTTGGCCTGTGCCCCCAAAGCCTCATCCAGCATGCGACGCACGTGGTCTGATGATGGCGTCGTGTCGGCGAGAAGCTCCAAACCACTGACATGACGCAATTCCGCCGCTAAAGTCATATTCAGTCCCACGCTCACAGGCTCATGCTGGACCCAGCCTAACGGCGTTTCAAGAGTGGCGCAAAATAATTCGAGGCTACAAGTACGCACGTCTCCATGCAGTTGATAGCTGAAAAATTGGGAGTCGAAGTAGATATGGCGCGGATCGATGGACAAGCGCGCATATTGATTGTCCAGTATCTGCACGAGTCTCAAATTACTCGTTTCCAGTTTCGCTCGAAGACTCTGTACGGCAGACATATCGTCGATTCGGACCCAGCCAAGCGGAAGCAATAACTTACTTCCTAGGCCGCCAGTAAATGGCAGCGATTTCGCATGCCAGGCCAGCGCCCACAACCACCCATGCTCCGTTTCTGTCAATTGCGCTGCATAGACTTTCAAGGGCTTGCCGCTACGACCGCTCGTCAGATTACCGTCAAGCGTAAGTGGGATATCCACCCCAACGTGGGGAGTGGAAAATAGATAAGGTTCATCGATCGCGAGCGGCAAAGCTGCCATTGCTTCCATTCCGGTACCAAAATGTTCAACTAACGCCGTAACAAAAGCGCGCTGCCCATCGAGATTGCGCTCTACACCTAATTCGTCCGCAGTAAACCAAGCGAACAATTCTGGATAAAGCTGTAGCCTCTCAAAAAGTTTAACGACGCCGAGGGTATTTAGTCGCAGCGGGAAAAGACGAATTCGATATTCGGTATACGCGTGATGATTTCTAGCGCCTTCAACTCGGCAATAAGGCGGGACGTCGAGAGCTTCGCCGCACGTGTAATGATCTTGCTCCGACAGGCCCAGCTCTTCATGTAACTCACGAAACAGTGAGCGCTGAAGATATTGCATTGGCCAGTGAGTGGTCCCATAGGCGAAATCGTATTCCGCTTGCTGCGGCCGCGCTGCCAACGGGACATCGCTCAACTTGAAGCGACCACCCGGCAAGCCAAAGTATCCTTGCGCATCGGCACGTTTTTTATCTTCCCGTGCGTACAACAGAAACTTATCACCCACGCGAAGCACACCCCATGCGACATAGACGAAACGGATTGGTCTGGATTCCTGTGTTGGGTGATAGCGCAAGCGGCCAGTTTCAAGCCGGCGTAATAAGGCGCGTTGCTCATCAATATCGCTGTCACTGGCCTGCGTCCCCCAATAGCCAGGATCGACAATAGTGTGCAGGTCAGTTGCCATAGTCTCAAGCAGGGAACGCGCTACTAACCATGCAGCGTAGGACTGGAATCGCCAAGTCCCTCTGGCAGCACTGTCAAGATCAAGCATGGCAAGGGCACAGAACAACCGCTCGACAGTGGCTAAGGTGGCCTCTATCTCCCCCTGCGTAGCAATATCACCCAATCGGGCAGCCAAAGTGCTTCGATCCAAGTCCTGTCTTACATCATCTTCGGCCAACATCGGTGGCAATAAGTAGCCTATGCGCTTGAATAAGTTTCCGAGGTAAGCAGCCATGCCAACATTGCTCTAAATCAATAAAGCTCCGATATTACTCCTATAACAAATTTTTCGAAAGAACTACAGTTGCCTTCATCAGCTTCTACGGTTTGGAGACCAACCTGAAAGCAGACGCTGTGATTTTTTCAACAAAAATGCAACGAGTAATTTCTAAAACTACTGAGGACGAAGAGTCCATCTGTGAATGTTTACTGAAGGAAACAAATAACATGGCTCATAAAATTGTGTTCTACCCTGTCGGCAATGGCGATACTTGCCAGATCATTTTGGAGAACGGCAAACGCATTCTGATGGACTATCGCCATCGCAAAAAAACCGAAACGGGCGAAGGCCCAGAAATCAACCTCAAAGCCCACCTCAAAAAGGAGCTCAAAGACGCGGGACGTAATTCGTTCGACGTGGTGGCGTTCACCCACGGCGATTCCGACCATATCGAGAACAGCACTGAGTTTTTCGAGTTGACGCACGCCGCCAAATACCAGGGTGACGGAAGGGTTAAGATCGATACACTGTGGGTACCCGCTGCCTTGGTGCTTGAGAACGCGACGAACGATCAACAATCCGCGGAGTTCATCATCTGGCGGCAAGAGGCGCGCTACCGCCTGAAGCAAGGCACGGGCATCCGCGTCTTTTCGAAACCCGAGAAGCTGAAGGGCTGGCTGGAGGATAATGGGCTGACACTCGAATCGCGGCGTCATCTCATAACCGATGCTGGCAAGATCGCACCGGACCTCTCCTTGGACGCAGACGGCGTTGAATTCTTCTGCCACTCACCCTTCATCAAGCACGTGGACGAGGGAGATGTCCTCCGTAACGCGGCCTCGCTCATCTTCAATGTCCGCTTCCGTCAGGGCGAGAGCCACTACGATTTCCTGGCAGTTGGCGATTCGGAGTGGTGCGTGCTGGAGGACATTGTCAAGACCACGAAGGCCCATGGCAACATGGACAGACTCGCATGGGACCTGTACAACATCCCCCATCACTGCAGCTATCTGGCACTCAGCGATGTGAAGGGCACGTATGAGACGGTACCGAAACCGTACGTCGAAGATATCCTGTTGGCTGGAAAAGAAGGGAGCTACATCGTCAGTTCCAGCTGCCCTATCCTCGACACCAAAGAGGGCCGGGAGCAAATCCAGCCACCTCACATTCAGGCCAAGAAGTGCTATCAGCGCTATCTGGACAAGACGAATGGTGCCAAATTCCTTGTAACGATGGAGGAACCGAACGCTACCCGTCCACAGCCGCTGGAGTTTAAGGTCGAGGCGCAGGGGCTGTCGCTCGTGGGTGCTGCTGCGTCGGCTGCAGGCATCATCATCTCCAAACCGGCGCCGAGGGCTGGCTAAATGATCCGCTCATACCATGCACTCGGCCAAGTGCTATCGGGCCTGGCACCGGAGCAGCTGACACATGCCCAAAGCAGGCAGATGCTGGCCGCCTGCCATAGGCATCCGGCCTTCTCGGTCGTCGAATTGAGGAAAATCTCGAATCCATCCGACGTCAGCAAACCGGCTATCGACGGGATTGTAGTCGATTGCTGCGACGGCACGGTGCCTTCGAGGAACCTGATCGGCATCCACAATAAGGAGCGCCTGTTGCTGTTGCACGGGCCTGGCCTCTTGACGCCTCATGAGGTCAGGGCGCTACGCACCGGATTTCCGGCTACCGCGCACCAGAACAGCATTTTTAACGGCGAACCTACCTCACTGTGCCTCTATTTTGAGCCTTGGAGCGCGGTGGAGCGTACTTGGACCCCGGAAAAGCATCTACAACGTATCCTGTGGTGGCTGCGCGAGACCTCTGTCGGCACCCTCCATCGCACAGACCAACCACTGGAGCGCCTGTACTTTGTCTCCCCGTATCAAATTGTGCTTCCGGCCGACTTCAACGAGCGAGTGGCCCGGCGTACGGAGGTGCTTCACCTCGCGTGCGCGCGATCACGTGACAAGGGCACCATGTTACGCGGGGCGTTCGGCCCGCGGCCCGAGAAACACGCTGCCCGCGATGACTTCGGCATGGATATCTTGGTCGTCGCCGTTCCGCCGGCCCTCTCAACGCGGATCGAACGCTATCCGGCCGATTTATGTGCACTGCACGATCAACTGGTCGCGCGTGGCTCGACGCTTCTCGCCCCCCTACAGGAAGCCGCGAAGCAAGCGATGTCAGGTTCTGGCATGCCGATGCACGACCCGGCCGCTCAGCATACGTTGCTGCTGTTACAGATTCCCGTCACGCGAGCTGGCAGCCAAACGCCGGAGAGAGTCGACGTCTCCGGATTCGTCATACGCGGGGCCCCTCTCAGCCGACTCGGCCTTGATACCGGTGCGTTTTTCGACGGCCGGGACGGGAAAGCATACGTATCCAATACCCTTTCACTCTCACGGGATACTACCGCAGACGAGTCCCCAAAAGCATGGCGCGGTCTGCCAATTGAACCGATCGACGTCAAGGTCGCCTTCAGTGCCGCGGATGTGCACAGAGCATCTGGCGTGGACAATGCCGCCGGAGACTTCCGGGGTATTCTCGCAGGAGTAGGTGCGCTAGGTAGCAGCATGGCTGAAATCTGGAGTCGCGAAGCGTGGGGCCGCTGGACCTACGTCGACGATGATATCCTGCTACCACATAATCTTGTCCGCCACATCGGTAAGGATCTGCACATCGGCTGGGCGAAGGTTGATGTTGTCGCACAGATGGGAGAACTGAACTGGCCATCCAGCGTAAAACCCGAGGCGGTCTACGCCAATGCCACGGACAATGAGAACCCGGACGTACAACGCGCAGTTTGCGAAGCCCACCTGTTTGTCGATGCGACGACCACTCTCGAAGTGCCGCGCGACCTGTCCGATCGCGACGATATGCCACGAATGGTATCTACCTTCATAACCCCGTCAGGACGGAGTGGCGTATTACTATTCGAGGACGAAGCACGATCAGCGCGTCTGGCATGTCTGGAAGCACAATATTACCGCGGCTTGCTCAATTCCGACTGGGGTGCTACCCACTTGGCTGGTCATCAGGGCAGTTACTGGGTTGGTGCTGGCTGTCGAGATCTGTCCGGCGTGCTCGCCCATGAACTCGTCCAATTGCACGGAGCAACTCTAGCCAGACAGGTCCGACTACTGGCGACTCAGCCTGACTCGCAGATCCGGGTATGGACCGTAGACGAGGAAAGCGGCGCCGTTTCCGTCAATGTGGTTACAGTGGCCCCATCTGTGGAACGCAAAGCCGGCAAATGGCGGGTGGTGTGGGACGAGGAACTGGCGAGGAAAGTTCGCCACCTGCGCGACCAGTCACTGCCGAGCGAAACGGGTGGCGTGCTCCTTGGTTACGTGGACCAGAAGCGCAACGCAATCCACCTCGTCGACGTTCTACCGGCACCAATAGACAGCGACGCCAACAGAACCGGCTTCACCCGCGGGGCAACAGGACTACCCGAGGCCATTGCAGAAGCGGCCGGTCGAACCGCCAACATCGTAGGCTACCTCGGAGAGTGGCATTCGCACCCACAGCACGCATCGGCAACGCCAAGCGCCGCCGACCAGACGTTGCTCGCCTACCTCGCGGACACACTGTCATTAGACGGAGTACCCGCACTGATGCTTATCGTCGCAGACCGTGACATATCAATTACGATCAAGGAGGGTTGCACACATGACTGAAATGGCTGCAGAGCAGCGAGCTTTCAGCGTGGCGCTGTCGGGAGGCGGTGTGCGGGCGGCGGCGTTTCACTCCGGCGTGATGCGTTACTTGGCCGAGCAGGGACGACTGGGGGACGTCGTGCACATCTCGTCCGTATCTGGAGGGAGCCTGTTTGTCGGCATGGTTTTCTACCTGAGCGACTATTCTTGGCCCAGCTCGGAAGCATACATCTCTAAGGTACTCCCTCGCTTCCGGCAAATTCTAACCACAAAATCCCTGCAACGGTCGGCCCTGCGCCGCCTGATCATCAACCCGCTCAACTGGCGCTTCCTCCTATCACGGGCAAATGTCCTCGCGCAGGCGATCGAAGCGACTTGGGGCGTGAGTGGAGGCCTCGCTACGATCGACAATGCACCGTCCTGGTCTATCAACTGTACGACCGCCGAAACAGGACGCCGATTCAGGTTCAAGCGCATGACGATGGGTGATTATGAGCTTGGCTACGCCAGTGTCGAAAATTTTAGCCTAGCCAAGGCCATGGCCATTTCAGCCGCGTTCCCGGGGGGCATTGGACCGCTTTCGGTGAAAACCAAAGATTTCCAATGGAGGAAGCGTCCCGGTGAATGGGGGCAAGGGCAGGAAAGTGCGGTACCGTTCGCACCGCCTTTCAAACGGCTGCATCTGTATGACGGCGGATTGTACGACAACCTCGGCATCGAACCGCTATTTGACATTGGCAGCCAGACAATCAAGCAGGACGAGACGTTGGACCGGCAGGCAAAGTTCCTACTCGTGTCCGATGCCGGCGCAGCGCTAGGACGAAAGTCGATCCTGCACCCGCTAAATCCATTTCGTTTTGAGCGTATCGTCGACATTGCTCTGGACCAAACTAGGTCGCTGCGTGTTCGTGCACTAATGAACGTTCTCCAGCGGGAGCCCGAATCTGGTGCCTACCTGGGTATCGGGGCTTCAGCCGGTAGAAGCATCCATCGATGCGCCACAGGCCGCGAATCGATTGCGGCACGGCTACAGGCCTACAGCTGGCTATCGGAGGCTGAAGCAAGGTTGGCAGCAGCGTACCGTACGACACTGTGCCGCCTGACGGAGCCAAGCTTCGACCTTATCGCCCGGCATGGCTACGAAACGGCCAAATGGAATCTAGAGCTGTTGGCGGGCTGGCCGACCCAGGCAACGGAACTGAGCGCCATCGCTGCCTGAATGAGATAGATGCTGGCGGCGAAAGCTAAGCTGGTTCAGCACACAGCTGTTCGTCGTGTAGCGTGAGGCTTAATTGTACGGCACTCTCTGCTCGGATTTCATGGGCAAATCACTGATAAAGTCTAGGATCCAAAGCGTCCCCGTCGCTCAGCAAGCCGAGGTGTGCGAGAATATTCCGGCAACGTGCGAGCCATTCGGCCCGATCCTTTGGTTCGCCGCGGATGCCACGGGTCTGCGCCACATAAGCTAAGGAGCCAATCTCAAGTTCTTCGAGCGATCGAACTTGGCGTTTGCTATCAATCCACAACGGGCAGGACACATGTCGCTCGAGGCTCCGGACCAGCTCTCTTCGCCGAATTTCGATTAACGGCAGCAATTCGGCAGCCTGCGCAGTCCACATTCGCCGCTGCAGCTCTTTCTCACCATCATTACCGTCGAGCAAAGTAAATGGATGTAGCATATCAACACCGTCGAAGTGATCTAAACCACCATTTTCCCAATTGCTTCCCAGCGTGCTATCGCCGCGGCCAAGAGCACAGCGCGCGGCTTGCAGTATAACTTCGATATCAAACACATCCCGTTCAGGCTGATTTATTAGATAGTCAGCGAGATCAATATCCCACAGCGCTAGCGCAGCAATTTGGCGCACGATGAGTTTGTGATGGCGGGCACGCTTGCGGATGCACCGCAGTCGCTGATCAACGTAAGTCAGCGTGTCCAGTTCACCGAATACTCCGCTCCAAATACAGGTAGTCAATGCCGCCCCCTCAGCCTGAAGACACTTTTGAGGCACACCTCGAACAAAAACCAACAAGACTGGACGCTCGTCAGAGGCCCGCTGACGACTCGCAACTTCGAAGTCGCGCAGAAACGTCCGCCAAGCGTCCCAACTTAACGCTGTCACACCCTCAATTACTATCAGTTGGCCAGCTCTCAACTGGCTACAGAGTTTCTCGGCATTCCAACCAACCCACTGCTCCGGCTCAAGGTAAAGTGTATCTGTAAGCCACCTGAGCGGATCCTCAGGTGAGTCGATCGTCACCCTTTCGGGCGACCAATGTGCATGCCTCAGCTGTTCAACGAACGCTTCCTCCAAATTCGGCTGAGCAAAGGTCGGCGTAGCGACCACAACGCTGATGCCGTCGCGCATTTGCTGCATGACACCATCGATAAAACCGGCGGGGCCTGGCAAGGTATACCACTTCATCAGGCGGCATCCCCAAACATGCGCTTAGCGAACGAATCCAGGGCCCAGGTCGCCCCTTGCTGGCGGACCACCAGCCCCAGTGGCTCAGCCCATCGAAGCGCGCGCTTGACGACATCACTCTTCAGGCCCCCATACTCGACAATGTCGTTCTCGCTGACGCCATCACCCAAACCTTGCAACGTCGTCAGCACAGCCTCGGCCTCTTCAATCCCGCCAGTTAGCCGGAGTCGATTGTTGAGCCGCCATTCGTAATCAGTCAGAAGCTTAGTCATTCGCTCCAAGTTATTTACAAAATCGAGTGTCTTCACGCGCGCTGCAGACTCGAGCAAACCGCCCCAGAAACCCGTCAGGGCCTCAAGACGATCAACGTTATCGGTCGGCAACTGTAGTTCCTCGAGCCATTTTCGAACGAATCCACGAGCCCATGGGAGCACCGACAACCACGGCTCGAACCACTCATCCTGTTCTCCGATAGTGGCTGCAAGAGCCCACAAACGATGAGGATCGGCGACGAACACCACCGAAACGAAACTAGTGGGCGACGTCAGCGCCTTTACTTTTGCCTGTGCCGCTTCCACCCATTCCGTATTCCATGGCACGGACGGTGGCACCAGCATCACAGTAATACCATCGGTGACACGTCTCTTAATTTCCTTGCCGAGCTCTTGTGCGAAGCTCTTCTGGTCTGCGGCCCCATCCAGCTGTATGAAAAGCCTGCTGTCTGCCATTCCAGGCTGGTCTAGCAAGCCTGGTAACAGGTTATCGATGCCTGACGCCTCACTGGCAGCCACGAGCGAAACCGAGCTACGCATCTGGACAACTTCGTCAAGCTGACGATAGGTCAGCGGATTGCGCGCAGGATTATCGACGCGCCCGCCGAGCGTTGGACGGAAAATCGTGGACTTGAATTCGATCCGCGGCTCACGTTCTGCCTGTAAGGTGTTCTCTATCTCCTGCTTACTTCCCAACAATAGCAATACGTTCGGATTACGCAGACTGAAGCACTCGGCTGTCTTAGCTTGGCTCAGCACCCCGAGTTGGACCATCTCCTCCAGCAGGGCCAGGAAATCCCGTTCGGAAGTCGTTGCAAACCCTTCGGGCCACCAGGAATTCGCGCAATCCTGCCAGATTGATCGCCAGTCAATACCCTTCACATGATCATAGCCGCGGGTGAGTGCCTCCAGGCCAATGGCATAGGCAATCACCTCATAGCGCGCATCCAGTTGGAGGGTAAGCCGGAATTTGGAGCGGATGGCCTCGCGCAGCGGACGTCCGGAGAAGACCGATTCAATGTCCGTTTCTTGAATCTTAAAACGTGGGCCAGCAACATCGCGGCGTTTCAGCTTTGTTTCCCGCAGATGCCTAAGCAATTGAGTGCAATACAACTGGATCAGGCTCGGATAATAATTGGTCTGGGCAAGCACACGCATGACGAGGCTCCGGTCATCAAACTCAAAGCCCGCAGCTTCGATCGGCCGAGTGATGAGTTCCTCCGCTGCCCGAATCTCGCGCTCATCCATTAAGGGACCGATCCGAACGGCCTCATTAAGGTGCCCCAGCGGTTGGTTCGAGGTACTTGCCGTCCTCAGAACATTATGCAGTCCGGCGAAAACGACCTTGAACCGTCGATCCGTCTCATCCATGAGCTGCTTCAATCGCCGGGTTTCAGCGTAGGTGCCTCCACAACGGGCATCCTGTTCAAAGAAATGGTCAGCCTCGTCGAGGAGCAGCAAGATCCGTCGCGCCGGTGCCATAGCCAAGAACCTCTTGATCGACGCGAGGAATGCATCAATGGAAGTCGGCTTAGCCGGATTGACGGGAGGCATATCCAAACCGGTGATGTTCAGCTCACGGAGCTTGTCGTACACAGAGAGCCACATGTCGATCGCGGGGCGGCGTTCACCAATCCCTTGCGCGAGTAGGTCGATCCACACCGCATAATGGTCGGCCGATGGATTGTGGAAGGTTTTTTCGGCCCGCCGAAGCAAAGCAGTTTTACCCAGTTGCCGGCCGCCATAAATGAAATAGCAGCCCCCTTGGGCCTTGACCGCTTCAAGTTCAGCAACCCGCCCATAGAACATTTCCGGTGGAACAAAGCCGGCACTGGCGTCGTAGGGCTCGCTATAAGTAAAAGGTAAGGCGACGTCAAACCAAGTCGCGAGGCGCGATCCGCGCTGGGCAAGCAAGAACAGCAGGATCGACTCGTCGAGCAAAAGGAAGGAGCGCTGGCGATCCTTGGAGATGCGTGCGAGTTCGGGCCAGAATCGTGCCGGACTACGCGAAAGCACCAGCACAATAGTAGCGGTCTGTTGGCTGGTCTCTCCGATTCGCTGAAGCAAGTCCTCCGGCGTCAACCGATCAGTCAGGACGACCACGCGATATCGCCCCTGCGCGCGGGAGCCAAAATGGGGCACCGGGCACACTTCGCGGTCCACGATAGGCGTCACCTGGAGTGACCATGCTCCCCGCACCTGGTCGACCAATGGAGCCGTGAACCCCAGCGCATCAAGTATCTTGCGCAGGTTGTCACGCGACATACTTCGCTTGGCAACAGACAATGCCCATGCCCGGTAGACACTCTCAGCTTCCACTCGCGCCGGCTCATCCCCCTCCAGGTAGAAGGAAAGCGGCCCAACGGCACCGCCAGTGCGGATCAGTTTATCCACTTCCGATGCCTCCAGTCGCGCGAGCTGACTCAGCAATTCAGCCTGCTGCACCGGGAAAAACCTCCGGAACGAGTCTCTGCGCGAGTCGCGCTCGGGCCAAGGCTCCATATCTTGCCTTACCCGCTGCATCAACTCATTGAACGTATGGATATCCGAACGTGCTAGCGGTGCTGCTACCTGCCTAGCCACTTCTTCAGAGAGACTAGACTTTTCACGCTCAAACTCATCACAGGCATCCTGGATTCGATGAGCTTTTTGCTGTTCGATCTTGCTGGCTACAGCCTCGACTCGCGCCATGGCCTGATCGAAGCGATCAATATCGCGCTGGCTCAGTTCCACAGCGCTAAGTTCACCCTCGCACGCTGCGCGTTCGCCGTCGCTCAAGTAACCGTAAGCAAGACCGACTTCCGATGCGCGACGAGCTTCTTGGATTTTGCGCTGAAGGTCTCTCGCCCACGCGTCCCTGTACTTATCAATCGACTGCTTGCGGACACTGGCGTCTTCCTCGCCGGACAACTCTTTTAGCAACAACAACGCGCCGGCAAAATCTCCGGCTTCGACGTGGGCATCAAATGCTTCCGCCGCATTGCTAGGCGAAGCGATCCAAGCTTCCAAGGAATGTAACAGCTGCACGCCGTCAGCTTCGATACCCCACTCGTGCGAGACGAACATACCTGGCACAAGCAAAAGATCGCGCGTAAGCAGTTCCTTGGCTTGGATCTCTGCTGATGGCCCAGTGTCGCTTTGCCTAAACATGTTCACAATGGCCTGAATTTCGGTGCGCAACACACGGCTGGCCGCGTCGACTTGACCCCACTGATCGCCATCCCAGCTTTCATTCAGTTCTGCACACGCTTGCTCGGCATGGGCATCAAAAGCTCCCTGTAGCTGGCGGACTAGGCCGCGCAACCGCCCTCCGGCATCTGAAAGCATGCTTTCCGCGCCCAGCCATTCTTTTGCTAACGTTACCGCCTCGCAGGTAAGAACCCACAAGTGCTCCAATGCACCCGCTTCAATGTCTTGGCCTCGGCGGCCCAACTGACGTCTATCGGTGTCTGTTACACGTTCCTGGAAAGCGTTGTAGTTCGCAAACTCCTCGATCGCTATCCGAATAGCGTTGCGCTCTTCCGTGGCGCCACGCATCACCGGCGAAATCAGTTTGTGGATGGGTTCCCCAGGCTTCAACCAATGCAGCCAGACCTTGGATGCAGGTGCGTAACGAATCTTCTTATTTGGGGCGCGTTCGAGTAGCCAATCTTCGGCATCTTTCTGAAGCATCGCCAGTTGCGCTTTTTGCGACGCGTCATCTGCCGCCGAACGAAGTACGGTGGGGCCAATCGCGAAACCTGTCAACGGCTCGCTCACTTCACCCACCAAGCGCACCAATCTCAGCAGCGCCGAGTAACGGCCATTCAGATGGCGGTAGCTGGCAATCACGGATGCTCCCATTGCCGGGGCTAAGATCATCGGCCTGAGGGTCGCAGCGATTAGAAGCAGATTAAGCGCGGTGTGCCAATTCGATGGCGCGTCTCCCGGCTCGAACCATGCCTGGTCGATTTCACCGAAGGCCTCGCCAATCGACATTGCTAATGGTCCGTCACCTGCGATAAGTCCAGGCGCCAGCGCCACGGAGCGCAGCAACGCTGGCGGTGCAACGCGGAGGTTCGGTGATGTGACATGCAGTGCATTGGCAAACTGATACGCAAGCGAAGGCATTCCCATTTTCAACAAGGACCAGATGGGGCGGCACTGCTCTCCGGCTGTGTTATTGAAATAAATGTCGGACGCAGCCCCTCCGGCTTCGTCAATCCGTGCCAACTCGGCTGTTGAGACGACCGCATCAACTACCTCCACGATCTCAGTCTGCCGCTCTGGTCCTTTGTCGGTATGCTCTGTATCCGTCGGCAATTTGTCGCGCCCGCAGCCGTCAATTTGCGCTGTAGTGTTCGCTAGTGGCACGTCTGGCGATTCATACTCCCCGGTCCTTGTTTCCGCTGTATGATCGGCCTCATCGTGCCGACCAGCATTCGCCGAGTCTTCGATGCTTTGAATTAATTCCTCGGCATCGGCGGCGTCTTGAACGTCACTTAAATGTGAATTCGGTAGTGTTATACCACCGCTTAACCGCGATGCCATCTCAGCGGCATAGTCGAGGTTTGGATCATAAGCCTCGCCGCGCGGCGAAGCCGACGCCAATACAAACAGCATCGCGTCAGGGTATTTGCGTTCCGCTCCGAGGAGTTCTTCCTTCGCCTGCAACTGCCGATTGGTCAAGTCGAACTTTCGGATAGCCGAAGCTGGCCGAGCCAATTCCGCGTCAATTGCCGCAAGGGCCTGTTTCGCGCTATCAACGCCCGCTTGGGCCAATCGCATTTCATTGATCGCAATGACAACCCGCTCCATGGCTAATTCCGCATCGTCGGCCAGCAGTAGGACTGCATCGTCCTCCTGCACCTCGGTCAGTGCCATATGCCAGCGGGCGATGATACTACTTAGGTCCTCTCTGGTTAGCCAAGGCAATTCGCCGCAGCTAGATGCCTCCTCTAATCGACCACACAATACGTCCAGCCGACGCTCAAGCATGCTGCTTGGAGGCTCCTGGTCCGGCACAGCATCCAACAATCTGGCTGCATCGCTGCCTAGCCCGATTAGCCTACCAAGCAGCATGCGCGACGGTGCAAGCTGCCACTCCCCGTGCAGCTGGGCTAGCTCCTCTCCGATCGTTGCCCACATAGATGATATGTCCAGGGGCAACTCGTCCACGGTACAATCTGCACCCGCTTCGTCGTCCAGCATCTTGGATTGGTGCGCGTCCGCCGCAGCCGGCGAATCTGCACGCAATCTGGACTCGCTCCTCAAATGGCCAAGTTCGTGCGTCAAGTCAGGACAAATCGACACCGATTCATCAATGAACCAGTGCGTCCATCCAATCGACGATAGGGAGAATATTGCGTGGCTGGCTCTAGTCCGTTGATCTGCGTCTAGCTCCGGCCAGCGCTGCAAATCTAGCTTCAAGCGTGGCCATAGCATGAACACACCGAGCGGCATCTGGTCCTTTTCCTGACGTGCCCAGAATCGCTCAAGCGCTTCGCGTATGCGATTCCACTCAGCACAGGATTCCAAGAGAACATCGTTTTCGAAAGAGAAATCCCGCCACTCTGGATCGTAAGCATCCAACAATTGAACGTCGATAGCACGCGCGTACAATTTCGGCCCGACACTTTCCCGGCGCATGATCTTTTTCACACTTAACCAAAAGCTAGTCCAGCGCCGATCAGCGCTAAGGAATACGGTCAAGATATTTCTGTCTGTTTTCGAGACGGACGTGGCAATGCCCTGATCAGCCAATGAAGAAACTTTTGGTTCAGACTGTATTTCGCGCTTGCGGTCACGATTCAGCCCTGCCTTGCGTTGCATGAGGGTGATAACAGTGACCGTGCCGCCCTCAACTTCAAGCAGTGACTTTGGAAGCCCTATTACCGACGAGTGTATGTACAGACCTTTGTCAACTTGCATTTAACTTTGAGCCAATAAATTGTTGAAATAGGCCTAGCCATACTCGCGTGCGAATACCCAGCAAACCCAGTGTTGTGTCAGATAGTTCCTACAAAGAATATCATTTTGCTCGGGTGAAAAATACACAGATTCTCACAAAACTAAAAGTTATATAAGCATGCCGAGGGCGTGGTTGATAAATTCCATGCGAATTACCACGAATTCACTAGACACTCACAAATCGCTTGAAATGAGGCTTTTGTAGGATCGCGAGCAGATTGTTGTTGAGCCGGTGACGTACGCGCCGTTCCCGTCCCGCCCTCTCTAAGCCGGACACGTCTGGCTGGCGTGGTACGGTGGCGTGGCCAGTAACATTCCGCCATTCCATCTGGTACACGAATTGCCGCCTGAACTCGCCCCACCTCTGGTCGAGAATGGCACGGTGCAGCCCCCACTTTTGGCGCACCTTCTTGCCCGGTTGCCGGCATGAACCAACTAATGAACTTGATGCCGCCTACATCGCGACCATTTGCGCCGTTGCTAGTCGACCTTGCGGCGACGCCGGCAAATGGTCGATCAGGTCCATGGCGCCGGCGTGGCCGACTGTTGACTATCACCCTGAGGCTGCTTCGGTGACTGCCGGCAAAAGCTGCACGGCATTGCCGGGCAAGGCTTGATCAGCAACTATGCCCAGCGTGACAGTTGGACCAACTACCTCGGCCTGCAGCCATACGAATCGTTTGCTATCGCTTATGTGTGTGAGGTGGGGTGCGAGTAAAGCGTTGTTGTGCAATCACATCGAGTCGCGCGAACGCCTGGGTAAATGGCGCTGGGTGGTCGAACGCACGCTGGGCTGGTTGCACCGCTTCCGACGATTACGCATCCGCTACGAGCGCCGTGCCGATATTCACCAGGCATTCCTCTCGCTTGCCTGCATACTCATCTGCCGGAGATACATTCAGCGTTTTTGTTAGGCGTCCTTAAGTCTACGCCGGCATGGGCCTCGAACACCGCCTGGCACTTTCCCGGCATCCGCAAACGAATGTCAAGGTCGAACGATTCAACGGCCGGAGCAGCGAGCTACTGCAGTAGACTCGATTCGTTAGCCGGGTCATCGGGCCAAAAATGCCCATCCAGGCTCACCAAAAATGGCAGAAAAAGAGGCCGGATCAATTGGTGAAGCGCATTTACGATCAAACTGGACCGGACAGCTAGGGTCCAGCAAACTTGTGGCGGTTCATGTGGCGATTCACAGTGTCTGAATATTCATAGTAATTTCATCTCCGGCACCTCTGTGTTTCTGGCATAGGCATCTGACCATAAAGTCAACCATCGTAAGGCATTGCGATTAATAATTGATCGGCGGAGGGTCCAAAGAACCATCTCAGACACGTAAAAAATGCTGGCCATGATTGATCGTCTTTCCCCGGAAGATGAGCCTTTGCCAGGTCGTTCATCAATGTATCCATGTCTTGACCCGCCTCAAGTGAAGCTACTACTTGGTCGCGAAGGCTATCAATAACAGCCTTACGATTTCGTAACAAACGTGCGCAAGAATTTAATCGGAGTCGGTGAATACTCTCGTTGGCCTTCGCAATAATATTAGGGGAGCAAACAGCCGTTTCAACTGCCATTTCCCCTGTTGACTCATCAAAATTAAATATTAATGGGAAACTTGGAATGTCAACCAAAGGATTGAGAATTAGAGTCGTCCAATTATGATCGGCTTTGGGCACATCACAGGAGTGGTCTGGCGACGAAAATCGTTCAGGAATGCAAATTCCCTTTGCGTTGCCCCCTGTGCAAACGCCAAGTAAATTTCTCCATTCCAGACTTCGATTCGGTGGAGGGTTATGTGGCGACTTCGGGAAGAAATGCTCCACACGAAAATCATCAAGACCGAGATCGTTTCCCTTCACCAAATCAATTTCACAATATGCACACAGTCCGTGCTGATCCTCGCGAAGCCGTTCTTTGACTTCATCGTATACCTCGCGCGCATTATTTTTCAGCTGCTTCCAGGTATTTCCAGGATTCTCTAAAATATAATTACTGAGCCCATCAGGCACAACGGATTTATTCAGCTTTTTCAAGTGTTTCCTTGCTTAAGGCGATAGCTTCGCAACCGAATATCTACATCGGCCTTTAGGAGGGCAGATTCATGTCCGTGGCCCCAAGCATCTAACTTGGATCGTAGTTCGACTGCTCGCGCTGAATCCCATGAATTATCTGAAACCAAATCAAGATACTCTCTCAGCTCCTTAACAATTCCAATATCTGGACGTGCATTGGTCTCAAAAATTTCCTCAAGGAGCACTTGAGACTCTGCACCTTCTGAAAATTCGAAATCGTGACGAACAATTATTTTCCCATCTTTCCAAGCAAGAGAGCGAATTGCCTCTGGCTTGACGGCGGTTAAAACCTGCGGGCTATGCGTAGTAACTATAAACTGAAGATTTGGGAAGGCATCGGTTAGGTTTTGTAATATCTGTTGCTGCCAACTAGGATGAAGATGCATATCTATTTCATCAATTAATACAATGCCACGAGTTCTCTTTGGTGCATCAGCCCCCAGATGTCCGCCGTTTAACTGAACAGTTCTAAACGCAATATCGGCCACTAAAGCAATAGTGTTGCGGATGCCATCACTTAGTTGACCTATTGCCAATTGCCCATGCTCATCATGTACTGCAGTGGCATCTCCCAGAGATTCGGAGTACCACAGATTTTTCCATCCTGATGGTGCCAAAACTGTATTAACAGCATCTCTCACTGCGTACATCAATATAGTCTTTGGAGTGGTGACAGAAAGTACATCTTCAGCCGATGCGTTAGGATTTTTCTCCATATAACGAATTTTAGCGTTTGCATTGGCGCGGTATGCATCATGAAACCAATCCAAAAACAATTTATAGCTTGAGGCTGGCTCCATGCAGTCCAGATATCCAGCAGCCCTAGAATAATATCCCGAGGCAAATTGCTTATTAAATGTCAATTTTTTTCTATTCCAGAGTCTACCTGTTCCATAATATGCTAAAAGTGGCCAGTCTGTTTTGTCATCATCGTCAGTGGCGGACTTCTGCAAAGACTTAGCATAGTCTGCTAGTATCCGACCTTCCCCAACTGTGGTCTTCGATTTTGAAGAATTGAGCTTTCTTGCCCAATTTTTTTCCTCTAGATCATCACCAAAACTTCCACAAGCACTTATAACCACAGGAAATACTGGTTCCATTCCATTGGTGCTTGTTTTTTTCAAGCGGACGTCCGGCACTTTAATACCTTGTCCCAATCCTGTCGGAAATGTACCTAGATAAGTATCAAAAGATATTTTTATCGCATCTAACATACTTGTTTTTCCGCCGCCGTTTGTTGCCACAATAACGGTCAGCTTTGGATCGAGTGGACACTCAATTTCCGAAAAAACACGATAGTTTGTGAGGCAAATCGATTTTAGCTTCATTTTTTTAGGTATTTAGTTAGATTCAATTACGCTTATTGCCCGGTCGCCATGTGGAACACGCGTTGGCACCCAAGGGACAATGATAACACCCAAATAATGACAAAACGGAAGCGCTAGGCTAGGGAAGTGCTGATCAATTCGCCTTCGTAGCGAGTTTGGCGCGCCAAATTGCCGACCGGCGAGCCACTCAAGCCCGCTTTTTCGTTCGATTCGACGCGATGCTTCACGTCTTTTTGTCATCAGGACGGACTACGGGATTCAGTGATCGTAAAGCGCCTGCCGGCCAGCAGTAGATTGGCAAAGGCGAACAACGTAAAGAGCCGTGCAGTGTTCTTGGCTAGGCCGCGATAACGCGCTTTTCAATGACGAAACAGGTGCCACGTCACCGCTTTGCCGGTGTTCTCAGACGGCGTTTCCACGCCCTGGTAGCCGGCTTCGCCGAGCGCGGCGGTCTCGTCGCCGTGCAGCAGCGCGTGCGCTTACGTCACGTCAGCGACATTGCCGGCGGTGCCGATTACGGTATGCACTAGGCCCGCAGCGGTATCGACGCCAACGTGTACCTGCATGCCGAAGTGCCAGTCATTGCCTCTCTTCGACTGGTGCATCTCTGGATCACGCTTGCCGGCCTTGTTTTTGGTCGACGGCGGCGCGGCGATCAGCGTGGCGTCGGCGATGGTGCCTTCGCGCATCATCAGGCCCTTTTCGGCGAGATGTCCGTCGATCGCTTCGAAGATCTGGCGCGTCAGCCAGTCGACTTCAAGAAGGTGGCGGAAGTTCAACAAGATCGTCGCGTCTGGTGCCGACTCGCGGCCCAGTTCGATGTCGACAAAGGCGCGAATGGATTGGCTGTCGTAGATTGCGTCTTCGATGCCTTCATCAGACAAACCAAAGCATTGCTGGGCCACATACATGCGCAGCATGCGCGCCAGTCCGATCGGTAGCCGGCCGGCGCCTTCGACCTTCGGATAGAACAGCTCGATCAGTTTGTGCAGCCCGCCCCACGCCGTCACACTGTCGATCTCGGCCAAGAAACGGTCGCGCCAGGTCAGCTTCTTCTTGGCGGCATATTCAAGGTCAGAAAAGCTTTTTTTCTTGGCCGATGGCGGGCAGTGGTGACGCAGTAATTATCTCAGGTCAGGCCGCCGCAAGGGGCGACGTCCAATGAATTAATCAGTGTTTCCCTAACGCCGTACGCGACTGTAAAAAATAAAATTAGATCAGAAAACTAGCGTCGAAAACATGTAAAGTTTCTGATTACATGAGAAAATACTGCAGTTAAAACCGGGTTTTGACCGGAAAACGTCAGAGTGTTTGAGAAATTTCCGCAATTACGGGGCGATTTTTTGGGAATTCATTGGCCATATCTAACTTCTGCTCGACAGCGACTTTCTCATAAGGCGACATCTGAGCAAATATGTAACATTTGGTGAGTATTGAGATGGCAACTATATTGTATTATTGCAACAATATAACTTCGGATTTATCTTCTTGCAATGACTGCCATCAAAGCCAAAGTAGTATCTGTTGACACCGACGTGTTCGGGGAGCAATGGACCGTCGGTGATATCGACGAGTTAGCAAGAATTATCGCAATTGTGGCCATAGGACAGGCAGAGCACGCTTCAATAATCGTACGCGAGCTGCAACCCCAGAAGCCCGCTCTCTCGATGATCCTCCTGTTCGCGCAAGCGAAGAAACAAATGAATGTAATAGGCAAGTCAGATCAGGTCAGATATCAGCGTGACGGCTTCCTTTTCGAGTGCATATCTTGGATTAAAGCACAGCAAGCGGCCCATCCTCGGCAATATCTAAAAGTTCCTCATATTAAGTCCACCACTCAAGGGATGGATGGGCTCATGATCGAGCTGCACGCAACCAAGCCTCAGGTCATTCGATCCATGATCTTTGAAGACAAGTGCACATCTAAACCGCGAGACAAATTCCGAGATGAAGTCCTGGTTACTTTCGGGGAGCATCACCGACATGAGCGAAGCGCTGATCTTCTTTCGACCGCTATCAGTTTAATTAAGGAGTCCGGTTTAGATGGCTCTGCAGCAACCAAAGCAGCGGGGGCGGTGATGGATATAGCCTACCGGACTTATCGGGCTGCACTTACTGTCGATGCAACGATTAATACGCCAGACAAGCGAAGTAATCTGTTTAAAGACTATACCGCTCTTGATGGGATAACTCAGAAACAGCGCGTAGGGGCGGTTTTTGTCCCTGATGAATCACTTCGGGAGTGGTTTCAGAAACTCTCAGACCAAGTAGTTCACGCATTAACGCAATTTGAGAACGATCATGTTTGATTCACGTACTGCGGCGCTGCTTCAGTCCGCCCCGAGCTTTAACCAACTGGACGCACAAGAGCTTCCTAAGATTCTGACTCGACAATATGCGGAGCTTGTATCTGCACGATTGAGAGGGGCTGAACCGTCATCCAATGATCAAGAGCAGCACTGGTCGCTGGGCCGGATTGCTGATGCATATGAAATCGTAGCCTCTTTAGAGAGCGATCCAGAATTACGACGTGCTGCGGCCTTTGTCGCTGGAACTGCACAGCAAATTATTGCGCGCGGAAACGCAAGCAATTCACAGAGAATTGCGAATTCTGTGATTACTAGGGATGGGGTTGATGCAGGGTTGACCGCAGCGCTATTGTTTTTGATTGCAGAGCAGTACGCAGATGCCAACGAGGCTGCGAAAGGGATCCACGGCCACTCTCCTATTCAAGAATTCCGTATTGTTGCGCTGCATATCAAGGATTTAGTACAAGGTCGACTCAAGCAGATTCTTGATCGAGCGACGCGATGGCGCAAAAATGAAGAAGGCCTCGCACCGAAAAAGAAAACAGTTCGCCGATTAGCGCTGCAGGCTCTAGGAAATGCATTGTGTGAAGGAGTAGAGTTACTAGCCGCAGACCTGATGTCGATGGAACATCCAGTCGCGGAAACATTGAACTTCCTGACGGCGCCTGAAGCGTTCCGTAAGGTATTAGAAGTATGCTCCCGAACTAAAAGTTTCGACTTCGCCAACAATGCTACAGAAATTACAACCTCGTATCCAGGACCTGCGCATCTCGCATCCTTGCTGCTGGCGACAGGAGAGACTTTAAGTTCTGCTGCGTTAACGAAGCTACCGCCACCTCGCGATACCGATGACAAGTTTTGGAAGAAATGGCTCGCCTTCCGGGCCACTGAAACGCCATACGTCTGGCAGAATCACAGGGAGGCGATTGGGCTGGGTTTTTATGATCCGGGAATTTCTGCGGTGTTGGTGCTCCCAACTGGAGCAGGAAAAACTACGGTTTCCGCACTAAAAATTGCAGCGACACTTGCACGAAACAAGAAGGTCGTGTTCTTAGCTCCAACCCATGCGCTCGTCGAACAGTTAACCGATGATCTGCAATCAATATTCCCTAAAGACGAGTTCAGCCTAGATGTATCTAACGACTTTGACTCGGTACTGCTAGCTGATGCTAGCCTTCAAGACATCGAAGTCATGACACCTGAGCGTTGCCTAGCGATGCTCTCGTTCTCTCCGCAAAGCTTCGAGAACGTTGGTCTGCTCGTATTTGATGAGTGCCACTTACTGAGTCCGCAAGAAGGCAAAAATCGACGTGCATTGGAAAGTATGCTATGCGTACTGACCTTAAACGCCGTTGCACCTGAAGCTGACATGCTCTTCCTATCAGCGATGCTGAGAAATGGGCGCGAATTTGCGGAATGGATTGCAGACCTTACTGGCAGAAGATGTATTCCGATTGATCTTTTATGGAAGCCATGCAGGCAAGTGCGTGGTGTGGTCCTTTACGAGCAGGATGAGTTACGCAACGCGGAATTGAAGGCGATAGTTGTACAGCACGAATTGGATCAGAAGAAGGAAAAGAGTTCAAACTCTCTTCGGGCACAAGCTAAGCGTCAGCTTCGAGCAACGCCATATGCTGTATGGGGGCTACAGCACAACTGGCTATCGCTAAGTAACGATGCGTATTTCGTCACAGCAATTTTAGACGAGTCCGTTGAGCTTTCTGGAAAAACCAATGGAACAAGCGTTCATGTTACCCCGAATGCGAATCAGGTTGCTGCACAACTCGCTGCTGCAGCGGCGACTAAGGACCTAAAGACTATCGTATTCGTAAATACGAAAAACGACGCTGTAGGGGTGGCCAGCTCCATCGCATCAATGTTGAATGATGAGGTTACTTTAAATGACGATGAAGCCGCAGTTTGGGATGCGATTCGTGTCGAGTTCGGAGACTTAAAACATACTGTCTTCGATCACAAGAGCTTCGGAGCAGTTCCTCACAACGCTGCAATGCTGAGGGTAGAACGTCTACTTTCCGAAAAACTGTACAAAAGAAGCGATGGTGCCAAAGTTATCGTTGCGACACCAACTCTCGCTCAGGGCCTTAATTTACCTGCCCAACTGGCTATACTGGCAGGCGATAAACGCATGGGGGAGCAAGCTGGCGAGCGAGTCACTATGGACGCGCACGAACTACTGAATGCTGCTGCGAGAGCTGGTCGTGCCGGTCATCTGGCTAACGGAGCAGTTTTGCTTGTTCCAGATCCAGTCTGCATCTTCGGTTCTACACGCCGCTTGAACGCAAACGTTAAGCGTAAGTTGTCGTCAATCCTTCCCGAAGACGATCGTTGTATTGACATTACAGATCCGTTAGAAGTGATCTTAGACCGGATTATGCAAGGTGACGTTGTCGACAGGGAAGTGAGATATACGGTTAACCGACTCGCGGCTTTAGCAAGCGCTGAAGGTTCGGATAGTTCAAACGTGACACTGATAAGTAGATCGCTCGGAGCTTTCATCGCTAGGAAGCGAGGCGAGGAAAAGATTTATAGAGAAAAAATCGATAGCCTGTGGGCAGAAGTGCAGGAGTCAGCGTCAGATCAGTCTAATAAAGCTGTTCTGTTATTGGCTTCGCAGAGCGGATTGCCCTTAGACCTGCTTGATCGGTTGAGGACTCGACTAAGGAAGAACTCACAAGCCCTCCCAACCTCGGTGGGAGAGTGGATTGATTGGACATTGCGCTGGCTCGCGCATGACGAAGACGCAAGGACCGAACTGCTCGGGGAGATTAAAGAGGCCGTGCTTTCAACCACTGGAAAGAAAACAACGGCAATGCTAGATAAGGACGCCGTCATGGGGCTGAAAGACGGGCTGTCCGCATGGATCTCTGGCGCCCCTATGCGTGATATCGAAACTAAGCTGGGCGGCGCGCCGGACGCATCTACAAAGACTCACCGGATGTGTCCACGCGCCAGAACCTTAGCCGCTACAGTCATCCCTCGAGGCCTATCATTCGTACTCAGCGTAGTTGCTCGAATGGCTGAAGAGATCGGACTTTTTGACTCTGACGACAGCTCGAATGAAAAACTTATAAAAGCGCTTTCTGGTGCAGTTAGACGGGGATTTGACACGGTGCACAAGCTTGAGTTTGCGAGCCGAAATAAGAGGATTCTTAGTCGAGTCCAAATGCACAAAACCTATGCAGAAGTGTACGGGTATGCCAGTATGGACGTCGACGACGAGTTATGATTTAGCAAGATTCAGTTGAGCTTGTGAGCAATATAGGTTTCATCCAATCACTGTGGCCACTTCCATCCACTAAACAATAATGTCGGCTGGCAGAGGTATTACCTAAGATTAAACGGTTGCACTCTCTGCATGGAGTGCAAGTTAATACGCCACAGAGGAAAACAGCCTGAAGGTTTTATCCTTGCCAAGCTCGGTAGCCTCACTTGCTCAAACCGGCAGAGAGCTCTTAGCAGGAAATGGAGTGAGCTTAAACTGACAAAAAGCTGATGGGTGAATCGCCACGAATTCACTAGACGCTCGCCAGTCGCTTGAAATTAGGCTTTTTGTAGGATTGGGAGCAGCTTGTTGTTCAAGCGGTGGCGTACGCGTCGTTACTGGCCCTCCTGTCCCTGTTGACATCCTCCCCGCCTAAAGGACGGAGATTTCTACGCGCGGCGCGATGAGTTGCGAAGCGCTTCGGCGGGTTCCTGCTTCTTCGAGCGGCCTGACTGCGCCATCTCTCCACAGGCTAAATTGACATCCTCCCTGCCTAAAGGACAGGGATTTCTACGGCGTGGCGCGATGAGACGCGACGCGCTTCGGAGGGTTCCTGCTTCTTCGAGCGGCCTGACTGCGCCATCTCTCCACAGGCTAGCAAGCGGTGCCCCCGCTCTAAAACATTTGCGGCTCCAACTACATCGGCGTGATTTGCGTAGCCGCAATTGACGCATAGGAATTTCGCCTGGGTCTGCCGATTGTCTTTTGATACGTGCCTGCAAGTCGGGCACGTCAGGCTAGTGTGGTGCGGTGGCACGGCAAGCAGCATGCCGCCACTCCATTCCATCTTGTAGTTGAGCTGCCGTCTAAACTCGCCCCACCCCTGGTCGAGAATGGCACGGTTCAGCGCGGCTTTCTGACGCACCCTCTTGCCCGGCTGTTCGACAGTGCCTTTGGCGGACCTGGACATATTCTGTACCTGCAAATCCTCAAGGCAGACGAGCGCGTGGGTTTGGCAGATTGTCGTTGAGGATTTGTGCAAGAAGTCCTTCCGGGCATTGGCGATGCGGGTGTGAATCTTCTGGACGCGCGCTTTCGCCTTCTCCCAATTGCTGCTGAATTTGACCTTGCGGCCCATGCGGCGCTGGTACCGCGCCAAGCGCTGCTGGTGTCTCTTGAAGCTGTTCAGCGGCGCTATGAAGCTGCCGTTGCTCAGGGTGGCAAAGCGGGCGATGCCGACATCTATCCCAACTGCACTCGTAGCGATAGGAACCACCGGATCCACCTCGCGCCGGGTCTGTATTGAAATGAACCACTTGCCGGCAGCCTGGCTTATGCTCGCATTCACTGGTTCACCAACAATGTCCCGGCTCTTGCGGTACCGTAGCCATCCTAATTTGGGAAAACGCAGGCGGCTGTTGGTTTGTTCGATTCTAATTCCCCCTTTTGCTGCCACGCGGAAGGAAATCCTGTCGCCCTTGCGCTTGAATCTTGGAAATTTTGCACGGCCAGCAAAGAAATTCGCGTAAGCTTTCTCTAAGTCCTTCAACACATATTGAAGTGCTGAACGAGGTGAGGCAGCAAGCCAAGGAGTTTCGCAACCGTTGCGCCATGCTGTCAGACATTTCGACATGGCCACATAGCCGATGAATTTGTTGCCAGCTGCGTGATTTTCTTTTTGCAGAGCTAAGGCTTTGTTGTAGACGAACCGACACGATCCGGCAAAGCGGCGCATGGCGCGTTCCTGTTCGCCGGTTGGTCTCAACTCGAACCTGTAGGCTTGATATCTTTCCATGATTCTTCAAGCTTACTCCTGCGAAGTCAGTATCGGCCACAAGAAAGCTAACCAATTTGCGCCGTATTTTGGCTTGACATGGGTCGCATACCGTACTGAATTGCAGCTCCGCTCTCCCTCCCCTATCTAAGCTTAAACTCCTGCCTCGCGATGATGTCGTCGAACGCAGAAGTGATCGAGGTTGAGATCAGGGTACCCATTTGACCAAATCCGCCAGGGTGTGGTCCAAAGTTGAATGCAGTCACATCCTTCTGAGCATCCACGAAGTCATCCACCGTGCCGATGGCATCGATCAGGCCGATTTCCTTTGCTTCTAACCCACTCCAGATTTCCCCGCTGGCGTAATTGACGTCGTGCCGCAGGACGCGGCCGCGCCGTTCCTCTAGTTCGCGCAAAAAGGTTCGCCCTACCCTGTCCACCAAATCCTGCGCCTTGGCTTGCGCATCCTGGCTAGGTGGTGTGAACGGATTCAAGAATGCCTTTAGGTGACCGGATGCATATACCTGCTGCGAAATTTCCAGGCGGTCCAACGCACGCGACAGTTGCCATGGCGCGATAATGGCGCCGATCGATCCCACCAGACTGTATTTCCCGGCGATGATCTTGTCGGCGTGCAAGGCAATCATGTAGGCAGCCGAGGCGCCAACGTTGCTGATCGCCGCCACTACCGGTTTCGGGTGCTTTTTCCTGAACGAGTGAATCGCGTTTCCGATACGCTCGGCCTCGACCGGAGCGCCGCCGGGACTGTCTATCACCAGAACGATCTGCGTAACGTTGCTGGACTCAAACGCCCGCTTCAGGGCCGGCACAATCTTGTCTGCGGACGCGAGTGAGGTTGCAGCGATCTCGCCTTCGATGTGCACAATGCCTATGACCGGGCTGAAGGGACCTATTTTAAACTGCAACATTTGCATGAAAAAGTACAGGCCGAACAGGAGTGGCATGAGAACGAGCAACGACTTCAGCGTCAAGGTGAGGCGGCGAGCAAATTTTCGATCCCGTTCAAGCGCCAGGCGTTCTTCCCGGAATCCCGCGCGTTGTTCGCGTATCTCGACCAACATAAGTAGTGCGAGATTGCTGGCCTGCAGTTCGGGTTGACTCTTATCGTCTTTATTTTCCATGGCGTTTCCTTGAGGGGGATAGGCGCGATAAGTTAGCGACAACTGCCCCCCCAACCCAGTACCACAGTTTCCCAGGTCATCTTGTCACCACACGCTTTTTTTTCTTCTTCTCTCCGGTTTGGCTGTGCACTTCGCATCGGTGCACCTTGCGCGATCATGGCTTCCGTCGATTTTGCTTTTTCCATTTCGGCTAATGCCGCGGTGGCTTCTTTGAGCTTTGAGATTGGGCAGCGAACCATAAAACCTTGAGGATAGTCTTCGGTTCCAGCAGGTTGTCGCTGAAATTCTACAGGTTTGCACACTTGATAACTTACCTTACGGAAATAGCCCTCGTCGAATGACGTTCCCATCTCCGAATGCAAAAGCAGAATCTGGTTATTAGTGCATTTTTCCGTGATGAACTTCATTGCGATACGAAAATAAATTTCCGACTCGTCGCGGGTTCCGGCAGGCACAAAGGGTTTCAGCCCTAGTCGGTACGTAGTTAGCGGTGAAAGATCGCAGACACTATCATCTGTTTCACGGTTCGCCAAAGATACCGAGTACGCTACCTCTTGGTGAAGCCCTGAAGCAAGAAAAATAATAAAGATAACTTTTTTCATTTAAAAAACCTCAGTAGTCGATATTAGTGATCATGTGCATTTGACAACACTCAACAATTAAGTTGATAAGAATAAATTATTGCAATAACCTTGAAAAATTTAAAATATTTTGTATTATTATTGAACTATTCCCATCTATTTCGAGGTTGGCGATGAAAACACTCAAGCAATTTTTGGCATGTGGTTTTGCTGGTGCAATTTTCGGATGTATTTTTTTAAGATTTGAAGATTCTTTATTAGGCATAGCAATTGGCTCTTCTATGGGCGCTATATTTATATGGATACTTTATATCATAGTTTTTTTGTTGGTTTTCGTTGGGAAAATAATTTTTAATGACTGGGTATTTGTTTTTCCTGTTGGATTTAGTGGATGGCATGGTTTTTTGTTTCTTCGCGATAGTAATTCTAAAACAAGAATTTTTAAGATCGATATGGACGAGAATTGTGGCATCGATGTAACGAAAAATGTTGCAGAAGGAAAGTGAAATTATTTTTTTAAAATATCCTTTACTTTTTCTTTTGCTTGATCGCTTAACTCTTTGAGACGTTCCGCTATAAGGTCAGGATCTTCTTTCACTTGTTCATTTGCCTTAAGAAAAAGAGACTTTTTGGATGAAATATGTCCGGAAGGATTTTCTGTAACCCCTGTATCATTTTTTTCGCTTTGTCGCGCCTGCTCTATTTCCTTATCGGCTTTCTCCCATTTTTGGTTTAGTTCCGAATGCAGGTTAGAAGACGATGTTTCAACGCTATTTATTACTACCCCATTCCTCTTCCCCCTGTGTGTTGGCTTTAGCGATGCGCCATGATCTGTTGTCCCTTTTTCAGAATCTCTTGAATTTTCTTGACGTACATGTGTCATATTATTCTGGTGTTGTTTGTCAATGTCAGGATGAAGTGACGGATCACCATTTATTTCTTCGTAATTTTCCTTGATGGATTGGAAGGAGTGAGGAAAATTACTTGTCGCAGTCGGCAATATCGGCGTTTTTGCGATACTACCTAGATACGAATCAATTATTGTTCTGGCTGCAGCACTTGTTTTGTTATTCGACAAGAGGGATTCAAAAAATTGACTATTTTGAGGGTCTTTGGATAGATCGAAATGAAACGACTCGCCGCGCGAGTATGCGGCCGACAGGCTGGCTGCATATTCCGTTTGTTCACGCAGCGTCGCCTCCGCCCGGATTGATTTGGCGGTCGTTTTGGTGATGCGTGCCGCATTTTCTGTTGCGCTCCTCCTATCTGTCGTAACGGTGGTTAGTAAGCTGGTATTGTTTGTCACCGCATCTGCCCACTCCTTGAACTTTGAAACGTCATCATTTTTCAAATGGCTGTTAATATCTGAAATCTTTTTATCTATTCCAGCGGAATAGTTCTTGCCGCCTTCGGCAGAGATGCCAAGTTTTGTGCCTGGAATAATACCGAGCGCCGGAGTACCAACACTCAAAGCGGCTTCTGCACCAAAAGCGACATTTGCGACCTGTTGTTCGGTGGCGCCGATGGCCTTGGCAATTGAACTTGCAATTTGTCGAAGCTCATTAGTGCGTGTCCCAAAATTTTCAGTGTTTGCGTGGGTTGTACCATTTGACTTAATGTCCGCCGCGGTAGTTCCGACCGATTGCACCAGGGCAGTGGATAAAGCTGTGGCTCTCTCTCTGGAGGCAACGACGGCGTCTGATTTTGCTGCTGCCATTAACCGTGTCGCGGTGGCGACATGATTTTCCGTGACTTTCCCCTCCACTGTTCTGGATACTGGCCCTTCATTGGCCAACGCCTTAACCGCAGTCAGGCCAGACAACGCGTTGGATGTGTAGCTATTTCCTGAAAGATCGTTTTGCCGATTTCGGAAGAACGGTGACGAGCGGACAGGCGCCAAGGTCATCTGGTCCATGGCGACATTTCCCATGGATACGTTGCCTGTTGCCGCCGAATTGGTGGCAGTGGTCACATTACTTTGCAACAGGCGCATGCCATCGACGAGCGCGGTGCCGAAGTTCTCCATGCGCTTAAGGGCAGCCCAGGCAATGAAAGGAATGCTGATGGTCATATAGCCGACGACGGCTTCGCCCGAAATGGCGCTGGAAAAAATGGTCGAGGAAGTAGTCAGCGACAGGGCGTTCACCCCGTTGCCTACGCTGGCCGCGGCGGCCAAATCGCGCATTGCATACATGGTCGCAGCGTAGTTGAGGATGGCATACAACGGCGGCCAAAGCTGGATCCAAATAAGCACAGACGCATAGTTCTTGAAGCCAGCCACGGTATCTTTGCCGTTAGCCAACATAAGGAGCAGGATCAGCAGCGGGAACATCGCGTACGCCACCACTTCGACCACGTTGCGGATTACGGGCAGTGCTTGTTCAGCTATTTTTCCAGCATTGATCCACGCAGCATTGGTCTGAACCACCGCCTGCGCGCGGCCGACAGCCAGCAGCATCGTGGCCGGATCGTTGTCCTTTTGGCCAGCCAGAAGGCTAGTGTCGTTCACAGCATTGATGAGCGCATTTTGCCGAATAATATCGGCAGCGGTGGCCGAGGCGTCGGCAATTTTTGCTTTCAGATAGGCTTGCTGTATCTGGTCCGCGATCAGGGCCGAGGCTACCGTCCCAGGAAGCGTCGGATTCATGCGGAATGCCAATGTGCCCTGGATGCGCTGAACTTCGGCCGGCATTTTCGCCGATAGCTTTGTATATGCCTGAGGACAGGTGAGCACTTCCGAGGCACCGGCCGCATTCGTGACGCTGCTAAACCGGGCGGGATTCGGGTCGCCCATGAGACTCCACACATCGCCCGAGGTCGCAAATGCGTCCGGTGACAGGTAGCCAGAGGCCAGATCATAAATAGTACAATTATGTATAAAATTGATAAGATCCGTTCGGAAATACGGACTTTGGAATACCACTTTGGAAGCCTCACGCACCATCCGGCTCCCAAACATCAGTCCGTTTTGCTGGTACGTGAGCTTGTCCGGCATGCCGGCCGGCCCCGGGATCACCTGCATGGCCGTTTCTTCGAGTTCCGTCAGACTATTGCCGACCGTACTGGTCAGCGAGGCAAGCACCGCCAGGCCGAACGGGACGTTGTCGACGAAGACTTCGGCCGAACCTCCCGTCTTGTCGACAATACCGACAGTGACCTTCGGCACCAGGAGCACTGAAAATACCAGGACAACCGAGGCGAGCCACTTCCAGCCCACCATCTTTTCCGGGGCGAAGGCATAGCCCACCAGTGCGGCCACGAAGCCACACATGGCGACGATGCCGAGGGCATTTCGGTAGGTGTTGGCGCCGACCATGGCGGCCACTGCATTCATCAACCCGTACAAACTGTCCGAGTTCTGGTATGCGAAAATTTCCCACATGACTATTTACCTCCTCTACCTTATATTTCCCCACCTTTTAATCACCGCAGATAGGCGGCCTGGCGTCCCAGCAGATCGAGTACCTGCTGCGGCATATTGGCGCGCATTTGCCGCGACAGTTGTTCCAGGTGGTTAGACACCACCGTGATGGAACCTACTTTCTGGTAGACGAGGGCCTTTTCGCGGGACAGCTGGGCCAGCATGTCACTGGTTCGCCGGCGGATGACCTTGGATCGCTCTATTTGATCTTTGTTCAAATTAAAATCCTTCTCCAGGGCTTGCATCCCCAACCGCAGGTTCTTCTCCAGAAACATGTAGGCGTAATCCGCGGCAATCACATCCCGATACGTGGCAATCAGCTGCTCATTGGCTGTGGCAGAAGGAAACGATGCGCCGATCGACAGCATGCGGTAGACAGGCTCGCTGGTCTGGTTCACGAAACCGACCTCCGGCGACATGTTGGGAATCGGTGTGCGCGTCTCGATTTTGTAGGCGATCGAACGCATCAGCTTTTCGACCTTGACTGTAAACGGGGTATGGACGTACTCGGGGTCGACGGTGACCTGGTCGCAGTTGGTGTAGTTGTTGCAGCGCAGAACCGTTTGGTGGACGTTGCCGCTCCCGGCATCCGACTGGCCATAGAGCAGCTGGGAGATCGACGTGAAGGTCGGTGCGATCGGATTCGGGTCTCGCCCCTCCGAATAGAAAATAATGGTCCCGACCATGCTCATGATCATTTCTCGCTCCTTGTCGTCCAGGTAGTTGCCGGCGAGCTTGAGCGATTCCCAGGTGAGGTTACCGACGAACGGGGCCTTGTTTTTGACCAGGGGATCGGAAGATTTGCGCGCCGTCTCGAGAATGGAACCTTTGTCGGATTTGCAGCGGACGGCTGCGGCGGCATAGTCCGATTCGAGGCCCAGCGAGACGGCGATGTCCTCGCAGGCCTTGCTGGAGCTGAACCCCGTGGCCTCGGCGGCCGACGAGACCAGGGATTTGGCGGTGTTGCAGGAATTGATTTGCGCATTCGTCATCATGGACTCGAGGTTTTTGGTCCACTTGGTGATACCACCGAGTAGCGGGGACACCGATTCGAGCGCGAGCTGAAACGCTACGCCTGGCAGCGCGGAGGTGACGTTTTTGAGCATGTTCTTGAATTCGGCCGCCGAAATGTAGGAGAACGAGCCGCCGAAAAGATCGATGCCACCGCAGCCGGCTTTGGCCGTCGGGTAATTAATTGCCATTAATTGATACGTCTTGTTCGGCGCGCGCAGCATCAAGCTGCCGCCGCTATAGGTGTTGTAGACCTGCCCACGGAAAGCGCCCGGCGCCGAGTAGTTGCCGATGGCGCCGAGGTCGTTGAACATCTTGTTGACTTCGGCATTCAGGTCACCGGCGAAGGCCGGATGGATGTACAGGGTACTGGTGGACAGGGATAATGCGATGATGAGTTTGCGCATAGGCATGATGAGCTCCTTAACGAGATGAGTAATTGGTTGTCAGCGGCGCTTCGACGGCTTCTGCGGCGCGCGGCCGCAGGGCGTCGATCCGTTCCACCAGCTGGCCTTCCGACAGCACACCAAAACCGACCGGCATGATCTTGCCGGTGATGGGCTGTGCCAAAAACAGCGCCGGAACTTGCTTGACGTTGAGCGTGGCGGCGGTACCGTTGTCGGTGCGGGCATTGGTAAAACCCGGCACCGCGCCACCATCCAGGCTGACTGGCAGCACCTGGATACGGTACTTCGTGGAAAATGCCCGCAATACCGGCCCATAGGCATGGCAGTACGGACAATCACCACGAAAGAAGAACATCAGGATGTGGTCGCTCCCGATGTTGGCGAGGGCGGAAGATCTCTCCTGCATTTGTACCTGTTCAAATACCTCCAGCGCCTGGGCATTCACGGGGCGGCCCTGCGTGGTGGGGTCCAGGTCCGGATTGGCCCACGCCACTTTCTGCGACAGGTCGGCGAACAGCGAGGCATTCCTGAGGACCTTCGATTCGAGCTCCATGTAACGGCGCACGTTGGCGACAGTGGGATGCATGACGGCGACGGCCTTGAGCTGTTCCAGTTGCAGCTGCAGCTCATGCAGCGCCTTGACTTCAGGCGGTGGCTGCGGCGTGGTGGGTTTTGGTAGCGCGACTGGCGCAGGCGTTACTACTTCCTTCTGCGGTTCGTGCACTGCCGGGTCGTCATAGAAATGCCAGCCGCGCCGCACATCGGCCTGCGCGCCAGCAGCGTGGCCTGTTGCCGGGACACTGGCGGGAACCTGAGCGTGTACGGCTCCGCAGGCGAGCAGCACTGCCAGACAATATTGGTACCTGATCATGGCGTTTTCTCCAGGCGCAGACTGGCGGGCGGCAGGCCATTGCGGCAGTAATTGATACCGATATCGATCGTCTGCTTGTGTGGTGCCTGCTCTGCGGCGAGCCTGACGCCTTCCTGCCAAAATCTGACGTTGAGCCGGCGGCAGCCGTCCTGGGCGTAACGGGCCAGTGTCGTGACATCCATGAAGACTGCGGAGGTGGCGGAAAAGCGCCGGGTGATCGCGTCCGCCAGTTCTCCGGTCAACATGCCGGCTGCGCGGCCGTCGGGTGCATCGATGGCCGCCAACATCAGTACCTTCGGATCGTTCACCCCCACGCGGGGTGTGGCGTCCGAGGCCGCACAGGTTGCGGCGCAGAGCATGGCAGCGTAGAGGGCAAGCGCAACCCTGCACGTCGTGGTTCGATTCAGCATTTCCCTCTCCCCAGATAACAGGTCGGCGCGCGCTGGGCGGCAGCGTCCTTGAGCGCCGCCGCGTTGGGCAGCGTCGGCACGATCGAGGCATAGAACTCGGTCAGATCCAGTTTGGCGAAGTCGATGCTTTGCAATTGATCCACGTTAAAGCCGGAACAGGCTGGATTTTTGGGTGCTCCCCATCCCATGCCGAGCTGCGCCCTCCCCTGTTCGTTGATCATCCTGGCCAGGCGCGAGTTAAAACAGCATTTAGAGGTCGTGTGTTCGATGCACGCCACGCATTTCCCTAATACCCGGATGCAGGCGCTGCACCAGGTGCCGATGGTGTGACATAGCTGGGCGCCCTCCTTCATCGCCAGCTTGCCCTCGCCCGCGTTGCAGGACATCATCGAGACCGCGATGTACATCACCGCCGTCATCGCCAGGCTCCAGGGATTGAACGCGATCGCCAGGTGTTCGGTGGTGGCCAGCGTGACCGATCCCGCCGGCAGCGCCGTGCCATTGACGGCCACCGTCACACCGAACGTTGTATAACTGCCGCTAAAACCGCCACTGGTCAGCAGCGCCTTGGCGCCTTGCGTGATGAACTCGCGGTTGCCGCTGTTCATCAGGATGTCGAATACCAGGCGCGAGCCGATGCCAAACAGGGACTGGTTAGTAAAGTGGGCCCCGGCGCCATCGGTATAGCAGCAGTTTTTGAGGAGCCGGTTGCGGCAGGTATTTCCCTCGCCATTGAACAAGGTCATGGTCTTCGGATCGAGATAGACGCCTGCCTCGCGCACGGCCTCCATGTAGGTCATGACCTGCGCGAAATCGACGTCATTCGTATAGCTGGTACTGAAGCATTGCGTACCGAGGCAGAACGTTTTTGGCGCACAAGTAGCGCCAGCGGGGCAGCTGGTGGTGTACGCGGCCAGCGTCGTCTCGGCACTCAGGGGATCGCGGGCGATGGCTTGCGCGGCGGAGATGGTCGGATCGGTGGCCAGCACGGGCGGGCGCGGCGTGTTGGCCGAGTTCAGGGCACCCACTTGCGCCGCGCAGGCTGGGTCGCCGGGTGTCAGGGCGCAGGCCGCCAGGTGGGTACTGGCATCGCTTTTGAGGTTACTCTTGCCGTGGTAGACGGTTTCGGGTGGCGACAGCGTATAGCCGGGCACGTGGGCAGTGGCGCTCTGGGTAGTGACGCTGGCCCGGGCCGCCTGGTTGGCAGCCGTGGCGCCGGCCAGATCCTGGTTGACTTGCGCCAGGACAATGGCAGGCGGCATGCTGCTCAAGCAGCAGGCGGTCGTCAAGGTGATCAGGCGGCGCATGGCTATTTCCCCATCTTGTCCAGGAAGCGGCCGGCGCTGTCGGCGAAGCGCGGTGCGCGTTGCTGGATAGTTTTGAGCGCGTACTCAAGCGAGACATCGCCGGCGACGCGGACATAGGCATCCGGTGCGAAACAACTCCCTGCCCCGCAGGCCTGGGCGGGTGCGCCGGCACGTAGCAAAACGAAGGTCGGTGCCTGGCGTACGGCAAAGCGCTCAAAGGCCTGCGGATCGATTTGCCATGCCACCTTGCGCTCACCCATGATCTTTTGGGCATGCGCCACAGTTTTGACCAGTGATCCGTCGTCCAAACCCCGTAGTAACAGGGTCGCGTGCAGCTTCGCGGCCTGCAGCGCCAGCATATGAAGAGCGGCTTCCGGCATAGCGAAGGTCACAAAGACCAGCAGCCGGTCGCCATTCAACGCAGAGAGCGTGATTGGATTGGATGCCGCTTCGTAGCCTTTGGCAATGGCGCCCAGATCGACGGGTGGCGTTGGCCGAGGCTGGGGCAAGGCGTCGATCCGCATCCGTGGCGTAGTGGGAGTTGGCCCTGGCGGCAGGTCTTGCGGCACAGGATTGGCCCGTACCGCGCGAGCGATATCCTGCTCGGTGATGACCGGCTGCAGCTGTTTGGCGCGTTCGATGTCCGCGTCGGTGATCGTTGGTATCGCCTGCGCCGCCACGGCCTGGGCCAGGAACAGTGCGCCTAGCCCTGCCATGGCACGCAGCGCAGCAGGCCTGGCGCCCGCAAGGGGCACTTGGATTGGATTAGTAGCCGACACAGCAGTTCCTTTTACGAAATAACATAAACGCAAAATCTTCGCCCTTGACCGGGTATTCCTTGCCCGCTCCCCAAGCGATGGTGGTGCGGCCAAAAGGCTGGCAGCATTTGCCCAGTTCCTTGTCGGTGGCCGGAATGGGATATGTCAGCTGGGATTTGTAGGCCGTCTTGTCCATTTCCGGCAGGAAGTACGGACCGCACAGCCCTTTCTGGCCATGCATGCCCCACGTCAGCAGCTCGCGGTGCATCTTGGCGGTGAGGCGCTGCATCATCAGTTCGGCGGTGCGCACCCCGCCCACGTGGTAGGCCGCGTGGCCATCGAGCGGGAAAAGACCTCCCTGGCAGCCGGCGCACCAGAACAATTCCGGGCGGCCAAATCCCGCCGTGGCGGCCACGCAGTCGGCAGCGCAGGCGGCGACGGCGCCCGGATTGGCGAACAGGACCGTTTCCGGATTAATGATGAGCGTAAGTTCGTCATCGTCCCATAGGGGGTCGACCTCGGTCATGTAGGCGATATCGAAAGAGCCGGCCTCCAGGCAGGGGAAGTCGGCGACCGCCTTGAGCCAGTACATGACAGGATTCACATAAAAATGCGCCTGGTAGAAGGCGTCCTGGGCGCCGCCTGCGTCCGTGGCCCGGGCGGCTTCCGGCGCAGGGATGCCCGGATTGAGATCGATGCCACCGAGGGACACCAGGCAGAACGGTTTGCGCACCACTTCCACGTGGCGCACGGGTTCCCAAAAGCCGATGGACAGGCCGATCACCGGATTGACTTTGCACGAACAAATCGGACTGGACGGATTGGCGGTGTCTTCCTGGCCGCCCAGGTTGCCCAGAGTGACGCTACCCAGGGAGATCGGCAGGATGCATGACCAGCAGATATCCGTGATCGGATTCGGAAAGGCGCCAGTGCAGGTACCGACCGGCGCCGGCTGGGCATGGCCTGCCCCGATGAGGAGCAGGATCACTGCGATCGTATGTTTGAATAGGTTCATTTCGCCACCATTTCATCAATCCGAAGACGCATGCCTTCCTGGTACACCAATGCGGGGACATGCCGGATGCCAAAGCGCCCTACTAATCTGCCCTGCTGATCGAAGTAGATCCGCGTTTTCCACTGTTTCATCAGCTCCAGATACGAACCGCCGACGAGTACCGGCTTGATCCGCGCGCCATCGCGCTGGAGCAGGCTGCGCGCCATCCTTGTCTGTGCAGGATCGCGCGCGTCAAAAAACAGCAGCTTTTTCGACATGGACGTGATCGAGAGCGGGTTGGTACGGGTGCCTGCGGGGAACAGGACGTGACCTTGTGCGTCGAGCATGTTCTTGTCGAGCACATAGGTGGGGTCAACGTACAGGGTTCGCAGTTCCTTCGCCGGCGTCAAGCCTGCCACCGGTGCCGGGTTGGCCACGGCCGCCCTGCCTTTGGCGATCGCCTGCTCCTGCAGTGCGTGAAGCTGGCCGCTCTTTTCCAACGTACGCAGGCGCTGGGCAATCATCTCGAGCAGGTTTTGCTCGGCAATCGGATACGTCGGCCCGATCGCGGCCAGCTCCTCGGCCTTTGCAAGTACGCCCATGAGGCCACTGGCCAGCAACAGGATCGACAAGGCGCGCATGGCCAGTTCACCGCATGGCAGGCAGGGGAAGCGTCGTGTCGCAGGTGTCGGCTCAAGCAATGCCATCATTTTCTCCTCGCGTCAAAAGATCGGAATCACGACGCCCAGGACCGCCTCGGCACGTACCAGGCCATTGATGCTGTAGCGCGAATCGAAGCTGTCTGGGCTGGTGCCTTGTACATAAAAATACGATGGCGGAATCACCATGTCGGCGATGGGGTCGAGCCGGAGATGTTTGACGGTGGTATGCGTCTTGGCAATGCCGACCTCCTGGCCATTGACGAACACGTGGCGATCCCGGACGGTTACTTTGTCGCCGGCCACGCCGCGCACGATCTTGAAGAACGGCTGGTGGTACAGGCCAGGGAAGATGCGGTAAGCCGCCCCTTCGAATGCATAGACCACATAATCCCCGCGACGGATGCCGTCCGCCCGGTAGTCGACCACTGCGACCACGTAGGGCAAGCTGGGGGTCACGTTAAACAGGATAGGCAAGCGCGGTGTGGCATCGATAAACAGACGCACATAGGCGAGTGTCCAGATCACGACCAGCACCAGGTACAGATACCAGCGTCTGCGCACATGCTGAAAGAAATCGCGGGTCACAGTTTCACCTTTTTTCTGAGCAAAGGCGTGAGATCGATCAGCGTCGCGCGGCTGCCGATCACCGCCGTTTTGTCGACCACCAGGCATGCGCACTCTTGCGGCAATTGCGCCAACGCAGCAGCAAAACGGGGGACGAATCGTTCAGCATCGGAGATCGCCTGCCGCCGCTCTATGTCGGTACGGCTGCTCGTCATGGCTTTAAAGACCTGTTCCTGCTTTGCATTGAAGACGTTCGCCACGTCGACGACCCCGATGACCAGCATCGGCCGCAGCACCAGCCGGTCATATGCCGCAATACCGATCGCCACGAAGCAAGCCGATACGAAGATGTTGATCAGCATGAGTCTCATTGGAGTCCCCTGTCGGCCAGTACCCGGGCGATGGCCTCGTCGATGGAGTAGCCCTGGGCACGCAAGGCATCAATCGGCTTGTTATCGGCGAGTTTGTTCGAGAACAGCAGCTGCGTGGCTGGATCAATGACCAGGCGTACAACGCCTTCGCCGATCGGCGACGAGACATACATTTCCGCAAAGGCGCCTGCCTCGGTGCGTAGCGAGTTCAATAGCCGTTTCTTGGCGGCGCCCATGACGATGCGCTTGTTGCTTTCCAGGATTTCAATCGACTCCGGTTTTTGCCGCAGCAGGAAAACCCAGTCAGAGCAGTTGAAAGCGGCTGTCATTTGCACCGAACCGTAATAGTCATCGGCACCCTGCGTCGCGGTGCCCAGTGCACCGCCATACTTGCGCGCACGCCGGGCGGCTTCTTCCACCACGGCGGCCTTGACCGGGTCGTCCGCACCGATCTCTCCAAGCTGTTGCTTGAGTTCATCGATGATCAGGAGCTTCTTGCGATCGCGGTTCAGGTACATCTCGCCGGTGATCTGGTACATCAGCAGGATATTGACGACGGCATGCAGATCTGGCTTGCGTTTGAGTTCTTCGTTTTCGATCACGACGAAGTCATTCGAGAAGTCGACGTTATTCTTGCCCTCGAAGAATCGTTCATATTGCCCGCCTTTCGCGTACGGATTGAGCATGATGGCAAGATCGCGGATGCGGTCATCCCCTTTGATTTCGAGCTCCGCGATATTGCCGGTCTTGAATTCATCACGCAAAGCGGTGATCGTCAAATCATTGCCGTAGGATTTCCATAGCTTCAGCAGGACCGTTGAAATGGCCTTGTATTGCACTTCTTGCAATTGCTGACTCATCGAACACATCTTCGCCAGGGCGGGCAACAGCATATCGATGTCTTCGTGAATGTCATTGACCGCCGTAAATGGGTTCAATATGATCTTCGAGCGGGGACTGAACTCGACATGCGTGCCATTGGCTTTCTTGCACAGCTTCTCGAATGAGCGCCCGAGATCCAGCAGGCGTACTTGCGCACCGCCGGATCGGTATGACCAGGCGATCTCGTTGAGGGTGACGGACTTGCCGGACCCTGGGGCGCCGACGACGGCAAAATTATAGTTGCCCAGGTCGTTGTCATACAGGTCCAGCGTCACGAGCTGGCCGCGGCGGCCGGCAAAGATGAGCGTTGGCGTGTCGGTTCCTCGCCATTCCGCCAGCAGGGGCGCCAGATGGATGGCGTTCGCCGTGGATTTGCGCGTCACCCGCTTCATCTTCTTCATGTCATTGTGGAATGCGGGCGTCAGGGTCATGGGCAAGCTCGCCAGCAGCGCCTGGCGGTGCATGTACACATCAGCATTGAGTTCAAAGCCGCTGGCACGCCAGATGGCCTTGGCCGCTTCTGCCGCCGTCGCCGCCTCGGCGGGTGACGAGAAAATGGCCAGCTGGTGGTACATTGAGACGAGGTTGCCGCCGACATCCATGGCGTTGGCGACTGCATTCCAGTCTTCCTGCTTCTTCTGCACGTCCGGCATGATGGCGGCCATCTTGCTGCCCGCGTTCTGCGTCGCGCGGATATGGTTCGCAGTGATCAATGTGCGCGTCGTGTTCGTATCGAGGATGTGCACGCCCATGGTGAGCAGGAACGGCGCACGGTACTGCAATGCCGGTTGCATGACATGGCCGATGAGCGCGCCCATCTGCCAGAGGGGGAAACGTCCAGGAAACGATTTAATGGAGAAGAAACGTGCTTCCACGTGCTGCGGCTTGCCTGGCTTCGAAAACCGGATGCCTTCGTTGGTCGGTTCCTGGACGGTATCGAAGTCCACAATCTGATCCCGCAGTTCCCTTCCCTCATCGTAGTGAATCCATGGGGTGACACCGTCTGCGAGCCGATGTGGATTGGTGAACAGTGCGCACCAGTTGATTAAGTCGGCCGCATCGCATACTGTGCTGGGAAAAGAAGCGGCGTCAAGGGTGCTTGCCATCGAGTCGCGCAAACCGATGGCCGCTTCACGCTTGCCGATATCATCGGCGCGTCCATCCGTCGTGACGCTCATCATCAGTCGAAAGTCGCGCAGCGTAAAATGAAATCCCTTGGTCAGGGATTTCTGGCTTCCGGCCAGCAGATGGTGCACGCGCTGGCGTGCCAGCTGGCGGTACAGGTTGCTGTTCCGGGCCGGCCGGCCCCACTGCTGCGAGTTTTCATATTGATCCGCGTCTTCCATGCGCATGTTGGCATATTGGATCAGCGGGGCGCGGATGTCCGGCGAGCCAAACAGGTGAAATTGCACACCCGTGTTGGCGGGACAGTTGGTATACAGGCTTTGCAGCACTTCCACCATGCGCTCATCGGCACCGGCCTGGGGCATGAGTTCGAGCATGAAACCGAGCCGGTGATGGCGATTGATGAACAGCTGCTCGCTGTCGACATAGGGACCGTACGGTAGCCAGCTGGCAAACTGGTCGGGGGCGAAACCGTCACCCCGGTTCAAGCCAAACATGTCGCGCACGCCGGCACCAATCCCGTCGCCGCCGGTTTCCGCTGTAAAAAATGTGAACATATCGTTCCTTTCCGTATCCCGCAGGGGCTATGGGTGGTTCGCCGCTGGCATCGGCGCCGGCGCAGGTGACACTTCTGGCGCGGGCGTACTGGTATCGGCTGGCGTGCTGGCAAAGCCTACTGCCGCCGGCGCGGCTGGCCTGGTGTCGGCGTTCGTACTCGCCTGCGCGGTAGCGGCCGTAGGCTCCGGCGCCGCTGTTTGCGGCGAAGCTGGCGGTTTCAGGGGCGCATAGGCATCACGTATCTGCCGCTGTGCATGGGCGATCTGCCACCGGCCTGGGTCTGTCTGCAGGTAGACAAAAGACTGATCGTGGAGATCATGGTCGCTGTCCTCCCACGGTTTGATCCAGAGCCGCATGACGCGCGGCGGCGAGCGCAGCGCGGCGGGTTCGAATGCAGGCTGTCCCTGCATGGAACTGCCGCTGGAGGCGGCTTTGGCTATGGTGTACATGCTGCGCGGGGCTGCACGTGGCGTTCCTTTTGTCGGGGCCCATTTGGCCGCCGCGCCGCCGCCCGATGGAAACGTATTGTAGTAATTGCCGGATACGGAGTTGCACTGCACGCCTTCCGGCGCCTTGCAGGCATATTCCGACTTGCCGCCCAGGCCTGTCATGTCGCCGCATCCGGCCAGGAGCGTCAGACATACCGTTGCGGCGGACAGGTTGTTGACGCGGAATGAAATCGATGGGATCCGTTGCATGATTACTCCTTGAGATTCTTGCCGGATGGAAGGCTGGAGGCGGCTTGCGCCAGATGGGCTTCAATTTCGTTGGCACTGATCAAACCGGTTTCCCGCGAGCCGTCAGCAAAGAAGAGGGTCGGCGTGCCCTGTACGCCCAATTTGCTGGCCAGGGCCAGGTTGCGGTCGAGCGGATCGGCGCATTGGGCGGGTGCGCCCTGCGCGTCCAACGTACCGCTGACGGCGCTGCGCCAGGCGGCCAGGCGGTCGGTAGCGCACCAGATGCGCAGAGGTAAAGCCTGGTCCTGGAAAGGCACCATGAAGTTGTAGATGCGCAGGTTGGGTACCTTGACCAGTTCCGGTTCGAGCTGGCGGCAATACGGACAATGTGGATCGGTGAAGAGATAAAGGACGCGCTCTCCCTTGCCCTGCGTGGTGACGATCGCATCGGCCAACGGCAACTGGCGTACATCGATAGCCGCTACCGTCGGCGCTGCCGGGTTGGCAGCGTTGGCGCGCTGCTCTAGTTTCGGCGCGGTCAAGTCGCGCATGGCGCGCAGATCGACCAGCCGGCCAAAGATCATGTAGTCAGGGCGTGTATCGGCGACGAAGCCGACGTTGTCTCCCATCCACACCTCGAAGACGTGGGGGATCGGCGTCGCCGTGACCGTATCAAAGGCCGTGCCGGGATAGGCTTGCTTGAGCGCTGCGAGCAGTATGTCTTCAGTGGTGCGTGCCTGTGTGCCAAGCGCGGCCGTGCAGGCGAGTGCGGCGAGGGCCAGTCTAGTCGGCATCTTCATTGGGAACCTCCATCGTGCGCTCGGCAAGGCCGAGCTGATCCTGCCGGTCCGCGTCGCTGCGTGACATTGGACGTGCGGGAATGCGCACGCCTCGGGTCAGCACCACGTCCACTTTGCGGCCCGCATGCACCTCGATGACGGGAAACGTCTGTTCGGCCAGCCGGATGTAATAGTTGGCCAGGTTGTTGAGTGCGCTCCCCATGCCACTGCCAATGCCGCGTCGGAACTGGTCGGCGGTGCCGCCGGTCGTCGTCGACAGGGTGCCAAACGGCGAGGTCGTAAATGAGCTGTTGCCTTGGGCGAAGCCCTGGCCGATGCCGCTGACGATGCCTGCGCGCAGGCTGTTGGCCAGCAGCTGGCCCTGCTTGGAGACGAGCGTGCCGCGCAATCCCAGATTGCCGTCCTCGCCAAAGATGTTGCCCTCGATCTTGACCTCGACCACCGAGCGGTCGTAGCGGATGCAGGAGAGCACGTCGGTGCGCAGGTACGCCCGTTCGGAACTGATGTCGCCATAGCCAGAGGCCACCACAAAGCATTCCTTGACGTCCGCGCGGAACTGATTAGGTAGGATGGCAGCGGCTGAAATCTTGATGAGTGCCGGCAGCGGATTGCTTTGGGCCTGCCCGCCCGTCGGCGCATCGATCCCGCCGAGCAGTTCTCCCGGCAGGATGCCGACTGGCAGGAAGTCGTCCAGCGTGTTGGCCGGTTTTACGCCATTGGCCCCAGCCTCCTTGGCGGCCCCGGTGTTCCCGCTGGAGTCTGTCGCGGCGCCCAGGGACACGCGGATCATCGGCGCGAGCGTCTCCGGTGGCGCGTTTGGCCGCAGTACGCCAATGTTGCCACTGGCTACGTCGGTGGCGGGTGGTCCTGGCGGCGCGTTGCCACCGAGTGGCGTGCCGGGAGGGTACTGCAACGGAGCCGGCGCCGATGGCTGGGGAATGGGCGGTGTGACGGGCGCGGGTGGCGCTGGTGGCGGCGCTTGCTCTGCGGTGGTGGCCGTTTTTGCTTCCAGATCCGCCAGGCGTTTGAGCAAGGCCGCTTCGACGGCCTTGCGATCACTGTTGATTTTGTCTTGCACTTCCTTGTCACTGTCATATTGGGCCAGCTTCTTGCCGGCATTGCCGACCCATTGATCTTCGGGCGATATCTGGCCCGGCACCATCATGTTGGCACCATCCACATTGACGGTGGCGCGTTTGTCGGTCGACTTGGGAAGCTGCCGGGCGGGGCTGCCGGACTCGGAATAGACCAATACCGCCCACAGGACGCCAATGCAGGCTGTCACGATACTGGCGGCGGCCAGGTACTGCTGCTGTCGGGGCGTCAACCGTGCCGTGCAGGATTTCAATGTTTGCATGATGCGCATGGCGGATCACTCCCCTGCCCTGATGACATAAACCCGCGTGCTCTCGTTCGGACGCAAGTTGAGGTTGTCGATGGCGACGGCCAGGACATCGCCATCGTCGCGGTCAAATTCCTGTTCTGCGAGCACCAGCGGCGCATCGCTGATATTGTTGAGTGCATAGGTCTCGCCGATGAGGCCACGGCCTTCAAACTGGCGGATGAGCTTCATTTCTGCTTCCGCCCACAGCAGACGCGCTTCGTCCCGCTCTTCCATCCGAACGTCGTCGGGCACCTGCTCGGAAGCCATGAACATCAGCATCGATTTCAGGGAGCGGATGAACGTGGCGGACCTCGCCGGTGCCGCGCTGCCGGCAATGGCGGCCCTGGCCTGGCGCCTGGCCGACTTGTCCGAGATCACGATGGTGTCCGCCGGAACCTCCCCGCGGTTCAGGCGCAAGGTGTAGGTGGCTGTGGCGGAAGAAATAAACAGGTTGATCGGCTTGGCAGCAGTGCCCACCGGCTGAATATAGATTTCGCCTTTGGCCAGGTCGCAGGCAAGCGACAGCTGGCCGCCGGGATTGACGGCCGTGCCGGCGCCAGGCGCTACCGACAGGCTGGCGTCGGCTGGTTTGGGCGCACAGTTGCTGCTTGAATAAATGTTGCCGACGACGTCGATGATCTTGCCGCCCTCGATGCGGATGCGCGTCGGTTCATGTGCGGCGATCACCGCCTCGATGGTGGCGCCGTCCCTGACCTCTCTGGTCTGGTCGGCCCAAGCGGGGAGCTCAACGAGCCCCAGCATCAGCCACGCCAGTGGCAGTATCCGGTTTTCCATGTGGTAACTCCTGAAAATCTTTCAAATGCACGCGCGCGCCGCGGAAGACGAAGTCCGCACGGTAGGTCTTGAGGTTGTCAGAGGTATTGGCCCCGTTCACCTGGGTTTTGAGATAGCCGGTCATCGTGACCGATTGCGTTTCTTCGTCCGGCACCAGTTGCTGCATCTGGAAGTAGGTGCTCGCGTTGAGTTTTTTCAGTCTTGCCGCCTCCAGATCCTGGCGTGTCTTGATGCTGCCGGCGTTCTCCGGCAGGCACCAGCTGAGCAGCATGTCCTTCTTCCATTCGATGGACTTCGGCGTGACGTCCAGCATCAGGTAAGCGATAAAGCCGGACATCTGCACCAGGTAGTCGTTGCTGGCCTTGCCGTCCTCGATCCAGAACGTTTTATGGATAGCCGGCGGCACAATGACAGTGCGTTCCGTGCCCGCGATGCGGACAATGATGGTCAACGCCAGCATCAGGCAAACGGAAAGGATGCCAATAGCCAGGCGCTGGTCGAACACGCGGCGCCGCAGGGCGGCCAAATCATCCTGATAGGTTTCCAGTTTCACTGGTGCTCTCCTTTTCGCTATCCAACCATCTTGCGAATATGCGATGGCGGGGTCGAGCGCATGGACGTCAACGGACTGACAGGCAGATACCAGTACGCCCAGTGCAGGACAAAGGCCGGATGCTTGTCCGCTTTTTTGCGGCTGAGCCAGCGCGACACGGCGACGCCGGCGCAGACCGCGAGGAAAAATCCGAGTTTGCTACTGGCCAGATAGCCGACAAAGATGGAAAGGAGGACGGGAAAGGCGACATCAAAGTCCCATAGGCCAATCTTCCATTGGTCGTCTAGCCGCCGGGGAATATAGGTGTCGGCTTGCATGGCGTCCTCCTTTTCTCAATGTACGGTGTCTGCGCCAGCCTGGTTCAGATCGTGGCGCCCATGATGGAGCCGCCGATGATCAGCCCGACCGCGCCGAAAACCGCCATACCGATGTAGAACAGCACCGGACTGAAATTGCGCAGGGCAGTCAGCGAGATCAGGGCCACCACGAAGCCGATGAAGCCGACCAGTGCTTTTACGCCGGGGGCCAGTGCGGCCAATTGCGTCAGTGCTGACGTCAGCGGGCCGGTGATGCCGGTGAACGCGACGAGGTCGATGGCGGTGGCGGGAATAGCGGCGAGCAGACCCAGTGTGATCAAGGTCAGTAGTGCCAGGACCTTGGCCGCAGTGGAGACGCGCAGGCCAAGCGGCCGCTTGCCGTGGTGTTTAAAAGGGAGAACGGTGACGTATTGCAGGGTGTTCATGTGCATTCCAATCATGATCGTGAAGAAAATTGCCTAAAATTGTCTATGCGGGCGGCTAGGTGCTGCGGCATGGCGGCACAGGGGGACCACGCACGGGGCAGTACCACGCGATCTTGCCCGGCCAGCACGTTACCCATGCCGAGGTCAGGTTGATCAGGCGAGCTTGAGTCCTCATCTCTTCACCTGCCGAGGCGCGTCGGCGGTGAGGCTGAGCTCCACCCTCCGGTTGTTCTGGCGGCCCGTTTCGGTCGCATTGGCGGCGGCGTAACAGCAGGCGCCGCTGCTTCCCACCTCAAGCTGAACGGCAGGCACGTGCAGATGGCGGCGCAGATAGCGCTCGACCCTGGCCGCGCGCTGGCGTGCGATGGCATCGTTCAGGGCCGCCGTGCCGGTGTTGTCTGTTCTGCCAGCGATACGAATATGGGATGCTGGCTGCACCAGCGTGAGAAATTGCTGCAGAACCTGTTGGGCCGTTCTATCGAGACGGGATGAGCCCGGCGCAAAGTACACCGCAAGTTCGGTGACATCAGACAAATCACTTTCGTTCGCTGCACTGGTACCTACGGGTGCCCCTGCCAGTGTCCGCTGGGTGCTGGCTGCCGCGCTCATGGTTTGCGGCACCTCTTTAATGTGCGCATCCCGTCTTGCCAGCGTCTTGGGCGTGCGCGTAGGGCAAGCTGGATCGATACACAGGCCGTAGCGTGCCTGTCTACCGTAGTGAAGCTGGGTGATGTGCTGCATGTGGGACCCAGGCGTGGCCGCGCGAGTAGACAGTCCTGCAGCTTGTGGATGGGTAGGCACATTTTCGCAGGAGGCCATCAGCAAGCTGGCTGCAGCCATTCCTGTGGCAGCTAGTGTGGCATGAGCAATTGTGCGTCTCATGTCAGCCCCACTGCCACCAGCGCGGGCTGCGTTGGGACGACCGACTCAGCTCGCCCATTTTTCTGAGTCCGGTACTTGGCCTGCGGCGTAGCGCGGTGTACTGCCGGCGGCTTGGTATTGGTCAGAAAGCCGTATACGCGCCAGGCGTAGCGGGTGCGCGTAGCCTGGCATTGGGCCGCATCAAGTTTGGTACACGAGGCGTTGTATGCGCCGATCGCCTCCCAGGTATTGCCGTACCTATGCAGCTTTTCCACGAGAATGCGGGAACCAGCATGAATGTTTTTACAGGGCTCATGCAGTTCTTGCTCGGTCACCCCCAAATTGCGTAGGACTCGTGGATCAGAATTGACACCCATATAGCCGATATCCACGGTACCGGTTTGGCGCAGATGGCGGCGATTGACGGCGTTCGCATCCAGTGACGATTCCGCTTGAGCAATCGCATAGAGCAGCGGTGCCGGCACATTGTGGCGAACGGCGGCTTGTTCCCAGCAAGCCCAGGCAGGACCCGGACAAACGACGAGGAGCGCTATGAAGCATGAAAGAGGTCGTTCCATGGCAAGGAGCAGGCATAAACCCGAAAGCGTTGATCCACCCGGCGCGCGCAGGCGCCAGACCATCGAGGGTGCACATCGGGTAAGCCTGGCATCAGCCTGGCAGGGTCACTTCGGGTCGCATATCCGTTGACGGTATGCCTTGCACCTGCCCTTTATGGCAGATGCGATATTGCTCGCTCGGCGATGTTGCGCCGTGCCTGTTCAAATATTTTCCCTTGCGCCCCCTCTTCCTGGAGGGCCAGGGCGATGCATGCGGTCGTAAACTGCCCCAAGTCGAATCGAGGATGGGGATGCCGGTTCATTTCTGACTTCTGCAGCGCCAGCAACAATACATACTGGGCACGCCAAATTTCCTCCTGTCGACGCGGCATGCATTGATCGCGCAACACCAACTGGGTATGCAAAAAAGAAAAAATCTGCTTCGCATGTTCCGTCTGCGCGCACACTATCGCAACACACGCACTAATCAGATCGGGATGCCGCAACTTTGGCGAACAATTGTGCTGATGGCTGAACAGTTGGTCTAAGTGACGAAATTCCTCCATCCATACCAGCGTCCCGATTGTGTCCTCGCACCGCGTGGATGCGACAGCAGAACGATGGGCAGCGGCCGTGTGAGCAGAAGATGAGGATGGCGTCGAGCGAAATTCAGTATTCATGGCGACTCGAAATCAAAATGGACTGCGTATGACATCATGCTAGCGTATCGCAGCCTCAATGTTTGTCCAAAAAGTCGCGTTTTTTGTGGACTATTTGGATGAACCCAGTCCCCCTCGGCATGTAGCCACAGTTACGGGACTTCTACCTTCACACTCACGCATACTGCGCCACCATTTGCCCTGCCAGCCACGCGACCACACACAACATGGCGGGCAACAGAAGCGGGGACAGTTGAACAGGAAGCACACACGCTACTGCCATCAGACAGATCAGCAAAATCGCCATGCCCATGGCTGCCGCGAACCACTCAGGATGCTGCTTGGCGAACTCCAAACGTTTAATACGCCGGCGCACCAAGGCGTCCACGATGCAGGCTGTGATCAGCACCAGGAACGGTGCCCACCACTGCACAAGGCCTGCCAGTCTATACAGCGCCAGCATGGTCAGCGTATCGAGCGAGCGAAAATAGCTGTTCCGAAATAGCTGCAGACGCACCCGGCCCAGGCTATCGGCGACGGGTTGTGCTACCGGATCGCGCGTCACCTCGTGGACGTTGGCCGATGCCGGTTGGGAGTCCAATGCCGCTTGATACTGAAACAAGCGGCTCAACACGCGGCGTGCGTACAGATCGCCCCAGCAGTCAGCACCGGCCATATGCTCCGCGCGGATCTGCGCGACAAATCGCTGAGGCGGGAAGGCTGACGGCAGGTACAGCACCAGCATCAGGAGCACGCTCAGCGAAACAATGGCCATCAACCGAATCAACATGCTTCACCCTCCTCCTTCTGATCGCGGCTTACATCGTCCGCGCCCGGGTCAATTAGCGTAAACCGCCCTTTGTAGACATGGCCGCCAGACACTGAGGCGAAGAACTGCAAATTGGGTAATTTACCCAGAATCGATGCCGGTACCAACTCGTTGACTTCCTCGCTCAACTGCGTTGAATCGACTGCCGTAAAATCCGTAAAATGGCCATCCCTGGCCGTGTTGTGCCCGAATTTCATGCTATGGATGGTGGTCTGGCCCAGTGTTTCATTGATGAACTCCTGAGTCGGCTGATCTTTGGTTCGGAAGGCGATGAGGTTGTTCAAGTTCCCCAATGCCATGCGTGCCGCCTCCTGGCTGCCAAGGCGTTTCGCCAGGTCGGCAATCGTCTGCATGGCAGCCGTGGTGTACAGCCCTCCTTCGGCACCTTTATTCAGTATTTCGATTAATGGTTGATTGATCACGTTCGATAGCTCATCCACAAACAGGGAAATGCGCCGCTCTCCTCCCAGGTTGTAGCGAATTCCTGAACGGGCAGCCAGGTCGGCCAGCGCCATGGCGCCGATTGCCGTTGCAACAGAAGGATCCGGCAACGAATCCAGACACAGAAGTAGTACATGTCCCGCGCGCTCGATCTTTTCCAGATTCATGATCGGCCGCTGATCATCCGCATCAAACGGGTCGGGAGACAGGCTTTTTCCAAGATCCCCGGATGTCAGCATGGACAAGATCGGTAAGAGATTGGCGGTTATTTTTTGATAATGTTCGCGGTTATGCTGGAATACCCGGACTTGCGAACTGACCACCGGATCACGCCTGGCCTCATGCACATGGTGATCGTAGTAGGTGACATACGCCAAGAGTTCATGGCTCGCGGCGGGTGTCGGCGATTTGATCTGCCCTCTCCGCGCCTTATCGAGCAAGCGCGCCATGTCGGGCGTACTACGCCACTGCATGCCAAGGAGCTGTTCGTAAAAACGCTCAAGTGCCTGTTCCAGGATCGGTTCGACACCTCCTTCAATGTATTGCTTCAGCTTCGCCAAATTCGGACGCTTCTCCAGTTGCACCATCCCTTGCACGACGACATTCACAGCGTCCCAACCAAATGCGCTGAACGTTCCAGCTGTATCCGGTGGCATGATTGACTGAATACGGGAAGCGACTTCGGTAGGTTTTTGCCAATTGAACGTGAAGTCGAGACGAACACCCGTTTCCGGAAAGGCTGGATGAAACCAAAGAAAACTGTCTGGCTCGCGATACAGTTGACAGGCCTTCATGACCAGTCGCTTGAGGCGGCGTGAATTTTTCGGATCAATAATAATGACGACGTCGCCACGACGGATAGCCTGAAAAATCAACCAGCCAAGGCATACCCCTTTGCCGGACTGCGTGGTTCCGACCACCAATGTACCCCCTTCAAAGTTCTGAAGCGGCCGCATCAACAAGTGCTCTTCCGACTCAACACCATGAATCCAGGGCAAGCCAATCTCTGCGTCTGATTGTGGATTGGGTTGATATCCCAGAGCGCGTATGAGCCAGGGAGAAATGGTCATCGCGCGATAATCGATCTTGATCAACTCGTAAAGCCGCTGAGAGTGTAGTGGCAACCAGATAAAGCCCAAACCGAATACGACCTGTTCAGGATCGCCTGTCCATGTGGTGAGCCGGGAAATTGAAACCATTTCCATCGCGCGGCCAGACAGCGCGGCACGCGTACGTACTACGCGCAAGGCTTGCCGGCAGCGGATCAACGCTATGAGTATTGAACAAAAGATGAGAAGAAAACCCGCACGCGGTGGCAAATGATCGGGTATCAGAAAGTAAAAAATGGCGGCGGCGAGCATCCATGCCAGGGCGGCAACGGCCTCAATGGGACTACGCCATGGCATTTCATACTGTCGCAGCAACATGGTCAACCTGCGTTCGAATTGATTGGGGTCTCCCCTACTCCATCCATGCCCTCGATGAATTGACGAGCGATAACCATTCCAGCCAGTTGCTTGCCATGCGGGTTGCGGTATTCAACAGATTCGGTTCCTGCCGGTCCCACGACCAGCATGTTGGCATCGGCAAGTGCGCGTAGCGCCATCTTCGCATCCACCTGTCGCGCCACGAAGGCGTCTAAGGGGACAAACAGGCCGGACGCCAGGGGATAGCATGCTGGTGGCAAGCTCGTCCTATTGAGAGACTGCACGATCGCCTGCAATACCTTGGCAATGCCTGGATGTAGGCGAATCGGTGCGCGTAACGCGTATGTTTCCGTTGCTGGCTGGCTTGACTTGGTATCCTTGACTTTCTTCACCTTTCCTTGGCGGCCATCTGTACTTGGTTCGATACCTGTCTCTCCCGCAGTTGGTATCGGTGCGATGGTTGGCAACGACAATTGATGATCGCTAGCATCGGGCGGCATCTCCTGTGCCCCGCTCTCTCCCTGAGCCTGGGACGGCGCCGCCTTCACCTGCCAAGGTTTGGTGTCATGCTCCGCGGCCTGCACGTCTTCATCCGAGCAGTGGAGAGAAATATCCATGTCCAGCGCCACTGGTGGCGGGTGTAAGACAGCTAGGACACAACCGGGCGTCACCAACTTCAACGCCTCCAAGGGTTCAGGGGCGCTTGGTGGCCGGATAGACCAAACACACTCATTTGGATTCTTTGGCAGGACGATCCCGGCATCGCTCAAAATTTCCATGGCCTCGACTGGAGAGGCCGGCAAGCCGTGCAATCCCTCGTCCTCCAACAAGGTGAGTATGTCGCTCACACCGTTCGGCCACACCAGAAACAAACCATCCCGCCCGAGCCACATGCGGGATCGATCCGCATTGGGCACCCATCCCTGATGAGACTGCACCAGCTCGCGCATCGCGTTTAGGAGAAACCTCGCAAGGTAGGCCCGCGCCCGCGCCCTACCTGCCGGCGCATCAGCGTCGCGCAAGTCGCGGTGTATCACCAAAGTCGATGCTCGATTGACGAGATGGTCAATGACGTTGTGATCCTGATACCTCACTTCTCCACTGATCGCTGCGAGCATATGGGCGACGATCGTCGAACCGTCCTGGGTCAGGTAGGCCAAGGCATCTGTCGGTAGGATCATCGGTAGCGCGAACAACGACAGGGAGCGGCATTCCTGCCTGGCCTCCCCCCATTTGACAAACAGACGGCCCACCTCGTGTTTGTGGGTCCATTCCCCTAGGGCTATCAGGTATGGTTGCCATACGGTTCCATGCGCATCACTAACGACGACGCTGTCGAGCGCACGGAATAGGTACGCGCATAGTCCCGCGATAAAGGTGCCAAAGCGCCAGCGTGGCTCCAACTGTCGACGAGTCGATATCGTCGCCCTCCCAGCAAAGATCTGCGAATCGGTCGCTTGCAATGCAAAGAATGCGGTCTCCAGAGATAATCGTAGTAGGCCTCCGGAGCGAGCAAAAAAACTGTCCTGCGTCGCCGGCAACACACTCACGTAGGCAGTGTAATTCCTGATGAGCGGAAGCATTTCCTTGGCAAAGGCATTCGCGTCGCCTCCATAAGCCAATTTGATGCGCCCCAGGATATCCCGATTGTCGTCCAAAATCGCATCGACACTGCGGGGACGCATCCCGCCGTCACGCGCATGACCAGTTTGGGGCAGTGAACGTTGCGGACACATGGGCGCGGCCTGACGGCCGCGATCATATTGACGATTGCGGCCAAGCCAACCCAGGTATTTGAGGAAATTCACAGCGGCCATAAGGATCACTCACGTGGCTACATGAGCATTATGGCTATGCAAATCGACCTACATCCAAGTGAAAGCCTGACTTCTACTGCGATCATTCATCGACAACATATAGAGGAATTCGCCGCTACAATCCCCCTGCAAGATTCCGGCTGCTCCATTCGTGTCGTCGACGCCAGTAGGGCTTGCTGCTCCCTCGTCCGAGCTCGCGCGGCAGGCAAATACACCCAAGATATTTCAGATCAGAGCACGAACAAGATACCGCTCAACTTGGTTTGATCATTGATAGGTAGCGAACCACCTATTGGCGACGCTAGATCTAAAGAAAGGTGAGCCGCGACATTAGATCGGAGCTTATCGGTCGGCAATGCTGAAACAAGCGGGACTACTCTACAAAGAGCACGCTGGCCGTTCTATGCCTGACTGCCGTGTACGTCCGCTTTCGCCCCCAAAGCAGCCATTCGCACACGAATTGGTGGGCAGCTTGCCTTGCTCAAACCTCGCAAGCAATTTCATGCGTATCTTTCCACATGGTGCCAGCTAACGCTGCAGCCGGGTCGGCGCACCGTTCAAGTGCCGAGTTGGGCCCAAAGGGGCATTTTTTTTCTAGAGTTATACAACTACCGCATTAGCGTCGCCGCAGCCCGACTATTGAATGAACAGGGTGCCGCCATTCCTGCTTGCGTTTGCAATCAGGCTTAGAAGGGCTTCTTGCACTGGCTCCTTGTCGATGTTCGTAGCAGACAAGCTCTCTTGCCGCAGCTCCGCTGCCATTTCGGTGAGATCTGCTCCCGCTACGCGCCCCCCCGGAATAAGAAATTCCCGCAGGCGACCGGATCGGACCTCTCCCACTAAGGCAGCAAGCGCCGCAGCGTCTCCAAGTACCCACCCCTCATTTTCCCCCTCTTCGTAGCCCCACCCAACGGACACACAAAAATCACCCATTTGTGTCTCCTCAATCAGCCCATCATGTTCGGCCAGTAGATCCCGAACGGATGTCTCAACCAAGGTGCAAGGTCGCACCGCGAGAATGAAGCGGAGATTTCGAGACTTAGCCATAAATAACGCGAGCCGGATTTCATATGTATTGCGGATGCTCGGACCGGCCTTGCTCAGCACGACAACCTTGTCGGTCACATAGGTCGGAAGCACCGCGCGGGGTTTCGGCTGGGATTCTAACGGCGATGGCGGTAGCGGCTTCTTGAAAAAGTTGAACATCAGTAAAATCTCCTAAGTGGTCCAAATGTTAAGAGTACTATCGCCGAAACGCGCAGCGTCTAAGTAGTCGAGTTGACGGCACGGGGAATGGCCGCTCCTGGCCTATTGTGTTGAAAAACGCCGGTACGTTGATGTTTAGATAGAAAACCTGTCAGCCTCGACTGGCCAGAACCGCCGCTATTGAACGATCACCGACTGCTTAGAGGTTCTAGGCATCCCGAAATGGTTGCCGCTCGACATTTTCAACACAATAGGCCGATAGCGGACCATAAAAATGGCGGAGTGTACGAGGTTGTTACTTTCAGAGCAAGTACGATAGTTGTTCCGTGCACTCAACCTAATGTTCGGTAAATGCGCACAACCACTACTGCTCAACTATAGGGAATCACTGAGCAGGCGATCCGGTGATTGAATCCGTACTGGGGACATGCGTAAGTCAGGTTTGCCAGCAAAGCTCGATTGGATACGGGAATCAGTGGCATAGCGTTTGACGAGCTTGCAAAAAACGCATCCGGTGTGATCCGCCGATGTGTCCCCGAGCGCGATCAGATAACGACAACGGCACCGCGCGCAGATATGCAGAGCCAACTGCGATGATTGTTGGGTCCAGATCCCCTCCACACTAGCGATCAATTCGAAAGCACGGTCGAACGAGATACTGGAGCGACCGTTCCATCGCTCTCGATACATCTTGTAGGCGCAGACCATGGCCTTGCGTGCCGAACATGCATGTTGTGCGCGCAAAAACTGAAAAATAGTAGCAATCAGTGACGCCTCAGCACGTTGCACCAGCGTTGCCATATGGTACCAATCCTGCGAACTAGGCCATCGCCCTCCGGTGGCCGCCCGGTCATTGTAGAAATATTCTCGCAGCAGTGTTCCACTCAATCCGGTCAAGTAGGCGACGGTTTTCATCCGCGCACCCAGTTCGACACAGGACTTTGCAAGCTGCAGGGCCTGTATGTGCCGCTCCGCATGTTCGTATGCCATAGGTCACCTATGGCATACGAACTTGAGCTGCAGCGGCCTGGCCGACACGCGCTGCGCCACGGGCGAGAACCGGATCAATATTCCCGACGCGGCACAACGTCATGGCCAAAACGGGCGGCGTTTCAAGGAGAGTTTTAAAATTAGCGATCGGCTTAAACAGGCTTTCATGCGACATGTTCGCAGCCAATAGTTGCAATGAGTCAACACTCATTGCCGCGAGCGTCTCGGCTGATGCAGTGTCAAGGTGATAGGTGCAACAAGTGGCCAGGGGGTCATGCTTCAGACCCACCTGGATAGTGAGTAAATAATTCAAGTTGAGGTACTGCACTTCCGTGTATCGAATCGCGTCTTCCATGGTCCACCCCGCTTTGCCCCGCAATGGCGGGGCGTGGTCATTCATCCGGTTTCCGCTGTGCACATCTGCCGTGTCGCTCAACTGATAGGCGAAGTCATGGGTACGAGGACTGCGCGCAAAGGCAATAGCACATTAAAAAAGACTACTCCGCAAAAATCCAAAGGTCAATAGCAACTGCTAATCGAATTAAAATATTTATGTGCGCTTTGGCAAAATTTCGCTGGAGGAAATGCGATTCCCGCCCTAAAATCAAACTCAACCAAATGAAAACCTGATCGTAACAACTGCTACAAATAATCTACAAATAAACCAAGGTCTCTCACTTTACCCCTGCCAGGAGACAAAAATGGTGACGATAAGCAATAACATCCCGCTTACTAAAGATGCCGTCCGCGAACTCGACGTTGATATCGTCCCTGGTGTCCGGCAACGGCTGATTGCAGAACTCGACCGACGGGAAGTACTTCCAAACCAGCGCGAGCACTTCCTCAGTGACATTACCGGGCGAGCGCTGCAAACAGTGGCACGCTGGATCGACGAAGAAAAACCAGGTCTGCCCGACCTAAAATCCCTCGCCATTGTCTGCCTACAGCTCGATATGGACGCAAACTGGATACTGGGATTGACGTCGCATCGCATCCCTTTCCCACGGCAACAATTAACGCCTGGCGTGCGCCAACAAGTGTATGGCCAGGCGGTTCCGCCCTTTGACTGGATCGGCCATTTACTGGCAAAGGCTGCATCGCTCAATGACACCGACTTAGCCGGCCTAATGCGTGGCGATGACATGGCCCCGTTAATCCAGGAAGGATCGTTGTATTTCTTTGATGCGTGTGTCCACGAAATAGATATCAATGGCATCTACGTACTTGAATATCAGGAAAAGGTATTTGTGAGACACGTAGAGATCGTGGTGGGCGACGGTCTACTCCTACGCTGCGAGAACCCGCGCTACAAACCAACCATGGTGAAAATGGCCAAAGTCGCAAGCACGTTAAAAATCGTCGGGCGCGTCAAGAATGTACTAAATTTTTCAACCCTCTAACATCACAATCTACGGGCCAATAGGCAGCTAACGTCCCATTCAATATCTTGTAATAATTCATCTAATTGAGAACACATGCACAGCGTCGTAGCTTCGGTATTACTTATTATTGGTCTTATTTCTACAGGAACCGCCCTCTGGCATGGACAGTTAATCGCTGCACTTGCAATTGCTCTGACAACCGCATATGCCGTTCTTGCTTGGTATTCGGGCATCGTTGACTCCCTGACGAACCCGATCTTCCAACTAGCATGCGCAGTCGTCATTCTTCCCATTGGACTAGTAGCAATTCTAAACAACAGTAGGGCTCTTAATGTGGATCTTCAGGCCGCATATAGTGCCGTTCTTTATGATTTTGGCACGATGGAATCGCACTGCGATGTCAGGTCAGCAGAGCTTCGAAAACTACAGGAATTCGGAGTGATGGCTTGCATCATGCAGAGCAATTCGGATCAGTTAGGCGCCCTGAATGAGCTGAGCAAGGGAATCCATTTCGGGCCAACGCTCACAGTGCTCGATAGCGGCGCAGCGCTACTAGAGGGCGACAAGCCAAACTACTGTGCTAAAACCTTCAAAGCAGCTGAAAACCTATGTCCAACAGCATTTATGTCATTGAAAAAATCATATCGCAGCGCGCTACTTGAAGCAGCGCAGTAATCATTTTTCCTCCAAGATGCCAGCCCTTCGATCCTTTGATTTCAAACACCTGTAGGAGATCAAATTCCGGTCCACAGATGAACACGACATCGATCTACAGTGTGATGGCAATGTGCGTTGCTCCGCAGTCGCTTAATACTACTCCCCGGTGGCGAAAAGACGCCCCCGGGGTTTTTCAACCATGCCGCGACCAAATTAGGCAGCTTCGACGATCTGTTGCCATTCCTTACCCGACAACTCCAACATCTTTCCACCGATCTCCTCGAACTCAGTGGCACGATCATAGTCATCCACTTCCTGCGAGTAACCTGTCACCGCATTGAGCAGTCCATAGCCGTTCAGCTGCTGTTCGGCAATCAAATGGCGTAACACGCCTGCCCGCTCCGACTCATTTAATACGAAGCGATTCGCTAATACCTCCACTGCCTTCACCGGATCTCCCGTCAATGTGATGCCCATGGTCCTGCGCATCTTCTCCGATATCAGTTGAAAGGTGGTCTCCGACACCGCAGTCTGCACCATGTCCCGCGCTTTCAGAAAGATCGCGCGATCTTCGGCCTCGACTGTGTCATCTTGCAGAACAACGTCATCGCCACACTCCAGTAAACGCCCAGCATGATTTTTCCGCATCGAGCGCTCACAAGCGATCAGCCCATTGCTGCACTTCAGGCGATAAATCAACGGCTCGACCCGCAGCCGTCCCACGCCGATTTCCGAGTTGCTGACCACCACGCCGGCCTGCAATACGTCACCTGGTGCCACTTCATGCGTCACCTCGGCACTGACCACCTTGAAATACATCTTGGTTTCAGTCAGCTCCACCGACTCAAAACGGGCACCGGGCAGTTTGAGCAAGATCGGCAAAATACTCTGGGCCAGATCGATGTTGTCCAGCCGACGGAAGCGCGACGACAAAAAGGCTCTGGCCCGTCCCGCCAAGGTACGCACCATATAGCTATCTTTGGCGCAAATTCTGAACCACGCATTGATATTTTCATCAAGCAGTTCCGTATCAAACGAACGCATGCGCTTAAAATACAGCAGCGGGATATCCAGTTTCTTTGCCAGCTGCGCGCAGGCAAAATCGTTCATCAGGTAGCGCTTTTTGCCATAGGGTTCGTCAATGACGAGATTGCACTGCCCTGCCGCTGTCGTCTCGCTCACCAGCTTCGTCGCCGGCACGATCATGTCCTTCTTGAGCGCCGCCTGCCGCTCAAGTTCGACGACGAGTTGTTCCAAAGGACGTCCTGTTTTCATCACAACCTCCATGAAAAAAGCGGGCGATGCAACGCCCTGGCGGGAGCGCATCCCCCGCAGGGTCAAGCACGCGGAATTCACTGAGTTCCACGTGGGCGCACTATTGCGCCAACATGCGGCGACCAAACGGCCGCCGCGCCAACTTCACTGCTTTGCGCTGAGCACCTCACGCCGCATGGCACGTACGGTGTGAAATCGTCAGTAGCACCTCTGCCCAATCGGCGCCCGCCGACTTCGGCACAAACACCTCGGCCAATCTCCCTGCCCGCCCTGCATGGGATTTTAGGTAGCGTCGCGCAAGGCTATAGGCCGCAGCCTGCCCATCAAAAAATGCATGCGCATCGTTGTCGGCATAAATTCGTAGGTGTTTGACTGTTTCCGGGATCCACAGCTTTTCCAGGTTTCCAGCACTCATCCCCGCCCACACCGGCTGATGCGAGCGCTTCATGACCGCCAGCGCCGTCTCGATGCCTTCACACACCGCCAATTCCTCTGTGGATGGCGCGAGTCTAATTGCCGCACCACCTATCCCAGCACACAGCAGCTTCTTGACCGCGCATTCGCGGGCCTTCTCGCCATTGCTTAAATATGTCCGATGCAACGACACCGTGTGGCCGCTCTTGTCCTGCACGCAGGCCACCATGGCAGGGTACCGTCGAACCATCACGGCTTGGCCAGTGGCGAAATTGCGCTCGTAGTAACCCAACGCAGGATGCATACGCAGCGTCGTTGGATACCGCTCCAGGCTCACCCCACGGTTCCGTAGATACCTGTCAACCTCGTCTCCCGGCGACACTGGCACCGTTTCGGCCAACATTTTCCGAATCAAGCTTTTGCGTTCCGCGCAGGAGTCCTGAGCGAGCGAGATCAGCGGCCTAGGCGCAGTAGTACCAAGGTAGGCATCCACCCTACTCAGCGCATCAACCGCATTCAGTCCTAGGCAGCCCATCAGCAACTTAAAGCCGCCACCGGCGCCGCAGCCACGGCAAATATAATTACCGTGGCCAAACTTGTCCGTGTATTGAAACCGGTCAGTGCCACCGCAATCACCCAATGGGCACGGCTGATTGCGTTGGTTGAGCACTTTTGCATCCACGCCCAGCGCCAGCAGGATTTCCTTCCACCGGCCGAACGCGCGCTCTTTGACCTGCTGAAAATGCGCGTTGAATTCTTCCTTGCTTCTATTCATGTTGACCTCCCCAGGTAGACCCCGAGAGAATTGCCTACGCTCCTGTACGACACGCGACGCGTAAACAGCCCCCCATGCTCAATGGCAAGGCCAACTCGCCCCGACAGCAGTTCGTTAAAAGTGAGAAATATTTCTCTTCGCTCCGGCCGGCCACGCTGTGGGTCGACCTGAAAGCCACCCGGCACCAGGGACAACCGTACTGACCGTAGTGCTTGTCCGAGGTAGAAAACACGACCCTGCTGTCCAGCAACAATCTCGCTTTCCTTGACGCTGAACGTCAAATCGTCGATGTCCCGTATCCGACAAAAGCGCGCGGGAGGAAATGCGACGGCAATGGTGGCATCACGCATGGCGCTCTCCCTTCTTGCCAGCCAAGCGTTCATCCTTAGCGCCATGGCCATTCAAGCAATCCACATCCTCCGTTAAATTCAACGAAGCAAAAAGATCGGACTCATGAAGCTTGATCTGCTCATTCATCCATTGTGGATTTTTGAATAAGTTCTCCGAAATCCAATCCGGCTTTGCCATGACAGCTTGGCGAACCCACGCAGGATAGTCGTGCAGCGCACTCATAAACCAGCGGCACAAATGGGAACCAATCCAATCGCGCACTTCCTGCGCATCAACGGCGCCAATGAACGGCAGCTGCGACAACGGACTACCACTCACCACCTTCACGCAATTGACGAAGGAAAACGGCTGCGTATCGCGAACCGGATCCGTGAACACCCAACGAACCAGTTCAAACTTCTCATCCAGCGGCGTGCGTGGGTCGCTGAGCAAACTTACTTTGCGTAATAGCCACCAGTGCAATGCCACCAACTCCTCTTCTGAAAATTCAATCACATCGTCGTGGCTTTCGCACGCCGATACCTTGCTCACAGGTGCCCGTAACACGCCCGGACGGGAAGGTGTGGTCCTACCCTGAAGGACGCGACAATGGTTGATCTGAGATCTGCTCATGATTGCCTCGCACAAGAAAGAGAGACGAGGCGACTCCCTCGCGGGACGCATCGTCCCAAAGGGGGAAATAAATCATCCGGTTGCTGCGACGCACCGGAACTTCAATTGACTGGCTTGATACTGTCGGCTGATGCCGTTTCGGCGGGGATGCCAGCTACCGTCCTGAAAACGCATGCAAAGTGCTTTGACGTAACTGCGCGGTGCGCGTGGCGCGTCAAAACACTCTCGGCATTCAGGAATACGGACGTCGCACCTGGTAACAGGAGACTATCCAATCGGTACTGCGGCGCGCTAGGCGCAATTGATAAGGCTTGCCGGACGATGCAGGGCTAGCTACTGCGAACATTGACTGACTTTAGGCTGCCCTCACCTGCGTGTCAACTTAGGTTCGACGAAAAATGCTACCGGCACATTGGCGGATGTAGAAACACGCTGTTGCATACGCATCAGAACGTCTTTCGACATTCCTTAGCTGACGTACGTAGTACTCGCAAATACGCGTCCAAAGCTCCGTGCATTCCTCTTGAATCACCAGAATAGCGAGTACACCATGTCATGTAGCCCCATGGGCATTATTGAGGACATCATCATGAACCACCCAGCTCCCACCCATTTGATCGTCACGCGTGATCAAGGCGAAACCAACAGGAAGTTGCTGGCCAAGGAGGCCGTCGCCGATCTGACACGCGTCGAATCAGCGAGCCGCAAAGTCAATATCACGCTCGCCAGTCCAGAAGGCAAGCGCTTGTACTTGCGTTGCTTCTATGTATCACAAGCGAATTTCCATTTTATTTCCGTCTTTGCCAGGATGAAATTACCAGCCGAGGATGTCGACAAAGTGGAACAGGAATTGCGCACCATGCTCGACGCGCGCGTCGCCCTGGCGAACCAGCGTATCGTCGCTTTCGAAAAACTGTGCCATCAACACGACATCAACGACTTGGCTAGCTACGACATCGAACCACTTGCCATCGAAGCGAAAGTGTTTTCCATGTTCGGCAGGCGCTTACTGGAATTGATCAGCAAAGTCGACCAGCTCATGCCCATGCTCGAAACCTTGTGCATTGATGAGGCGATCTCGACAAGCGAACTGATCAACGAAAAATCGCAGATCAAGAAAACCGTACGGGCAGTGACCGCCACCACGCGCGCGCTGTCCCTCGGTCTACTCAAACGCATCAATGCCCTGCCCGTATCCGAGCGCAAACCCACCGCACCGAGCACTCCGCCCTCCCCGGGCGATGGCTCAGCTGGCTCGTCCGCCTTCAATGGAGCGCATCAATCACCAGACCACCCAGAGCCAAATCCGGTCCCTGGGCGCGTTTTAAGCACTCCAGCCACTCCGTTTGGCGACGAAGTGCCGACAAGCCCCTGACGAGCCTTACAAGCCTTCCTACCGGCATCCCGGATAGGAAGACTATTACATCAACCAGCCGGCACGGAGGATGCCATGTGCCTCACAATGTTACTCCGCAGTGAAGCGCCAGCAGCACCGGCATGGTGCTTAGCGGCGATGCAAACCGCGTTTGGTCCGTCCTATCGAGTGGAACCAGGGGGCGACGGCATGTCGCCTCTGGATATGCCGCAACTACCAAGCGGCATAGAAACAATAGTGATCGAGCAGGTATCCAGGTTCGTCCCGCAGGATGTCCGGCGCCTAATCGAATGGTGCCATGCTCACGACAAGGTGGTGCTGGCATGTGGGGTTTTAACAGACGAAGAGCGGGAATTTTACGGACTCAGCCATAGCATCGCGCTGGACATCATTGCCACACATGCGCCGCTCTGTATTGAATGGCGTTCCTGTGCCGGCACGCTCCACCTTTTCAAAGAGATGTTCGTGCCAACGCTAAAAGCCGTCCAGCGCACTGCCCACCTCTGTTGTTCCGGCCTACGCTGTCAGCAGCATCGCAGTAGCGCGGTAACCAGTGTTCGACGCACAGGGACACCTCACAAGGGTCCGGAGCGGAGAAGACATCCCGTAGGCTATGCCGATGGCCACGGCAACCGTTTCTCACAGAGTGATCGTCCATCCACCACGCGTCACTGACATAGGTCTCGTGCCAACCACCAAATGCCTTGAATTGCCAGCTGACTAAGCCGGTTTTCAACTTGATGTCCATGATCAGCACAGACACCATGGCGCAGAATCATCTTTCATCTTTCATCGCTCATGGAGACAAGTCATCATGAAATACATCCCCCCTTCGAACCCATCGCCCTTTGCCACCTCGATGCTCCCTACCGCTGGCCAGCGGGCATATGTCGGCGGTCTCATACGCCGGCGTCGCTCCACCCCGCAAGTCGGCCGCCCACCTCGCGTTGGACGTGTCCTGACCGAGAGCGAACTCAAGGTACCGGGCCGGGTTCTCATCAAACGCCGCCAGTTGCTGCAAAAAGTGCCGCTATGCGAGCGCACCATCCTGAACCTTGAAAAAAGAGGGCAATTTCCCCGGCGCTTTACCATTACCTCGCGCTTGGTTGCCTGGGACCTCAAAGAGGTGGACGCATGGATCGCCGAACAGCAGACGGCCGCCCGTCTGCCCGGCGTGCCGCAGGCACACCCAGTACCACGCCGCCCTTCCAAGTAACACCTTAATCTCTCGGCTTTGTCCAGGCGTCGATCATGTCTGCCCACTCCTGCAGCATGGTCCGGCGCTGGACTGAGTATTCAGCCTTGTTGTACACAGCTCTCACTCCCTTCTGCTCGTGTGCGAGACATTTTTCGATCCAATCGGTGTTGTAACCGGCTTCATGCAGCAGGGTCGATGCCGTTCGCCGCAAATCATGCGGCGAAAAGTCGGCCAGCGGCTTCCCGCAGTGTCGCGCCATGGCGCAGACAGACACCAGAATACGATTAAGCGAAGCGCCATTCATCGGCACATCCGGGTCATAGCGCGACGGCAAAATGTAAGGGGACGTACCCGCGCAGGTACGTAGCGCGACGAACATATCGAGCGCCTGGCGTGACAGATAGACGTTATGGGGATTGCGACGCTTCATCCGCCTGGCCGGAATGGTCCACAGAGCATCGGTAAAATTGACCTCAGTCCATGTTGCGTCCGTCAGTTCGGACTTACGCACCATGGTGAGCAACAGTAATTTGCAAGCCAGGCGCAAGGTCGGCGCGCACTGCACGTATTCGATATATTCGTAGAACAGCGCGATCTCTTCGGCACCCAACGCGCGGTCGCGCGGCTCAAATACGGCAATAGACGAAGGAGCCACCAGATCCGCCGGGTTGATGAGTTGTTGCCCTCGTTGTTCCGCATACTTATAGACCAGTTTAACGATATCGCGCGCATGCACGGCCGTCGCAGGGGCGCCACGTGCGAGGATGGCATCGCAGACGGAACGCAACTCGTTGTGCGTAATCTCATGCAGCAGGAGACTGCCAAATGGGCGTTTCAGATCGCGTTCGTACACCGAGCGCCGCATATCCCGCGTCGACTCCGCCATTTTGTACTTTACTAACCAACGTTCGGCCCACACGCTGAAAGGCTCCCCATCGGCCAGCTGATTGCGCGATTGGGCTTTGAGCCGCGACGGGGACTTGCCTTCCGATTGCGCTTTCTTCGCTTCCTGCAGGCGCTCCCTCGCCTCTTGCAAACTCAAACCACCGGCCCCGTACCGTCCAAGCACCAAGGTTTCGTATCGGCCATTGACGCGGTAGTTATAGCGAAACGAGATCGTGCCACTGGGAAGGACCGTTGCATACATACCATCGCGATCCGGCACCTTGTAGGCTTTTTCTGCAGGTTTCAGATTTTTCAATTTCGTATCGGTCAACATGGGCACCTCCCATTCATTCACAAGTCTGTACCGGCACCGGACGCATTTCAAACAATCAATCAGTGAGTGCGAAAAAGTCACCTTGATCACCATCGACGAGGCCCAGATACCCTCACCCCGCCGAGGTTTCCAGGAACCTAAAATTAACTTTAAAATCAACTACTTAGCACAAAAAATACCCTCATTGATACCCTCGCCGTGGAAATGGACAGTAAGAACCAAATGTTAAATATTCTTCACGGCAATTTGAGTACCTACAAACATACCCACAAAAAGCCGCGCTTGGCTCTGCCGTGGCTTGCTTGCGTTTGCCAAACAAAATAAAAAAAGCCCCTGAAAAATCAGGGGCTTAGCTGTTTCAATGACCCGGCGTTACCTTACGGTGCCGGATGGGAGATTATTCCCACTCGATGGTCGCCGGCGGCTTGCCCGAGATATCGTAGACGACGCGGTTGATGCCGCGCACTTCGTTGATGATGCGGTTCGAGACCTTGCCCAGCAGGCTGTGCGGCAGGTGTGCCCAGTGGGCTGTCATGAAGTCTTGCGTCTGCACGGCGCGCAGGGCCACCACGTATTCGTAGGTGCGGCCATCGCCCATCACGCCCACCGATTTGACGGGCAGGAACACGGCGAAAGCCTGGCTCGTCGCTTCGTACCAGTTGGTCGGAACGCTATCCTGGTCGAAGCCAGGCACTACGACCGGCTCATACGGCGTGTTGCGCAGTTCTTCGATGAAGATGGCATCGGCGCGGCGCAGCAGGTCGGCGTAGTCTTTCTTGACTTCGCCGAGGATGCGCACGCCCAAGCCCGGGCCCGGGAACGGGTGGCGGTAGACCATGTCATGCGGCAAGCCCAGGGCGACGCCCAGTTTGCGCACTTCGTCCTTGAACAGTTCGCGCAAGGGTTCGAGCAATTTCAGCTTCATGGTGTCCGGCAAGCCGCCCACGTTATGGTGGCTCTTGATGGTCTGGCCTTTCTTGCCCTTGCCCGCCGATTCGATGACGTCCGGGTAAATCGTGCCTTGCGCCAGCCATTTGGCGTTGACCAGCTTGCCCGATTCGACCTGGAACACTTCGACGAATTCGCGGCCGATGATCTTGCGCTTTTGCTCGGGATCGGTCACGCCGGCCAGGTGGCCCATGAACTGCTCTTCCGCATCGACGCGGATGACTTTCACGCCCAAGTTCTTGGCGAACATGTCCATCACCATCTTGCCTTCGTCCAGGCGCAGCAGGCCGTGGTCGACGAAAACGCAGGTCAGCTGGTCACCGATGGCGCGGTGAATCAGCGCTGCCGCGACGGACGAGTCGACGCCGCCGGACAGGCCCAGGATGACGTCGTCGGTACCGACTTGCGCGCGGATCTTTTCCACCGCTTCGCTGATGTAGTCGGGCATGTTCCAGTCCGATTTGCAGCCGCAGATTTCATGCACGAAACGGCCGAGCATGGCCTTGCCCTGCACCGTGTGCGTCACTTCCGGGTGGAATTGCACGCCGTAGAACTGGCGTTCTTCGTCGGCCATGGCGGCGATCGGGCAGCTCGGGGTGTTGCCCATCAACTTGAAGCCTGGCGGCATTTCCAGCACCTTGTCGCCATGACTCATCCACACTTTCAGCATGCCGTGGCCTTCGTCGGTGACGAAGTCGGCGATACCGTTGAGCAACTTGGTGTGGTTGCGGGCGCGCACTTCGGCGTAGCCGAATTCGCGCACCAGGCCGTTTTCCACTTTGCCGCCCAGCTGGGCCGCCATGGTTTGCATGCCGTAGCAGATGCCCAGCACGGGCACGCCCAGCTCGAACACGGCTTGCGGCGCGCGCGGCGAGTCGCCGTCCAGGGTGGAATTGTGGCTGCCCGACAGGATCACGCCGGCGGCGCCATAGTTGCGCACGAATTCGTCGCTGACGTCATACGGGTAGACTTCGGAAAACACGCCGGAATCGCGCACGCGGCGGGCGATCAACTGGGTGACTTGGGAACCGAAATCGAGAATGAGGATTTTAGAATGCATGGTCGGAGCTTTATTCAAGGTCAATTGCAAAACCGGCGCACTGGGCGCCGGTCTGGACTTTCGTTACCGCTTACTCGGAGCGATAATTTGGCGCTTCTTTCGTGATCTGCACATCATGGACATGCGACTCGCGCATGCCGGCCGAAGTGATTTCCACGAATTCCGCTTTTTCGCGCAGTTCGTCGATGGTGGCGCAACCGCAGTAACCCATCGATTGACGCACGCCGCCCACCAGCTGGAAGATGATCGCCAGCACGCTGCCCTTGTAGGCCACGCGGCCTTCGATACCTTCCGGCACGAACTTGTCGGCCTTCATGGTGGCGTCCTGGAAATAACGGTCAGCCGAACCATCGGACATGGCGCCCAGCGAACCCATGCCGCGGTACGATTTGTAGCTGCGGCCCTGGTACAGGATCACTTCGCCCGGTGCTTCTTCCGTACCGGCAAACATGGAACCCATCATGACGGTCGAGGCGCCAGCGGCCAGCGCTTTCGAGATATCGCCCGAGAAGCGGATACCGCCGTCGGCGATACATGGCACGCCCGTGCCTTCCAGTGCTTCGGCAACATTCGAGATGGCCGTGATTTGCGGCACGCCCACACCGGCGACGATACGCGTGGTGCAGATCGAGCCAGGACCGATGCCGACCTTGACCGCATCGGCGCCGTATTCGACCAGCGCCTTGGCGGCGGCGGCGGTAGCGATGTTGCCACCGATCACTTCGACTTGCGGGTACTTGGTCTTGATCCACTTCACGCGGTCCAGGATGCCTTGCGAGTGACCGTGGGCCGTGTCGACCACCAGCACGTCGACGCCGGCAGCGACCAGCAGGTCGATGCGCTCTTCATCCTTGGCGCCCACGCCGACGGCAGCGCCGACCAGCAGTTTGCCCTGGCTGTCTTTCGACGCGAACGGGTGCGATGTCGACTTCTGGATATCCTTGACGGTGATCAGGCCGCGCAGTTCGAACGCGTCGTTGACGACCAGCACGCGCTCGAGGCGGTGCTTGTTCATCAGGCGCTTGGCTTCGGCCGTATCGGCGTCTTCCTTGACGACCACCAGCTTTTCGCGCGGGGTCATCTTGGCGGAAGCTTCCGCGTCGAGTTCCTGCTCAAAGCGCAAATCGCGGTTGGTGATGATGCCGACGACTTCCTTGCCCTTGACGACAGGGAAACCGCTGATGCCGTATTGTTCCGTCAGGGCGATCACGTCGCGGATTTTCATTTCCGGCGGGATCGTGATCGGATCACGCAGCACACCTGCTTCGAAACGCTTTACGCGGGCCACTTCACGTGCCTGGTCCTTCGGATTCAAATTCTTGTGGATGATGCCGATGCCGCCTTCCTGTGCCATCGCGATCGCCAGACGGGCTTCCGTCACCGTATCCATGGCTGCGGACAGCAAGGGGATATTCAAGGTGATATTGCGGGTCAGGCGAGTTTTGAGGGACGTATCGGCGGGCAGAACGTTGGAGTAGGCTGGGACGAGCAGCACGTCATCGAATGTGAGTGCTTTTTGAAGTAGACGCATAGCATTTCCTATTGGCGCAAAAGCAGATTATACAGAAAAAAACGCCCTCCGTCCTTGCAGCATAGAAAAGATATTTGGAAATAGCAAAAAATGGCGCTCACCAGGCAGCGACCGCCCTGTCCGCTCAGCCCTTGGCAGGCTTGCTCCCGGCGCGGCGCCGGCGCGCCTCTTTCGGGTCCGCCTGCAAGGGCCGGTACACTTCCACCCGGTCATGCTCGCGCAGGATGGTATCCAATGGCTTCTTCTTGCCATAGATGCCGACCATATTGACGGCCAGGTCGATGCCGGGGATGGTCTGCAGCAAGCCGCTCTGCGCCACCGCCTGCTCGATGGTGGTGCCCACAGGCACCGTCAGGGCGCGCAGGAAGCTGCTATCGGGCAAGGCGTGGCAGACTTGCACGGTGATACCATGCGTGCTGACCTCAGCCATACACGGTCTCCGCGCGCTTGCAGAAGGAATCGACCATGCTGTTGGCGATCATGCCGAAGACGGGGCCGATGATCTGTTCCAACACGCGGCTGGAAAACTCGTAGTGCAGATCCAGTTCGATCTTGCAGGCATCTTCGCGCAGGGCCTTGAAGGTCCACACGCCATCGAGGGTCTTGAAAGGACCGTCCACCAGCTTCATCTTGATGGAAGTCGGCGGCACGTTCTCGTTGGACGTGGTGAAGCTTTGGCGCACGCCGTGGTAATGTATGCCCACGCTGGCAACGACCGTGTTCTCGCCCCGCTCGCGAATCTCGACCGCGCCGCACCAGGGCAGGAATTTGGGATAATCCTCCACCGCCGCCACCAGCGCGAACATTTGTTCGGCGCTATAGCCGAGAAAAACTGATTTATGTACTACTGCCATTGAAGAACCATTTGCTATGATGTTGGATACATTTGATTTTATCGCGCTTGCGCGAGACAGTAGTTTAACCGACCCGCGCACATTTACCATCTCATGACCATAGCAGACAACAGAAAAGCCTTCCACGACTACTTTATCGAGGATCGCTACGAAGCGGGCATCGTGCTGGAAGGCTGGGAAGTCAAAGCCATCCGCGACGCCCGCGTACAAATCAAGGAAGCCTACGTCGTCGTCCGCGGCGATGAACTCTTCCTGTTCGGCGCGCATATCAGCGCCCTGCCGACCGCTTCCACCCACATCCATCCGGAAGCCGTACGCACGCGCAAGCTGCTGCTGCACCGTACGGAAATGGATAAACTGATCGGCAAGGTGGAACGCTCCGGCTACACCCTGGTGCCGCTCAACCTGCACTACAAGGGCGGCCGCGTGAAATGCGAAATCGGCCTGGCCAAGGGCAAGAAGCAGCACGACAAGCGGGCGGCGGAACGCGACCGCGATGGCGCGCGCGAAGTGCAGGCGGCAATGAAGTCGCACCGCCGCTGATCCGGCAGCGCATGCAGCGCGCTGCGATCGCAACAACAAGCCCGGCCATATGCCGGGTTTTATTTTGCCGATTGCGCGTGGCACGCGAGAAATAACTGGGCGCGGCGGGAATAAAACAGGAAAAGGAAGAGATACGACGGAATAAGACTGGTATTAGCGAAAATACCGCGGAGATAATCGATGGGAATCAGCTTTGCCTGCCTGGCCAAAGACGATAAATCAGGAAAGTTCCGGATGCTTGCATACTGCCTTGTATCACACCTGCCCTACCGCACAGGACAAGCATCCGAATGAATGGCGTATTACATTACACCTTCAGCAGATCACGCGACTTGCCCGAATCGGTCCACTCTTTGACCCATTTCGGTTGACGGCCACGGCCAGTCCATTGCTGCGTCGCATCGTCCGGATTGCGATAGCGTACGGCAACGGTACCGGTTTTAGCGCGGATACCCGTACCAACCAGATCTTTGACGGAAACACCGACGCTCTGGGCGATCGCCAGGATTTGTTCGCGCGCTTTGGACAGATCGTCCTGTTCGCGTTTCTTCATTTGCTTCTTGATGTCGTCCTGCAAGGTGCGCAGTTCGGACAGGGATAAGCTGGACAGATCCATGATATTTCCTTGTGTGAGTTGAAAAATATAACTGAACAGTTAAATTCTATCCAATTGTAACGCGACTGAGGTAATTTTTTTGAAGATTTGATTGTTTTTTACAATTCTTTTACCAAAAATCCTACTTCCCCGGCTTTCAAGCGATGCAGTTCTTCAATCAAGGGGCGGACATCGCACATGGACCCATCCGTGCAAGCAGCTCTGCTTTGTGCGGCGGCGATTCAATACGACATCATCGGCCGCCTTTATTCCGCAGTACTTCATTGCAAATTATAGTAATTCTAAATTGCAATTCAAAATATACTCGGAGCCGATACTATCGACCATTGCGCACCGGCACCAAACTCGTCCCGACATCCATCGCGGACATCGGTGCAGCAGATTCTACTTCAATCAAAAAGATAAACGTCGCACGACAGCATATAATCCCGAAAGTGCGCACAGCATAGCATAGAGAAAAGATTTTCAACGCTATTGCTTCAAGCGCCGATACACGAACCCCGCTGCCAGCATATATTCCAATAGCGCAAATGAAAACTGCCCGCGATACGGCGGGCAGTTTTGACGACTAACTTGCTACGAGTTTGCTATTCACCAGACAATCAGGGAATCGCCACGCCGCTTTTCGGCTTCTGGGTTTTCACCACCTGCATCGCCGTGGCGATCAAACCGCTCATATCGCCCAGATTGGCCGGCACGATAATCGAGTTATTCGTTTTCGCCAATTGCGCAAAGGCGCCCACATACTGCTCGGCCACTTTCAGGTTGACGGCATCTTCACCGCCGGGCTCGCGGATGGCCGCGCCCACCTGGCGCAACGCCTCGGCACTGGCCTGCGCCAGCGCGACGATGGCTGTGGCCTGCCCTTCTGCCCGGTTGATCGAGGCCTGCTTCTCGCCTTCGGAACGGGCGATGGCCGCTTCGCGCTCGCCGCTGGCGATATTGATCTGCTCCTGCTTGCGCCCTTCCGAAGCGGCAATCAGCGCACGCTTTTCACGCTCGGCCGTAATCTGCGCCTGCATCGCATGCAGGATTTCCTTGGGCGGCGTCAAATCCTTGATTTCATAACGCAATACCTTGACGCCCCAATTCGCCGCCGATTCATCGATGGCATTCACGATGGCCGTGTTGATATGGTCGCGTTCTTCAAATGTCTTGTCGAGTTCCATTTTGCCGATTACCGAGCGCAAGGTCGTTTGCGCCAGTTGCGTAATGGCGGCAATATAATTCGACGAGCCATAGGAAGCACGCATGGCGTCGGTAATCTGGAAATACAGAATGCCATCGACCTGTAATTGCGTGTTATCACGCGTAATGCACACCTGCGGCGGCACGTCGAGCGGAATTTCCTTTAACACATGCTTGTAGGCGATGCGGTCGACAAACGGCACGACGATATTCAGTCCAGGCCCCAATACGGCATGGAATTTTCCCAGACGCTCGACCACCCAGGCATGCTGTTGCGGCACCACATTGACGGTCTTGAAGACAAATACCAATGCCAGCAATAACAAGATCAGCGACACGCTTCCAATGTTTACTTCCATAATCTACTCTCCAGGTTATCCAACAATCAAACGGCTGCCGCGCACGGCACGTATGGTGTAATGACCGGCCTGCGCGTCGCTGCCGGGTATCAATTCCACATCCCACAAGGCGCCGCGATACATGACGCGCGCCACGCCATCAACCCAATGCGCCACGGCCACGCTTTGGCCGATATCGAGATTCACATTCGGATCCTGCGCCGCATCGCGCCGCGCCGCCTTGCCAAAACGGCTGCGCCGCAATAACAGGGTGGCCGCCACGCCGACAATGGCCGCCGTCACGGCCTGCCAGCTGCCATTTCCACCCGCCAGCGCCACCAATCCCCCGGCACTGACGCCGATGGCGATCATCAGCAGATAAAACGTGCCCGTGAACAATTCCAGGATCAATACCACGCCAGCCGCCACAAACCAGCCTACCCATTCAGCCATGATGCCTCCGTCCTATTGAATCCGAAAATAAAAAACCCCGCAGCCTATATAAGCGACGGGGTTTAATGCGCTGTACTGCCTGATATTATTCTTGCCAACACCTATATACAAGCAGTCTAACGCAATTCCGGGTGGCGTCAATAGCCAAGGGCGAATTAGCGCCGCCGGAAAGGCATTTACTCTTCCAGCAGGCTGCGCAGCATCCACGCCGTCTTCTCATGCAAATCCAGGCGCTGCGTAATCAGGTCGGCCGTCGGCTGGTCATTGGCTTTTTCCAGCAGCGGGAACAGGCGGCGCGCCGTACGCGCGGTCGCTTCCTGCGCCGACACCAGGTGGCTGACCATTTCCAGCGCCGGCGGCACGCCGTCGATTTCCTTGATCGAGGCCAGCTTGACGAATTCCTTGTAGGTGCCCGGCGCCGGGTAGCCGAGGGCGCGGATGCGCTCGGCAATCAGGTCCAGCGCGGCCCACTGCTCCGTGTATTGCGTCATGAACATCAGGTGCAGGGTGTTGAACATCGGTCCCTTGACGTTCCAGTGAAAATTATGGGTCATCAGGTACAAGGTGTAGCTGTCGGCCAGCAGGCCGGACAGGCCTTCCGCAATCTTCGCGCGGTCCGCTTCGGAAATGCCGATGTCGATCTTTGCCACTTTGCTCGGTTTCTTGCTTGCCATGTGAACTCCTGTTTCAATGTATTGGTGGAATCATTTTAGCTGATCTGGCGCAAGCCCATCGGATACTGGCGTGCGCCGCGTGACAGGCATAAAAAAACCCGCTGCCGGGTCAGCGGCAGCGGGTTTTAAAGGGGCGGAAGGACGCTTACGCTTTCAGCGCAGCGAGCTTTTGCCACGTGTCGATTACCGAGTCGGGATTGAGCGACATCGATTCGATGCCCTGCTCCATCAGCCAGACGGCGAAGTCAGGATGGTCCGAAGGCCCCTGACCGCAAATGCCGATGTACTTGCCGCGTGCCAGGCAAGCCTTGATGGCCAGGGCCAGCAGGGCTTTCACGGCAGGATCGCGCTCGTCGAAGTCGGCCGCCAGCAATTCCATGCCGGAATCGCGGTCCAGGCCCAGGGTCAGCTGGGTCAGGTCGTTCGAACCGATCGAGAAGCCGTCGAAATGGTCGAGGAACTGGTCGGCCAGGATGGCGTTCGACGGCACTTCGCACATCATGATGACGCGCAGGTCATTCTCGCCGCGCTTCAGGCCATTTTTTGCCAGCAAGTCGATGACTTTCTCGGCCTGGCCCAGGGTACGTACGAATGGCACCATGATTTCCACGTTCGTCAGGCCCATGTCATTGCGCACGCGCTTCATCGCTTCGCATTCCATGTTGAACGCTTCGGAGAAGTCGGCCGACAGGTAGCGCGCCGCGCCGCGGAAGCCCAGCATCGGGTTTTCCTCGTCCGGCTCGTAGCGCGAACCGCCGATCAGCTTCTTGTACTCGTTCGACTTGAAGTCGGACAGGCGCACGATGACTTTTTTCGGCCAGAACGCGGCGGCGATGGTGGCGATGCCCTCGGCCAGCTTGTCGATGTAGAACGCCTTCGGCGAAGCGTGGCCGCGCGCCACCGATTCCACGGCCTTTTTCAGGTCGGCATCGATGTTCGGGTATTCCAGGATCGCGCGCGGATGCACACCAATATTGTTATTGATGATGAATTCCAGGCGCGCCAGGCCCACGCCCGCATTCGGCACGGACTGGAAGTCGAACGCCAGCTGCGGATTGCCCACGTTGAGCATGATCTTGGTGTCGAGCTTCGGCAATTCGCCGCGCGACACTTCCGACACTTCCGTTTCCAGCAAGCCGTCGTAGATCTTGCCTTCGTCGCCTTCGGAGCAGACCACGGTGACGAACGTGCCATCTTTCAGCACGTCGGTCGCGTCGCCGCAGCCGACGACGGCCGGCACACCGAGTTCACGGGCAATAATTGCTGCGTGACAAGTACGTCCGCCGCGGTTGGTGACAATGGCCGAAGCGCGCTTCATGACCGGTTCCCAGTTCGGGTCCGTCATGTCGGCAACAAGCACGTCGCCTGGCTGCACGCGCTCCATGTCGGCCGGGTCGTGGATCACGCGCACGGGGCCGGCGCCGATCTTCTGGCCGATGGCGCGGCCGGACGTCAGCACGGTGCCCGTGCTTTTCAGCTTGAAGCGTTCCTGCACGTCGGTCGCCTTTTGCTGCGACTTGACGGTCTCGGGACGCGCTTGCAGGATGTACAGCTTGCCGTCGCGGCCATCCTTGCCCCACTCGATGTCCATCGGACGGCCGTAGTGGTTCTCGATGATGACGGCGTATTTGGCCAGTTCCACCACTTCGCTGTCGTTCAGCGAATAGCGGTTGCGCATTTCGACGGGCACGTCGACGGTTTTCACGGAACGGCCAGCTTTCGCTTCGTTCGTAAATTCCATCTTCAGCAGCTTCGAGCCGATATTGCGGCGGATCACGGGCGACTTGCCTTTTTCCAGCATCGGCTTGTGCACATAGAATTCGTCGGGATTGACGGCGCCCTGCACCACGGTTTCGCCGAGGCCATAGCTGGACGTGACGAAGACGACGTCCTTGAAGCCCGATTCCGTGTCGATGGTGAACATCACGCCGGCCGCGCCCAGGTCGGAACGCACCATGCGCTGCACGCCGGCCGACAAGGCCACTTCAGCGTGCGTAAAGCCTTTATGTACGCGATACGAGATGGCGCGGTCGTTATACAGCGAGGCGAACACCTGTTTCATGGCCTCGAGCACGTTGTCGATGCCGACCACGTTCAGGAAGGTTTCTTGCTGACCAGCAAAAGACGCGTCGGGCAAGTCTTCCGCCGTGGCGGAGGAACGCACGGCAAACGACATTTCCGTGTCGGAATCGGCCACCAGCTTGGCGTAGAACTGGTCGATTTCGGCGGCCAGGCGTGGCTGGAATGGCGTTTCCACGATCCATTGACGGATCTCGGCACCGGCTTGCGCCAGCGAGCGCACGTCATCGATGTTCAGCCCTTCGAGGCGCTGGGCGATGCGTTCGGCCAGCGGCAAGCCGCCGTTGGCGCTATACGACAGGAAATCGCGGAATGCCTGCGCCGTGGTGGCAAAGCCACCGGGCACGCGCACGCCGGCTTCCGCCAGCTGGCTGATCATTTCGCCCAGGGAGGCGTTCTTGCCGCCGACGGATTCGACATCCGTCATGCGCAAATGCTCAAACGAGGCAACATACACCGCGTCCTTGTCCTGCTGTTGCGATACTGCGTTGGTCATAATGACACCCTTACTGATGATAGAAATCTTTACGCGCGGCGCACAGACAGTCTTCTTGTTATTCTTGGCGTCGTGCAGCACAATCATACCGTTACAGCCATTTTACCTTGTGCGGCGCAAATTGACGACGCACAATCTTGATCCGAAAACCCATGACACAAGATCCACGCCCTCCTCTGCCCTCCGCGGCCCGCACCGTCTTCTTCGTTTCCGACGGCACCGGCATCACCGCCGAGACGTTCGGCCACTCGGTGCTCACGCAATTCGATCTGCGCTTCCGCCAGATCCGCCTGCCCTTCATCGACACCATGGACAAGGCCCATGAGGCGGCGCGCAAGATCAACGAAGCCTTCGCCAGCGACGGCCAGCGTCCGATCATTTTCTCCACCCTGGTGAAGAACGACCTGTCGGCCGTGATCCGCAAGTCCAGCGGCATGCACATGGACCTGATACAGACCTTTGTCGCCCCGCTGGAGCAGGAACTGGGCGTGATGTCCACCCATACCATCGGGCGCTCGCACAACATCGTCGACAGCGAGGAATACAAGAACCGCATCGAGGCGATCAACTATTCGCTGGCGCACGACGATGGCCAGTCGCACAAGAACCTCTCTTCGGCCGATGTCATTCTGGTGGGTGTTTCACGCTCTGGCAAGACCCCGACCAGTCTGTATCTGGCCATGCAATACGGGATCAAGGCGGCCAATTATCCGCTGATTCCCGACGATTTCGAGCGTGACAAGCTGCCATCGGCCCTGCTGGAATTTAAGAATAAAATTTTCGGATTGAGCATTACGCCCGAACGTTTGTCGGAAATACGCAACGAAAGACGCGCCGGAAGCAAGTATGCGGCCATCGAAAATTGCCGTTACGAGGTCAACGAGGCGGAAAAGATGATGAAACGCGAAGGTATCCGCTGGCTGTCGTCGACCACCAAGTCGATCGAGGAGATCTCCACGACCATCCTCCAGGAAATCAAACCGAACCGCCGCGAGTATTGAGAAAAGCGCCTGGCCAGACCTGCTGCGCGTGGTCTAGTCAGGTGTTCGCCAGGCTGGAGTTCACTTCGCTGGAGAGCACCGTCAGCGCGGCCACCAGCTGATCGAGTTCACCGGTGGTGGTCGTGGCGGCCACCGTGGCGCGCACGACATCGGTATCGCCGATATTGCGCTGCACGGTAAATACGCCAAAGCGCTGCAGCAAGGCTTGCTGCAGTTCGCGCGCGCTCATGCCATCGACGGCAAAGGCGACCAGCGCCGTGCCGCGCCTGGCATCGAGCGGAGACAACATGCGCACGCCGGGCAGTTGCGCGGCGCGGCTGACCCAATAGTCGCGCAGCCAGGCCAGGCGTTCATTCTTGGCCGGCGTGCCGCCCAGGCGCGCATGGAAGTCCAGCGCGGCCGGTGCGGCCAGGATGGCGCCGATCGGCGGCATGCCCATGTGCAGGCGGCTGCGGATATCGTCCAGCGGATAGTCATCGTCGCCATAGTGCGGCTCGATCTTGTGCAGCTGCGACGCGCGGATATACACGACACCGAGTCCCGCCGGCGCCCCCAGCCATTTATGCAGGTTGAAACCGGCGAAATCGATGCCCATGGCCTGCACGTCCACGTCGACCTGTCCCAGCGCATGGGCGCTGTCGAGCAGCACGTCGATGCCGTGTTCGCGCGCCAGCGCCATGATCTCATTGAGCGGCAGTTGCTGGCCGTTGGCCGGCGTCACCTGCGACAGCAGCAGCAACTTGGGCTTGACTGCCTGGCGCATGGCTTGCGCGTAGCTGGCGATGATCTCGTCGTCGCCGATGGGCAAGCTCAATTGAACTTGCGTGCTGGTGACGCCGCGGCGCTGCGCCAGCCAGCGCATGGCCGTGCGCATGGCAGGAAAGTCGAGATTACTCCACAGCACCGTATCGCCGGGCGCCAGGCCGTGGTACTGCGTGATCAGCACCTGCATGGACTCGGTGCCGCTGCGGGTCAACAGGATTTCGTGCGGCTGCGCACCGATCAGCGCGGCGACGCGCTGGCGCAGAATGTCCACGTGCGTGCGCGTGAATTCGCCGCGCACGAAGGGACTTAATTGCTCGTTGGTGTAGCGCACGGCCTGTTCGAACGCCGCGTGCACCGGGCTGGCCATGGCGCCGAAATAGCCATGTTCGAGATTGACGATGGCGTCAGGCGGCGCGGGATAAAACGCGGCGACCTGGCGCCACCAGGCCTCGTCACGTACGGCACCATCGGCAAGCGGAGGAAAAGACATGGTTACCCCGTTCAGGACTGGCCCTGGCGCAGCTGCTCGAAGAAGCAGACGGCGGCGCAGGCGGCCACGTTCAGCGATTCGATCTGGCCCAGGTGGGGAATGACCACCTGGTGCGTGGCCATCGACAATAAATCGTCGGCCACGCCCTGCCCTTCATGGCCGAACAGCCAGGCGACGGGCTGGCGCAGGTCGACGTCGTACAACCGCTTCGTGGCGTAGCCGCTGGTGGCCAGGGTCGCCACCTTGGCCTCCGAGACCAACGCCGCCAGGTCGACGTTTTCAAAGATATCGAGCACGAAGTGCGCGCCCATCGCCGCGCGCAGCACCTTCGGCGACCAGCAGAAGGCCGTGCCGGCGCTGCAGTAGACCTGCGTGATGCCGGCGGCGGCCGCGCTGCGCAAAATCGACCCCACGTTGCCCGGGTCTTGCAGGTTATCGAGCAGCACGGCCGACACGCTCAGCGGCTGCGTGACGGCCCGTTCCGGCGTCTCGATGAGGAACATTACGCCCACGCCGTGTTCGACCTGGCTCACCGCGTGGTACAGCGCGTCGGGCAAGCCCAGTACGTGCGCGCGCTGGCTTTCCAGCTGGCCGACGATGTCCGCCACTTCCGGGTTCTGCAAGGCGCTTTCGCTGACGATGCACTGTTCCGGCATGCCCCGCAGCTGCAGGTACGACTGGCACAGATGCACGCCGTCGAGCAAGGTGCGGCCCGACTTGCGGCGCGCCTGCGAACTGCCCGCCAGTTTCAGCAAATCCTTGTATTGCGCATTGTCGCGCGAAGTGATCGTCTTCATGCCGCCACCTCCTGTCCGCCAAACAGGGCGATCACGTTGCGCACGGGCGCGAACGAGCGCCGGTGCACGGGCGAGGCGCCGTGCAGGTGCAATCGCTCGAGGTGCAGCTTGGTGCCATAGCCCTTGTGCTGGTCGAAGCAGTATTCGGGATAGGCCGCATGCAGGTGCACGAGGGCCGCGTCGCGCGCCGTCTTGGCCAGGATCGAGGCGGCGGAAATCGAATCGACCTTGTCGTCGCCACCGACGATGGCCATGCCGCGTATCGGCATCACAGGACAGCGGTTGCCGTCGATCAGGGCCAGGGTCGGCACGGTCGCCAAAGCCTCGACGGCGCGGCGCATGGCCAGCATCGACGCCTGCAGGATGTTCAGGCGGTCGATCTCTTCTTCCGACGCTTCGGCGATGGCCCAGGCCAGGGCCTTGGCCTTGATCTGCGGCGCCAGCAAATCGCGTTTCGCTTCGCTGAGTTTTTTCGAATCGCGCAAGCCGTCGATCGGCTGGTTCGGGTCGAGGATCACGGCGGCGGCGAACACGGGGCCGGCCAGCGGACCGCGGCCTGCCTCGTCGACGCCGCAGATGATTTCATCGAGCGAGAATGGCAAGTCGTCAAACAGGCCGGGATAGATATTTTTCACGTTGAATCTTTGGTAGGAACTGCGATTGAAACGGTGCTTACTTGCGGTTGGCGGCGATGACCTGCATGACGGCATTCGCGCTTTCCTGCGCGCTGTCGCGCAGCAGGCTGTGATGCATGTCCGTGAAGCGCTGCACCAGGCGCAAACGGCCCGGCACGTCGCTCAGCTGCTGCCACATCGCTTCGGCCAGCGCTTCCGGGCTGGCCGCGTTCTGCAGCAGTTCGGGCACCAGGTAGTCGCGCGCCAGGATATTGGGCAGGCCGATCCACGGCTGGTAGCCCATGTGGCGCATGATTTCCCACGATGCGCGCATCATCTTGTAGGCGATGACCATCGGCTTCTTGTACAGCGCCACTTCCAGCGACGCCGTGCCTGACGCCACCAGCACCGCATCGGCGGCGCAGATGGCCGTGTGCGAGCCGCCGTCCGTGAGCAGTATCTCGACGTCCTTCAGGCCCGCTTCCGCGATCAATTGCAGGAAGTACTGGCGCTGTTTTTCGCCGGCCATGGGCGCGACGAAACGCAGCGAGCGGTCGCGCGCCAGCAGCAGCTTGCAGGCGCCGACAAAGGCCGCCGTATTGTATTTGAGTTCGCCCATGCGGCTGCCCGGCATCAGGGTCACCACATTGGCATCCTCGGGCAAGCCCAGGGTGCGGCGCGCGGCCGCTTCGTCGGGCTGCAGGGGGATCATTTCGGCCAGCGGATGGCCGACATAGGTGACGGGCACGCCCGCCTTGCGGTAGATTTCTTCCTCGAACGGGAAGATCACCAGCATGTGCGAGACGGCCTTGATGATTTTCTTGATGCGCCCGCCGCGCCAGGCCCATATCTGCGGCCCGATGTAGTGCACGGTGGGGATGCCGCCTTCCTTGAGCTGCTGTTCCAGTCCCAGGTTAAAACCCGGATAGTCGGCGCCGATGAAGACGGCGGGACGCTCGGCCAGCAGCCGGTCGCGCAGCGCGTTCTGGATGCCCTTGATCTCGCGGTAGCGGGGAATGATCTCGAACAGGCCGCGCACGGTCAGCTTCTCGAGCGGCCAGTCGGACACAAACCCGTGTTTTGCCATGTGCTCGCCGCCGATGCCATGGAAGCGCGCGCCGGGCAGCTGCGGCACGAGGCCGGACAGCAGCCGGCTGGCCAGCAAGTCGCCCGACACCTCGCCGGCGACGATGGCGACCGACAGGTCGCTGGAATGGTCAGCGGACGATGCCACGCGAGGCCACGCCAAGGAATTCACGCATGGCGCGAATGTGTTGCGCCACCTCGGGCGACGATGCCGCTTCTTCTTCAAACAGGGCTGCCTTGGATTCTTCTAGGGTCAGTCCCGAGCGGTAGATGAGTTTATACGCGGTACGGATGCCGTTGATCTGCTCGCGCGTAAAGCCGCGGCGTTTCAAGCCTTCGATATTGACGCCATGCGCCTGCGCCGGATTGCCGTTCAGGAGCACGAAAGGCGGCACGTCCTGCGTCAGGCTGGTGCTCATGCCGACAAAGGCGTGTGCGCCGATCTTGCAGAACTGGTGCACGTTGGCGAAGCCGCTCATGATGACCCAGTCGCCGATCTCCACGTGGCCCGCCATCTGGGCATTGTTCGAAAAGATGGTGTTGTTGCCCACCAGGCAGTCGTGCGCCAGGTGCACGTACGCCGAGATCCAGTTGTCATTGCCCAGGCGCGTGACGCCGCCGCCCTGCACGGTGCCCGTGTTGAAGGTGCAAAATTCGCGGATCGTGTTGCGGTCGCCGATTTCCAGGCGCGTCGCCTCGCCCGCCCATTTTTTATCCTGCGGCTGTGCGCCGATGGAAGAAAACTGGAACAGGTGGTTGTCGCTGCCGATCGTCGTGTGGCCGTCGATGACCACGTGCGGGCCAACCTTGGTGCCGGCGCCGATGCGCACGTGCGGACCGATGATGGTGTACGGACCCACCTCGACCGAGCTGTCGAGCTCGGCCTTCGGATCGATGACTGCCGTGGAGTGGATGGCCGCCATGTTACTGCCCCGCTGGATGGCTCGCAGATTGGCTCGCATCCTGGGCGCTGCGGATGGTGCACATCAGTTCCGCTTCCACCGCCAGCTTGCCGTCGACCGTACCGACGGCCTTGTATTTCCAGATGCCACGCGATACGCGCAGGATTTCCACGTCCATCTTCAGCTGGTCGCCCGGCTCGACTGGACGCTTGAAGCGTGCATTGTCGATGCCGACAAAGTACACGACCGAATTTTCATCCGGTTTCACGCCCATCGACAGGAACGACAACAAGGCCGCCGTCTGCGCCAGCGCTTCGATCATCAGCACGCCGGGCATGACCGGCTTGTGCGGGAAATGGCCCTGGAAGAACTCTTCGTTGACCGTCACGTTCTTGATGGCGGTGATGGTTTTATCGGCTTCCCAGTCCAGCACGCGGTCGACCAGCAGCAGCGGGTAGCGATGCGGCAGCAGCGATTTGATGGCGAGGATGTCGAGGGTCTTTTTTTCAGTAGTCATTTTTCGTCTTGCGTGGTCAGTGTTTTAATTGTTTTTTCAAGCGCGCGGATCTTCTCGCGCATGCTTGACAGGTTGCGCACGATGGCGGCGCTCTTTTCCCAGTCGGCGTTCTTGGCCAGCGGATAAAAACCCGTGTACTGGCCCGGCTCCGCGATCGAACGCGAGACCATGCTGCCCGAGCCCACATGGACGCGGTCGGCGATGGTCAGATGGCCCAGCACCATGGCGGCGCCGCCAAAGGTGCAGTACTTGCCGATGATGGCGCTGCCGGCCACGCCGACGCAGCCGGCCATGGCCGTGTGCGCGCCGATGTGGCAGTTGTGGCCGATCTGGATCTGGTTATCGAGCTTGACGCCATCTTCGATGATGGTGTCGGCCAGCGCGCCGCGGTCGATGGTGGTGTTGGCGCCGATGTCGACATCGTCACCGATCACCACCCTGCCCGTCTGCGGAATCTTGATATATACGCCGCCTTCGTTGGCGAAGCCGAATCCGTCGGTGCCGATCACGGCGCCCGAATGGATGATGCCGCGCTGGCCGATCACGCAGCGCGCGTGGAAGGTCACGTTGGCGAACAGTTGGGTGCCGGCGCCGATGACGGCATCGCGGCCAATCACGCAACCAGGCCCGATGACGCAGCCGGCACCAATCACGGCGCCCGCTTCGATCACGGCGCGCGGCCCGACCGAGGCAGTGGCGTCGACCTGCGCGCCATCATCGACGATGGCGCTGGCGTGGATACCCACGGGCGCCTTGATCTCGGCCAGGGCGGCGAAATACTGCGCCGCGCGCGCGAAATACACATAGGGATTCGGGGTGACGATGCGCGCGCCTGCGTAGTCGCCGCCGATCAACGCGTCGTCGGCCGGCGTGAGTATCAGCGCGGCGGCGCCGCTCTGGGCCGCCTGTGCGCGGAATTTGCTATTGCTGAGAAAGCTGATGTGCGAAGCGCCGGCGTCGGCCAGCGGCGCGATCCCTGAAACTTCCAGGTTCGGATCGCCCGCCAACTGTCCGCCGAAGCGTTCGACCAATTCACCTAGTCGAGTGCCCATCGATATACCCTTATAAAAACGCCTGACTATGCCTACTGCGCGGCGCGATTTGCGGTATCCGATGCTCACTGCCTCGGGCGGCCCCGTACATTCGCACAGATCCGCTTCTCAACCACAACTCACATCCGCTCGCTACGGCACTGTCAGGCTTAAAACCGTTGCTGTTACTTGTCCAGCGCCTTCAAGACCTTGTCGGTAATGTCGATGCGCGGGCTGGCCCACAGGGCTTCCTGCAGCACGATGTCATATCCCTCGATATGCGCCATCTGCTGGATGATGGTGTTGGCTTTTTCCGCGATGGCGCTGCGCTCTTCGTTCGTGCGCTGGCTCAGGTCTTCACGGAATTCGCGCTGGCGGCGTTGCAGTTCCTTGTCCAGCTCGAAAAACTCGCGCTGGCGCTTGGCGCGCTCCGCCTCGCTCAGGGTCGGCATGTCCTTTTCCAGCGCTTCGTTGGCCACCTTGAAGCGGGCAGCCAGTTCCTGCACGGCTTTTTCCCGCGAGCGGAACTCTTCGGCCAGCTTGGCGCTGGCCAGCTTGGCCAGCCTCGATTCGTTATAAATACGTTCGCTGCTGATCCAGGCGATCTTCGACTCCTGAGCCTGCGCCTGCACCGGCAACAGCGAACTCCAGCACAATGCGATCACGGCAAGGGTCTTGGGCAGGGTAGCGGATGCGGTGTTCATGATACTCCATGGTCAAAAAGTGAAAGCTGTCGCCCCGGTTCAGAGGGTCCGGTCAGAAACCGGTACCCATCTGGAACTGGAAGCGCTCCAGGCGGTCCGTCGGCTTGGCGTTCAGCGGCTTGGCGTAGCTCAGCTTGAGCGGGCCCACCGGTGAAATCCAGCTGATGCCCAAGCCAGCAGAATAGCGCAATTGCGAGATCCGCATTTTTTCGCCTTCCTGGTAGACCTGGCCGCCGTCGAGGAAACCGAACCAGCGCAAGCTGCGGTCATTGCCCGAACCGGGGAATGGCATCTGCAGTTCCGCGTTACCGATCAGGCGCGAAGCGCCGCCCAGGGCATCGTTGGTGCTCGGTTCGACCGCGCCCAGCGAGGAACTCAGGTAGCCGCGCACCGAACCGATACCGCCGCCGTAGAAGTTCTTGAAGACCGGATACACGTGCTTGCCGATGCCGTGACCGTAATCGATCTCGCCCTTCAGCGCCAGGGTGACCTTGCTGAACAGCGGACGGAAATACTGGTGCTCATAAATGGCACGGAAGTATTTCTGGTCGCCGATCAGGTCAGCCTCCAGGTTGACGCGCTGGTAGCGGCCGATCGATGGCGTCAGGGCGCTGTCGCGGCTGTCGCGCTGCCATGCCGCCGTCAGCGGGATGGAATTCGTCGTGGCCGAACCGATACCATCGGACGGGCCGCCATTGTCGATCACGTACTGTTTGAAGCGGATCGGGCTGGTGATGTCGGTTTCGATGCGCGAACGCTCGGCGCCGATACCGAAGAAGACGGTGTCGACTTCCGAGAACGGCACGCCGAAACTGACGCGGCCACCGGTCTGCTTGATCTTGTAGCTGCCGATGTTCAGCGCCGGCGGTTCCGTCGTACGCAGGTAGACTTCAAAGCTGCGCGAAATGCCATCGTCCGTGAAATACGGATTGGTCTGCGAAAACGCGATCGTGCGGCTGTAATGGCTGGTATTGAGTTCGATGCCGACCGTATTGCCGCTACCGGCGAAGTTGGCTTGCGAAATCGATGCCGACAGGGTGAACTTCTCCGATTGCGAGAACGCGCCGCCGATCAGGAAGTTACCGGTTGGCTTTTCCACCACCGTCACGTTGACGTCCACCTGGTCGGTCGTGCCCTGCGCTTCCGGCGTGTCGATGGTCACGTCCTTGAAGTAGCCGAGGCGGTCGACACGGTCGCGCGACAGCTTGATCTTGTTGCTGTCGTACCAGGACGATTCGAACTGGCGGAATTCGCGGCGGATGACTTCATCGCGCGTGGTGGTATTGCCGGCGATATTCATGTGGCGCACGTACACGCGCTTGCCCGGATCGATGAAGAAGGTGAAGCCCACTTCATGCTTTTCGCGGTTGATCTCGGGATTCGCGTTGACGTTGGCGAACGCATAGCCGAACGTGGCCAGGCGGTCCTGAATGCGCTTGTTGGTCGCCGTCAGGCGCGCGCCCGAGTAGATGTCGCCTTCGCGCATCAGGTTCAGCGCTTTGAGTTCTTCTTCGCGGCCGAACATCTCGCCTTCGAACTTGGTGCCGGCGATCTTGTACTTCTCGCCTTCGGTGATGTTGATCGTCAGGTAGATATCTTTTTTATCGGGCGTGATCGACACTTGCGTCGAGTCGACCTGCATCTCGATATAGCCGCGGTCCAGGTAATAGGACTTGAGCGCCTCGATGTCGCCCGTCAGCTTGGTCTTCGAATACTGGTCGGCCTTGGTGTACCAGCTGAACCAGCCGCCCGTGTTCAGGGCCAGCTGTTCGCGCAGTTCCTTGTCGCTGAACGCCTTGTTGCCGACGATGTTGATCTGCTTGATGCGGGCCACGTCGCCCTCGTCGACGGCGAACACCACGTTGACGCGGTTGCGCTCGATCGGCGTGACGGTGGTGGTGATCTTCACGCCGTACAGGCCATGCGACAGGTACTGGCGCTTGAGTTCCTGTTCCGCGCGGTCGACGGAGGCCTTGTCGAAAATCTTGGCTTCGCCGACGCCGATTTCCTTGAGTGCCTTGACCAGCACGTCTTTTTCAAATTCCTTGGTACCGGTAAATTCCACGCTCGCGATGGCCGGACGTTCCTCGACCAGCACCACCAGCACGTCGCCATCGGCTTCCAGGCGCACATCCTTGAACATGCCCGTCGCATACAGGGCCTTGATGGCGGCAACGCTCTTCTCGTCCGAGAACGTTTCGCCGACGCGCACAGGCAGGTAGGCAAACACGGTGCCCGCTTCAGTACGCTGGATCCCTTCGACCCGGATATCCTTGACAGTAAATGGCTGGACGGCCAGGGCATGGCCGGAACAGAAGGCCATGACGGCGGCGCCGATCAGGCTGCGGCGAAAGGAAGGCAAGGCAAAACGAGCAGAATGTAATTTCATTGGGGTTATTCAATGGGTAAATCAATGGACAACATACACAAAAGATTGCTTGTGCGACTCACGCAATGGCATCAACCACCGCCCTAATTCAGCAATCGCAACACGTCATTAAAGACGGCAAGCACCATCAAGGTCAGCAACAAACCGATCCCCAGGCGCTGGGCAATCTCGCCTACGCGCTCCGGCAAGGGGCGTCCGGTCAAAACTTCCAGCGAATAATACAGCAAATGCCCGCCATCCAGAACAGGAATGGGTAGCAAATTCATCACGCCCAGACTGATACTGATGAAGGCAATGAAGCTCAGGTAGCTTACCAGGCCGATGCGCGCCGTCTGGCCCGCGTAATCGGCAATGGTAATCGGTCCCGTCACATTCTTCAGCGACACCTGGCCGGTGATCATTTTGCCCAGCATTTTCAGGCTCATGACACTGGTATCCCAGACCTTGGCAGACGCCTTGCCCACGGCAGAGAACGGTCCCGATGCCACGGTGATCATATCCGGCACCTGTCCCAGCTTTGCCTGTATCTTACCAACTGTTACAGCTCCCTCCGCCCCGGCGCCCGGCACGGCGTCCGGCGTTATGGACAGGGTCAGGCCCTGGCCCTGGCGCAGGAGCTGCAATTGCAAGGTCTTGCCCGGCGCCTGGCTCAGGGTGGCGATGACGGCCGCCACGTCGTGCACGGGCTGTTCGTCGATGGCGAGGATCTGGTCGTTCTTCTGCAGGCCGGCGCGCGCGGCGGCGCCATCGGGCATGATTTCCATCAGCGTGGGCGCGGAACGGGCCAGGGTCAGGCCCAGCTTGCCCAGCACGTCGCCTTCCAGGTCCGCTTCCGTCAGGCTGGCCGTCGGCAAGGTCGCTTCCTGCTGGCCACGGTCGGGCCGGCGCACTTCGATGCGCGCCGGCTGCTTGTCGAGAGTCGCCTGGATCAATTCCCAGCGCAGCTCGGACCAGCTGGACACGGCCTTGCCATTGACGGCTTCAACCGTGTCGCCGCTGCGCAAGCCCGCCATGTAGGCTGGCGTCTGCTCGGCAACGGGGCCGAGTTTACTCGACGGCTCTTCGATGCCATGCATGAACAAGCCCGCGTACAGCACGATGGCGACGAGAAAATTGGCCAGCGGGCCGGCGGCCACGATGGCGATGCGGCGCCACACGCTCTGGCGCGTGAATTCGCGGCGCAATTCGCTTTCCGGCAAGCCGCTGAGGTCTTGTGCGCGGCTGTCGAGCATGCTCACATAGCCGCCCAGCGGCAGCGCGGAAATCGCCCATTCCGTCTGATCCTTGCCGAATTTGCGCGAATACACCACTTTTCCCATGCCGATCGAGAAACGCAGCACTTTCACGCCGCACCAGCGCGCCACCAGATAGTGGCCCAGTTCGTGCAAGGTAATCAGTGAACCGAGCGCGACGATAAAGGCCAATAAAGTGGTGATGAGCGTCATGCAGCCAGCCTTTGGGCGATATACGCTTGCGCGGCCGCCCTGGCCAGGCGGTCCTGCTCCAGCACGGCTTCGATGCTCGATGCGGCGCCATGCGGCACCGTCTCGATCACGTGGGCGATGACCCGGTCGATCTGGCGGAAGCCGATCCGTTCGTCAAGAAATGCCTGCACGGCCACTTCATTGGCCGCGTTCAGCAGGGCCGGCGCCGTGCCGCCCGCGCGCAAGGCGTCAAACGCCAGCGCCAGGCAAGGGAAACGGCGGAAATCGGGACGCTCGAACTGCAGGGTCGCCACTTGCGCCAGGTCCAGCTGCGCCACGCCGGAAGCGATGCGCTGCGGATACGCCAGCGCATGGGCGATGGGCGTGCGCATGTCCGGATTGCCCAGCTGGGCCAGCACGGAACCGTCGATGTACGACACCATCGAATGGATCACGCTTTGCGGATGGATCAGCACTTCGATCTGGTCGGCTGGCGCACCGAACAGCCAGTGCGCCTCGATCACTTCCAGGCCCTTGTTCATCATGGTGGCCGAATCGACGGAAATCTTGCGGCCCATGGCCCAGGTCGGATGCTTGCACGCCTGGTCCGGCGTAACCGCGTCGAGCGTCTCGACGTCGCGCGTGAGGAAGGGGCCGCCGGATGCCGTCAGCACGATTTTCGCCACGCCCGCGGCGCCAGGCACGCGGCCATGGGCGTGCGGCATGCATTGGAAAATGGCGTTGTGTTCGCTGTCGATCGGCAGCAGCACGGCGCCGTTGTCATGCACGGCATCGATGAACAGCTGGCCGGACATGACCAGCGCTTCTTTATTGGCCAGCAATACTTTCTTGCCAGCACGCGCCGCCGCCAGGGTAGGCGCCAGGCCGGCCGCACCGACGATGGCCGCCATCACGCCCGTCACTTGCGGCGCGCTGGCGATGGCGCACAGGGCCTCCACGCCGTACTCGACTTGCGTATCGACGCCCTGCCCGCGCAGCAAGCGCGTCAGTTCAAGGGCGGCGTCCGCCGTGCCGACGACGGCGCGCCGGGGACGGAACTGCAGGCACTGGGCAGCCAGTTCGGCTACGCGGCTGTGCGCGCTCAGCGCATACACGCTGTATTGCTCGGGATGACGCGCGAGCACGTCCAGGGTGGACACGCCGATCGAGCCGGTCGCGCCAAGGATGGTGATGTATTGCATGAGTTTCCTTAAAGCCAGCTGGCCACGAGGGCGGCAAATGGCAGGACCGGGATCAAGGCATCGATACGGTCAAGTACGCCGCCATGGCCAGGCAGCAGGCTGCTGCTGTCCTTGATGCCGGCGCGGCGCTTCAATTGGGATTCGAACAGGTCGCCGACGATGCTAGCGGCAACGACCAGCAACAGCACCAGCAAGGCCACGAGCCAGCCGCGGCGCAATTGCAGCTGCACGGCGAAGGTGTCTTGCAAGACCGGCAGCGATGGCGCGGCCACGATGGTGATGGCGGAAATGAGCAGCACGGCGATGCCGCCGCCGATGGCGCCTTCCCAAGATTTACCTGGAGAAATACTTGGCGCCAGCTTGCGCTTGCCGAAAGCCTTGCCCGAGAAATAGGCGCCGATATCGGCGATCCACACGAGAGCCATGACGGACAGCAGGTACAAAGGGCTATGCAGGAACAGGGCGATGATGGCAACGAAGCAGCCGACGATGGTCACCGGGTACACCAGGCTGAGCAAGGTATTGCCCAGGCCTTCGGTGGGCGGCAAACCCGTCGCCAGCGAGGGCACGAAGCGGATCAGCCAGATGGCCACGCACAGGGCGAACCAGAAATTGAGCTGCGCCATGCCGTTACCGACAAAGAACGTATAGGCGAAGGCGGCAGTCCAGACGGCGGCGATCGGCAGCGCCTGGCGATTTTTGAAGATGCGGAAGCTTTCCCATACGGCGGCGCCGAAGAACGCCGTGGCGATCACGGCGAAGGCGGGGAAATAATTCAGATACAGAACCGGCAGCAAGACCGCCAGAAGGACCAGGGCGGTGATTATCCGTGTTTTCAGCATCAGTTTGTCTTTTCAGTTAATTGCGCGCTGGTACGGCCAAAGCGCCGTTCGCGCTGCTGGTAAGACGCGATTGCCGCGTCGAGGCACTCGTCATTGAAGTCGGGCCAGAAAGTCTCGGTAAAAAACAGCTCGGTGTACGCCAGTTGCCACAGCAGGAAATTGGAAATGCGCTGCTCGCCGCCCGTGCGGATGAACAGGTCGGGCTCGGGCGCGTAGGCCATGGCCAGGTGCGGCGCCAGTTGCTCTTCCGTGTAGGCGTGAGCGGCAGGCTGGCCATCGGCGGCAGCCTCGGCCGTCATTTTGTTGACTGCTTGCATGATGTCCCAGCGGCCACCGTAATTGGCGCAGATGGACACCGTCAGGCGCGTATTGTTGGCCGTCTTGCGCTCCGCGTTGGCGATCAGCGTCTGCAGCTGCTCGTTGAACCGCGACAGGTCGCCCACGACCTTCAGGCGGATATCGTTCGCATGCATCTTGACCACTTCGCGTTCCAGCATCGTGACGAACAGGCGCATCAGCATCGACACTTCTTCTTCCGGGCGGCGCCAGTTTTCCGAACTGAAGGCAAACAGGGTCAGGTATTCAACGCCCCGATCGAGACAGGTCTCGACGACACGGCGCACGGCGTCCGCGCCCTTGACGTGGCCAGCCACGCGCGGCAGGACGCGCTTGGTTGCCCAGCGGCCATTGCCATCCATAATGATTGCCACATGGCGCGGCACCGTGCCCACCTCAGGTACTGCCGTTGTCGAACTCGAATAGATCATGAAAACACGAATACCAAAAATAAAAGATAACTATTATGCGCCAAATAGCACTGCCCGGAAAAGCCATGCTTTCCCGGGCAGCGTCAAAAGCACTGAAAACTAGACCGTCAGCACTTCTTTTTCTTTGTCGACAACCATCTTGTCGATGTCGGCAATAAACTTGTCCGTCAGCTTCTGCACTTCTTCCGACGAGCGGCGCTCGTCGTCCTCGGAGCAGGCTTTTTCCTTGACCAGTTTCTTCAGCGACTCATTCGCATCGCGGCGAATGTTACGCACGGCAATCTTCGCGTCTTCCGCTTCGCTCTTGACCAGCTTGACCATTTCCTTGCGGCGCTCTTCCGTCAGCGGCGGCGTCGGAACGCGGATCAGGTCACCCTGTGCCGATGGGTTCAAGCCCAGATCGGCGTCGCGGATGGCTTTTTCGATGGTCGAAGCCATCTTCTTTTCGTACGGCTGCACACCGATGGTGCGCGCGTCAATCAGGGTCACGTTGGCGACCTGGGTCAGCGCCGTCGGCGAACCGTAGTATTCGACCATCACGTGATCCAGGATACCCGTATGGGCGCGGCCGGTACGCACTTTGGCCAGGTCGGCCCGCAGTGTTTCCAGCGATTTCGTCATACGTTCCTGGGCGTTCTTTTTAACGTCAGCTAAGGACATGCTGCTCTCCTGTGGTGGCGCCTGTCAAAACCTGCTGCGCGTCGGCATAGGCGGCCTGCGATGCTCACCGTACCTCGGTACGGTTGCGCCTCTCGGCCACCTCTCCCTTCCGCTCGCGACGGTTTTGTCAGGCGCTGTTAATGATAATAAATCTTGAAATGACTACCAATACTAATTTAGACGTGGACCAGCGTGCCTTCATCTTCGCCCATGATGACGCGCATCAGCGCGCCTGGCTTGGTGATCGAAAACACCTTGATCGGCAGTTTCTGGTCGCGGCACAGGGCGAATGCCGTGGCATCCATCACTTGCAGGTGCTTGGCGATGGCGTCGTCGAACGTGATCGTGTTGAACAGAGTGGCGTTCGGATCCTTCTTCGGATCGGCCGTGTAGACGCCGTCGACCTTGGTGGCCTTCAGGACGATCTCGGCGCTGATCTCGGAACCGCGCAGGGCCGCTGCCGTGTCGGTGGTGAAGAACGGGTTGCCGGTACCGGCGGCGAAGACGACCACTTTACCTTCTTCCAGGTATTGCAGGGCTTTCGGGCGGACGTACGGCTCGACCACTTGTTCGATGCCGATGGCCGACATGACGCGCGCCGTGATACCGACGTGACGCATGGCGTCAGCCAGGGCCAGTGCATTCATCACGGTGGCGAGCATGCCCATGTAGTCGGCGGTGGCACGGTCCATGCCTTGCGCGCCGGGCGCGACGCCGCGGAAGATATTGCCGCCGCCAATCACGATTGCCAGTTCCACACCCAACTTTGCCACCTCGGCCACATCGGCCACCATGCGCTCGATCGTGGCGCGGTTGATGCCGTAGGGATCATCGCCCATCAGGGCTTCGCCGGACAACTTGAGGAGGACGCGCTTGTAGGCTGGTTTTGACATGAGCTGGGGCTCCATAAATGAGGTTATTCGAGTATGACATGGCACAACGCCTTGCAGCGCCGGATAGGCGGGAGGAAGCTGCCCATGCCGCCGCCCGGCACGACGGGTGCGGGCGGGCCAAAAAAACGGGCCTCTCGGCCCGCTTTACTTACGCTCCCTGGGAGGCAGCCATCTGTGCTGCGACTTCTGCTGCGAAGTCGTCTTGCTTCTTCTCAATGCCCTCGCCCACTACGTACATGGCGAAACCTTTGACGGTGGTGTTAGCCGCCTTCAGCATTTGCTCAACCGACAGCTTGTCGTTTTTCACGAAAGCCTGGTTCAGCAGGGACACTTCTTTCAGATACTTCTGTACGGAACCTTCCAGGCGCTTGGCCAGGATTTCCGGCGATTGCGCTGGCTTGCCTTCGGCGGCCGCTTTGGCTGCGTCTTCTTCGGCTTTCAGTTGTGCAACCGAACGCTCTTTTTCGATCAGTTCCGCTGGAACTTCGTTCGACGACAGCGACACTGGCTTCATTGCAGCGATGTGCATGGCCACGTCTTTGCCCACTTGCTCATCGGCGCCGTCGAATTCGACGATCACGCCAATGCGCGAGCCGTGCAGGTACGATGCCAGCTTGGCGCTGGTTTCGAAACGCTGGAAGCGGCGGATGGTCATGTTTTCGCCGATTTTGCCGATCAGGGCGGCGCGCACGTCTTCCAGGGTCTTGCCATCGAGTGGCAGGGCCAGCAGGGCAGCGACGTCAGCCGGGTTGTGTTCCGCTACCAGACGGGCAGCGTTGTTGGCCAGTGCCAGGAAATCGTCGTTTTTCGCAACGAAGTCGGTTTCCGAGTTCACTTCGACCAGGGCGCCTACGCCGTTGGCGATGTAGGTTGCCACGACGCCTTCAGCGGTGATGCGTGCCGATGCTTTCGATGCCTTGCCGCCCAGTTTGACGCGCAGGATCTCTTCCGCACGCGCCATGTCGCCATCGGCTTCGGTCAGTGCTTTTTTGCATTCCATCATTGGTGCGTCGGTTTTGCCGCGCAATTCGCCTACCATCGCTGCTGTAATCGCTGCCATGTGTTTCTCCTGATTCGGTGAGTCGATAGTCGCGGCCGGGCATGCATGCCTCGCCAGCGGTCACTATCGTTTTTTTGTTAAAAAAAAGGGGGAGCTGCTGCCACCCCTTTTCCCTTACTGCTGTGCTTACAAACGGCTATCCTGCGATAGCCTGGCCATTAAGCCTGTTCGTTTACTTCGACGAATTCGTCGCCAGCGGCTGCTTTAACCATTTCAACAACTTCGTTACCGGCAGCTGCACGGCCTTCGATGATTGCGTCAGCAACACCGCGAGCGTACAACATGATGGCTTTCGAGGAGTCATCGTTACCTGGGATCACGAAGTTCACGCCTTCTGGGGAGTGGTTGGTATCGACAACGCCGATGACCGGGATACCCAGTTTGGCCGCTTCGGTGATCGCGCCTTTGTGGTAGCCGACGTCGACGACGAAGATTGCGTCAGGAACGCCGCCCATGTCCTTGATGCCGCCGATCGATTTTTGCAGCTTGATCATTTCGCGGGAGAACATCAGCGCTTCTTTTTTCGACAGCTTCTCGATCGAACCGTCTTCGACCATCGCTTCCATGTCCTTCAGGCGCTTGATCGAGGTTTTGATCGTTTTGAAGTTGGTCAGCATGCCGCCCAACCAACGTTGATCAACGAAAGGCACGCCAGCGCGTTGTGCTTCAGCAGCGATGATTTCGCGAGCTTGACGCTTGGTGCCAACCATCAGGATGGTGCCACGGTTTGCAGCCAGTTGACGCACGTGCTTCATTGCGTCCTGGTACATCGCCATGGTTTTTTCCAGGTTGATGATGTGGATCTTGTTGCGATGGCCGAAGATGAACGGTGCCATTTTTGGATTCCAAAAACGGGTTTGGTGACCAAAGTGGACACCGGCTTCCAGCATTTCGCGCATTGTTACGGACATTATTAACTCCAGGGTTGGGTCTGGAATCCGATCAGTCACCATACAGGCACCCTTGTCGACCGGATTCGCGTGTTTATATAAATTAAAGACACTGTTTTACTGCATTGCTTAAAAGAGAATTCAAGCAACCCGGGATTCTACACTGAAATGCCTGCGGCATCAAGTCCGCGCTGCAAATCGCGTGCCTGACGGAAAGGCCCGACGCACCATGCTGGTGCAAGCTGTGGCGTCATCGCCCATTCGTCCGCGTTCCACCGACAAATCCCTGCCCTGCCATAGGAAGGACGCGGCGGATTGAGGGCGCCTCGTTTATAATTTCGACATATTTGCAGACTTTTTCCCATTTAGCAGGAATCGTCTGTGCTTTTCACCTGAATTCTTGCAGATTGCGAATCACACCATGTCCACCATCCGTATCAATACCGCCGCCGACATCGAAGGCATGCGCGTTGCCGGCAAGCTCGGCGCCGAAGTACTCGACTACATCACCCCCTTCGTCAAGGTCGGCGTCACGACGGGCGAACTGGACCGCCTGTGCCATGAATACATGGTCAACGTGCAAGGCACCATCCCTGCCCCGCTCAACTATTGCCCGCCCGGCTATACGCCATACCCGAAAGCCATCTGCACGTCCGTCAACGACGTCATCTGCCATGGCATTCCCGGCGACAAGGTGCTGAAAAGCGGCGACTCCGTCAACCTCGACATCACCGTCATCAAGGATGGCTACCACGGCGACAACAGCCGCATGTTCCTCGTCGGCACGCCCACCATCCTGGCCAAGCGCCTGTCGGAAATCACCTATGAATGCATGTGGCTGGGCATAGACCAGATCAAGCCGGGCGCCCACCTGGGCGATATCGGCCATGCCATCCAGCAGCATGCTGAAAAGGCCGGCTACAGCGTGGTGCGCGAATTCTGCGGTCACGGCATCGGCAAGGTCTTCCATGAAGAACCGCAGGTATTGCACTACGGCAAACCAGGCACCCTCGAGCGCCTGGAAGCGGGCATGATTTTCACCGTCGAACCGATGATCAACTCGGGCCGCCGCGAAATCCGCGAAATGAACGATGGCTGGACCATCAAGACCAAGGACCGCAGCCTGTCGGCGCAATGGGAACACACGGTGCTGGTCACGGAGACAGGCTATGAAGTGCTGACCGTCTCGCCCGGCATGCCGCCGCCGCCGGCCTTTATCACCAGCAAAGCCTGATCCATACTGCCTGACCCCACCCGACCCACCGCCACCCCAGGGCCCAGATGAAAAAGCAAGTTCGGGAACAGCTGAAACAGCAACTGAAAGCCGACCGCCAGGTCGTCATTGCGGCCTTCCAGGCCGACGGCAAGCCTGAAAAACTGCTGCGCAGCCTGCGCCACAGCGTCGATGGCGTGCTGGCGCGCGCGTGGCAGGAAGCGGGCTTGCCGCCCGGTACGGCGCTGGTGGGCGTGGGCGGCTATGGCCGGGGCGAACTGTTTCCGTATTCCGACGTCGACCTGCTGATCCTGCTGCAACAGGCGCCGGACGCCGCCACGCAGGAAAAGCTCGAGGAACTGGTGCAACTGCTGTGGGACCTGGGCCTGGAAATCGGCCACAGCATCCGCACCGTCGACGAGTGCCTGGTCGAATCGAAAGCCGACATCACCGTGCAGACGAGCTTGCTCGAAGCGCGCCTCGTGTGCGGCAATGCGGACCTGTTCGCGCAACTGCAGCAGCGCTATGACGCGGCCATGGACCCGCAGGCTTTCTTCCAGGCAAAAACGGCGGAAATGCGCCAGCGCCACGCCAAGTACGAAGACACGGCCTTCAGCCTGGAACCGAATTGCAAGGAAAGCCCGGGCGGCCTGCGCGACTTGCAGGTCATCCTGTGGGTGGCCAAGGCGGCCGGCTTGGCGAACTCGTGGCGCACCCTGGCCACGGGCGGCCTGATCACCCTGACGGAAGCGCGCCAGCTGATGGAAAAGGAGCGCGCCTTCAAGGATATTCGCGTGCGCCTGCACCTGCATGCGGGACGGCGCGAAGACCGCCTCGTGTTCGACGTGCAGACGGCCATCGCCGAATCGCTGGGCCTGCAAGCGACGGGCAGCGGGCCGCACATGCGCCGCGCCAGCGAATTTCTCATGCAGCGCTACTACTGGGCCGCCAAGACGGTGACCCAGCTCAACACCATTTTGCTGCAAAACATCGAGGCACGGCTGTTTCCGCAAGACGACGTGGCCGTACCCATCAACGAACGCTTCAATGAAGTCAACAGCCTGATCGACATCAGCGCCGACGATACCTTCGAACAATACCCGTCGGCCATGCTGGAAGTGTTCGTGCTGATGACGGAACGTCCGGCCCTGAAGGGCATGACGTCGCGCGCCACGCGGGCCCTGTGGCACGCGCGCTTCAAGATCGACGCCGCCTTCCGCCAGGATCCCGTCAACCGCGCCCTGTTCCTGCGCATCATGCAGGCGCCGGTCGGCATCATCCATGCGCTGCGGCGCATGAACGAAATGAGCATCCTGGGGCGCTACCTGCCAAATTTCCGCCGCATCGTGGGCCAGATGCAGCACGACCTGTTCCACGTGTACACGGTCGACCAGCACATTCTGATGGTGGTGCGCAATATGCGCCGCTTCACCATGAGCGAACATGCGCACGAATACCCGTTCTGCAGCCAGCTGATGGCCGACTTCTCGCAGTCGTGGCTGCTGTACGTGGCGGCCCTGTTCCACGACATCGCCAAGGGCCGCGGCGGCGACCATTCGAAGCTCGGTGTGACCGACGCCACCCAGTTCTGCCAGGACCACGGCCTGTCACAAGAAGATACGGAACTCGTGGCTTTCTTGGTGGAAAATCACCTGACCATGTCACAAGTGGCGCAAAAGCAGGATTTGTCCGATCCCGACGTCATTGCCGCGTTTGCGAAAGTGGTCAAGGACGAGCGCCACCTGACGGGCTTGTACCTGCTGACGGTGGCCGACATCCGCGGCACCAGCCCGAAAGTGTGGAATGCCTGGAAGGGCAAGCTGCTGGAAGACCTGTACAAGATCACCCTGCGCGTGCTGGGCGGCGAGCCGCACACGGCCGACCGCGAGCTGAAAAACCGCCAGCAGGAAGCGCTGGCCACCCTGCGCCTGTACGGCTTGCCGCCCGATGCCCACCTGAAACTGTGGCAACAGCTGGACGTGGCGTATTTCCTGCGCCATGACGCGTCCGACATCGCCTGGCAGACGCGCTCGCTGTATGATAAGCTTGACAGCAAGTTGCCGGTGGTAAAATGCCGGCTGGCGCCCATCGGCGAAGGCTTGCAGGTAGCCGTGTACATTCCCGACCAGCCCGACCTGTTCGCACGCATCTGCAGCTATTTCGACCGCAAGAATTTCAGCATCCTCGACGCAAAGATCCACACGACGAAAAACGGCTATGCGCTCGATACCTTCCTCGTCACCGAGCAGAACTTCGCCAAGAGCTACCGCGACATCATCAGCCTGATCGAGCATGAGCTGGGCGAACTGCTGCAATCGCAAACGCCGCTGCCGCCGCCGGGCAAGGGGCGGCTGTCGCGCCTGTCGCGCACTTTCCCCTTCCAGCCGACCGTCGACTTGCGGCCCGACGAAAAGGGCCAGTATTACTTGCTGTCGGTGGCCGCCAACGACCGCACGGGCCTGCTGTATGCGATCGCCAACGTGCTGACCAAGTACCGCATCAACTTGCACACGGCCAAGATCATGACCCTGGGCGAGCGGGTCGAAGACGTCTTCCTCGTCGATGGTCCCGCGCTCAACAATGCCCGCAACCAGATATTGCTGGAAACCGATTTACTCGATGCGCTGAAGGTGTGATGACCTCCCGCGCAGCGCCTACCCTTACTGAAACTGAAACAACATGACCGAAGAATTATTACGCTTGTCCAAACGCATGTCCGAACTGGGCCTGTGCTCGCGCCGCGAAGCCGATGAATGGATCGCCCGCGGCTGGGTCCGCGTGGATGGCAAGGTGGTGTCCGAGCTGGGCAGCAAGGTCTACCCGAGCCAGAGAGTCACCGTGGAACGCCAGGCCGCGGCCGAGCAATCGAAACGCGTTACCGTGCTGATCAACAAGCCCGTCGGCTACGTCAGCGGCCAGGCCGAAGATGGCTACACGCCCGCCGTGGCACTGATCAAGGCGGAAAACCGCTGGGCGGAAGACCGCAGCCCGGAACAGTTCCACCCGACCCAGCTGCGCAGCCTGGTGGCGGCCGGCCGCCTCGATATCGATTCCGTCGGCTTGCTGGTCCTGACGCAGGACGGCCGCGTGGCCAAGCAGCTGATCGGCCACGATACCGATATCGACAAGGAATACCTGGTGCGCGTGAGCTACACCAAGGGCGGCACCCTGCCCGACAGCGAGCTGAAAAAGCTCAACCACGGCCTGTGGCTCGACGGCAAGCCGTTGTTGCCGGCCAAGGTGCGCTGGCAAAATGAAGATCAGCTGAGCTTTACCCTGCGCGAAGGCAAGAAACGCCAGATCCGCCGCATGTGCGAAGCCGTGGGCCTGAAAGTGCTGGGACTGAAACGCGTGCGCATCGGCAAGGTCAAGCTGGGCGACTTGCCGACCGGTCAATGGCGCTACTTGAGCGCGGACGAACAATTCTAGGCGGCGGCGTCAAGCAGGCATGCTGTCAGGCATGCCTGGCCACATAAGCAACAGGAATCTAGTGATATAAAAACAATTATTGTGATTTACTTAGTAAATATTGCTTTAAACCTATACACTATTCCCCATCAGAACAAAAGAGATACGCTGTCGTGAACGATCCCATCCCCAATCCCCTGCGCAAGGGCGCGCCCAGCCTGGCCGACGTGGCCGAGCCGATGGCGCCCGGCACCAAGCCGCACCACATGAGCGATCCGTGGGATATCGGCGAAACCCTGTGCAGCCTGGCTGACAACGGCGACGCCATTTCCATCTACCCGGCGGGCGGCGAAGACGTCATCCTGGCGCGCATCCTGTCCGTCGACGACGACTTGCCGCAATTCGTGCTGGAACTCAATGAAGGCGCGACCCTGCCCGAAGGCGGCGCCACGTTTGTGTCGTGGGTGCAAAGCGCCAAGCTGCAATTTACCATCAATGGCGAATGGCAAGCGTATCCCGACCGTCCCAACGTCTACCTGGCGAATTTCCCCAGTCATTGCCTGGTGCTGGAACGGCGCGAATCGGCACGCCTGGAGACCCCGCTGGGCGTGTACTACCTGGCCGCCTTTGTGCTCGAGGGGCGTCCGTATGAATTGCAGCTGTATGATTTCTCGGCCGGCGGCATCGGCATGCGCGCCCATCCGCGCGACACGATAGGCCTGTACGTGGGACGCAAATTGTCGCGCGTGCGCCTGGAACTGGGGCCGAACAAGGTCATGATCGCCGACCTGGAAATCCGCCTGTCGCGCACCTTCCGGTCCTTCCTGCTGGGCGAGCAGGTGCAGATCGGCTGCCGCTTCCTGAGCCTGACGGATGCCATGCAGGATGAATTGAAGAACTTGCTCGATAACCTGGGCAGCAACCGCAAGGTGCGCTAGGTTTGCCGCGCATATAAAAACCGCAATACTGGGGTCAGACCCTCAACGCCGGCAACACAAAGCTCTGCGCTAACGCATCCGGGGGTCTGACCCCGGATGTCAACTGATTAATCGTCGTCGTTGGGATCGAGATCCGGAAACATGACCTCGGTATAACCGAACTGCGTGAAGTCAACGATGCGCATCGGATACAAAATGCCATGTAAATGATCCACTTCATGCTGCACCACGCGAGCATGGAAGCCATCGCAGTCGCGGCTGATGGGCTGGCCGAACTGGTCGACGCCTTCATAGTGCAGCTCGCTCCAGCGCGGTACGCTGCCGCGCAAGCCGGGCACGGACAAACAGCCCTCAAAACCCTCTTCCTTGCGCTCCGACAAAGGCGTCAGCACGGGATTGATCAACACGGTTTCCGGCACTTGCGGCGCATCGGGATAACGCAGATTCTGCTTGAAGCCGTAGATCACCAGCTGCAGGTTGACGCCGATCTGCGGCGCCGCCAGGCCCGCGCCATTAGCCGCATGCATGGTATCGAACATGTCGGCGATCAAGGCATGCAATTCGGGCGTATCGAATTCGCGCACGGGCTCGGCCATCCGCAGCAGGCGCGGATCACCCATCTTGAGGATTTCACGTACGGTCATTTTGCTTCCAGTGCCGATTGCAGTTCTTGCAGATAAGCGCGGAAGGCCGCGCCCGTTTCCGGATGTTTCATGCCCATTGCCGTCGTTGCCTTCAGATAGCCAAGCTTGGAGCCGCAATCATAACGCTGCCCCTTGTAACGGTAGGCCAGCACGCGCTCTTCGCGCATCAGGGCGGCGATGCCGTCCGTCAGCTGGATCTCGCCGCCGGCGCCCGTACCGATGTTTTCCAGGTGCTCGAAAATGCGGCTGGTCAGCACATAGCGGCCCACCACGGCCAGGGTCGATGGCGCCTCTTCGGGCACGGGCTTTTCCACGATGGCCGAGACCAGTTCCAGGTCGCGCTGATAATTCTTTGCCGATACGATACCGTACTGCTTGGTTTCCGCGCGCGGTACGTCCTGCACCGCCAGCAGCGAGCAATTTTCATACTGGAAGACATCGGTCATCTGCGCCAGCACGGGGCGCACGCCCTCTTCCACATCCATGAAATCGTCGGCCAGCAAGACGGCGAACGGCTCGTCACCGATCACGGGACGGGCGCACAGCACGGCATGCCCCAGGCCCAGCGGCGCCGACTGGCGTATGTAAATGCAGTTGATGTGCTTGGGAATGACGTTTTGCACCATCTCGAGCAACTGGCGCTTACCCGCCGCTTCCAGTTCCGACTCGAGCTCATAGGCCGTATCGAAATGGTCTTCGATAGCGCGCTTGTTGCGGCCCGTGATGAAGATCATTTCCGTAATACCCGCCGCCACGGCCTCTTCCACCGCGTATTGGATCAATGGCTTGTCGACGATGGGCAACATTTCCTTCGGTTGCGCCTTGGTCGCAGGCAAGAAACGGCTGCCCAGGCCGGCGACGGGAAAGACTGCTTTTCTGATTTTTTTCATGGGCCTTCTGCAATATGTTGAATGGTTAGTCCTGCGCCAACAGGGCCAGCAAACCCGCCTCGTCGAGGATGGCCACGCCCAGTTCCTGCGCCTTGGCCAGCTTGCTGCCGGCGTCCGAACCCGCAACGACATAGCCTGTCTTCTTCGACACGGAACCGCTGACCTTGCCGCCGGCCGCCTCGATCAGCTCCGCGGCCTCGTCACGGCTCATGTTGGGCAAAGTGCCCGTCAGGACAAAGGTCTTGCCGTCCAGCTTGCCGCCGGCGGCTGGCATTTCAGGCAATTGTGACATTAATTCATTTCGCAGGGCGTCCAGTTGAACCAGCAGCTTGACATGACTTTCATCGGCCAGCCACTGCGCCAGCGATTCGGCCACGGCAGCCGGCAAACCGGCATGGAAGCTGGCGCCTTGCGCCGCCAGGCTGGCCAGGGTCACGCCCCGCTCCACCAGCTGCTTGCTGCGCGGCTCCGTCAGCTTCGGGATGCCGATGGCGGCCAGCAATTTGGTTTCCTCGAGCTGCGTGCGCAGCTTGGCGCTGGGCGCGTGTTCGCCCTGCGGCGTGACGCCAGCGTCCAGCAAGGCCTGCAGCGCCTGCTGGTTCTTTTCTTCGGCAAAAAAATCGGCAATCGATTCCGCCACCGTGCCGCCGATGTCGGGCAGCACGCGCAGCAAGGCCGCCGGCGCTTGCCGCACATACGCCAGGCTGCCCAGCCACTCGGCCAGGGTCTTCGCCGTCGATTCGCCCACATGGCGAATACCGAGCGCGAACAGGAAACGTTCGAGCGGCGGACGCTTGCTCGCTTCTATGCCTGCCAACAGGTTTTCCGCCCACTTGGTGGGAATCTTGCCTTGTTGCACTGTTTCCGGCGTCGAACCGTCACGTTCGTCGGCGCGCAGCTTCATTTCCAGCAATTTATCGAGGGTCAGGCTGTACAGGTCAGCCAGGCCATGGACGTATTCGAGTTCGACCAGGGTATCGATATAACGTTCCCCCAGGCCTTCGATATCCATCATGCGGCGGCCCGCAAAATGACGGAACGCTTCCTTGCGCTGCGCCGAGCAGAACAGACCGCCCGAGCAGCGGGCAATCGCCTCGCCCTCTTCACGCACCACGTGCGAGCCGCACACGGGACACGCTTCGAGCATCTTGAACGGCGGCGGCACCGGTTCCGGGCGCCTGTCCAGCACCACGCTCAGCACTTCGGGAATCACGTCGCCGGCGCGGCGCACGACGACGGTATCGCCCACGCGCACATCCTTGCGCAGCACTTCGTCTTCATTGTGCAAGGTGGCGTTGGTCACCGTCACGCCACCCACGGACACGGGCGCCAGGCGCGCCACGGGCGTCATGGCGCCCGTGCGGCCCACCTGGATATCGATGCCCAGCACCTGCGTCAGCGCCTCTTCGGCTGGAAATTTATGTGCAAGAGCAAAACGGGGCGCACGCGACACAAAACCCAGCTCCTGCTGGTCTTCCGTCGCATTGACCTTGTAGACGACGCCGTCGATTTCGTAAGGCAAGGCGGGGCGGCGCGCGCCGATATCGGCGTAGTAGGCAAGCAAACCCTGCGCGCCCCGCACCACCTTGCGCTCCTTCGACACGGGGATGCCCAGGGTTTCGTACCAGTCCAGCAAGGCCGAATGCGACACCGGCATGGCCGCGCCATCGAGGGCACCGATGCCGTAGGCATAAAAACGCAGCTTGCGCTGCGCCGTGATGCGCGAATCGAGCTGGCGCAGGCTGCCGGCGGCCGCATTGCGCGGGTTGGCGAATTCCTTCTGCCCCGCCTCGCGCTGGCGTTCGTTCAGGCGGGCAAAATCGGCCTTGAACATCATCACTTCGCCGCGCACGTCGAGCAGCGCCGGCACGTGGCTGCCATGCAAGCGCAAAGGGATGCCGGAAATGGTGCGGATATTGGCCGTCACGTCCTCGCCCGTGGCGCCGTCGCCGCGCGTGGCCGCCTGCACGAACAGGCCGTCCTCATAACGCAGGTTGATGGCCAGACCGTCGAATTTCACTTCGGCCGCATATGCGACGTCCTGCCCATCGACGCCCAGGCCTTCGCGCACGCGGCGGTCGAAATTGACGATATCGTCGTCGGAGAAACCATTATTCAGCGACAACATCGGCACCGTGTGCGTGACTTGCTCAAATTGCGGCAAGGGCGCCGCGCCCACGCGCAAGGTGGGCGAATCGGGCGTGCGCAAGTCGGGATGGGCCGCTTCCAGCACCTGCAATTCGACGAACAGCTTGTCGTACTCGGCATCGGGAATGGTGGGGTTGTCGAGCACGTGGTAGGCGTGCAGATGCCGATTGAGTTCGGCCGTGAGTGCCAGGACGCGCTGGGCGGCGTCCTGGTTGATCGGATCAGTCATTGTTGCGGGATTCTTCAGCTAAATAAACGCAGGGCGCGGGTGGAGCCAGCCGGAATGTCGGCCGCGTCCATTTCCTGGTAAAACTCTTGCACCTGGCCGGCGATCTCGGCCAGCGCCGCATCGGACAGGGCCTGGTTGTAATCATCGACGATGGTGGCGTCGAGGCGACCTACCAGTGCCTTGGCGCAAGCGACCATGGCGCCGAAGCCGTCGCGCGCGGGCGCCACGCAGGGCACGTCCAGCAGCAGGGTCAGACGGGGCGTCGTTTCCTCGGCCAGGGTGACATTCGTCGACAGCGAGAACAGATAACCGCCTTCGCCATCGGGCATGACGAAGCGGCCGTCCGGACGCACGTCAAAGCCCTGTTTTTCCAGCGCGAACAGCAAGGTGGAAATGGCCCATGGCGCGCCATTCGTGTGCAGATTCACGCCCAGCTGGGCATCGTGACCGGCAACGAAACGGTGCAGATTGCGCGCTTCAGCCATCACTTCCATCATGTCCGGCACTTCCGGCTCGGCGCCGATCTCGTCCGCCACGCCGCGCAGGCGCGTGACCAGTTCCGAGTATTCGAGCTCGTTCAGGGCCGTGCTGCGGCTGGCCAGCTGCACGCCGCCCTGCATCTTGGTGTAGACACCGCCATGCGTGATCGGTTCCCAGTCGCCATTCACGTGTAAACCGATGAAGTGCACGGGCTTGTTGCCCACCAGGCGCAGGGTTTGCAGCACGGGCAGGATCTTGTCGCCGCGCACGGGCGCTTCCAGTGACAAAGGCAGCAGGCAATCGATGAGCGGATCGACCAGGCTGGTCGCCTGCTCGCTGGCGGCGCTGACTTCCTGCTGCACGGGTGCGGCAGGGACGGCCGGAGCCGGATCCGCATCGGCCAGCGACGGTTCCGCATGCACGGGCGCGTCGGCGACGGCGACGACTGGCGGCGCGCCGAACGACGGTTCTGCCTTGGCGGCGGGCGCGGCGTCAAAGCGCGGCTCCTGGCGCAGGACGGGTTCCTGGGCTTCCACTGCGGGCGCATCGCCTTCGCGCATCAGCACGTCGTCGTGGTCAGTGGAAAAAGCCCGTTCCACGCTTTTCTTGGCCTTGTATTCCTGCCATTTGTTGTACGAGAAAACGCCGACGATAAAGACGCCGCCGGCGCCGAACAAGGTAATTTGAAGGTCTGTCATGCTGCTTGTGCCTCGGTTGCAAAATTTGCGGCGGACTCCATGTCCACCGCCACGATGCGCGATACGCCCTGCTCCTGCATCGTCACACCGATCAATTGATGGGCCATTTCCATCGCAATCTTGTTATGCGAAATGAAAAGGAATTGGGTCTGGTCGGACATGCGCTTGACCATGCGGCAGAAGCGCTCCGTGTTCGAATCGTCCAGCGGCGCATCGACTTCGTCGAGCAGGCAGAACGGCGCCGGATTCAGGCGGAACATGGAAAACACCAATGCGGTCGCGGTCAGCGCCTTCTCTCCACCGGACAACAGGTGGATGGTGGCATTTTTCTTGCCGGGAGGCTGCGCCATGACTTGTACACCGGAATCGAGAATCTCGTCGCCCGTCATGGTCAGGCGCGCCTGGCCGCCGCCGAACAGGATCGGGAACAGCTCGGAAAAGTGGTGGTTGACCTTGTCGAACGTGTCTTGCAGCAAGTCGCGCGTTTCCTTGTCGATCTTGTGGATCGCGTCTTCCAGGGTATTGATCGCTTCCGTCAAGTCGGCATTCTGGGCGTCGAGGAAATTCTTGCGCTCGGACGCCTGCGCCAGCTCGTCCAGCGCGGCCAGGTTGACGGCGCCCAGTGCCGTGATGGCGTTGGTCAGGCGCGTCACTTCGCCCTGCAGATACGATGGGCGCATATCCGGATGCAGCTTTTCCGTCAGGGCCGCCTCATCGGCGCCCGATTCCAGCAATTGCTGGGCGAATTGTTCCTGGTTCAGGCGCGCGGCCTGTTCCTTGAGCTGCATTTCCATGATCTTGTCGCGCTGCGGCTGCAAGCTGCGTTCCGATTGCGTGCGCGCATCTTCGGACAGGCGCAGCTGCTGCGTAATTTGATCGAGTTCATGACGCGCGTCCGCCAGCGCCCGCTCCTGCGTCGTGCGGCGCTCGAGCAGATCCTGCAAGCCGTCGGCGGCCGCGCCGCTTTCCAGGTTGGCCAGTTCCAGTTCGCCCGCCTGCAGGCTGGCCGTCACTTGCTGGGCCTGCGTACTGGCCGTGGCAATGTTGCGGCGCAGTTCCTCGATCTTCGCGCGATGGGCTTTTTCCGCGTATTCCGTATCCTTGGCGGCCCGCTCCAGGTCGCGCAAGGCTTCGCGCGCTTCGGCCAGGCGCTGCTCTTTCTGCAGGAAATCCGTATGGCCGTCTTCGTGCGCTTCCTGCAGATTGCCCAGTTCCATGTCCAGCTGTTCGAATTTTTCTTCCGACTCGGCCTTGATCTGCTGCTGTTCCGCTTCCTGGGCGGCGATTTCCGCCAGGTCCGCGCCGATCTGCGTGCTGCGCTGATTGAAGCGCGCTTCCACTTCCGACAGTTTCACCACGTCCAGCTGCAAGGTATGCACGGATGAAGTGAGCTGCTGTATGCGCAGGCGCAAGTCGGACAGATTGCGCGTCAAGGCGCCCACGGCCGCGTCGGCCCGCACGGAACGGGCGCGTGCCTCTTCGGCCAGCAATTGCTGTGCGCGCAACTGTTTGCCGATATTCTCGATTTCCTGCTGGCGGCCCAGCATGCCTTCCTGCTCCGAATCGGCCGCATAGAAGCGCACGCTGGTGGCCGTGACCACGTGACCGGCGCGCGTGACGAAATAGCCGCCCGGCGGCAACTTGCCGCGTTCAGCCAGGGCTTCGGCCGCGTCTTCCACGGCGTAGGCGTTGTACAGCCAATCCTGCAGCAAGCCGCGCAAGCCCGGATCGTTGAGTTTGAGCAAATTCAGGAAAGGCTTGAGGCCCGGCACTTCCGGCAGGGGCAGCGGCGCCACGGTCGATGGCGCATACAGGGCCAGCTTGGCTGGCGGCGCGTCCGCAAAGAAAGCCTTGGCCCAGTCGATGTTCGACAGTTGCAAGGCCGACGTGCGCTCGCGCAAGATCGATTCCATGGCCGCTTCCCAGCCCGCTTCGATCTGCAGCTTTTGCCACAGACGGGGCAAGGTGTCGAGCTCGTGCTTTTTCAGCCATGGCTGGACCTTGCCCTGGGTTTGCACCCGTTCCTGCAACTGCTTCAAGGCAGAAAGACGCGCTTCCAGCTGGGCGTTGGCGGCCGTTTCGGCATTGACCTGTGCCTGCGCCTCCATCCGCTCCTGCTCCAGTTTCGGTTGCTGCTCCAGCGCTTCTTCCAGGTAGAAACCCTGTTCTTCCAGGGTTTGCTGCTTTTCTTCCAGCTGCAGTTTCAGGTTTTCCAGGTGGCTGCTGTCGGGCAAGCTGAGGCTGTTCTTTTCCTGCTGCAGGCGCTCGCGGCGCGTGAGCAGGCTGGCCAGGATGTTCGAGGCGTTGCGCTGGTGCGCCGATTCCAGTTCCAGCTGCTGCTGGGCCTGCATGATCCGCGCGCGCGATTCCGTGCTCTTGTTCTGTGCTGCACGCCAGGCGGCATCGAGCTCGGGCAATTGCTCGCCCTTCTGCTCGGCCATCATCTGCGACTGCTCGACCTTGGCAGCCAGTTCCTCGAGGTGGAACTCCGCTTCTTCGATCTGCTCCTGGTATTCGGCGCCCTGGCTGTTCCACTGGTCGCGCTGGGCCGTCAGGGTCGCCAGCTGCGCCTGCAGGCGGGCGCGCGATTCGATGACGAACTTGATCTGCGCTTCCAGGCTGCCGATTTCCGCATTCGTCTGGTACAGATGGCCTTGCGCCGTATGCAGGCGGTCGCCCACGGCAAAGTGCGCCTGGCGCATCTGCTCCAGGGTCAGTTCCACGTTGCGCAGCTTGGCCGTCTGTTCTTCCAGGTCCGTCTGCGCCTGTTCCACTTCGCGGAAATAGCGCGTCTGCTCGTTTTGCGCCTCGTTCTTGCGCAGCAGCCACAACAGCTTCTGCTTTTCTTCCTGGTCCGCCTGCAAGGCGTGGAAACGGGTGGCCACGGCCGCCTGCGCTTCCAGCTTTTCCAGGTTGGCATTGAGTTCGCGCAAGATGTCTTCCACGCGCAGCAAATTCTCGCGCGTGTCCTGCAGGCGGTTTTCCGTCTCGCGGCGGCGTTCCTTGTATTTCGACACGCCTGCCGCTTCCTCGAGGAAGACACGCAATTCTTCGGGGCGCGATTCGATGATGCGCGAAATCATGCCCTGGCCGATGATGGCGTAGGCGCGCGGGCCGAGGCCGGTGCCAAGGAAAATATCCTGGATGTCGCGCCGGCGCACGGGCTGGCCATTGATGTAATAGGTGGACGTGCCGTCGCGCGTCAGGGTGCGCTTGACGGCGATCTCGGCGTACTGGCCCCACTGGCCCGACGCCTTGCCATCGTTATTGTCGAACACCAGCTCCACGGAAGCGCGCCCGGCCGGTTTGCGGTGGGTGGAGCCGTTGAAAATGACGTCCTGCATCGATTCGCCGCGCAATTCCGACGCTTTCGATTCGCCCAGCACCCAGCGCACGGCGTCGATGATGTTCGACTTGCCGCAGCCATTCGGCCCGACCACGCCCACGAGCTGGCCTGGCACCTGGAAATTGGTGGGATCGACGAAAGACTTAAATCCCGACAACTTGATGGAAGAGAGACGCACGTGTTTTAGAGTTCCTGGCCTATGCTGGCGGTTATATTATGGGTGAACCCGGTTCATATTCAGTTCAGATGCGGCATCGCGACGGCTGCCTGGCCATGCACCGCAAAAAAAGTGGTTCATCATACCATTTCCTGATGCTTTTCTGGCCAAAAAACAGCGGCGCCAGGCGCCAGTTGGCAGCGGATCACCGGGCAGGACGGCCATCCTGCGCCAGTTTCCAGTCCGCACGGGAAAAAACGCGCTCATGGCCGGACAGCACCATGGCCAGTTTTTGCAGCCATTGCTCGGTCGGCATGGGTTCGGCCTTGAAGCTGAGCGCCACCATCAGCACCAGGCTGGCCAGGGCCAGCGCATGGCTGACGGCGAAATCGACGGCGCCGCGGGCATTCCACATGAAGCCCAGCGCCAGCGCCAGGCCCAGCACGCAGCCGCTGACGGCTTCCGACACGCTGTGCGCATGCACGACCACGCGGGAAATGGCCACCAGCACGGCAAAGGCCACGCCGACAAGCACGCCGGCATGGCGCCAGCGCGGTTCCGCCCGCTGCAACAGCACATACATCAGCACGGGAAACACGGCGCCGGCGCGCATGGCGTGGCCGCTGAAACCCGTAAAATCGAGCGTGCTGCTGCCCACGCCCCAGCTCATGAAGGCCAGCTTCGACAGCACCACGAGGGCCAGGCCGCCGCCGTACCACAAGCTCCAGCTGAGCACCAAACGCCACTGGCGCGACACAAGCAGCCACAGGGCGATCGCCACGCCAGCCGGCCCCATCACGGACATGTCGGCCGCAAAAGAAATCCCATTCCACCAAGTCATCGTGCACGCGCTTATTTCATGATCAGCTTGCACTATGCCATGACTCCGCCCTGTTCCGCGCAGCTTTTGCTGTGCTGCAGCGAAGAATTACATTCGATTACAAAATTCCACGCCAGGACCAGCCGCCCGGGCATCAGATATTCGTCAGGCGCTTGCCCTTGGGCGGCGCAAAGTCGCGGATCGAATCGATCATGCCCACGTCCAGCGCCTGCTCGGCCGTCAGGTGCAGGTCGGAATACGCGTGCACCTGCCACTGCTCTTGCGTCAGGTTGACGTGGCCGCGCAGGATGCGTTCCGTACGCATGTCGTCGGCGCGCAAGCCCTCGACGATAATGCTGAGCGCGTCGGGGCGCGAACCGGGCGAGGCCGTCGCATGCGACTTGTGTACCATGAAGCGGGCCGTGTCGCTGGCATGGCGCTGCCGCCCCGCCAGGAACAGGGTGACGGCGATGGACGCCACGGCGCCCGCATTGTAGGTAATGATGTCGAGCGGCAACTTGCTGAGGAAGTTGTACAGACAGATGCCATCGCTGACATAGCCGCCGTTGGACTGTATCAGGATGTGCGCGGTGGTGAGCTTGTCTTCCGTGATGTCGGCCGCGGCGTTGAAGACGCGCCGCACCATGTCACTGTTGACGTCGCCCGAGAGGGTAAAGTAACCGTGCTGCTCGGTGTTGTTTTGTGTCTCGCCTTGTATCTCGTCTTGTGTCTCGCTTTGTGTCGTGTTCATGGCAGCCACCCGCAAGAAAGCCAGGACTTCATCATAGCGCATTCCCGCGCGGCGCGGCGCCCACTTGCGTTGAGCCAGCAGCCCCCCGCAGCCCCGCAAACCGTGGCTTTTGCTGCAATCTGGCAACGTCTTTTCAGATTGACAGAAACACCCTGCTGGCATATATTCCTCCCACTTGATCGGGAGAGGGCAACCCAGCGTTGCCGCCGAAGGGGCACTACCCAAAAACTCTCAGGCAAAAGGACCGATCAGGCGGACTGAAGCTGTTGCTTTGGCGACATACTCAGCTCAACTCTGGAGAGCGGCCGCGGCTATTGCCGGCGGCCCACCGAAGGGGCGCACGGGGCAAGCCCCCGTAATCTCTCAGGTACAAAGGACAGGGGGGTCAGTGATCACGCTGGAAAGCCGTGTTTGGCTATTCTATGTTTTGTTAACTCCCCTATTACCTTCGTCCCGAGGAATCCATGACGCTCAAAGCGACCCCACTCAACAACGCCCACCGTGCCCTCGGCGCCCGCATGGTCGATTTCGGCGGCTGGGACATGCCCGTCAACTACGGCTCGCAAATCGAAGAACACAACGCCGTGCGCGGCGACGCCGGCATGTTCGACGTGTCCCATATGTGCGTGGTCGATATCGAAGGTCCGAACGTGCGCGCCTTTTTGCGCGGCTTGCTGGCCAATAACGTCGACAAGCTGCAAGTGTCGGGCAAGGCCCTGTACTCGTGCATGTTGAATGCCGAAGGCACCGTCATCGACGACCTGATCGTCTACTTCTTCAATGAAAACTGGTTCCGCCTCGTCGTCAACGCGGGCACGGCTGAAAAAGACGTGGCCTGGATGCAGCAGCAAAACACCGCCACCAGCAGCGGCCTGACAATCACGCAGCGCCGCGACGGCAACGACGCCATGGCCCTGGTGGCCGTGCAAGGCCCGAACGCGCGCGCCAAGGTGTGGCAGGTGCTGCCGCAGACGCAAGCCGCGTCCGAAGCCATCAAGCCGTTCAACGTCGTCATCGTCAAGGACACGCCATTTGGCGAAGTCATGCTGGCGCGCACCGGCTACACGGGCGAAGACGGCTTTGAAATCGGCGTGCCCGCCACCCAGGTGGAAGCGCTGTGGAACGCATTGATCGCGGCCGGCGTCAAGCCGGCGGGCCTCGGCGCGCGCGACACCCTGCGCCTGGAAGCGGGCATGAATCTGTACGGCCAGGACATGGACGAAACCGTCAACCCGCTCGACGCGGGCCTCGCATGGACCATCGACCTGGTCAGCGAGCGCAACTTCATCGGCAAGGCCGCCCTGCAGGCCAAAGGCCAGAACGCGCAATTCGTCGGCCTGATCCTGCGCGAAAAAGGCGGCGTGCTGCGCGCCCATCAAAAAGTCATCATCGCCGGTAACGAGCAAACAGGCGAAATCACGAGCGGCACCTTCAGCCCGACGATGCAGGAAGCGATCGCCCTGGCGCGCGTGCCGAACGGCGTCAACGTGGGCGACACCGTGCACGTGGAAATCCGCGGCAAGCAGCTGGCCGCCTCGGTAGTCAAGCTGCCTTTCGTGCGTAACGGTAAAATCCTGGCTGCGTAAGCGTATTAGAGCCGCCCGCAAGACTGAATAAACATAATCAATAACGAACATTTACTATCTGGAGCCACACATGAACATTCCTGCAGACCTGAAGTACACCGCTTCCCACGAATGGGTACGCCTGGAAGCCGACGGCACGATCACCGTCGGCATCACCGAGTACGCGCAGGATGCGCTGGGCGACATCGTCTTCGTCGAACTGCCTGACGTGGGCGCCACCTTCACCGCCGGCGACGACGCCGCCGTGGTGGAATCGGTCAAGGCGGCAAGCGACATCTATGCACCGCTGTCGGGCGAAGTCGTGGCCGTCAACGACGACGTGGTCAATGCGCCTGAATCGATCAACGCCGACGCCTACGCCAACTGGCTGTTCAAGATCAAGCCAGCCGACGTGTCGGCCCTGGACGGCTTGCTCGACGCTGCCGCCTATGGCGCCACCACCAGCGCCTGATCGCGTTTGACTCACGGGCCGCGTTTGCGGCCCGTTTGCATTTAATTTTGTAGCTATGCCCGGCGCCGCGCCCGCGCGCCGCATCCCGGTTTTTCAGTCTTTTTTGGCCTCTATATCATGACCCGCACCAGCCTGACCCAACTCGAAGCACGCGATGCCTTCATCGCCCGCCACATCGGCCCTTCCGCCACCGAACAGCAAGCCATGCTGGCGACCCTCGGCTATCCATCGCGCGCCGCGCTGATCGACGCCCTGGTGCCGGCCAACATCCGCAACAAGGGCGCGCTGCCCCTGGGCGCGTACTCGCAGCCGATGCCGGAACAGGAAGCCCTGTCGCGCCTGAAAGCCATCGCCGGCAAGAACCAGGTACTGAAATCCCTGATCGGCCAGGGCTACTACAACACGTTTACGCCTGGCGTCGTGCTGCGCAACATCTTTGAAAACCCGGCCTGGTACACGGCGTACACGCCTTATCAGCCGGAGATTTCGCAAGGCCGCCTGGAAGCGATTTTGAACTTCCAGCAAGTGATCACGGACCTGACCGGCATGGGCATCTCGAACGCCTCGATGCTGGACGAAGGCACGGCCGCCGCCGAAGCGATGACCCTGATCCAGCGCGTGGGCAAGTCGAAGTCGAACGTGCTGTACGTCGCCAATGACGTGCTGCCGCAAACCCTGGAAGTGGTGCAGACGCGCGCCCAGCCGATCGGCATCGAAGTGCGCACCTTCGACCCGGCTGAAATCGAGTCGCTCGACGCCTGCTTCGGCGTGCTGCTGCAATACCCGGGCGTGAACGGTGTCGTGCGCGACTACCGCGCCGGCGTGGAAAAACTGCACGCGAATGGCGCCATGGTCATCGTCGCGGCCGACCTGCTGGCCCTGACCATGCTCACGCCACCGGGCGAATGGGGCGCCGACGTCGTCGTCGGCAACAGCCAGCGCTTCGGCGTGCCGCTCGGTTTCGGCGGCCCGCACGCGGGCTACCTGTCCACGCGCGATGAATTCAAGCGCAATATGTCGGGCCGTCTGGTCGGCGTGACCGTCGATGCGCAAGGCAACAAGGCGTATCGTCTGGCCCTGCAAACGCGCGAACAGCATATCCGCCGCGAAAAAGCGACGTCCAACATCTGCACGGCGCAAGTGCTGCTGGCCGTGATGGCCTCGATGTACGCCGTCTACCACGGCCCTGCCGGCCTGCTGCAGATCGCCCAGCGCGTGCACCGCTTTACGGGCGTACTGGCCGCCAACCTGAAGACCCTCGGCTATGGCGTCGTCAACGCCAGCTATTTCGACACCCTGACCATCAATGTCGCCGATGCGGCGCAGCTGCACGCGACGGCCATGCACCACGGCGTCAACCTGCGCAAGATCGACAACACCCACGTCGGCGTGTCGCTCGACGAAACCACCACGCGCGACGATATCGCGCTGCTGTGGAAGGTGTTCGCGCACGGCCTGGCCAACGCGCCTGCCGCCCCGGACCTGGACGCAGTCGAAGCCAATGTCACCAGTGCGCTGCCGGCCAACCTGGCGCGCGAAAGCGCCTACCTGACCCACCCGGTCTTCAACAGCTACCACTCGGAACACGAAATGCTGCGCTACCTGCGCAGCCTGGCCGACAAGGACCTGGCGCTGGACCGCACCATGATCCCGCTCGGCTCGTGCACGATGAAGCTGAACGCCACATCTGAAATGATTCCCGTCACCTGGCCCGAGTTCTCGAACATCCACCCGTTCGCGCCGGATGCGCAAACGGTCGGCTACCGCGAAATGATCTCGCAACTGGAAGAGATGCTGTGCGCATTGACGGGCTACGCGGCCGTCTCGCTGCAGCCGAACGCCGGCTCGCAAGGCGAATACGCGGGGCTGCTGGTGATCAAGGCCTATCACGAATCGCGCAGCGAAGGACACCGCAACATCTGTCTGATTCCATCGTCGGCGCACGGCACCAACCCCGCATCGGCCAATATGGTCGGCATGCAGGTCGTCGTCACCAGCTGCGACGCCAACGGCAACGTGGACCTGGCGGACCTGAAGGCAAAAGCGGAAAAGCACAGCGCCAACCTCGCTTGCGTGATGGTCACCTACCCGTCCACCCACGGCGTGTTTGAAGAAGGCATCCAGGAACTGTGCGAAATCATCCACGCGCACGGCGGCCAGGTCTACATCGACGGCGCCAACATGAACGCGCTGGTCGGCGTGGCCGCTCCCGGCAGTTTTGGGGGCGACGTGTCGCACCTGAACCTGCACAAGACCTTCTGCATCCCGCACGGCGGCGGCGGACCAGGCGTCGGCCCGATCGGCGTGGGCGCCCACCTGGCGAAATTCCTGCCGAACCAGCGTTCCTCCGGCTACCAGCGCGACGCAGCCGGCATCGGCGCCGTCAGCGCCGCGCCATTCGGCTCGGCCAGCATCCTGCCGATTTCGTGGATGTACATCGCCATGATGGGCGCGGAAGGCTTGACGGCCGCCACCGAGACGGCGATCCTGGCGGCCAACTACATCGCCCGCCGCCTGGCGCCGCACTACCCCGTGCTGTATTCGGGCCACGATGGCCTGGTCGCGCACGAGTGCATCCTGGACCTGCGCCCGATCACGGACGCCACCGGCATCAGCAATGAAGACGTGGCCAAGCGTTTGATGGACTTCGGCTTCCATGCGCCGACCATGAGCTTCCCCGTGCCGGGCACCCTGATGATCGAGCCGACGGAGAGCGAATCGAAAGTGGAGATCGACCGCTTCATCGACGCCATGATCGCCATCCGCGCGGAAATCGCCAAGGTCGCCAGCGGTGAATTCGACCATGACGACAACCCCTTGAAAAACGCGCCGCACACGGCACAAGTGCTGATGTCGGACAGCTGGGAACGCAAGTACAGCCGTGAAATCGCGGCCTACCCCGTCGCTTCCCTGCGCCAGCGCAAATACTGGCCGCCGGTCGGCCGCGCCGACAACGTGTATGGCGACCGTAATCTGTTCTGCGGTTGCGCGCCGATCAGCTCGTACGAAGAAGAGTAAGCGCCAGGCGCCCGCTTAAACGGGCATGCTGACGACAAGAAGGCAGGCCGCGCGGCCTGCCTTTTTTCATCGTAGGTCGGATTAGCGGAGCGTAATCCGACATCACCATATACGCCAACCATGTTGTCGGATTACGGCCCTTCGGGCCTAATCCGACCTACGCGACCTACAACGCCAGCAAGACCGCGCCAGGCAAGCCCAGCACGGTACCCAGTATCGTCATGCACACGACATCGCGCCGCTCGCAACGGGCGCGGTGCGAACTCCAGGCGGCGAACAGTAGCGCCACGGCAACGCCGCTGAGCGCAATTCCCACTTCCGTCATGCCAGCTCTCCCGTCATTGTCTCTTCCTTCATCGCTCTCATCCTTTTCATTGACTGAACAAGCTACCTACCGGTAGGCAGTAAGTGTACAATAAAAAACACGGCGGCGTCCATGCCCCATTTTTTTCACGATATGAAGGAAGCGCGATGCAGCAGCAAACCACTCTCCCCGCCGCCAGTCTCGGGCTGGCCGCTTCCCTGGCTCTCGTGGCCGTGCTTGGTCCGGCAGGCATCGACATGTATCTGGCCTCGATGCCGGCCATGGCGCGCGAGCTGCACACCTCGTATGCGAACGTGCAGCTGAGCCTGACGGTCTTCCTGCTGGCCCTGGGCGGCGGGCAGCTGCTGTGCGGGCCGCTCACCGACATGCTGGGCCGGCGCCGTCCGCTCCTGGCCGGCATCGCCGTCTACATCGTGGCGGCCGTATGGGCGTCGCAGGCGGATCAATTGAGCACCCTGCTGCTGGCGCGCACCGTGCAGGGCCTGGGTGCGGCGCTGACCCTGGTTGTGGTGATGAGCATGGTGCGTGACGTGGCCGATGGGGTCAAAGCGGCGCAGCTGTTTGCCCTGTTGATGACCATTGTCGGTCTGGCGCCCGTGCTGGCGCCCGCCGTGGGCGGCTTGCTCGACGCGCACTACGGCTGGCGCGCCGTGATGCTGGCCCTGGCCGCGCTGGGCGCCTTGACCCTGCTCAATAGCGCATTGTTCCTTCCGGAAACGTTAGCGCCCGCCCGCCGCGTCTCGCCCCAGGGCATGCACCGCACCTATGCGCGCATCGCGCTGGACCGCGCCTTCCTGCTGCCCGCGCTGGCCTTGTCCGCCACTTTCTTTTTCCTGTTTGCCTATATCGGCGGCGCGTCGCTCGTGTACCAGCGCGATTTCGGCCTGTCCGCCAGCCATTTCGGCCTCGAATTCGGCGCCACGGGCGTGGCCGTGCTGCTGGGCGCGATGGCCAGCGGCCGCCTGGTGGAAAGGCACGGCGTGGCGCGCCTGAGCGTGGCGGGCAGCGTCGCCATGCTGGGCGGCGCGGGACTGGCCATGCTCGGTGCCTGGACGGGAGCGGGCATCGCGGCCGTCGTGCCGGGCATGTTCGTGGCCCTGTTCGGCCTGGGTATCGCGGAAGCGGCGCTGATGGCCATGGCCATGGGTTCGCAGCAACGCGCGCTCGGTTTCACGGCCGCCCTGCTGGGCGCCATCCAGATGACCTTGTCGTCCTTGGCCACGCCTCTGGCGGCCAGCCTGTCCGAATGGGGACCATTGCCATGGCTGCTGTTCTTGACCGTGGCCGGCCTGCTGGTATCATGGCTGACCCTGGCCACTGCGCGCATCCATCCGGTCCATGCCGGCAGCCTGGGAGCGCACTGACGCCTCACCCACTCTCACCCCAATGATGAAAAAACGCTCGGCCTCGGCCGATAACATCTGCGCCGTCGCCGTCGTGCACTTTTCCGAGCGCGGCTACGATGCCTCGTCGCTGAGCGACATCGCCGAACAGGCGGGCATGCGCAAGGCTTCGCTGTATTCGCACTTCGCCGGCAAGGACGCCCTCTTCCTCGACGTGTTTGCCGACGCGCTGGCCGAAGAGCAAGCGTTCATGGACGGCTGCTTTGCCGACGAGGCTGTGCTGACGGCGCCCGGCGGCCAGCAGGCCGGCGCCCTGTACGGCGACCGCATGGCGCAGCGCTACGCGGAGTCGGCCCATCTGCGCTTTTTGCTGCGCACGGCGTATTTGCCGCCCACGCCCCTGCGCGTGGAAGTGGGCACGGGCTATGAAGCGCTGCTGGCGCAATTGCAGCGACACTACGTGAAGAGCCTGGCGCGTCTTGCACCTGCTTTACCGCCGCAGCGCATCGAACTGTACGCGCAAGCCTACCTGGGCATCGTCGACAGCCTGCACGTGGAGCTGATCTACGCGGGTGGCGCCGCGCTGCAGCAGCGCCATGCGGCGCTGTGGCAGATATTGTCCGATTCGCTGGCGCTTGCCACGCAACATGCCTGAGCGTGGGGCTGCAACAGTCACATTACACTTTGGAAACCTAAGATTTCTTCAGTTGACACCCCGGCAGCCCATCCATAAGATGCCCTCATTATTCATTTACGGAGTCCCACGTGGGTACTTGTTCTAGTGACAGTAGCCGATCTTGTATCGGTGATTGCCTCGGCAGCTAAACAGCAAGCAACGCGGAACTTCCTTTCCTCCGTGCCTTGCTGAGCAAGGTGCGGTGTCTCTCGCGGCCAGTACGGCCGCGCGCCCTCCCCCTCTTTCCGATCGCGACCGGCTACTGACCCGGATTGCCCGCCAGCGCCATGGTTCGCCATGTCGCGCTGGCGGCACGCAAGTCTTGCCTGCGGCTGCGCCGCCCGTCAACACCTCGTCGTGAAAGGAAGAGCCATGAACCTCTTCACCCGCTTATTCGAATCGTTCCTGCGCAAGCGCCATACGGCCGGCAACTTCCGCCGCCGCGCCATGCCGCTGGAAAACAGCACGGCCCGTCCCGTGCCCGACCACCTGGCGCGCCAGCTGCTGGCGGCCGCCCATGAAGACCTCGACAGCGCGCTGAACCGCCTGCACACGCGCCTGGAAGGCTTGCGCGATGCCGAGGCGCAAGTCATCGGCGCGCAAACGGGACCGAACGAGGTCGAGCATGAAAAACCGCTGGCCTGGTACCAGCACCTGTGGCTGTGCTACAAGAATCCGTTCAACCTGCTGCTCACCGTGCTGGCCATCGTTTCCTACCTGACGGAAGATCCGAAGGCGACCATCGTCATCGGCACCATGGTGATTTTGTCGACCCTGCTGCGCTTCGTGCAGGAAGGCCGCTCGAACCGGGCCGCCGAGCGCCTGAAAGCCATGGTCAGCAATACGGCCACCGTGCTGCGCAACGGCCAGCAAAGCGAACTGCCCATCCGCCAGCTGGTGCAGGGCGACATCATCGTGCTGTCGGCCGGCGACATGATTCCCGCCGACTGCCGCTTGCTGTCCGCGAAAGACCTGTTCGTCAGCCAGGCCGCCATGACGGGCGAATCCCTGCCCGTGGAAAAGATGGCCGAGTTGTCCGACGCCCATGGCAAAGACCCGATGGACCTGGCCAATCTGCTGTTCATGGGCACGAACGTGATCTCGGGCGCCGCCACGGCGCTGGTCCTGGCGACGGGCAACCGCACGTATTTTGGCACCATCGCCACGAGAGTGACGGCCACGGAGCGCACGCCGACGGCGTTCGAAGCGGGCGTCAACAGCGTCAGCTGGCTCTTGATCCGCTTCGCCCTCGTCATGGCGCCGCTCGTGTTCCTGATCAATGGCTGGACCAAGGGCGACTGGATGGAAGCATTCCTGTTTGCCCTGTCCGTGGCCGTCGGCCTGACGCCGGAAATGCTGCCCATGATCGTCACCAGCACCCTGGCCAAGGGCGCCGTGAAACTGTCGAAAAAGAAAGTCGTCGTGAAACGCCTGGACGCCATCCAGAACTTCGGCGCCATGGACGTGCTGTGCACGGACAAGACGGGTACCTTGACGCAGGACAAGATCGTGCTCGAGCGCCACACGGACGTGTTCGGCAAGCCGTCCGACGAAGTGCTGCAATTCGCCTATCTGAACAGCCACTACCAGACGGGCTTGAAAAACCTGCTCGACCGCGCCGTGCTCGACCATGTGGAATTGCAGACGGAAATGCAGCTGGCGCGCGATTACGTCAAGGTCGATGAAATCCCGTTTGATTTCGTGCGCCGCCGCATGTCCGTCGTCGTTTCCGAAAAGAATGACCACCATGAACTGATCTGCAAGGGCGCCGTCGAGGAAATCCTCGCCGCCTGCAGCCATCTGCGTCTGGGCGGCGTCAGCATTCCGCTTGATGCGGCCCTGCTGGCCAAGGTGCTGGAAACCACGCACGGCCTGAACGCGGAAGGCTTGCGCGTGGTGGCCGTGGCCGTCAAGGAAGTGCCGCCCCATAAAACCGTGTACGGCGTGGCCGATGAAACGGCGCTGACCCTGATCGGCTACGTGGCCTTCCTCGATCCGCCGAAGGAATCGACGGCGCCCGCCCTGCGCGCGCTGGCCGAGCACGGCGTGACGGTCAAGGTCTTGACGGGCGACAACCACCTCGTGACGGCGAAGATTTGCCGCGAAGTGGGCCTGGCCGTGCATGGCGTGCTGCAAGGCCCGCAACTGGATGACATGGACGACGCCACCCTGGCCAGGGCGGCCGAGGACAACACCGTGTTTGCCAAGCTCAGCCCGCTGCACAAGGAACGCCTCGTGCGCGCCCTGCGCGGCAATGGTCACATCGTCGGTTTCATGGGCGACGGCATCAACGACGCGCCCGCCCTGCGTGCGGCCGACATCGGCATTTCCGTCGATTCGGCCGTCGATATCGCCAAGGAAGCGGCCGACATCATCTTGCTGGAAAAGAGCCTGATGGTGCTGGAAGAAGGCGTGCTGGAAGGCCGGCGCACCTTCAGCAACATGCTCAAATACATACGCATGACGGCCAGCTCGAACTTCGGCAATGTGTTTTCCGTGCTGGTGGCCAGCGCCTTCCTGCCGTTTTTGCCCATGCTGCCGCTGCACTTGCTGGTGCAAAACCTGCTGTACGACGTGTCGCAGATCGCCATTCCCTTCGACAATGTCGACGCCGAACTGATCCAGCAGCCGCTGAGCTGGAACCCGCGCGACATCGGCCGCTTCATGGTCTTCTTCGGCCCCATCAGCTCGATCTTCGACATCAGCACGTTTATCCTGATGTGGCATGTGTTTGGCGCCAATACGCCCGAGCAGCAGACGCTGTTCCAGTCCGGCTGGTTCGTCGTGGGCCTCTTGACGCAAACCCTGATCGTGCACCTGATCCGCACGCCCAAGCTGCCCTTCATCGACAGCATCGCGTCCGTGCCCCTGCTGGTGGCCACGACCCTCATCATGGCCGTGGGCGTGTTCCTGCCGATGGGTCCGCTGGCGACCTACTTCAAGCTGCAAGCGCTGCCGCTCGGCTATTTCCCCTGGCTGCTGGGCATCCTCGTCTGCTACACCGTGCTGACGACGTTCATGAAACGCGTGTATCTGCGCAAATTCGGCTGGCAATAGTATGATGAGCCGCTCTTTCTCCTCACAAAGGCACGCATGAGCGGCTCCCCCCTTTCCAAACGTCATCTCGCCCTGCTGCTGTCGGCCCTGGTGTTCCCCGGCAGCGGGCATTTTGTATTGAAACGCAAGGCGCGCGGCTGCCTCTTCCTCGTGCCCGCCCTGATCGCGCTGGTGATCGTATTGCGCCAGATCATGGCACGTTTGGACCAGCTAATGGCACAGATCGACAGTGGCGCCCTGCCCCTCGACGTGCAGCTGATCGCGGAAAAAGTCGATGCGCTGTCCGCCAATGACGGGCCCGCCATGACGGTGGCCGTTGCTGTGCTGGCGGCATGCTGGATAGGCAGCCTCATCGATACCTTCCTGATCAAGCCATGACGGAAGAAGCAGCGGCGCGAAAACTGCGCAAGGAAGCCAAGATGCAGGCGCGCCGCGCGCAGCTGGCGCTCAGCCGCCAGGACCATGGCGGCCCGCTGGCCTGGCGCGGCTGGTTCGACGGTTCCGCCCATCCGAATCCGGGCAAGCTGGGCATAGGCGCACTGCTGCTGGGACCGAATGGCGAACGTATCGAAGTGAGCGAGGCGGCCGGTTATGGCAGCAGCAGCGACGCCGAATATGCGGCCCTGACGGCCGTGCTGCAGGCGGCGCTGGCCGTGCGCCCGCCGCCCGTGCAACTGCTGCTGTACGGCGATAGCCAGGTGGTGATCAACGATGTGCTGGGCGCGACGCGCGTGGGCGCCAGGGGGCTGGAAACGCAAAGGGCCACCGTGGTGGCCCTGCTGGAACAATTCAATGAGGTCAGCTTGCGCTGGCTGCCGCGCCACAGGAATGGCGAGGCGGACCGGCTATCGCAGCAGGCGGTCGATCAGGGGTCAGACCCGCCGGGTCTGACCCCAGCAGTTGATGTAGGGTCTAAGTCCACCCGGCAACCATCAAATTAAGCAACGCGGCCGATCCGCAATGCCTCTTGCGGCGCCTTGGCTGCCGGGCGCTTGGCTCCCTTCAAACCGCTGACACTGGCCTGCTGGGCATTCAGCTTGAAGACGCTGACCACTTGCGCCAGGTTATGCGCCTGGTGCTGCATGGATTCCGCTGCGGCGGCCGATTCTTCCACCAGGGCCGCGTTTTGCTGCGTGACGGCATCCATCTGGCCGATGGCGCGGTTGATCTCGTCGATGCCCACGCTTTGCTCGCTGCTGGCGGCCGTGATTTCCGTGATGATGTCGCTCACGCGCTG
>NZ_FNHA01000009.1:211917-212993 GCF_900103595.1 Janthinobacterium sp. OK676
CAGCAATTGCCCGGTTTCATCCTTGGCGCTGGCGTCGATCTGCGCCGTCAAGTCGCCATCGGCCACCTTGCGGGCAATCTCCACGGCCGTGCGCAAAGGGCGCACGATGCCCGTCGTCAACAGCCAGGCGCACACGACGCCAAAGCCCAGCGCCAGCAAGGCCAGGGTCAGCAGCAGGTTGCGGCTGGTGTTGGCCACTTCGTCGATCTCGCGCGCCGTCGTGTCGATGCTGGCGCGCTGGTGCTGCAGCATGTCGTTGACCACCTTCAGGTATTGCGTCGAACCGGGTACGAAGATGCCCTGGAACGCCTTCTCCGCTTCCGCTTCCTGGCCATCCGCCTTCAGCTTCGACACTTGCGCGCGCGAATCGAGGTAGACCTTGCGCTGTTCGCTCACGAGGCGGAACAGTTCCTTTTCTTCCGGGCTGGAAATCAAGGCTTCGATTTTCTTTTGCAGTTCGCCCGAGACCACCGACGACTGCTTGGCTTCTTCCGCAAAATACGCGCCCAAGGTCGTGTCGCTGCTGCGCGCGATGGCCGTGGTGCGGCGCACGCCGCTGTCGATCTTCGCATACCAGTCGGAAATATAGCGCTCCTTGGCCAAGGGCAATTCCATCATGGTGCGCGTGGCCGTGGCCACGTCATGCAAGCGCCACACGCTGATGCCGGTAATAAGCATGGAAAACAGCAAGATCACGGCAAAACCCAGGCCGAGGCGCACACCAATACTGACGTTTCTTAACAAATTCATGTGAATATCCTAAAAAAGCGGAACCAGACGATATAAAAAAGAGGCAGAAGCCGATATCAGCGTGAGCCGAGGCGCAAGGCGGTTTGCGGCGCTGCCGGGCGTTTCAGCGTCTGCTGGCCATTCAACTTGAAGACGCTGACCACCTGCGCCAGGTTATGCGCCTGGTGCTGCATCGATTCGGCGGCCGCCGCCGATTCTTCCACCAGCGCCGCATTTTGCTGCGTGACGGCGTCCATCTGGCCGATGGCGCGGTTGATCTCGTCGATGCCCACGCTTTGCTCGCTGCTGGCGGCCGTGATTTCCGTGATGATGTCGCTCACGCGCTG